>JAYPOZ010000253.1:0-1505 GCA_038131165.1 Rickettsiales bacterium | reverse complement strand
CGGGGCGGCGGAGCGCGAGCTGTTCCCCGGCATGCCGCACGCCTTCGCGCGCGACCCCGGCCCGGAGACCGACCGCGCCATCGCACTGATGAAGGCGTTTATCGCCCGCCAGGTCGGCTGAGAGAGAGGAGCGGTCCATGAACTACGATTTCATCATCGTCGGCGGCGGCTCCGCCGGATCGGTGCTCGCCAACCGGCTCTCGGCCCGCAGCGCCAACAGGGTCCTGGTCTGCGAGGCGGGACAGGACACGCCGCACGGCAAGGTGCCGCCGGAGATTCTCGACTCCTATCCCGGCAAGGCCTATCTCGACACGCGCTTTCATTGGACCGAGCTCAAGGTCACGACCCAGGTCATCTCGCACAACAACCCGGACGCAGACCGGCCGCCGCTCAGAAAATACGAGCAGGCCCGCGTGCTCGGCGGCGGCTCCTCGATCAACGGCCAGCTCGCCAATCGGGGCGCCCCCACGGACTACGACGAATGGGAGGTACGGGGCGCCAAGGGCTGGCACTGGGACGCGGTGCTGCCGTATTTCAGGAAGGTCGAACGGGATATGGACTTTGACGGTCCTTATCACGGCAACGAGGGCCGGATACCGGTGCGCCGCATCTTTCCCGACCTGTGGAACGGATATTCGAAGGCACTGGCCGAAGCCTACGAGCGGGCGGGCTATTCCTATCTGCCCGACCAGAACGGCAAATTCGAGGACGGATTCTTCCCGATCACCAGTTCGAACGCCTACGAGCGCCGGGTCTCCGCTGCGACAGGGTATCTCGATCCCGGCACCCGTTTGCGCGAGAACCTCACCATCTCGACGAATACCCAGGTCACGGAACTGCTGTTCGAGGGCCTGAAATGCGTCGGCGTGATGGCGCTGGTGGATGGCAAGGCGACGGAATTTCGCGCCAACGAAGTCATCCTTTCGTCCGGCGCCATTCATTCCCCGGCGCATCTGCTGCGGGCGGGCATCGGCCCCGCCATGCATCTCAACGATATGGGGATCGCGGTGCGGGCCAATCTCGCCGGCGTCGGCCAGCGGCTCATGGATCACCCCTCGATCGCCGTCGCGTCGTTCATCCACCCGGCGGGCCGGGTCAACGATTTCACCGGACGCCACATGCTGGCCGGGTTGCGGTATTCCTCCGGGATCGGTGGCGCGCCCATGGGCGACATGTTCGTCGCCGCCGTCGCCAAATCCGCTTGGCATGCGGTCGGCGAACAGATCGCGTCGATGATCATCTTCGTCAACAAGACCTATTCGGAAACCGGGCAGGTCCGCCTCGACTCCAAGGACTGGCGCGCCGAGCCCGCCGTCGAATTCAACCTGCTGTCCGACAAACGGGATCTGGACCGCCTGACCGACGGGTTCCGCCGGATGGCGGCGCTGCACGAAGACCCGGCCATGAAGGCGGTCACCAGCGACGTCTTCCCCGCCAGCTACAGCGATAAAGTGCGCCAGATCGGCGTCGTGAACCGGAAGAACAAGTTCATGACCGACGTGATG
>JAYPOZ010000252.1:0-1515 GCA_038131165.1 Rickettsiales bacterium | reverse complement strand
TGGAAATGGTACGAAAGCGAATTCGATCGGCAGGATAAGTATCTGTCCGCGTTCAGAATTACCCGCCGCCTCATCACAAACAAAGAGTATGGGCAGTTCGTGCGGGCCACGGGATATGCGCCGCCCGACGTCGAGCGCGAAACCTGGGATGGGTATGGCTTGATCCATCCTTACGAGCGGACACGGCGGCATGCCTGGAAGGGAGGACATCCACCGGCGGATCGTCTGGACCATCCGGTGGTCCTCGTCAGTCAAGCCGATGCGGCGGCATATGCGGAATGGTTGTCTCGGGAGACCGGTCATCGTTTCCGGCTGCCGACGGAAGCCGAACTGGAGAAAGCGATGCGGGGCACGGACGGACGACGCTTTCCTTGGGGCGACACTTTCGATCCTGCCCTGTTGAACAGCCACGACAACGGGCCGTTCGACACGGTTCCGGTAGGGCAGTTTCCGAAAGGGGCGAGCCCCTTCGGGTTGCTCGACGCCTCGGGTCAGGTCTTCGAGTGGACAGCGACGGCGGCAGGGCCCGGGCGTTATATTGTCAAAGGCGGCTCGTGGGACGACAGCGGTTGCGGCATCTGCCGCCCCGCGGCACGGCATGCGCGACCGGGGACTCTCAAACATATACTGATTGGCTTTCGCCTCGTTCTCGAATGACGTACGAATATTGAACCAAGCTGAAATGCGGAAAGCGCAGATATGACTGTAGAAATCGATTTTTCGGCGCTGTCGAAAACCGAGCTGACCGAGATGCGCGAAGCCGGCCATATCGTGGTCAATTGCCATCGGGTTCTGGCCAAGACCAGCGACAACATCGTCGGCGAGCTTCTAAGAGATTACGACGATTTTTTCGAATGGGATCATTATCCCGACGGCGACGTCTACGACTTCGAGACCCACGGACAGTATTATTACCACTCCCACCCCAAGGAAGAACGGCCCGGCGAGCACGGGCATTTTCATACCTTTCTGCGGCCCGATGGCATGCCGCCCGGCATTCATCCGGCGCCGGTCGAAGGTTTCGTGATGCCGGACGACCCCGACGATGCGCTGAGCCACTTGGCGGCGATCTCGATGGATCCGAAAGGGTTCCCCGTCAAACTTTTCACGACGAACCGTTGGGTGACCGGCGAGGTATGGTACTCGGCGAAGGATGTGTGTCGTTTCCTGCATCGTTTCGAGATCGATCTCGCGCATCCTTCCTGGATCGTGAATGTGTGGGTGACCAATATGATCGTCATGTTTCTCCCGCAAATCAGCGAGTTGACCTATCAACGCGACAAGGCGGACGAGAATAGGAAGGCCGCGCATCAGGAGCGCGACGTATTCGAAGATCGGGAGTTGGAAGTCACGTCGGAATGCGCAATCGATCTCAACGCGCAAATAGCGGCGGTCGACGCGGCGCTGTCACGAAAATAGGCTCTAACAATTCCCGCATGTGTCGAGAGGCAACTTGCGCGCCAACCAGCCGGGCGCCGACTCTCGGCCCAACATGCCTTCGCTGATGTCGAATAC
>JAYPOZ010000251.1:0-1556 GCA_038131165.1 Rickettsiales bacterium | reverse complement strand
CTTCAGCTTCTATTTCTCGCACCATATGACGACGCTTGAAGGCGGCATCACCGTCGCAGGCGATTTCGAGGATGCGGAACTGATGCGCATTCTGCGGGCCCATGGCTGGACGCGCGAGGTCGAGAAACCAAATCGCTGGACCGAGCGGCATCCCGAGATCAATCCCCGCTTCCTCTTTGTCAATCTCGGCTACAATCTGCGGGCCATGGAGATTCAAGGTGCAATGGGGTCCGTGCAGCTTCCGAAGCTGGCCGGTTATGTCGAGACTCGCCGCCGAAACGCCCGACGGCTTGCCGACCGCCTTGAGCCCAATGCCGGTGTCCTGCACCAGCAGCGAGAGACGCCGGGCGGGCAGCACTCCTGGTTTGGCTTTCCACTTACCTTGGCCGCCGACGCACCTTTTACCGTCGAGGAGATCATGCAAGCGCTGGGGGCGGCTGGCATCGAAACCCGGCCGATCATTTGCGGCAATATTGCCCGCCAGCCCGGCCTCCGGTTATATCCGCACCGCACCCAAGGCGACCTTGTCCATGCCAGCGCGGTCATGGATCGGGGGTTCTCCATAGGCAATCACCAAGATATTGATGCGGCAGCGGGCAGGCACATCGCGGGCGCCATCGAGGCTTTCCTCGCCGATAAAGGAGCGCTCCACGCATGAGCGCACCCCGGGCCCTCATAACCGGCATTACCGGCATGGTTGGCTCTCATCTCGCCGATTACCTGATCGCCGAGACCGATTGGGACGTCGTCGGCATGTGCCGCTGGCGTAGCCCGCTCGACAACCTCGAATCGCTAGTCCCGATGATCAACCGGGGCAAACGCGTTAAGCTGCTCTACGGCGATCTCAGAGACACGCTGGCGGTCCAAGATGTCGTGCGGCAGGCCGCACCCGATTATGTATTCCATCTGGCCGCGCAAAGTTATCCGCGCACCAGCTTCGAAAGCCCGCTTGATACGTTCGAGACCAACATCCAGGGCACGGCCCGGGTCCTCGACGCCTTACGGCAATACAGTCCCAAGGCAATTATCCATGTCTGCGCTTCCTCCGAAGTGTTCGGCCGGGTCCCGAAGGAGAAGATTCCAATCGACGAGGAATGCGCCTTTCATCCCGCTTCGCCCTACGCGATTTCGAAAGTGGGTACCGACCTGATCGGCCGCTTCTACGCCGAAGCTTACGATATGACGGTAATGACCACCCGAATGTTTACACATACCGGGCCACGGCGCGGCGACGTCTTTGCGGAATCCACCTTCGCCAAGCAGATCGCCCTGATCGAGGCCGGATTGATCCCGGCGGTCCTTAAGGTTGGTAATCTCGACTCGCTCCGCACCGTCGCCGACGTGCGCGACGCGGTGCGCGCCTATCATATGCTGCTGACCGTCAACCCGGTCGCGGGGGCCTATTACAACATCGGCGGCGATCACAGTTGCACGATACGCGAGTTGCTCGACACCCTGCTTGCGTTTTCGCCGATCAAGGACCAGATCAAGATCGAAATCGATCCGGATCGCCTGCGTCCCATCGATGCCGACTTGCAAGTGCCGGACACGCGGAA
>JAYPOZ010000250.1:0-1556 GCA_038131165.1 Rickettsiales bacterium | reverse complement strand
ATTCTGCCGCATCCTGTCGTCCTCGATTATCTCAAGCGCAAGACCGGCGATTACGATCGGTGGCTGGGTGGTATGCGGAAATTGAAGGATCGTTACCGCGACAGCGACGGGGTTTAGGGTTTAATTTTTCTAAACCGAAGATGAAGAGAACTCGGTCGTAAAACGCGTGAAATTCGATCATCTTAGGGATAACAGGACCGGCGCCCGAATGGATGACCGCCGGCAACGCATGTTTGAGGAACGAGCCATGAGCCAAAGCGCACCAGCGGACAGCCGCTCCAGTGTCGTTGGAGAATTGACCTTCATCGTCCCGCAGGAGACCAAGCCGGTTTTTCACAGTTCCGCACTGACCGGCGGCGACCCCGAAATCTTTTTCGAACTCGACACCCGTGCGGTCGAAATCGCCGACATGCGGCCGATTTCCGTTGGCTTGTCCATCGATCTAGAAGGATTCGAACTGCACCGCCACGAAACGAAGGTTTCCGACCTCTATGATGACGAAGCCATACAAGGTCCCTACAACGCCGAAATCGAAGCGCTGCTGAAGGATCGCTTCGGCGCCAGTCAGGTCGTCGTCTTCGATGTCACCCGGCGCTCGGATAGCGGGATGGGTGCGGCCAATCCCGACGGTCTGCGGGGACCCGCGACCCGCGTGCACGTCGACTATACGGTCGCCAGCGGGCCGCAACGGGCAAAGGATGCCCTCGGCGAGGCGGAGTACGAACGCTTGATCGCCGCCGGCGCGCGCATCCTGCAGATCAATGTCTGGCGACCGATCACAGGGCCGGTTCAGCGCTCGCCACTGGCCTTGGCCGATGCGTCGAGCATCGCGAAGAAAGAATTGCTGGCCACGGACCAAGTATTCCCCGACCGGGTGGGAGAGATTTATCAAGTGGCGCACGGTGACAACCAGCGTTGGTACTACGCACCTGAGATGGAGCGGGATGAAGTCCTGCTCATCAAGGGATGGGACAGCATCGACGACGGACGCGCGCGGTTCGCGCCGCACGGCGCCTTTGCCCTTTCCGAAATGAAGACCGACGCCCCGGCGCGCGAAAGTATCGAGGTCCGGACCTTTGTTGTCGTCGATTAGGCCCCGGATACTAGCCTGAACGGCCGAGTTTTTCGGCGGCGATCTCCTGCATCTTGAACTTCTGCAGCTTGCCGGTCACCGTCATCGGGAACTCGTCGACGATCCAGACATAACGCGGCACCTTGAAGTGCGCGAGGTTGTCCCGGCAGAAATCCTGAATTTCCTGCTCTGTCATCGTCTCGCCGGGATGAAGCTGGACCCATGCCATGACTTCCTCGCCGTAGAGTTCGTCCGGAACGCCGAACACGGCGGCCTGCGCGATCTTGGGGCTTTCGAATAAGCAGGCTTCGATCTCGGCGGGATAGATGTTCTCGCCGCCGCGGATGATCATTTCCTTCAGCCGTCCGGTAATCCGGACGTAACCGTCCTCGTCCATGGTCCCGAGATCGCCGGAGCGGAGCCAGCCCGCCTCGTCGATCGTCTTTTGGGTCGCTTCCTCATTTCCGTAATACCCGCGCATGAT
>JAYPOZ010000249.1:0-1558 GCA_038131165.1 Rickettsiales bacterium | reverse complement strand
TTTGCGGCCGTGTCGGGTGCGAGTACGGCAACGGCGGCGGTGTTCAGCCGTGTCGCCATCCCGTCGATGCTGGAGAACGGATACGACAAGAGATTGGCGGCCGGTGTCGTGGCGGCGGGAGGGACGCTCGCGTCTCTGATTCCGCCGAGTGCGATTTTGGTGATTTACGCCATCATCGTCGAGGAATCGGTGGGCGCCCTGATCATTGCGGGCTTCATACCGGGTATCGTCTCGGCGATCATCTACGCGATGCTGATCATCGGCCAGTGCATGTGGAAGCCGGAACTGGGCCAGCCGATTGCCGCTCCGCCGCTCATGGAGCGGATCAAGACCATCCCCGGCACGCTGCCGATTTTCTTCGTCGTCGGCGTCATCTTCTGGGCGATGTATACCGGTAAGGCAACACCGACGGAGGCCGGTGCGCTGGGTGCGTTCATCGTGCTTTGCGTGGCGATCTTCCACGGCATGAAATGGGACAATCTCCAGGACGCGCTGCTGGAGACGGCGAAACTGACGGTGATGATCTTCGCCCTGATCTGGGGTGTGTTGATCTTTGTCCGTTTCCTCGGTTATTCGGGCCTGCCCGCCGAGTTCGCCGAGTTCATCGTCGGCCTCCGCGTGGAACACGATCTGCCGCCTGTCGTCATCATGATCCTGATCCTGTGTGGCTACGCCATCCTGGGCATGTTCATGGATGCCATCGGTATGCTGCTGCTGACCTTGCCGGTCGTCTATCCGGCGGTCATCGAGCTCGGCTACAGCCCGATTTGGTTCGGTATCATCGTGGTCAAGATGTGCGAGGTATGCTTGATCACGCCGCCGGTGGGCCTCAACTGTTACGTTGTGGCGGCGGTCAGACCGGATATTCCATTGGGGGACGTCTTCAAGGGCATCGCGCCGTTCTTCGGTGCGGATATCGCCACTGTCGGATTGTTCCTGGCATTCCCGGAGATCATTACCTTCCTGCCAGATCTGATATAGCGATCTTTTGGCAAGCACGTTGTTTGAGGGCCGCGCCGGGCAACCAGCGCGGCCCTCACTCGTTCGCGAGCGGATGTGATATTCAGAACCGTTGTAACCGCCATCCGGCGTGCCCTAATGAGAGGACGCACATATCGGGAGCATCGGATAATGAAACGATTGGCCACACTTCTCTTTCTGGTCTTCACCGCCTTTCCCGCCGCCGCGGAGAAAGCGCCGATCAACCAGTCTTTCCTCGCCGGCGTGGCGATATCGGGTGCCGATCCGGTCGCCTATTTCACCGACGGCCGGGCGCTCGAAGGATCTTCCGATTTCACCCATGAATGGAACGGCGCGAAATGGCGTTTCGCCAGCGCGGAGAACCGCGATCAGTTCGCCCGCAATCCCGAGAAATATGCGCCGCAGTTCGGGGGATATTGCGCGTGGGCGGTCAGCCAGGGCTACACGGCGCCGATCGACCCGGAGGCCTGGACGATCGTGGCGGGGAAGCTCTACCTCAATTATTCGAAGTCGGTTCAGGCGCAGTGGTCGCAGGACGTGGCCGGCAATATCGCCAAGGGCGAGGCGAACTGGCCGG
>JAYPOZ010000248.1:0-1592 GCA_038131165.1 Rickettsiales bacterium | reverse complement strand
ACGATGAGGTCGGCGGCGTCCGACGCTTCGCCGAAATATCCTGCGGGAATTTCGTCTCTCAGGAATTTCTCGCGGTCCGCTTCGGTCGGCAGGACATGGGTGAAATAATGCTCGCGGATCTGCTCCGTCAGCAGAAAGCCGGGCGAGACGCAGTTCACCGTGACGCCGTCGCGCGCGACCCGCTTCGACAGGCCCTTGGCCCAGACGATGACGGCGGCCTTGGTCGAGAGCGAGCCGCTGACGTCCCAGGGCTCGGTCGAGGCGGTGAGGCAGACGACCCGGCCCCACTTGCGTTCCCGCATCCCCGGCACGAAGGCCTCCGAGAGCTTCCGCATCGGCGTGAAGTTGAAGTTGAACGCCTCGTCCCAGTCTTCGTCGGGGGCGTCCATGCTGAGCGGCCGCGAGCCGCCGAGATTGTTGATCAGGATGTCGACAGGGCCGACTTCGCCCAGCACCCGGTCCCGGAGCCGGGCGAAGGCGGAGCGGTCGGTGAGGTCCTCGACGATCGTCATCGGCCGAGGGCCGCCGGCGGCCGCGATCTCCTCCGCGAGGCTTTCGAGCAGTTCCCCCCGCCGGGCGACGACGATGGTCCGCACGCCTTCGCCCGCCAGAACCTTCGCCGTCTCGCGGCCGATTCCGGCGCTTGCGCCCGAAATGAGCGCGACTTTTCCACCCAACTGTAAATCCATCGTCTCCTCCCATTGCGATTGCCGCGCCGTTTGTCTTCCCCAACGACAAAGGTGGTCCATTTGTATCTACGGACTGCAATCCAGCCCGCTCGATCTGCGAAGACGCTTGAAATTGCAACGTTCTCGTCTGGCATGCATGTTGCGCTGTATCGGAGAAAATCCAGGAGGAGACCTAAGATGGACGATATGTTCCCGCCGGAGATTCAGGCAATTCGCGACAGCGTGAACCGCTTCATGGAAACGGAGGTCGCGCCCGTAATCGAGGATCTGGAGCGCACCGGCACGTTTCCGCGCGAACTGATCAAGAAGGCGGGTGCCATGGGTTTCTTTGGCTCCGTGTTTCCGGAATCGGTCGGCGGCACCGGCGTCGGTTATTTGGCCGCTGCCGTGGTAACGGAGGAAATGGCCCGGAACGACGTCCGGTTCGCCGCCTGTGTGAACCAGCAGGCGTCGCTGACCCCTTACTGCATCTACTCCGCCGGGACGGTGGAGCAGGTGATGGAATACGTCCCGAAGCTGCTCTCGGGCGAGAACATCGGCATGATGTCTCTGACCGAACCGGGCGGCGGGTCCGACGCCTTGGGAGCCATGCGGACGACGGCGAAGCGGGACGGCGACGTATACAAGCTCAACGGGTCGAAGATTTTCGCCTCGCTCGCAAACGAATGCGATTCGGGTATCCTCCTCGCCAAGACCGATCCCGATGCCGGCGCGAAAGGCGTCACGGCCTTCATCGTCGAGCCGAAGAAGTATCCCGGATTCGAGGCTCGGCCGATCGACATGCTCGGCCTTTCGAAGTCGATCCGGACCAATGCGGTCTTCATGGACGACTTCATTGTGCCGGTCGAGAATCGCCTCGGCGAGGAAGGCGACGGGTTCAAGATCATCATGCGCGCATTGCAG
>JAYPOZ010000247.1:0-1656 GCA_038131165.1 Rickettsiales bacterium | reverse complement strand
GTCCGCCACGCAATCCGGTATCGTTCGGCAACGACGGCCATGCCGATACCATCGGATTGCGTGGCGATTGGTTGCCGTCGCATCCGATATTGCCGTTCGTGCCGTGTTGCGGGCGCACTCGTCCTGTCGCCGGCGAGCATCGGCGAGGGGCCGTCGATCATGTTGGGGCTGGCTCAGGTCTGAGCCGGTCGATGCGGCGCAGGATGTCGGCGAACAGGTCGCGGGGAATGGCGACCTCGGCCATCTGGAACGTGACGTAGCGGCCGTGGCGGACGATCTTCGCGCCGATCTTGATGAGCTTTTCCCGCAGGCTGGTCAGTGACCACTGTTCCACGGCATCGGGCAGCGCCAGGGTGCGCATGAAGTTGCCGAGGTTGTAGGCCAGCGCATGAAGCTGGAGACGGACCCCGTTGTTGCGGAACTTCTGGCACGACAGGCGCGTCCACCGAATCGCGTTCTTGCCCTCCTTGATGTACTGCTCGGCGGTGCCGCGCTGATTGTAGAATGCGACGACCCGTTCAGCGGGACGGCTCAGGTTGGTGACAATGAAGCCGACGCGAGGATACAGTTCGCCCGGATGCCATTCGACCTTGGCAACCACGCGGCGGGGCTTTGTCCAACTTGCGGCCCGATAGCTGAAGCTCGCGTGATACCGGCGCACTTCCTTGGGCGGTCTGCCGACGGGGCGTTTGAGCAGATGGGCGACGTATTCCTGCAGCACCTTGTTGGCCGGAAGCCGGATGGCGTAGCTGAAGCCCTCGGCTTCGAGGAACTCGTATATCCCGGGCAAGGCAAACGCCGCATCGCCCCGGAAGTACCGCCGCAGCTTCCGATCCCGGTATCGCGCGACAACCGGCTCCAGCACGTTGCGCCATTCGTGGGCGCTGTGCACGTTGCCGGGTCGCAGGCTGCAACGCTCCAGGTCGCCGAACTGATTGAACACGAACAGCGGATGATAGCAGGTGCAGCCGAAGTGGCCGTTGTAAGCTGTGCCTTCCTGATCGCCGTGGGTCGGGCTCACGGAGCTGTCCATGTCGAGCACAATCAGCTTCGGCGGGTTGCGGTCATGAACCCGGTCGATCCAGACGCCCGAAAGGTCGGCCAGGGCAGCGAGGTTGTCATTGGTGGCGAGCAACTCTGTCTCGAACCGACCCATCTGGCTGGTCGATGCGCCGCCGCGCTCGACAGCCTTGCCGCCGACGATCCAGCGCATCGCGGGGTCGCGCCCGAGCCGGTCGGCGTCGTTCACGTCTTCATACCCGGCGAGGCGACCATATATCGACTGACGCAGGAGACCGACGATGCCGTGCCAGCCGTTCCTGCCGGTCCGGCTGTCGGCGAGAAATTCGCCCGCCAATGCCGTCAGCCCGAGGGCGTCATCGAGTTCGCGATAGGCAAGCAGCCCGGCGTCGGAGGTCACCCGCGATCCGTGGAACTCCAGCTTCAGGCGGCGGTCGAAACAGGGCCGAAGTGGGTGGCTATCCGATTCACCCTCTGGGTTCCGCATCCGAGCCGCCTTCTATCCGTTCTAACCTGCTGATTTATATATCAGAAACAGGCGAAAACCGCATCAAATGGTTCGGTCACTTGGGAAATGCGGGTTTAAATGAGCCTCGTTGCGCTAAAACAGGGAAGATAGCGGGAAAGATGACGTTT
>JAYPOZ010000246.1:0-1664 GCA_038131165.1 Rickettsiales bacterium | reverse complement strand
CGTTCGTAAATCACCGCCCCGTTCTCGGCGGCGGCGCGGGCAAGCTCCCGCGTCAAGGCCAACGGGTTAATATGGCCGCCGGTCTTATTGCCGAATCCGCCAAAGAAGAAGTTCGTGCCGATACGGCGCTCCAGCTCGGCCTTATCCAACAGCTCGACATCGGCCCCATGCTTTTCCCATTGCCGGTAGCGGTTCTCGGATATCGCCCTGAAGCGGCCCGGGCTGTGTGCCGGCTGGATCCAGCCGGACTGCTCGGCTTCGCATTCAAGCCCGTGCTCGCGCGCCAGATCGAAAACAAACGCCGCCGACCCGCCGATGAGATTGACGAAGCGTTCGCCCGCCGCGCCGAACCTTGCCGTCAGATAGTCGGGGTCGGCGCGGGTCAATACCGGTATCACCTGCCCGTTATTTCGGCCCGACGCGCCGAAGCCGACATCTTCCGCCTCCAGCACGGTGACGGATTTTCCGGCCTTTGCCAGATGCAGGGCCGTCGAGAGCCCGGTAAATCCGGCCCCGATGATCGCGACGTCGGTCTCAACGTCGCCCTCGAGGGTTTCGAACTTCGGGCTGGACGGCGTGAAGGCCCGCCAGAGGGATGTTTGAGCTGTCATGGCGACGATCTCTATCGGGCGCTCATTCCGGAGTCCGCGGCGCGGCCACCCGGAATGGCGATTTATGAAAAGGGCGGGGAATAATAGTCCCCGCGATGGTCTAACTGTGCCTGCCGAGGAAGTTTGTATAAGCGTCGTTGAAGGCGTCCTTCTGCTCGACATTCGCGAAATGCAGCGCGTTCGGCAGGACCACCAGTTCCGAGCCCTCGATCTTCTCGTGCATCACTTCGTGGGCGGCGACCGGCGTGCCGGGATCGTCCTCGCCGACGATCATCTGTGTCGGCACCGTGATCGCGGAAATCCGGTCGGTCAGGTCGAGGCCCTGAATGGCGCGGCAGCACCCGCAGAAACCGGAAACCTTCGTGTTGCGGATCATGTCGCGCACCCAGTTTGATGTCTCCGGATCGTTCTCCATAAATTCGGCGGAAAACCAGCGCGCCATCGTGGCTTCGACCAGCGGCTCCATGCCGCCGCTCCGTGCGTCGGCGATCCGCTCGTCCCAGGCGCCGCGCATCTCCGGCGGAATGCGGCTCGACGTGTCGCAGAGCGCAAGCGACAGGAATCGGCTCTGATCCTTCAAGGCGGCGGTTTGCCCGATCATGCCGCCCATCGACAGGCCGATATAATGCGCCTTGTCGATCTTGAGCGCGTCCATCAGGCCGAACAGATCGTCCGCCAGCATGTCGATCGAGTAATCCATGTCCGGCGCGTCGGACGCGCCGTGTCCCCGCATGTCGTAGCGGAGGACCCGGTAGTCCTTGAGGGCCTCCATCTGCGGATTCCACATGGCATGGGTCGCGGCCAATGAATGGCTCATCACCACGATGGGGGCGTCCGCCGGGCCCGTCGCTTCGTAGTTCAGCTGAATTCCGTTCGCGTTGATTCTCATGGCATTTACCCCTCGAATTACGTCCTTGCGAATTCCCGCAGGATATCCGAATCGGGCTCCACGCCCAATCCCGGTCCCTCCGGCAACGCCATGATTCCCGCCTCGATCCGCGGCAGACCGCCCGTCAGCCGCTCTCGAATGGGATTCGTGTTGGCGTCGATTTC
>JAYPOZ010000245.1:0-1689 GCA_038131165.1 Rickettsiales bacterium | reverse complement strand
CCGAAACTATCCCGTTCGGTATAGGCACGACCGCCAATGCGGGATCGCGCTTCCAGAACCGCGATACTGAAGCCTGCTCGACGCAGCGCTTGCGCCGCCGCAAGGCCGGCCATACCGGCGCCGACGATTACGATATCCGGATTTCGGGGCAATGCGGCAAACGCCGCCCCCATGGGCAGGAGTGCGGCCAACCCCGCCATCAATATCCGTCTGCGTGTGACCCTGCTCACGATCCGCTGCTCCCTCTCACTACCGCATAAATCAGAGGTTCGGCGCCTCTTTCAGCACCTCTATGTGCCATGCAAGAAAGATGTCGATCTGCGTGCATCAACACAAATTTCCTCGACACACTGGCAACGGTTTTGCATAAATGTCTGCTATCAAGACCGAGGGCACTTAACAATAATATGCCGCACCTCGGCTGAGAGGGAGACAATGCAGCGTTCTTGGCTAAGGATTGTGGCCGCCTTAGGCGTGCTTTTGGGCGCGGTGCCGGTCGCGTGGGCCGGCAACGGCGAGCATGGGCACTATCTCGGATTTCGCATTATCGGCGCCTATAGCGAAGTACAAGACACGGCTGCGACCGGCTTTACCGGCGCTCTACAAGTTAACAACGACACCGATTTGACCGCAGGCGCGGGCGCCGTCCTTGGCTATCGTTGGAAATCCTTGCCGATCCGTACCGAGATCGAGATCGCCTACCGTTTCCGCTTCGATCACGATCTCAGAGATACTGGTACCCCGGTACAGGGGTACGAAAACAACCTCGCGACCTTGAGCGGTCTGGTCAATGTGGCCTACGAGTTCCGCAATAATTCCGATTTCACGCCCTACCTCGGCGGCTCCATCGGGTGGGCACAGCATCATTCTCAGGTGGACCGGGACAATTTGACGACCGGCGACGAGGAAGCATATGAGAATCGGAAGCATAACTTCGCCTGGGGGGCGCTCGCTGGCGTGACCTGGCGGTTTGCGAAGCGCTGGGATGCGGATTTGGGATATCGGTTTGCCAATCTCGGCGAAGTCGACTCCGGCAAATCGTCCATCGGGACACAGTTCACCGCCGACGACTATATTTCGCATGACGTACTGGTCACTGTTAATTATCGTTTTTAGCGCTCTGAGTTCTCCACCGTACCATAATGAATGACGGTCCCCTTACGGCATATCGCGCCTTGCGCAATGAAGGCGACATCCAGGAAGACCCGCTCCAAGCCGCCGCGGCGGAGCGCCTTCAACAGGTTCACGACGCACTGAACGGTTATACGCCGGAGCGCAACGGCAATGGCTGGATGGCGCGGTTGGGCCTTGGCGGCCGCTCGAAAACTATCCCGCGCGGCCTTTATATTTTTGGCCCCGCCGGGCGCGGCAAATCGATGCTGATGGATCTGTTCTTCGACGGCGCCCCGGTCGCCAGCAAGCGCCGGGTTCATTTCCACGAATTCATGATCGAAGTGCACGACACGATTCACGCGTGGCGCAAGTCCCCCGAAAAACAAACGAACGAAGTGGACCCGCTGCCTCGCATCGCCCGCGAGATTGCCGGAAAATCATCGCTTTTGTGTTTCGACGAGTTCCACGTCAACAATATCGCCGACGCCATGATGCTGGGCCGACTTTTCGAAGGATTCTTCGAGGCCGGAGTCGTTGTGATTGCGACATCGAATTTCGCTCCGGACGACCTTTACA
>JAYPOZ010000244.1:0-1691 GCA_038131165.1 Rickettsiales bacterium | reverse complement strand
TTCGGATACCTACGATTACGTCGTCGTCGGATCGGGCTCCGGCGGGGGGGCGGCCGCCGGACGCCTCAGCGAGAACGGCAGGTACACGGTGTTTTGCCTGGAAGCGGGAGAGAAAGGAGCCGGATATATCTGGACCCGCCCCCCGGCGGGCACCGCGTTCCTGGTCGACAATCCGGCCGCGAACTGGCGCTACCAGTCGGAAGCGCACGAGGGCCACGGCAACCGGCAGATCTACGTCCCGCGCGGCAAGATTCTCGGCGGGTCGAGCGCCATCAACGAAATCGGCGACGATGAATACCGTGGCCGGTCGGGGCCGGTTCGGGTCATCGAGGCGTCGAAAATATCGCCGTTCTACGATCTGTTTATCGAGTCCGCCAAGACGGTCGGCATTCCCTACAACGCCGATTACAGCGGCGTCACACAGGAAGGCGTCGCAATGGCGCAGCAAACAGTGAAGCACGGCCTGCGCCAGAGCACGGCGACCCAGTATCTCGAGCCGGCCCGCAAGCGTCCCAACATGACGATTCTCTCTGGTGCGGAAGCGAGCGCGCTTCTCATCGAAGGCAAGCGGTGCGTCGGCGTCCGCTACGTGCGCAACGGACGGGTCGAGAAAGCCCGCGCGGGGCGGGAAGTTATCGTCTCCTGCGGCACCGCGAACTCTCCGAAATTGCTCGAACTCTCGGGAATCGGCGACCCGGAAGTGCTCGCGAAGCACGGGATCGCTCCGGTACACGAGCTGCCCGGCGTCGGCGAGAGCATGCGCGACCACTACGGCGCCATTCTGAAATGGCGATTCAACAGGCCGGGCATCTCCATCGCGAAGCGCGGCCAGGGCTGGCGGCTGATGCTGGAAATCCTGCGTTTCAGCCTGTTTCGGGAAGGGTTCATCTCGCAGGGCATCGGTACGGTACGCGTCTTCACGCGCTCCCGCCCCGAGCTCGAAAACCCCGATATCATGATGGTTGTGGCCCCCTACCTGACCGAGATGCGGGAGGGGCGGAGCCGCCGCATGTCGCCGGTCGAGGGATTTTTCATGTATTCCCACGTCCAGCGTACCGAGAGCACGGGCAGCATCCATATCCGCTCCGCCGATCCCAGGGACCCGCCCGCCATCGACTTCCGTTTCCTGCAGACGCCGGGCGACCGCATGACCTCGATCGCCGCCGTCCGCCGCGCCCGCGAGATCGTCGAGGCCCCGCCGATGGGCGAGACCATCGCCGAAGAGTTGCAGCCCGGCCGCGATGTCCAGAGCGACGAGGACATCCTGAAGTTCATCCGGGAGACGGGGCAGATCACCCACCACATGGTCGGCACCTGCCGGATGGGTCAGGACGACCGGGCCGTGGTCGACGAGCGCCTCCGGGTGCGCGGGATCGAAGGGCTGCGGATCGCCGACGCCTCGATCATGCCGACCATGCCAAGCGGCAACACCAACATCCCCTGCATCATGATCGGCGAGAAATGCGCCGCGATGGTGCTGGAGGACGCGGTGGGCTGACCCCTCAGATCGATCTATCGTGCCCGCCGTTGACGTAGAGGCGTTGCCCCGTGATGTAGCGGGCGCGGGGCGAACAGAGGTAGACACTGAGGTCGGCGGCGTCCGACGCTTCGCCGAAATATCCCGCGGGAATTTCGTCTCTCAGGAATTTTTCGCGGTCCGCTTCGGTCGGCAGGACCTGGGTGAAGTAATG
>JAYPOZ010000243.1:0-1718 GCA_038131165.1 Rickettsiales bacterium | reverse complement strand
TAAAACTCTGGACCCTGCTGGAAGGCTTTAGAGGCGCGCCGCGCGCCGATATCGATGCTCTCGTCGAAGCGGCCGTCAGATTCGGAGACATGTTTCTCGCCATGCCGACCGTCGCGGAGTTCGAAATCAATCCGCTGATCGTGATGCCGGAAGGCGGGGGCGTTACCGCCGTCGACGCATTGGTGTCAACGACAGATGAGCACTAGAAACTGCATTTTCTGAAGGGAGACATGCGATGAAGGGAATCGTTTTTACCGGCGACAAGAAGTTGGAGTTGCGGGACTTTCCCGATCCGACACCGGGCCCGCGCGAAGTCATCCTGGAAATCAAGGCATCCGGCATGTGCGGAACGGATCTCGGGGCTTATCGACGCGCAGCCGATGCGATTACCGAAGCAACCATGGTGATTGCCGGGCATGAGCCATGCGGTATCGTCGCCGAAGTCGGTTCCGCCGTTACCGAGAGCGAGGCCCGGGTCGGCCAGCGGGTCATGGACCATCATTACGACGGTTGCGGACACTGCCGCCACTGCAAAACCGGTTGGACGCAGAGCTGCGTCGAGGGTCCAATCGTCTACGGCAACCGCGGCGGCCACGGCGCTCACGCCAAGTACATGAAGGTGCCGGCGCACACGGTGGTGCCGCTGCCGGACGAAATCTCCTTTCAATCGGGCGCAGCCATCGCCTGCGGAACAGGTACCGCCTATGGCGCGCTCAAACGGGTCAATCTCGAGGGCGACGAAACCATCGCAATCTTCGGGCAAGGACCGGTTGGCCTGTCGGGAACTCAGCTCGCCGCCGCCATGGGTGCCAGGGTGATCGCCGTCGACCTGTCGGCGGAACGCCGTGAAATGGCGCTCGCCAGAGGGGCCGACGCAGTGATCGATCCGGCCGCCGATGATCCCGTTCAGGCGATCCGGGATCTCACGCACGGAGAAGGTGCCGATAAGGCGATCGACTGCACCTCCTCGTCGGAGGCCCGGCGCAATACCGTTCTCAGCACCCGTATCTTTGGTACGGCGGCGCTCGTCGGCGTCGGCGGCGACGTTACCTTCGAGGTGCTGCCGGAATTGATCCGCCGTCAGACGACGCTGATCGGGCACCAAACCTTCTCGAAGGTGGGACAGGCCGACTGTGCGCGCTTCATCGCCGACCGCAAGATCGACATCGACAGTCTCTTCACACATAAATGGACGCTGGATCAGGCGGAGGAAGCGTACGATCTATTCGATCAGCAAAAGACGGGTAAAGGCTTTTTTGAACCGTCCTGACACGGTTTGCGCAATCCCGTTTCAAAGTGAAAGGAAATAATTCGATGGATGAATTGCTGCCGGAAGAGGTGACCGCGATCCGCGACAGCGTGATCCGTTTCATGGAAACCGAGGTCAACCCGGTGATGGACGAGATCGAGCGTAGCGGCGTCTTTCCGCGTGAGTTGGTGAAGAAGGCGGGAGCGGCCGGGTTCTATGGCGCGGTGTTCCCGGAATCGGTCGGAGGTACAGACCTGGGATATGTCGCGGCGGCGACGGTGACGGAAGAATTGGCGCGAAACGACGTGCGCTTCGCCGCCTGCAACAACCAGCAGGGCTCGACTTGCCCGCAATGCATTTACTCGGCCGGTACCGTTGAACAGGTAATGAAGTACGTGCCGCCGATTCTGGCCGGCGAGACCATCGGCATGATGGCCCTGACCGAAGCGGGCGGCGGCTCGGATGCGCT
>JAYPOZ010000242.1:1244-1738 GCA_038131165.1 Rickettsiales bacterium | reverse complement strand
TGATTATTTTCTGGCTCAGCCAGGATTCGAACGTGACCCCTCCCGTCTGTCTTGCCGCCTTCACCGCGGCGGGGATAGCTGGGTCGCGACCGATGGCGACGGGGTTCGAATCCTGGAAGATTGCCAAGGGCCTTTATATCGTGCCTCTGATTTTTGCCTACACGCCGCTGGTCGGCGGCGATTTCTGGCAGGTCATCCAGATCGGGTTTTTCAGTCTTTTTGGCATTTATGCGTTTACGACGCTTGTCCAGCGCTACTCGGAGGGGCCTATCCCCTTCTGGCTGTATCCTGTTCTAATTGCCGGAGGCGCCGCCAGTTTCTGGCCGCTCGAGTTCCTCATCAATCTTACCGGTGCGGCACTCGTTACCACCGCCATCGTCATTACGGCGAAGAAGGGACGCAGCCGTAATAAGTCAGCGCGCTGACAGGATGCCGGCAAGGTCAGGGGGCGCGGCCCCTTTGGTCATGCTCAAGATATCGTCGATCACGACGGA
>JAYPOZ010000242.1:0-1234 GCA_038131165.1 Rickettsiales bacterium | reverse complement strand
TCGGAGGAATCGTTGATCCCGCCATGGCGCATCAGATACTGCGCCTTTTCGACCATCTCGTCCGCCGAAAGGGCTGCCTCCGGGTCTCCGCGGCATTCTTCCCTGACGGTCGCAAGCGAGGTTCCGTCCGCGAAATCGACCTTTACCGAAGCGCCCCAGGCAGTGGGATAAGCACTTAGAAAAGGTTCTCCCGGCGATACCTTCACTGTTTCAGCGAGCGCCGCCGCCCTCGCCCGCGCGTCTTCCCCGAAAGCCGGGAAATCGACCTTGCCCCTCTGGAGGGCCGCCGCTACGCAGTGCTGGATCGAAAATTTCCCTTCGTATTCGCTATTCGCGACCGGCCGGTCGCAGACATCGACCGCCGCTGAATATGTTTCGACCTCAACAGCCGATATCTCACGGTTTTCGATCCGCGCGGCGATATCAAGGGCCGCATCGATCGCAGGATGTGTGTGGCGACAGGACGGCCAGGGTTTGATCGATGTCAGGTGAACCTGCCAGGGTGCATCGGGGTTGCGCAGCACCGCATCCGGATCCGGATCGGGACAGGCTCCTGCAAAGAAACCGGCAGGGCCTTCAAGGATCGCCGGCGGACCTGTGAAACCAAGCGCCGCCAGCTCAGCAGCGACAACGCCAGCTTCAGCCGCCCGGCCGGCATGCAGATGCTTGCTCATCGCGCCTGTCGCGAGAAATTCCCAAAGCCCGGCAGACTGCGTTCCCGCATTGCCCAGCGCATTCATCGTCTGATCGTCATCCAGACCCAGAATAGTCGCAGCCACCATTGCAGAGCCATAGGGGCCACAGGTCGCCGTGTTGTGCCAGATACGGTAATGCGCCGGTCCCACCGCCATGCCGACGCGGCACGTTGCCTCAAAACCGTAGAGAACCGATTTCAGGAAAGTCTCCCCCGAAACCTCGTGCTCCACGGCCAGAGCAAATGCAGCGGGCACCGTTACGCACCCGGTATGCACAACGGATGCCCGGTGAATGTCGTCGACTTCAAGAATATGGGTGAGCGCCCCCATCAGGAACGCCCGTCGACCGGCATCGCCATTCCGGCCAACAGACCACTCGGTCAGGCGGCGCCCTGGATCGCTGTTCCGTCCGGCGATTGCATTGGCGACCGCATCCAGCGTGAAAAGCGCGGCTTTCTCCAGATCGTCCGCAGAAACCGGCTTTTCGTGGATAAGCCGGATCAGGCCCTGGGTAAGTGTCGGCCCATCAGCCATGCGTC
>JAYPOZ010000241.1:0-1750 GCA_038131165.1 Rickettsiales bacterium | reverse complement strand
CGCCGTTCGGTCATTCCGATTGGCAGACCATCGTTGCCGAAGTGAAGAAATTCGCGGGTGAAGGCAAGAAGACCGCGGTCGTCTCTACCATCAACGGAGACGCTAATGTGCCGTTCTATAAGGAACTCGCCAACCAAGGCATCAAGGCCGAAGACATTCCGGTCGTCGCCTTCTCGGTCGGCGAGGAAGAACTCGCGGGCCTCGACACTAAGCCGTTGGTAGGCCACCTCGCCGCTTGGAATTACTTCATGAGCGTCGACACGCCGGAAAACGCGGCTTTTATCAAGAAATGGCACGCATTCATCAAGGATAAGAAGCGCGTCACCAACGATCCGATGGAAGCGCATTACATTGGCTTTAACATGTGGGTCCAAGCCGTAAAGCAGGCCGGAACCACGAATGTCGATGCGGTCCGTCAGGCCATGTACGGTCAGAAGGTCAAGAACCTGACCGGTGGTATGGCCGTAATGAACACGAACCATCACCTCTCTAAGCCGGTTCTGATCGGCGAGGTTCAGGCCGACGGTCAGTTTGAGACGGTCTGGAGCACCGACGGCCTCGTGGTCGGCGATGCCTGGAGCGATTTCATTCCGGAAAGCAAGAAGCTTACCGCCGACTGGACCTATCCTTGGGTCTGCGGCAACTGCGTTAAGCCGAGCTTCATGACCAACTAAACAAGGGTCAATCGCGGTCGGGTGCCCGTCCTCCCTTTTTCCACCGGGCACCCGCCCCTCCCCTTTCGAGCCAATAACAAACATGCACACCACGCTTGAGCGGTATTCAATATCTGGTCGCAGTTCTGCGCATTCTCGCAATCGTCCTGATGGTGTCGCTCGCCGCTCCCACCGCAGCGGAAACTGACGACACGGCGCTTGGGAAGCTCGTCTCGGAGCTCGGCGCGAAAAGCTTCAAAAAAAAGGCGCAAGCCATCGAAGCGCTGGCAGCAACAGGAGATTCCCGCGCTGCCGCCATTCTCGAAGCCATGCTGTCGCGCAACCTCTTTCAACGTAAATCGGACGGCTCCGTCGTCGTCGGAACCAAGGAAGGCGAGATATTCACTGGCGTCCACCCTATAACGGGCACTGCACTCGAGGGAATTGTGAAGTCCGACCTGAAAAACATTCGGATCAACAATCGACTGCGTAAAATATTACAAGGCGCCATCGGCGGGTTGAGTCTGCAGCATAAGGATCCCGCGAGACGGATTTCCGCTGCCGATGCGGTGTTCAAATCCCGAGCAGCGGCGATGATGGGCCCGCTTGAACAGGCGGTCGCCTCGGAACCGGATGCGACCGTGAAGGAGCATATGCAGCGCGCCTTGGCTGCGGTGCAGTTGCTGCATGGGACGGAAGCGGCGGTTCGGATGACCGCCGTCTCTACCCTTAGCGCGTATTCTGACCCCGCGATCCGCAGTTTTTTGAGCGCCCGTATGGCACAGAAATCCGACGGCAGTTTCGTCGAAGCCGATGCATCGGTGCGCGAGGCGATCGGCAAGGTTCTTGAAAAAGCGGAGCGTAGTGCCGCGATGTGGGGCATGGTCCAGAACTTATTCCAAGGCGTCAGCCTCGGCTCCGTTTTGCTGCTTGCGGCCATTGGCCTCGCCATTACCTTTGGTGTGATGGGTGTCATCAACATGGCCCACGGCGAGATGGTGATGCTGGGCGCTTATACGACCTTCGTCGTCCAGGAGGTCTTCCGTGCTTACGCGCCGCATCTGTTCGACTACTCCCTTTTTTTCGCTATCCCAGCC
>JAYPOZ010000240.1:561-1831 GCA_038131165.1 Rickettsiales bacterium | reverse complement strand
AACCGGACCAGCAGAAACGCCTGTCCCGAATTCAGACCCTTGTGGTCCGGAAGACGACGGAGCTGGAAAACACCATTGACCTGGCCAAGAGCGGCCGCCTGCCCGATGCGCTTAAGATTGTTTCCAGCAATGTCGGCCGTGAATTTATGGACACACTCCGCCGAGAGTTGAACGATTTCAATGCCGAAGAGAACAGACTGCTGAGCCTTTCCGAGGTTGAATTCGAAAAGAACGAAACCATTCTCAAGATATCCTTCATCGTTCTAATTGTGCTGGCGGTCGGGTGGTCGGTGGTGATCTACCGGTTCTTCAATCGCGCTGTGCTCTCGCCGATTTACCGGCTGACCGACGCGGCGGCGACCCTCGGCAGCAAATATAATTACAAGCCCATCCCGACCGAGGGGAATGACGAGGTGGCCGTCCTGGTCAACGCGTTTAATAAAATGCAGCAGGATATCGTCGCCCGGACAAATTCTCTGAAAGAATCCAAGGAAGAGGCCGAGGAGCTAGCGCGGGTTAAATCGGACTTCCTGGCCAACATGTCCCACGAACTTAGGACGCCGCTGAACGCCGTGGTCGGCTTTTCCGAGATGATCGAAATCGGCCTCGCTAAGGACCATGACCGGGACTCGCTCGACGACTACGCCATGAAGATCCGCGGTTCCGGCATGCATCTGCTGCGGCTGATCAACAATATCCTGGACCTGTCGAAGATTCAGGCCGATCAGTTCGAGCTGGAGAATGTGCATTTCTCCTTGTCGGAAGAGCTGCAAAACTTCCCGTCCGCCTTTCAGGCGCAGGCCGAGGAGAATCATGTCACCATCGAAACCAACTTCCATACGGCGAACTATAATCTATACGGTGATGCCACGCGCTTCCGGCAGGTTCTGTATAACCTTCTCTCAAACGCCATTAAGTTTGGCCAGGGCGGCAAGGTGAGCCTGTCCTCCACCGTGGAGTAGGCCGCCAATGGCCGTCTGAAAGTCAGCATTGCCGTCAGCGATGAAGGCGTCGGCATTCCTGAGGATAAACTGGCCAATATATTCGAGCCCTTCAGTCAGGCGGATAGTTCGATTTCAAGGATGTTCGGCGGCGCCGGGCTGGGGCTCAACATCGCGCGGAACATTACCCTCTCCATGGGCGGCGATATTACGGTCGAGTCCGAAGTCGACGTGGGCAGCACCTTCACCGCCACCTTCCTGTTCGACGTGGTCGCTGACAACGCCCGGAGCACCAGCAGCCTTTTGGACCCAAGCCGTCTCCAGCTCAG
>JAYPOZ010000240.1:0-499 GCA_038131165.1 Rickettsiales bacterium | reverse complement strand
TGGTCGATGATATTGATACGAACCTCGACGTGGCCGAGACCGTGCTCAGAGATTTGGGCTGCACCGTGTAACGCGCGGAGAACGGCGATGAAGCGATCGCTCTCGCGACCAAGAACGCTTACGACATGATCTTAATGGACATCCACATGCCGGGCAAAGACGGCATTGCCACAGCCTAGGAAATTCAAAGCCGGACCCCGAAGAACGCCAAAACCCCGATCTTTCTTTGGAGCGCCGATGTCTCCCTGCGCTCGCGGATCACCGACACCGGCGTGGATTGGCCCGGCTTTATTGCCAAGCCGACCTCCCGGGATCAGGTGGTTCTGTGCCTCAAGCAGGTGAATCACGCACCCTAGATTCAGTCCCGGAGGTGCTTTCATTCCAGTGTAGGATCACCTATCGTCTGCCGTCATTCAGTCCCTCCGTTTCAGGTGCACCCATAACAAGGACAGACCCGCTTGGCCGATCCCGTCTCGCCGCCCGTTACCACTGAGTTGAG
>JAYPOZ010000239.1:0-1857 GCA_038131165.1 Rickettsiales bacterium | reverse complement strand
CTCGGGCTATCGGCTCTGGCACATCGCCATGGCGGCGGTTGCGATTTGTGCTGTATCCGCATTTGTCGCCCTTGGATGGCGCCGGAAGTTTGCCCTGATGGAGCAAAGCGCCGAGGCTGGCCGTTTGTTGCAGGAAGCCTTGGATAGGGTGCCGGACGGGATTGCGCTTTACGATTCCGCCGACCGGCTGGTCTACGTGAACCCGGCGTTTCTCGAAGGCCGGGAGGATTTGCAGGCCATTCTAAAGCCGGGCATTACGTTCGAGGAGCAACTGCGGCAGCGGGAGAAACTGGGCATTCGCCGGACGACCGGATGGCCCGGCGCCATGATCTCCGTCGAAGACCGACTGCGCCATCAGCGTGAATCGGGCCGCCCGATTCGCAGCGCGACGGCGAACGGGCGGATCGTCGAAGTGGATGTTTTGAAGACCGAGAGCGATGGGCGCCTGGTCGTTCGGCGCGATATCACGGAGCGGGAGAACTTCGAATCGGACCTGCGCCGTAGCGAGGCCCGGTTTCGCGATTTCGCCAGCGCGTCCTCCGATTGGTTTTGGGAGATGGACGAGGAACTGCGTTTCACCTATTTTTCCCCAAGCGTCGAGGAAATTACCGGCGTGCCGCCGGAATGGCATTACGGGAAGACGCGCGAGGATATCGGCGTTCCGGAATCCGTATCTCCCGAGGTCTGGCAGGCCCATCTAAATACCCTTGCACGGCGCGAGCCCTATCGGAATTTCGCGTATTTGAGAAAGGGGCCGGAAGGCGATCAATGGCTCGTCTCCAGCGGTGTTCCGGTCTTTGATGTGGCGGGCGATTTCAAGGGATATCGGGGGATCGGCAGCGATATTACGGCGCGGGTGCAGGCGGAAATGAGCTTGGAAGCCGTCGCGTCGTCCATCGAGCAGCTGTCGGAACAGTTCGCGCTGTGGGGCCCTGACGACCGATTGATCATTTGCAACAATGAATGGCGCAAGATCAACGAAGCGGTGATCCATGCCGGCGCACCGGGAACGCTGTTCGAGACTTATGTTCGAGCGGCTTTGGAGAAGGGCCTTTTCCCCGAGGCCCAAGGCCGGGAAGAGGAGTGGTTTCAAGAGCGTATCGCGCGGCATAAGACGCCGGGGACGCCCTTTGAAATACAGCGCCAGGACGGCCGCTGGGTTCTCGTGAACGAGGAAACGATTGCAAACGGCGCGACGGTCACGATCGGAATCGATATCACGGAGCGGAAGAGTTTCGAGGTCGCTCTGTTCGAGGCGAAGGAGCAGGCGGAACTGGCAAACCGTTCGAAGTCCGAGTTCCTCGCCAATATGAGCCACGAGTTGCGCACCCCGCTGAACAGCATCATCGGCTTCGCGCAGGTGATCGCACGGCGGCATATCGATGGCATGACCGAGGAAAGGCGCTCGGAATATGCGGAGGACATCATCGCTTCGGGTGAGCACCTTTTGCGTGTGATCAGCGATATTCTCGATATTTCGCGGGTCGAGGCAGGCGAGCTGGACCTTCAGGAAACACAGCTTGACCTTCGGCAACTCGCGGCCACGGCCGTTCGGATGATGCGGGAGAGATCGGAAGCAAAGGCACTTCGGCTGGATATCAAGGCGAAGGATGCGCCCGTTCACGTGGTGGGTGACGAGTTGCGCATTCGCCAGGTGCTGCTGAACCTGCTCTCCAACGCCATAAAGTTTACCCCGTCGGACGGCGCGGTCACGGTGCGCATCTCCGGATCCGACGTCGATGGCGGGACGGTGGAGGTAATCGATACGGGGATCGGTATTTCCGCCGAAGACCTGCCCCGGATAACCAAACCCTTCGAGCAGGTGCGGGAAAGTCATATTCAAGCCCACGAGGGCAC
>JAYPOZ010000238.1:0-1905 GCA_038131165.1 Rickettsiales bacterium | reverse complement strand
TCTGGACGCCGGGCGATTTCGTGATGTGGGACAATCGCTGCGTCAATCATGCGCGGACGGATTTTTCCGAAGGCGAGCGGCGACTACTACGGCGCACGACGGTGCTGGGCGAGCATCAGCAGGCCGCCAGGCTCGACGCGGCCTGAGGAGGGCGGGCGAGATGTCGGAACTGTTCCTCCATATCGCAAGCGGTCCGTACGACCGGATCGAAGCGTTGCGCTATGGCGCCGTAAAGCTCGAAGGCGTCACGGTCGAGTACGAAACCCGCATCCCGGTTCATTCCATCTTCGTCGACATGGCGGAGCGCGAGGCATTCGATGTTTCGGAGATGTCGCTGTCGCTTTACACGACCAGGAGAAGCCGGGCGCTGGCCGGCGGCGAGGCCTTTCCGTTTGTCGCCATTCCCGTTTTTCCGTCGCGCGTGTTTCGCCACGGCAATTTTTTCATCAATCGGAAGTCGGGCATCGAAACACCTAAGGATCTGGAAGGGAAACGGGTCGGCATCCAGGAATACCGGCAAACTGCCGGCGTCTGGATGCGCGGCATCCTGCGCGACGAATACGGTGTGGATACCGACACGATCCGCTGGGTCGAGGGCGGCGTCGACGTACCCCGCAAGCCCACCGCGTCCGACGTGATGCCTGCTCGCGACGTCGACCTGTCGCCTCTGGAACGGTTCGATACCCTGGCCGACGCGCTCGAAGGCGGTGAGATCGATGCGATCATGGCGGCGCGCCAGCCCAGGACCTATCGGACCTGCGAGCATATCGAGCGGTTGATTCCGAATTTCCGCGAGGCCGAGCAGGACTGGTTTGGCCGTACCGGGATATTTCCGATCATGCATACCGTCGTAATGCGTGAATCGCTCTATCGCGAGAACCCCTGGCTTGCGAAGAGTCTGTTCGAGGCGTTCGAGGAGTCGAAACGGAAGGCGCAGGAACAGATGCGCTATACCGGCGCGATGATGTACATGACGCCGTGGCTGGCCGACGATGTCGAGGAGATGGATCGGGTATTCGGAGGGGACCCCTGGCCTTACGGGCTGGAGCTCAACCGGGCGCATCTGGAGACGTTCATGCGCCATCTGGTCGAGGAAGGATTTCTGCCGGCGCCCACGTCCCTGGACGATCTGTACGCGCCGGTTGTCTGACGTCGACCGGTCCGTCTAACGGTTCTCTGTAGCTCCCCGGGCGATTGTGTGATCCGGGTAGTGGATGGTGACGGTCGTGCCGCGGCCGAGTTCGCTCTCGATCTTCATCGTGGCGCCCTGAAGCTCCGCCATGGTCTTGGTCAGATAGAGACCGAGCCCCGATCCGTCGTAAGACCGCTGCATTGCGTTTTCCACCTGTTTGAAGGGCTGGACGACCAGATCCAGATGCTCGGGAGCGATGCCGATGCCCGTGTCGGTTACCCGCAGCGTCGCGCCGCCGTCAGCCTCGCGTTTCGCAGATACTCTGACGCTGCCGCTGGCCGGCGTAAATTTGAGGGCGTTCGACATAAGATTAAGCAGGATCTGGCGGGTCATCCGCCTGTCGAGACGCAGCAGGGGAAAGTCGTCCGGAATATCGCATTCGACTGAGATTTCGCCGCGCAGGGCCCGATTCTCCGTCATTGTCCTGCAGGCTTCGATGACCTTTGCGATCTCGACCTCGCCCAGTTCAGGTTTGAGAGCTCCCGCTTCGATCCGGGCGACGTCAAGAACATCGTTGATCAGATCGAGTAGATGTTCGCCTGACACCCTGATGTCCTTGGCGTATTCAAGGTACCGTTCCGATCCCAGCGGGCCGTATGTTTCGCGTTCGAGAATTTCCGAAAACCCCAGAATCGCGTTAAGCGGCGTTCGGAGTTCGTGGCTCATATTGGCGAGAAATTCAGATTTGGCGAGATTGGCCGCTTCCGCCTGAT
>JAYPOZ010000237.1:0-1920 GCA_038131165.1 Rickettsiales bacterium | reverse complement strand
TCGACGAGGCCAGCCGAAAAAGGATCGATGAGGCCATGACGGTCATGGCTTCGGTGACTGGGGCAATTCGACTGTACTCGGCCGGCGGGCAAAATTTGGAAATCCCAAAAATCGCCGCACAGCATAATCTGACCGTGACCGCCGGTGCCTGGATCGGCGCCGACGAGGCCGCCAACCGCGAAGAGATCGCACACGCGATCGCCACCGCGAACCGCCATGCCAATGTGCGGTCCGTCATCGTCGGAAACGAGACGATCTTGCGCGAGGAACTGAGCGTGGCCGAACTGATCCGCCACATCAGAACGGTCCGCCGCAAGGTCCGCAAAGCCGTCAGTACCGGCGAGACCTGGGATATCTGGCTGAAGTATCCGGAGCTCGTGCGCGAGGTCGATTTCATTGCCGCCCATATCCTACCCTATTGGGAGGGTATCGACGCCCGTCACGCCATTGCCTACACGTTCGAGCGCTACGCCGCGCTGCGGACGGCCTATCCGGGGAAGCGGGTCGTAATCGCTGAATTCGGATGGCCGAGCCGCGGTTATAACATGCGGGCGGCCGATCCGGGCACTCTGCTGCAGGCGGATATCATCCGCCGCTTCGTCGACGAGGCGACGGCGCGCGGTATTTCGTTCAACGTAATCGAGGCATTTGACCAGCCCTGGAAAACCCGGGAAGGAAGCGTCGGTGCCTATTGGGGCATCTTCGACGCCGACGGCAATCCGAAGTTTTCGCTCGACGGCATCATCCGGGACGAGATGTTTTCGACCCGCATGATCCTGGCCCTGGGCATCGGACTTGCCGTCAGCCTGCTCGCGCTCTGCTGGATAAAGCCGACCCTGCTGCACGCACTCGCGGTCTCCGTAGCCGCGAACGCCTTGTCCGCGGGCGTCGCACTGGCAGCCATGTATCCGATAGAGAATTATCTGAATTTCGGCTCGGCGTTTGCCTGGGCTCTCGGGTTTCTCCTGATGATTCCGCTGACCGCCATGACCTTAATAAAGGTGCACGAAGTCGCGGACGTGACGTTGGGACGGCGCCCGGCACGCCTTGTCCGATCAGCGGCCACAGCGCTGCCCGACTACGTTCTCCCCATGGTCTCGGTTCAAATTCCGGCGTATCGCGAGAACCCCGCGATGCTGATCGAGACCCTGAATGCCGCGGCCAGGCTCGATTATCCGCGCTTCGAAGTGCTGGTGATCGTCAACAACACGCCGGATGAAGCCTTCTGGCGGCCCATCGAGACACATTGCGCCCGCCTCGGGGCGCGGTTCAAATTCGTCAACCTTCCGGCGGTCTCCGGCTTCAAGGCGGGCGCGCTCAACCAAGCGATGGCAGAGGTCGACCCGGCTGCGGAAATCATTGCGTTGCTGGATGCGGACTACGTCGTGGACGCTTCGTGGCTGCGGGACCTCGTTCCCCTATTCGCCGACCCGAAGCTGGCTCTCGTCCAGGCGCCGCAGGACCATCGCGATGGCGAAGAGAGCCTGTTCAAGACGGTGATGAACGCCGAATACGCCGGCTTTTTCGATATCGGAATGGTGCAGCGGAACGAAATGAACGCCGCCATCGCGCACGGGACGATGCTGCTCATCCGGCGGAGCGCGTTCGAGGAGGTCGGCGGCTGGCACACCGATACCATTACGGAGGATACGGAACTCGGATTGCGGCTGTTCGAAGCGGGCTACGGCGCGCAGTACACCAATCGCCGCTACGGATGGGGGCTGTTGCCCGATACATTCCGCGCGTTCAAGACCCAGCGTCACCGCTGGGCAGTCGGCGCAATGCAGATCATCCGCAAGCACTGGCGCCATATGCGGCCTTGGTCGCGCAGCCTAACCGGGGCCCAGAAGTTCGAATTCGTCGCCGGATGGAGCTACTGGCTTTCCGATGCGTTTGGCGTGCTGGCCGCTTATTTGAACC
>JAYPOZ010000236.1:0-1978 GCA_038131165.1 Rickettsiales bacterium | reverse complement strand
GACCATATCCAAGCAAATGGTGGAACAGATGGAAGGCCGGATCGGCTTCGAATCCGAGGTTGGACACGGCAGCCGATTCTGGATCGAACTACCGGTCGCTTATGCTTTGAAGCGACGTTATTGAGGCGATCGGCGCAAGGCGAACGCTTCTCGCCCCGCGCCGCCTCTCGAGCCCTTACTGCATCGTCGATTTCGACGTTGGAATGATCCGTGTCACCACGTTCTGCTCGCGATCGAGATAGTCCGGCACGCGCGGTCCCATCTCGTTCTTCCAATAGTCGGTCTCGTAGACCGCGGCGTAGAGTTCCTTGCGCTGTTCTTCGCTCTCGAAACGCCGCAGCCAAACGTAGACGGACTCGTCCTCCTCGCCGCCGAAGCTGCCGCAGATCACCATGCCTTTGGAGACTTGGAAGGGAATGATCTCCTCTTCCATGATCTTGATCCACTCGGCCAGTTTGCCCGGCTTCACCTTGTATTGACGCAATTCATAGAATGCCATCGGTCGTCACTCCCTAAATTATTGTTTGAATTTGATCCCGCCGGGATCGAACGTAAGCATCAAGATCGACCTTTTCCCCGCGATCGGCAAGATGCGCGTGTCCAACTGGATGTTGGAGCCGCCGACAGAATCGGCATAAGTCTTTATCCGAATGCTTGAATATCTCACCTTTCGCCGCTTCCTGCTGGTGCTGACGGTGCAGCTCACGACGCTGCTGCACGGCATGTCGATCACGGTCATCGCCGTTGTCCTTCCGCAGATGAAAGGCACCTTGTCCGCAACCCAGGATCAGATCGCCTGGACCATCACCTTCAATCTCGTCGCCACCGCCATCGCCACGCCGATGACCGGCTGGCTCGCCGCCCGGCTCGGCTGGCGCAATCTGCTGGTCGGCACGGTCATCGGGTTTACGGTTTCGACCGCGCTTTGCGGCATGGCGGACTCCCTTGAGGCGCTCGTTTTCTACCGCATACTGCAAGGCATCTTCGGGGCCCCCCTGCAACCGCTCGGCCAGGGCATGCTGCTCGCCAGCTTCCCCAAACACCTGCACGCGATGGTGCTGATGATGTGGGGTATCGGCGGTGTCTTCGGACCGGTTCTGGGGCCGGTCTTCGGCGGCGTGATGGCGGAGGCGATCAACTGGCGCTGGGCCTTCTTCGCGATGGTGCCATTCGGCGTCATCGGCGCCGTCACCGCCTGGATCGCGCTCGACGAACACCAGCGCGGTTCCTACCGGTCGCTCGATTGGTTCGGTATCGCGACCCTGTCGATCGCCATCGGGGCGGCGACGCTGATGCTCAACCGCGGGCAGCGCCTCGACTGGTTCGACTCGCCCGAAATCATTCTCGAGACGATCGTCGCCTGCCTCGCCTTCTATCTGTATCTCGTACACACCTTCACGGCCGAGCGCCCCTTCTTCGACCGCGCTTTGTTCGTCGACCGGAACTTCGTGATGGGGCTTTTCCTGTCGCTGCTCATGGGCATGCTGAGCTATACGCCGATGGTCATGTTCCCGCCGATGATGAAGGAATTGGCAGGGTATCCCGAAAGCGTTATCGGCTATCTGCTGACCGCGCGCGGCATCGGAAATTGGATGAGCTTCCTGATCGTCGTCCCTCTGACCCGGCGCTGGCCGAGACTCTGTCTCGCTCTCGGTCTATTCTTTCAGGCCTTGTCGGGATTCTCGATGGCGCAACTCGACGCCAATATCAACGAGTTCGACGTCTTCTGGATGAACGTGATGCAGGGTTTCGGCTTCGGGCTCGGCTATACGCCGATGGCAACGCTCGCCTTCTCGACCCTACACGAACGCCTGGCGGTCGAAGGCTCCGCCCTGTTCAACGTCATGCGCCATTTCGGCAGCGTCGTCTTCATTTCGTTCAGTATTCTCATCCTCGTCTACGGCACCGAGTACAGCTATTCCGACCTGCGGCAATGGGTTTCCCCGTTTAACGAATTGTTCTCGCTGGGCGGTGCCGC
>JAYPOZ010000235.1:0-2038 GCA_038131165.1 Rickettsiales bacterium | reverse complement strand
GCGCGGATTGACCATCGTATAGAGCGCGTCGTATCCGTCGGCGAGTGCTTGTTGCACCATTAAGAAACGAAGGCGGCGCAAATCCGCATCGCTCACATCCGGATCGAAAACCGCGTCCGACAGGACCATGAAACGCCTGCCAGATTGCACCGTCTCGCTCAAGGCCAGGTAGCCGCGATAGACCGAGCCTGAATAAAGGTACTTAATCGTTCCCCGCCAGAGAGGCGCATCCGTGAAACGCCATTTTAGGAATGCCGTTGAGCGCGCGTAATGAGGACCCGCTTCGGCGCGAAAAGCCGCGCAGACCTCTTCGTGCAGGTCCGCCCCGGGGTGGTCGTCCCGGAGTTCGAGTGATCCCCCCGTAAGACACATCCCGGTGACAACCGACACGGCTTGCCGCCATATTACGTTTAGCACGATCCGCGGAACCGCCGCCCCCGGCTCCCCGCTCCGCAGTAATCCAAGCGGCAATGCGTAGGCCGACAATTTGATCGGCGCCGGGTAGTCCAGCGCTTGAAACAGGGGGTCGGACAGCAAATTGGAGGAATGACACACCAGGTCGAACCCATGCGCTTCTTCCAATGCACGCATGAGGCCGAGAAAAACCCCGCCCCCCTGGCGATGGTCGGGATGCACCAGAAGATCGATCATGAAGGCCGCGTGGAGAACTCCATTCCCGACATTCAACTCGCGCGGCTGCAACAGAACATGACCGACCAACTGTTGCCCTTCATAGGCGTTTACAGCGATCGAACGACCAAATGGATTTGAAATATGTTTCCAGCGAAGATGCGCCGCGTCCAACTGTTCGGGCGTCTGGTATTCGCGCGCGGAGAGCGTTCGGAAGCTCTCGATACTCCCTTCCTCCATCGGCTCCAGCTTGAATTCGGTCATGATTTTCGCGGCGTAGCCAGAATTTAGAATGCATTCTCCCGCGCGGGGCCCACTCGGTCTGCTTGCCCCGCCGCCTCGGATCGTGAAATCATAGACCCGTTTGCCGAGAAAATAAGTTTCGCCGCATTGGAGTTCCTGAAACCGAGACTGTCAAATGTCGGCTCCACCCAAACCACCATGTAGATGAAGGCGCTAGCGTTGGGAAATATTACCTTTAGCCTCGATCTGGAAAACAACCTCGCCGGATCCGGATTGCCGGCGCGCTATCCCGACATCGTGCTGCGATTGCTCGATCTCTTGGCAGAGCTTCAGATCAAAGGGACCTTTTTCACGGTCGGCACATTGGCGGCCGAGCAGCCCGAATTGATCCGCCGGATCGCGGACAGCGGACACGAAATCGCCTACCATAGCCGTTCGCACGTACCGCTCGAACAAGAAACCGCCGAACGCCTTCTCCGCGAGGGTCGGGACGACAAGGCGCGACTAGAGGATATGGCGCAACATGAAATTATCGGTTACCGGGCACCCGTATGGTCGTTGGTAGCGAAGACCCTTTGGGTGGTCGACACACTCGGCGAGCTCGGCTTCGAATATTCCTCCAGCGTCCTGCCCGCCCGCAATCCGCTTTATGGATATCCAGAGGCCCCGCACGTCCCGTTCCGTTGGCCGAACGGATTACTCGAACTGCCGGTTCCGATCGCGCGCATCGGCCCGATCGCCCTGCCCCTGATCGGGGGCATCTATCTGCGTTATGTCTTCCCGGCGCTCCACCGGTTTGTACTGAACCGCATTCCTGATGGAACCGCGCTGTGGACCTATTGTCATCCGTATGACTTCGACCCCGGACAGAAGTACGTCAGGGCGGAAGGCCTCAGCACTTTCATGAGCCTGCTTCTCTGGCTCAACCGTGGAGGTACGTTGCAAAAGATCGAGCGCCTTGTCTCGGGCCGTGCCGGGCCGCCGTTCCGCGAACGAATCAGTGCCGGCGAATTTGAGCAATGCCTTCAACCACTGTTTCCCATGAAAGAAGGCGCCCACAAAGCCTAACAAGACTCCCTCACGTGCGAAGCATGCCGGGAGGACATCGCCCAGTAGATGCCGAGACTGGCCAGGCCGAGCAGTCCGGCCAACGCGAACCAGGAGG
>JAYPOZ010000234.1:0-2056 GCA_038131165.1 Rickettsiales bacterium | reverse complement strand
ATACCGGCGTCGGCGATTTCTATCCCTTCGACGCGAACCGCCGCCTCTTCGACCAGATCGGCGACATCGGGATTAGACCTCTGTTCTTCGACACTGTCGGCTATGATGAAGGCGAATGCCGGCACGTTTTCGAATCGGAAGGCGTCATCGGCAAGAACATCAGCGGCACCGAAGTCCGCGATACCTTGAGATCCGGGGGACGTCTTCCCGATTGGTTTGTCGACCCGGGCGTGCAAGACCTCCTCAAAGCCGAGCTCGCTGCCGGACGGCCGATCTTCTACGAATGACAGATACACCGGGAAAAATCTCCTCTGTCTATTGGTTCACCGGCCTCTCGGGAGCAGGAAAATCCACCATTGCGGAAGGGGCAAGAGATATCCTGATCGAATCTGGACATCGAATATTGATCCTGGACGGAGATGACGTCAGGGAACGTCTGCATCAAAACCTTGGCTTTGACGAGCCGGACATCAAACTGAACAATCGCCTGATTGCCAAACTGTGCGAGGACCTTCGGCCCGATCACGACGCCTTGTTCGTGCCGATTATCTCCCCGTATCGAGCATCCCGCCGCGAAGCGCGCCGAAAACTGTCGCCAAACTTCTTCGAAATCTATTTGGACGCCGGCATCGAAACGGTTCGCCAGCGCGACGTGAAGGGTCTCTACGCGCTCGCGGATCAGGATGTGATCACGAACATGATCGGATACTCCGACAGCAACCCCTACGAACCGCCCGAAAACGCCGATCTCGTTCTGAATACCGTGACGCAGCCGGTTGACGACACGATCTCCGAGTTTTGCGCGTTTGTCCGCACCCACCTATGACATTTCGATACATTGCAACGGTCACCGCCGGTCGCAGCGGCCAAGCCTCTCTTGCCCGTTTGCTGAATGACAGCATTCCGGGTTGCTTTGCCGCTTTTGAGTTTCCCGATTTTACGTCCGCGTTGCCGGGTGCACTCGGAGACGTGGAGCGCCATGTTCGCCGACGGTTCTTCGAGACGCACGAACTGCTGGGCCGCGGGAAAGTACTGACCGCATTCGACAACGGCGACGACGCCTATTTAGAGCGGATTGCCGTCCGACGGCTCAAGCGCATTCGTCGACTCTGCGATCAGAAGAACGCGGAGGTGTTCGTCGACGTTTCGAAATACTTCGCCCGCGGGCTTCACGACGCGTTGTCCCGCCAACTCACCAACCTTTCGCTGATCCTGCTGATCCGCGACCCGCTCGAGAACATGCGCAGTTTCCTAAATCGCGAGAAAAACTTTCGCCTCGACAACTCGCCGCCGAGCGCTCTGCATAATCAATTGCGCCTCGAGGAGGCTGATTTCCGGCCGGGCGAGTTCTACCTCTGGAGCTGGTTCGAGATGGCGCTGCGATTTCAATCTCTTATGGATCGCTTCGCCGTTGAGACGTCGGTGACGATCCGGACCGACGACCTGATGGATGCAAAGCGGATGGAAAAGCATTTCTCGACGCTGGAGTTACCTGTCGGAATGATCGAAATCTCGCCGCCGGTTAACACCAATATCTCCCGGAACTTACCGGCTACCGAGGTCAGTGACGACGATCGGCGGCTCCTGGAAACTTTCTTACCGCGTGTTCCGACGAAGATCATCGAGCAAGTTGCGCAGATCACGGGGTACGCTTTTCCGGAACCTGCATTAAGGGCGGGCACAAGATCTTGATCGGCATATTTGGCGGCATGACGTCGGACCCTGACGCGCCGTTCTCGGTATCGGGAATGGCGGAGCAACTGGACGGCCGCGTCGACAAACAAATATTTGAGCTTCCGGGAGCTGCGATCGGTCACGCCTTTCATCCGCGCGGGGCCGGCGGCGGCGGCGCAACCAGCCCATGCGGCCGGTTCTCGCTCGTCTACGGCGGTGAAATATTCGATGGCGGCGACCGCACCCAGATCGCCGACGCCCTTCTGGCGACATTGATCCGGAAAGATTTAGTGGGCCTAGCGCGGATAAACGGGCAGTTCTGCGCCGCCATGTATGATCGCGATGACCGGCGCCTCACCTTCATCACGGATCGATTGTGCAC
>JAYPOZ010000233.1:0-2062 GCA_038131165.1 Rickettsiales bacterium | reverse complement strand
AGACTGTAGGCGGCGAGGTAGTGCATCGATCTGGGATCGAGCCAACGCCGTGTCCGTTTGTTCCAAAAGCAATGCGCCGCCGTCAACACCGTGCTGGGGCCGATCAAGGTGCCGGTACAAAATCCGCCGGTCCGCGTATTGACCCGGCCGATGGCGCTCCAGGGGAAGGCCTGCGTTCGCTCCAACTGCCGGTCGTCTTTCCCCCGAATGCCCTGCAGGCGCAGCTTTTCCGCCGCCGTGACTTCCACTGCGCCAAACACGGCAATCACCGCGATGAAGAGATACCGAAGCATTCGAGACGCCCTTGCAAATTCAACGGCGATTATCGGGATATTGCCCGAAATGAACAGCGCGCCCTTGAGTTCAAGCGGGTTTCGCGCCACTCTTAAACCAACGGCTCCGGGCAAGCGCATAAAGGTCGCGCCGCCGGGAGCGCTCCGGCAAAACCGCGAACCAGGATGTACGCCATGCGCAAATACCTGCACATCAATCTGAACGACCGATCCGTCGAAATCGAAGAGATGGAGGGCGAGCGACTCGCCCGGGCGGGGCGCTATCACATCGTGAAGACCATGCTGGACCGCAATCTCGCAGGTGTCGATCCGCTCGGGCCGGACAATCCGCTGATCTTCTCCGCCGGCCCCTTCGCGGGCTCCAACTTCTCCAACGCCAACCGCATCAGCGTCGGCTGCAAGAGCCCGCTGACCGGCGGCATCAAGGAATCGAACGCCGGCGGCACCTTCGGCTTCGCGCTCGGCCAGCTCGAGATGTCGGGCCTCACCCTATACGGCCAGTCCGACGAATGGGTCGTCATGTACATTCCGAAGGAAGGCGATATCCAATACATGTCCGCCGAGCCTTACATGGGCAAAGGCGCCTTCGAGACCGCCGACATGCTGCACGAGAAATTCGGCAAGAAGGTCAGCCTCTGCATCTGCGGCCCGGTCGGCGAATATGGCGGACTGATCTCGGGCATCGCCTTCACGGACCCGGAAGGCCGGCCGACGCGGATTTCCGCGCGCGGCGGCGTCGGTGCCGTAATGGGCAGCAAGAAGGTCAAAGCCATCGTCATCGACCGCCACAAGATGCCCCAGTTCCACGACCGCCGGAAGGTCATGGATTCGGTCAAGCAATACGGCGCGATGCTGAACGAGGACGCTGCGATCAAGAACTTCTCGATGCTCGGCACCGCCATGGTCGCCGACATGACCAATCACATGGGTGGATTGCCGGTGCGCAATTTCAGCGACGGGCGCATCGTCGACACCAATGTCGAGACCAACAAGATGGGCGGCGACTTCATCCGCGAGCAGAACCTGGAACGCGGCGGCGAGACGACCCATGCCTGCATGCCGGGCTGCCAGATCCAGTGCTCCAACGTCTATGCGGACAAGGACGGCAAGGAGCTGGTCTCGCCGCTCGAATACGAGACCATCGGCCTGCTCGGCACCAATTGCGGCATCAAGGAGCCGGACGACGTCGCCCGCCTCAATGCCATCGCCAACGACCTGATCATCGACACGATCGAGACCGGGGCAATGATCGGCGTGCTGATGGAGGACGGCCAGGCGGAATGGGCCGATGTCGAATTCATGGAACAATGCCTCGCCGACATTCGCGCGGGCAACGAGCGCGGCCGCCTGCTCGCGCAGGGCACCGCCCGCGTCGGCGAACATTTCGGCGTCAAACGCGTCCCCGTCATCAAGAAACAGGCGATCAGCGCCTACGACCCCCGCGTGATCGAGGTCACCGGCATCTCGATGATGCTGACCGCGCAGGGAGCGGACCACACGGCAGGCAACCTGCCCGGCTACGACTGCAAGGACAAGACGACCGAGGAGCTGACCCAGGCCAGCATGGACATCCAGACCAACTGCGCCGCGGTCGACAGTCTCGGCATCTGCGTCTTCGGCCGCTCGGTGACCAACGTCAATCACGACTTCATCGTCAACGCGCTGAATAACGCGCTCGGGACGAATCTCGATACCAAATGGTTCTACGATTTCGGCATCGAGACCCTGAAGCTGGAGGACGAGTTCAACGAGAAGGCCGGCTTCAACGC
>JAYPOZ010000232.1:0-2072 GCA_038131165.1 Rickettsiales bacterium | reverse complement strand
ACGCGATCGCCAGTATAGCGAGCCAGGACACCAGATAGACAGGTGTTCTGAGGTAAGGCACTCCGGCGATAGGGTCGCACCCGTATTGTCGGGCATCGGCACGGTCAACGCATACGCGGAAAAATTCGTGACAGCGGCCGCTGTTCCGGCCGAGGCCGGGAGGCGGCTCAAGATCGTGGTCGAGGAATTGGCCAGAAACATCGTGCTCCACGGGAAACCGCCGGCGGATAGTTTTATCGAAATCGACCTCGTTCGAGGCCCGGACGGCATTGGGATCTATGTGCGCGATCGGGGCGTTCCCTTCGACCCGCGCACCGATCTCCAGACCGTCGACGACGGCGAACTCGGCTGCCCGACGATGGAAGGCGGGGTCGGTTGGCCGCTCGTTCTCTCTTGGTGCCGAATTGACAGGTTAGAGCGAATAGGCGATGAAAATCATATGACGCTGTCCATGCCGAACGCCATTGGCTGAAACAGCGAACACGAGAACGACTCTGCATCGGTTACATTTAGGACGAGAACAATAATGCTGGTCAGGTTTTGGGGGACGCGCGGGTCCCTGCCGACGTCCGCCACCGCCGCCGAGATTCGCGCCAAAGTCGCGGCGGCGCTTGTCGCCGCCAATGGGCGCAGCTTCGCGGATACGGAAGCCGCGGGCGCCTTCATCGACGTGGAACTGCCGCTGTCCGTGGGTGGTAGCTATGGAGGTGCGAGTTCGTGTATCGAATTGGAAGACGGCGGCGACGAGTTCTTGATCTGCGATCTCGGCTCCGGCGCGCGGGCCTTCGGTCTGGATGCGGTCCGCAGAATCCAGGCCGGTCGCAAGAAGGTCTTCCATATCTTCATGTCCCACTTCCACTGGGATCACATCATGGGTTTCCCTTTTTTCGGACCCGCATACGATCCGGAGACCACGATCCATTTCTATGGCGGTCATGCGGAAATGGAAGAAGCCTTGCGCCGACAGCAGGAGCGGATTTCGTTTCCGGTCCCATTCGACTACATGGCTTCCAAGAAGGAGTTCCACGTATTGGAGCCCGGCGTCGCGCACAACATTGCCGGTTACACCGTGCATCTGATCAAGCAGTATCACGACAACGATTCCTACGGCTACCGCTTCGAGCGGCACGGCAAGAGCATCATCTACACGACGGATTGCGAGCATAAGCTCGACGATCTGGAGCGCGAGCAGGTCTTCGTGGACTTTTTCGACGAGGCCGACCTCATCGTCTTCGATACGATGTACACGCTCGCCGAAGCGCTGACGATGAAAGAGGACTGGGGACATTCGAGCGGCATGACCGCGGTCGACCTCTGCCACAAGGCCCACGCGCAACGCCTTGTCATGTTCCATCACGAGCCGATCTTCGACGATGCGACCATCGAGAAACATCACAAGGATACCATCCGCTACGAGGAGCTGACGCGGGACACCGCGCCGGAGCTCGAAATCCTCTGCTCTTACGACGGGATGGAAATTCAGGTCTAGGACCCGGCCAGCAGCCGCCGGGCATTGCCGGAGAGAATCAGGCCGCGGGCTTCTTCCGGCATTCCGGCTATCGCCTCCAGCGAGACCGCGCCAACGGCATCGCCGATCTCGAAGGGATAGTCGGAGCCGAACAGGACCCGATCGGCGCCCACCGTGGCGACCAGAAAATCGAGGGCCGGGCGGCTGGCCACTACCGTGTCGAAATAGAGATGCTTGAGATACGCGCTCGGCGGTTTCGTGATATGGGCCCTGCAGGCCGGGTTGGCTTCATATTCCGGCGCGAGATACCCGAGATCGAGCCGCCCCGCCAGCCACGCCAGGGCGCCGCCGCCATGGGCCAGCACCATCTTGAGCGCCGGTCGGCGCTCGAACAGGCCGGCGAAGATCATCCGGGCGACCGCGAGCGTCGTCTCGAATGGCCAGCCGACCAGTTGCAGCAATGTATAGTCGCCGAGTTCGGCGCGGGCGCCTGCCGTCGTCGGATGCATGAAAATCAACAGACCGAGCTCCTCGCAGACGCCGAACATCTCGTCGAATTCCGGCGCATCGAGAGGCGCACCCGCCGCCGAACTGGCGATCGCCA
>JAYPOZ010000231.1:0-2102 GCA_038131165.1 Rickettsiales bacterium | reverse complement strand
GCTATGGCACTCTTCGGCGAGAAATACGGCGACGAAGTCCGCGTCGTGACGATGGGGTCGCGAAGGGCCGTGCACGATGGAGAGGAAGCGCCGTATTCGATGGAACTCTGTGGCGGGACGCATGTCCGGCGAACGGGCGATATCGGCATGTTCAAGGTGACGGCTGAAGCGGCTGTTGCCGCCGGAGTCCGGCGCCTGGAAGCGGTGACAGGTGAGGCGGCGCTTGAATATATCGGCGCGCGTGAAGCCATTATCGATTCCGCCGCTCACGCACTGAGCGCAGCGCCGTCGGATGTGCCCGCACGGGTCAGCGCGTTGTTGCATGAACGGCGCGCGATGGAACGCGAGTTGGCGGAGCTGCGGCGGAAACTTGCGGAAGGCGGCGGCGGAGCCGCACCGCCGGAAGTTCAGAACGTGAATGGTGTGCCTTATGCGACACGTCTTTTGGAAGATATTCCGGCGAAGGAGCTGAAGCCGCTTGTCGACTCTCTGAAGGGACAGTTGGGCTCCGGTGTAGTCGCCGTGGTTTCGGTAAGTGACGGAAAGGCGTCTCTGGTCGTCGGCGTGACGGAGGATCTGGTTGGCCAAGTCAGTGCGATTGACCTGGTTCGTGCAGGCTCGGCAGCTCTTGGCGGTAAAGGGGGAGGAGGCCGCCCCGATATGGCGCAGGCGGGTGGACCCGACGGCGCTTCGGCGGCTGCGGCCCTGAAGGCCATCGAGGAGGCTATCTCGAATGCCGGCTGACCGGGGGCACCGGTCTTGATAGAATCAATCTAGCGCTCTACGTTCACTCACAACCCCACCGCAGCACAGGACACATCCCGACGATGCGATTTGAAGGCACCGAAAGCTACGTCGCGACCGACGATTTGATGGTCGCGGTTAATGCGGCAATCAACCTCGAGCGGCCGCTCCTCGTCAAAGGCGAGCCGGGAACCGGTAAAACGGTCCTCGCCCATGAGATCGCAGCCGCGCTCGACGCGCCGCTGATCCAATGGCACATCAAGTCGACCACCAAAGCTCAGCACGGACTTTATGAGTACGATGCCGTCAAGCGGTTGCGCGACAGCCAGCTCGGTGACGAGAGCGTACACGACATTCGCAACTACATCGTACGCGGAAAACTCTGGGACTCCTTTACCAGTGAGAAGCGGCCTGTCCTGTTGATCGACGAGATCGACAAGGCGGATATCGAGTTTCCGAACGATCTCTTGCTCGAGTTGGATCGCATGGAATTTTACGTCTACGAGACGCAAGAAACCGTTGTTGCCAAGGTTCGACCGATTGTTTTGATCACTTCGAACAATGAGAAGGAATTACCCGACGCGTTTCTTCGGCGCTGCTTCTTCCATTACATTCAATTTCCCGACGAAGAGACGATGAAGCGGATCGTCAACGTGCACTTCCCGTCCATCCAGTCGAACTTGGTGCGCGACGCATTGAAGCTGTTCTATGATATCCGCGACGTGCCGGGCATGAAGAAACGCCCCTCGACGTCCGAGCTGTTGGATTGGATCAAGTTGCTGATGATCGAAGACATTCCGCTTGAAGTCTTGCGCAGCAACGACCCCAATAAATTGATCCCGCCGCTACATGGGGCGCTGCTGAAAAACGAGCAAGATGTGCAGCTCTTTGAGCGTCTGGCGTTTATGGCGCGTCGGGAGAAACGCGGAAACTGACGGAGAAAGGGATTACGGTCCAATGTTCGTAAATTTCTTTTTCGAAGTGAAGAAAGCGGGAATCCCCGCCTCCCTGCGTGAGTACCTCACTCTGCTCGAAGCTATGGAAGCGAAGGTGATCGAGTTCTCCATCGACGATTTCTACTACTTGTCGCGCTCTGCCTTGGTGAAGGACGAACGCCATATCGACAAGTTCGACCGGGTCTTCGGACATGTTTTCAAAGGCCTGGAGCCCATCGAGGGCGCAGAGACGGTGGAATTGCCGGAAGAATGGCTGCGCAAGATGGCGGAGCTGTATCTCTCGGAAGAAGAGCGCCAGAAGATCGAGGCGCTTGGCGGTTGGGAAAAGCTCATGGAAACGCTGAAGGAGCGTCTCGAAGAGCAAAAGGGGCGCCATCAAGGTGGCAGCAAATGGATCGGCAC
>JAYPOZ010000230.1:0-2104 GCA_038131165.1 Rickettsiales bacterium | reverse complement strand
ATACCCTGTTCTGCCGCACGGCCCCGCGCCGCCGTCGCACTGATCGGCGACCGGCGACCGAGGAGTCGCTCCATCACCCAAAGGGCCGGCTCGGCGGCCCAGAGGTTGAGTGAAGAGGGCGAGAGGTGGTCGATGCCGTGGCGCTCGAAGGCGTTCATGCCCGCGCCCTCCCCACCACGGCCGGCGCTTCGGTCGCCGCCGTGCTGTCGCGCATCTGCTCGGCCTCATAGGCTTCGATGTCCTCGAGCCGGTAGACCACCCGACCGCCGATCTTGAGAAACCTTGGCCCTTCGCCGAGCCAGCGCCAACGCTCCAGCGTTCGGGGGCTCAAGCTCCATCTGCGGGAGAGCTCGACTTGGTTCAGATGTTTGACTGTCGCCTGTTCGATTGTCATGTTTGGAAATTCCCAATCACTTGCCATTCACCCGGCGTCTGCGCTTGCTCTCCGCCGCGTCGGCCTCCCGTATGAAGGCCAGAATGCGATCGGCCGTCGCCAGTGTCGGCGAGCGCCCACGGCGCAAATTCAGGACCAGAGACGGGTCTCCGACCGACTGGCGCCCGAATTCCGTGGGCTTGAAGCCGGTGCGCTCGAGGAACTCCTCGACGGTCGAATGAAATTGTTCGGTCAGCGTCTTCATGATAGGAATAATCAAATCGAATGCTTCCTATTTCGTCAATTTAAAAAGTTTGTTAATTTCCCATCATTCAGATGCAAAGGAATGAGGACATGGATCTCGACCCCGTAAGGCTGAAGGTCCTCAAGCTGGTGAAGGATCGGAAGCCGGCGACCGACATGAAAGCCGCGTCGATCGCCATGGGCCGCAATGCGGCCTACCTGCATCAGTTCGTCTATCGCGGCACGCCGAAGGTGCTCTCCGAGGACGATCGCGAGGCGCTGGCGGAACACCTGGGCTGCAACGCCGAGGAGCTAAAGCACAAGAAGGTGCCGCCCCGCAAACCCCGCAAGAAGGCAGCGCCGAAGGAGGGGCGTATCGAACCGAGCACCGTTTCGACGGCGCCGGAGGGCTACATGGCCATTCCCGAGATCGACGTCCGTGCTTCGGCGGGACCTGGCGCGCTGAACGAAGGCCTCGAGGAAACCAAGGAGATGTGGTTCTTCCCGGATCCCGTGATCCGGCACGAGTTCCGCGCGCGCCCCGCCGACTTGCGCATGATCACCATCGACGGGGACTCGATGGAGCCCCTACTCGCCAGCGGCGACAGGATCCTGATCGACACCAGCCAGCGTGTGCCCGTGCCGCCCGGGATCTTCGTGATCTGGGACGGGATGGGGCTGGTCGCCAAGCGCATCGAGCATGAGCCGAACTCGGAGCCGCCGAAGGTGGTCATCAAATCGGTCAATCCCGAATACGACACCTACGAGCGTGATGCGGAGGAAGTCCACATCATCGGCCGCGTCGTCTGGACCTCGAGGCGCCTTTGAGACGCGCTCGCTTCGATACGCCTCTGCTCAGCCCGGCCAAGTGGATCGGAACGGCCGCCGGCGTCGCGGGCGCCGTTCTCATAGCTTTGAACCTAGGGATCGTGGCTTACGGGTTCTGCCTGTTTCTCGTGTCGTCCCTGCTCTGGAGTTGGGTAGGCTGAAGGATCTGGAGAAGGAGAATGCCCGGCTACGGCGGGCGGTCTCCGACTTGACGCTCGACAAGCTGATCCTGAAAGAGGTCACCGAGGGAAACTTCTAAGCCCCGCACGCCGCCGGGCAGCGGTCGATCACGTGCAGGCTCACTTCGATGTGTCGCAACGTCGGGCATGTCGCGTGGTCGGTCAGCACCGTACCACCCAGCGGTATGAGCCGGTCCTGCGGGATGACGAGGATGCTCTGACCCAGGCCATCATCGGCCATGCAGAGCGGTATGGCCGGTATGGCTACCGGCGGGTCGCGGCGCTGCTGCGGGCCGATGGCTGGCCGGTCAACGTCAAGCGGGTGTGGCGCATCTGGCGGCGTGAGGGGCTCAAGGTTCCCGGCAAACAACCGAAGCGCGGCCGGCTGTGGCTGAACGACGGCTCCTGCATCCGTCTGCCAAAAGGTACGCCCCGCGAGAATAAACTCCCCACCCCCAGCGTCTCCCTGACAGACGGGCAA
>JAYPOZ010000229.1:0-2145 GCA_038131165.1 Rickettsiales bacterium | reverse complement strand
GAATCCAGTTCTGGCATCAGCAAAACGCCGCCTCATCCGGGGAATAGGGGTTGAAGCCGCGCGTTCGGTGCACGACGCACCGATGGTCGAGACGGCGGCAAGAATCCTGGACCGAGCGCCAGGCCCGGTCGGGATCGTCACGGGCGCTCAAGTACCGAACCACATGCCGCCTGGCGAGAACGATGGACCGCTCGGCTCGGTCATCCTTGCGAAATCCCTGCATCAAATCGGACATAAGGTCATTTTCTACACGGATGCCGCCGCCGCAGAACCGATCGAAGCCTTGCTTAGATGGCTTGAGCTGGATCTGCCGGTCGAGAGATTGACCAAGGGGGATGAAGCCGCCCAACGGGAAATCGCCCACACATTGGACATGGCCGTCGCCGTCGAACGATTGGGCGGAAATCCCAACGGCATTCTATACGGGGCGACGGGGGTCTCGCGTTCGGACTTCCGATGCAATACGGATACGCTTTTCCGGACACTCGCCGAATTGAACAAGAGCACGATCGGAATCGCCGATGGCGGCAATGAGATAGGATGCGGCAAAATCCACCATATTATCTCCGACACGCTGGCCGAGTTGAATTATCGCGACCGCACACCTTGCGGGGGCGGCATTTTCAGCGTCGTTCCAACCGATTGCCTGGTCATCGCCACGACTTCGAACCTTGGTTGCGCCGGCGTCACGGCGGCATTGGCGCTCACGCGCAAGGAATTGGCTCTGTGCCATAACGCCGAGCTGGAACGTCGCCTGATCGCCAAGGGTGCGGAGATCGGCCTGACGGACGGCGGTAGCGGGAAAGTAACGGAGGCCGTCGACGGTGTCGCCGCGGACGACCACGCCGCCGTGGTCGCGCTCATGCAAGCGGTCGTCCGCCGGGCACTGGCGCGGCCCGAAGAACGGGCATTTTGAGGGCGGCAGGCCGCCGCTCTTGCCAAGCGCATTGCCGGAGAATAGGTCACATCGTTAAGAAGGTCGTTAAGGGCATTCAACGAGGAGAGCTCAATGAGCAGCAATGTGGTCGAGCGTCTAGATGCGGAAGTTCAGGATTTTGCGATGCGTACCCGTTTCTTCCACGAACCGATGACGCCCGGACGCGCCCGTAACTTCGTACGGCAACATCGGCTGAACACGCGCCAACGCAATTCCGTCCTTAAATTGAAGGTCGCGACGAACTGTCCGGTTTGGAAGGTGCGCCTGCAGATCATCGACGCCTGCTCTCAGGAAGTTATCGGCGATCACGAACACGGCGGCGGACGAGCGCATTGGGAAATTCTCGAAGGCCTGGGGATGCATATCGGCATGGATTTGGAGAACGATATACGGAGCGCCGAACCTTTGGCCTCGACCCAAATGTGCTGGAACGCATGGAACGGATTGATGGCGACGACGCATTGGCTGGAAGGCCTGATCGCCAATACCTGCGCGGAACGCGCGAATATTCCCGGCTATGGCGTGGGCACGATGCGGGAGCACGGCTGGTTCGGATTGGAACGCGAACGCTGGGGGGAACTCTTCGGCTTATCCGACGAGCAGCTCGAATTCTTCGAGATTCACGGCCCGGCGGATATCGAGCATTCCAACCTGGGCTGGCAAACAGTCGCCGATTACGCCGAAAAGCTGGCCATGGAAGACCAGGTCGTGCGGGCTTGCCGCGAGAACCTGGTCGTTTGGGAGAATTATCTCAACGGCATCGCCGCGGCCGGAGACATCCAGGACGCACAAGCGGCCGCCTGACCAGAAAACGCCAACCGCGAACCAGTCTTCCGCCTGCATTTTCCCCAAAACAAAAAAACCCCGGCCGCAAGCGGCCGGGGCTGACAATTGACGGCGACTATGGCCGTTTAGACGTGGCCGTAAGCCAGCATTGCGTCCGCGACTTTCACGAAGCCCGCAATATTGGCTCCTTTCAGATAATTCACGCCGTCCGGCCCTTGGCCATACTCGACGCAGGAATCGTGGATATTTTTCATCATATCCTTGAGATGTCCGTGTAGGACCTCGTCGGTCCAGGAAACACGACCGCTGTTCTGGCTCATCTCAAGGCCGGAGACACCGACACCGCCGGCGTTCGCTGCCTTCGCCGGACCGAACATGACGCCGGCATCCTGGAAGGCGTCGACCGCGGCCTGCTCGCAGGG
>JAYPOZ010000228.1:0-2150 GCA_038131165.1 Rickettsiales bacterium | reverse complement strand
CTTGGCGCCGATGTGATTAAGGTCGAGCTGGCGCCCGGGGGAGATCTCGTCCGCAAGATGCCGGTCTACCGCAACGGCCGGAGCGCCTATTTCATCCAGCAGAATCTCGGTAAACGAAGTCTCTGCGTCGATATCCGCGATCCCGAAGGTCTTGATCTGGTGAAGCGGTTGATCGCCAAGGCGGATGTGATGGTGGAGAATTTCTCGCCGGGCGTGATCGCGCGTCTCGGTCTTGGCTGGGACATCGTTCACGCTCTAAATCCCGAGCTGATCATGTGTTCGGTCTCCGCCTTCGGGCAGTCCGGCCGGCTTTCGGACCAACCCGGATTTGACTACATCGCGCAGGCGTATACCGGGATCACCTCGCTGATCGGCGAGAAGGACGGGAACCCGTCGTTGACGGGGTTTGCCACCGGCGACGTGGGTGCCGGCATCACGGCGCTCGCCATGATCAATGCGGCGCTCTTCGGGCGCACCGTCCATGGCGGCGGCGGACGCTGGATAGACGTGGCGCTGATCGACTTCTACTTCCACTCCCACAGTCTGGCGGTAGAGCAATCCAGCGCTTCGGGCGGGGAAATCAAGCCCATGCGCAACGGCCACCGTCATTTCACGGTTTCGCCGATCGGCATCTACGAGAGCCGGGAAGGACATATTGTGCTTTCGCCGGTCGGGGACGAAATGTTTCGCCGCCTGCTGCGCGCCATGGATCGCGAAGACCTTCTTGCGGACGCGCGCTTTACCGAGAACGCTGGCAGGATCGAACATTTCGATGACCTGGAGCGAATCATCACGGACTGGCTGAAGGCGCAGCCTTCCGACGAAGCGGCGCTCGAGAAGCTGCAGAAAGAGCGCGTGCCCTGCGCGCCCGTGCTGACCGTTGCGGATGCTATCCGGCACCCGCATCTCATGGAACGCTTTACGGTTCGCGACGTCGAGGATTCGGCGCTCGGGCGGTTTCAAGTGCCTGGCCCGCTACAACATCTTTCGGGCGAGGCCCCGGTGTTGCCGCCGACCGCGCCGCTCCTTGGCGAGCATAATGAAGCCGTTCTCTCGCAATATCTGGGTTTGGCATCATCGGAGATCGCGTCGCTGGAGACCAACGGCGTATTGATCCGCGAACATTCATAGGGGTCGAAAGCCTTGTGTTTAAGAACAACGCCTTAAACATGGGCTCGTCGGGTTTGTTTTAACGATCAGCGCGTCCTTTGTTCCCGATACCAGCGGGATTTATAGCCGCGCACGTATTGCGGCGGATAGTCGACCTCGGCACCGAGCTCCGCCGCAGCCCGCCAGGGCCAGTGCGGATCGTGCAGCATGCCGCGGGCGAGCGCGATCATGTCGGCTTGCCCTTCGGCGATTATGCTCTCCGCATGTTGTGGACGGAAGATCATGCCGACGGCCATAACCGGCAATCCGGTCTCGCGGCGCACGGTCGCCGCGAAGTCGACCTGATGTCCTTCGCCGATCGGTACCTTTTGATCGAGCGAGAGGCCGCCGCTGGAGAGCGTCGCGAAATCGCAACCGAGGTCCTTCAACATGCCGCACAGCAATACGGTCTGCGCCAGATCCCAGCCCCCGTCGAGATAATCGGTCGCGGAGAGCCGGACGCCGAGCGCTTTCTCTGCCGGCCAGACCTCGCGGATGGCTTTGAAGACTTCCAGGCACAAACGCACTCGGTTCTCGAAGGCGCCGCCCCAGCGGTCGGTTCTCTTATTGGCCGCGGGCGACATGAACTCTTGCAGAAAATAACCGTGCGCTGCCGTCAACTCTATCAGATCGAATCCGATTCGGTCGGCGCGGCGGGCAGCGTCCGCGTGATCCGCGATCACTTTCTGCAGGTCGGCCTCGCTGGCGGCGCGGGGCGGCGGCCAGCCATCGGCGCGCGGCTGTCCGGCGGCGCTCAGCGTCTCCCAGGCACCGTCTTCCGGCAGCAGCGGCGCATTTCGTCCGGCCGCCGGCACGTAGGTCGAGCCCTTGCGGCCCGAATGCGAGAGTTGAATCCCGAGGGCGATCCGGCTGTGTTGCCGGCAGAAACCGACAACATGCGCGAGCGCGGCTTCGTTATGGTTCGAATAGAGGCCGAGGCAGCCGGGCGTGATCCGGGCTTCGGGCGAGACAGCGGTCGCTTCGGTGATCAGAAGTCCGGC
>JAYPOZ010000227.1:0-2157 GCA_038131165.1 Rickettsiales bacterium | reverse complement strand
TCGGAAGGCGCATTGGAAGTCGCGCTCAATAGCTATCGGACGATGTTCTACGAATTTCCAGCGGACCCCGCCGGATTGGAGACAATCTCGATACCGGAATTTCTGATGCCCGAGAGCGTCGAGGAAGCCGTGCAACTTTCCTTTGAGGGGAACCCGAACCTACGAGCTTCCATGATCGGCGCCCGCATAGCTGAGCAAACAATCGAAACGACCCGCGCGACCGAATTCTATCCGACTTTCGAATTGGTCGGAGAAATGAAACTGAAGAAAGAGGTCGCTGGGACGGCCGGATTTGAACGGGAGTTGCTGGGCAAAGTACAGTTTACCTATCCGTTCAATCTTGGGTTTACTGCCGTGAACACGCTGCTTGCGTCCGAAGCGGATTCGACGGCGGCATCGCGCCGGGTCTCGGATTTGCAGGACCAGATCGAAGAGCAGGCGCGCAATGCGTGGTCGAATTTGCAGACGTCCCGCGAGAATGCGGCATTGCTCCGCAATCAGGCGAATATCGCGGCCGAGTTCCTCGACCTTGCCCGCAAGGAAAGACAATTGGGCAAGCGGTCGTTGATCGACGTGCTCGCTGGTGAGACCAACCTCATCAACGCGCAAAGCGATGCGAATTCGGCCGAGAACGACGTCATCATTGCGAGCCTGACGCTCTTGAGCGTCATGGGCCAACTGGGCATCGAAATCGTCTCCGCAGTGGAGACGCAGACCGCCTCGACGGCCGCACAATAGTTTTTCATTACTTTTTGAATTTCACGCCGGTTCGTCCGGGATGTTGTGTCATGTGTGACAGCCGACACAGGCAAGATAGATAAAATTATAGATAATTGTCGCAGTATTGAAGCCAGGCAGCCAAGGAGTCGGCCTAGTGAAGATCGCGGCACAAGACTTTAACGTCCAATTGGGCGCCTCGAACCCCGGTGAAACAGTCCTGATGGGAGGCACCGCTGCGGCCGGTTCCGCGATTGTCGTGCCGGGCGGTACCTGGCCGCTCCAATCCGAATTCCTGAGGCAAGGGCCGGATCTGCTGATATCGGGCAAGGCGGGCGAGAGCTATATCGTCCGGGACTATTTTCTCGATGGGAATCAGGCGCAGATCCAGACCGAAGGCGGCGCGGTACTGCCGGCCAGTCTTGTCGAGCGGCTGGTGATGGCGACAGCGCCGGGGCAATACGCGCAAAGCGCCGGAACGGGCACGGCCGAAATCGTCGGCCGGGTCGAAACCGTCCTCGGCAAGGCCAGTGCGTTGCGCAACGACGGCAGTCAACTTGAGCTCACGGCGGGAGACGCGATCCATGCCGGCGATATTCTGCAGACATCGCCGGACGCTTCGCTCGGCATAGTTTTCGCGGACAAGACGACACTATCGCTCGGATCGGAAGGTCGCCTTGTGGTCGACAATTTCGTGTATGATCCGCAAGCCAATGTGGGCTCGATGAATGTGAGCGTCGTGCAGGGGGTTTTCACCTTTGTCAGCGGCGAGATCGCAAAGCTCGGTCCCGACATGATGACGGTGTATACGCCTGTTGCCACGATCGGTATTCGCGGCACTAAGGTTGCCGGGCGAGCCGCGGCGGAAGGCGAACAGAACACGATTTCCCTGCTGCCGAACGACGACGGTTCCGTTGGCGTGATTGCTGTCGGCAACCAATCCGGCGCGGTCCCGCAAATACTGACGTTTGCGGGGGCGACGACGACAGTGTCGAGCCAATTCCAGGCGCCCGCGCAACCGATCGTCCTGTCGCAGTCGCAAATCCAGCAGCAGTACGGCGCGGCGCTGCAAACGCTGACTCAGACCCGTCAATCCGTCCAAACCCGCCAGGAAACCGAGCCCGAACAGGCTCCCGGGGACAATCCGGAAGCGGCGCCCGCCGAAGGGGAAGCACCGGTCGGCGAGGAGCAAGGTGGCGATCAGGCGCCGGCGGACGAAGCGCGTCAGGGCGAGGGGGCGCAGGAGGAAGCCGGGCTCTCCGAGGAAGAGCAGGCGGCGCGCGATGCCGCCGAAGCCGCGCTTAGCGAAGGCGAGACTCCCGAGGCCGTACTGGAAGCGGCGGTCGAAGCCGCCGCCGACCGTGCCTTGGCCGAAGGAGCCAGCCCCGAGGAAGTCGCGGAGGCGGAAGCGTCGGCGCGGGCTGCCTTTAATGAGGCGCT
>JAYPOZ010000226.1:0-2251 GCA_038131165.1 Rickettsiales bacterium | reverse complement strand
ACTCATTTGGAGACGCCGCGCGATGCGCAATTTGGCCGTTTTGCCGCTCTTCATCGCCCTATTGGCAGCTTGCGCGCCGAATTTGAGCTCGGCTCCGGCCCGGCCCGGCGTTGTGCAGCAACGGGGTGCTGCGGGTAACGTTCAAAGCGTCCAGATGGTGGTTCTGCCGAAGGATGCGAGCTGTCAGCTTTCCGGAACGGCGTACCGCCATGGCATGCAGGGGTCGGGAATGCTCTCGGTTCCGATCAAGGCCTCCCCGGTAACTGTCTACTGCTCGCGCACTGGCCATCTGCCGGCAACGCGAACCCTGTCCAGCACGCTCGAAGAACCTGGTGGCCTGGCGACCGAAGCCATTACCGGCGGCCCTGTTCGGTTTTTTCAAATCGGTAATGATCGGCCAGGGGCAACGCTATCCGCCGATGGTGCATATAATCTTGCCGCCCATACGCGAAACGGCGGAGAAACGAAATGATGCGGCCTATAATCGGCAATTGATCGAGGCGAATTGGCGGCTGCTCAAGACCGGCCGCGATATCGAATGCCGGCGCAAGAATGGCGCCGTCGAGACGTCGATCTGGTCGATCCACTGCGACACCGACCGTTTCACCGATTACAAGACGCAGGACCTCAAGGCCTTCGATGCGTTGACGCGGAACTAGGTTGCTTTCTATCCGCAGGCCTAACAGCTTCAACAGGGCCGTTTGGCCACCATATCGATTTCCACCAAGGCGTCGCGCGCCAGCCCCGTCACCCCGACGCAGGTCCGCGCCGGCAAGCGATCCGCCGGAAAGTACGATTTATAGGTCGCGTTCATGATCTCATAGTCGCGCTGAAACGCCGTCAGGTAGACGCGGCACGATAGAACATGGCTGAGATCGAGCCCGATTTCGCCGAGCACGATGATCAGATTGTCCATAACCCGGCGGGTTTGCGCCTCGATCCCGGCGGGCAAGGGTTTGGAATCATCCGACGGGTCAGTCGGCATTTGCCCGGTCAACTGAACCCAGCCATCGCACTCGACGGCGTGGCAGAACGGGGCGACCTTCTCGGGCGCGGCGGCAAGATTGTGGAAGATGGGATCGGTCATGCCCGGTCTCCTGCAGTTAATGAATGACGCCGGCCTCCCGGAGGGCCGCGATTTGGCCGTCATCGTAGCCGATCCCATGCATCACGTCCTCCGTATCCGCGCCAAGCAGCGGTGCCGCCACGAACTCCCGGACCGGCGTATCGGAGAAATTCAGCGGCGAGCCGAAGAGCTTGATCGGTCCGGCCAGCGGATGCTCGACCTCGCGCACCATGCGCCGTTCATGCACGATCTCGGAATTCAGCGATTCGTCGAAATTCTGCAATGCGCCTGCCGGGAGATGCCGCATCTTGGCGAGCCATTCGGCCCGGGTTTTCGTCGCGAAAATGCCGTTGAGGATTTCGAACAGCGCCGGACGGTTCTCGAACCGGTGGCTGGTCGTATCGAAGCGCGGGTCTTCCGGCAGATCCGGGCGGTCGATGACCTCGCGGCAGAATTTCCCGAACAGCCGGTCGGAAGCACAGGCCATGTAGAGGTCGCCGTCCTTGGCATGGAACAAATTGGTCGGCGTCGAGAGCGGATGCGCGTTGCCGGAACGCTTCGGCTGTTCGCCCGACAGCAGATAGGCCTGCCCCGCGTTGGAGAGCGCGGCGACCGCCACATCCATCAGCGCCAGCTCGATATGCTGCCCCGTGCCGATGTCCTGCCGCGCCCAGAGCGCCGCCATGATCGCGCCCACCGAATGCAGCGCCGTCATGATATCGATGATCGACACCGGATGACGGAGCGGCGGGCCGTCCGGCTCTCCGGTCATGGACATCAGGCCCGATTCCGCCTGCAGCACCGGATCGAAGCCAGGCCGGTCCGAAAGCGATCCGGTCTCACCATACGCGGACACGGAGCAATAGACGAGCCTGGGGAACCGCTCCTTCAAGGATGCGTAGTCGAGCCCATAGCGGCTCATCACGCCGGGGCGGAAGTTCTCCACCAACACGTCCGCCTCGCCCAAGAGCTTGAAGAAAATCTCCTTCCCCTCGCCTTCGCGGAAATCGAGACCGATGCTACGCTTATTGCGGTTGAAGGCCTGGAAGAAATGGGAATCCTGGCCGGCCCAGGGCTTGGTTGCGTTCCGCGAATCGTCGCCTGTTTTGGGATTCTCGACCTTGAGAACATCCGCGCCCATATCCGCCATCTGTTGGCAGCAGAGCGGGCCGGCGATGATCCGCG
>JAYPOZ010000225.1:0-2254 GCA_038131165.1 Rickettsiales bacterium | reverse complement strand
CAGAATCCAGTTCTGGCATCAGCAAAACGCCGCCTCATCCGGGGAATAGGGGGTTTTTTAAAGGATATTTTAGTTGATTTCCATACTACAATTGCACTTCAAATATAGATGCTGGCCACTCAAGTAAAACTACTTCGCTATCTTAAAGTATCTACAAATTGCAAAATACCGGAAATCACACTCGGAGACGATTAAACATTCGGGTAAGCGTAACTAGATACCAGGTTCCGTTCAGGCGCAGAAAATCATTCGCCTGGCGACATTTTCTAATGCCGAATCAGCTCATTTCCGGCCCGGATGTATGCCCATTTTCTTGCAAATTATCTCAAGCATGATTTCATTCGCTCCGCCGCCGATGGAAGCGACACGCGTGTCACGAAACACCTGTGATATCCGGTTTTCCGCCATATAGCCGGCACCTCCCCAATACTGCAAACACGCACTGGGAATTGTTTGCGTTAATTGGCCGACTTTGAATTTCACCATGGAAGCGAGCTTCGTGACGTCTTCACCACGGGTGTATTCGTCCACGGCCCTGTATAACAGCGATCGCAGGGTTTCGACCTCTGTCTGCAATTCCGCCAGCTTGAAGCGAACGACCTGATTATCGAGAATTGGGTGGCCAAAGACCTTCCTCTCCCGGGTATATTAGATGGTCTCCTCGATTATGTCTTCCAGGAAGCATATGTATTTGGCACCGGCGAGAAGGCGTTCCTCCTGGAACTGTTCCATCTGATAGACGAATCCCCGGTTTTCTTCGCCGATGCGATAACGCTGGGGTACACGCACTTCGTCGAAGAAGATCTGCGCCGTATCGGAGGCGTGCATGCCGAGTTTCTTGAAAGGGCCCTGACGTTCGACGCCGGGAGCGGAGAGCGGGACAACAATGAGCGTCTTGTTCCGATGCGGGCCGTTCTCGTTGTCGGTATTGCACAGCATGCACATCCAATCCGCCTGCATGCCGTTTGTGATATACTTCTTGTTGCCGGAGATGACGTAGTCGCCGCCGTCCTTGCGGGCGACTGTCCGAACGCTCGCCACGTCTGAGCCCGATCCTTCCTCCGTCACACCGATGCAACCGACAAGCTCGCCCGCAATCGATGGCGCAAGCCATTCCGCGCGCAACTCGTCGCTGCCGTGCCTGGCCAAGGCGGGCGTGCACATATCCGTTTGCACGCCGATCGCCATGGAAACGCCGCCGGATTTGATATGGCCGAGTTCCTCGGCAAAGGCGACCTCGTATGTATAGTCGAGGCCCAACCCGCCGAAAGCTTCCGGCTTGGTAATGCCCAGTAGGCCGGCATCGCCGAGTTTCGAGAACACCTGATGCGCCGGAAACATACCGGCATCCTCCCACTCGGCGCAAAACGGATTGATGTGCAGATCAATGATGCGCCGGGTGGTGGCGCGTAGATGCCGATGCTCGGGCGTATCGAACATTTTGGGGGGTATCCCGTAATGCTGAATGGGCCGTTGTTATCTCCCCGTTAACCGGGACCTGTCAAAGCAAACGGCGATTTTCCTTTCGCCCGGGGAGCGGATGGCGCATTTTGCCAGCGCATAGCAAACTACCGAGCACACATGTCTGCCCCTCCGGAAGACCCAAAATCGCGACCTCTCGCAGATCGACTGCCCTTCTTCTATGGGTGGATCATCATCGCGGTCGCCTTTATCACAATGGGGGTCGGGGTCAACGTGCGGACGTCTTTCTCGCTGCTCTACCCACCGATTTTGGACGAGTTCGGATGGAACAGGGCCGACACGGCCGCCATCTTCTCGATCGGATTCATTGTCTCTACCATGGCGACGCCGTTTGTCGGTCTGCTGATGGGCCGGTTCGGACCCAGAATAGCCATTCCGATCGGCGCCGTCCTCGTCGCCGTCGGCATGGGGTTGGCAACCCTGGCGACGGCCTTATGGCAGTTCTACCTAACGCTCGGCGTTTTGGTCATCGGCGGCAGCATATTCATCAGCTACATCGGCCATTCGATGTTTCTGGCGAATTGGTTTCAGCGCAAACGGGGACTTGCCGTGGGAATCGCCTTCTCCGGGGTCGGTTTTGGTGGCATCCTGATGTTCCTCGGCATTCAGCACATCATCACCTCCGTCGGATGGCGCGTCTCTTGTTGGGCCATGGCGGCATTGCTCGTCGCGGTGGTCGTGCCGTTGAATTTTTTTCTGCAACGGCAGCGTCCGCAGGAACTGGGTCTCGAACCAGACGGCGACGGAGCGGACGATGCCGACTCCGCAAGAC
>JAYPOZ010000224.1:0-2280 GCA_038131165.1 Rickettsiales bacterium | reverse complement strand
TCCGACAAGCCCTCGCCGAAAGCGCGGCCGACCTCTTCGACCTCCGGATTGCCGGCGAAATCGCCCTTGTAGGCCATGTCCTGGATCATGATGTGATGATTGAGCCAATTCTTCAGATAGTCGGACAGCGCGCCCGCATCGACGGAGGTCTCGTCGATCTCGAATTCCCGCCGCAGCTGATAGACGTGATCCGTAAACCCGGCATGTTCCGCGCCGTGCGCCTCCACGCCCGCGAATCCGGCGGCGGCCATCATCTTCTCTTCCCGGGCAAAATGGAACTCGACATAGGCGATCAGTCCGTCCAGCACATCCGCGACCGTCTCCTCGCCGATCGCATCGGCGATATCGGCGACCTTGTTGATCAACCCAATGAGGGCGCGATGGTCGGAATCCACGATCTCCGAGCCGACGCTCATATTCTCCGTCCATTTAAAATGGCTCACCGGGCATTCTCCTGATCGGTTGCAACCGCCGTATTCAGATATTCCAGTTCCACAGCCAGGTCGTTGAGGTAGGTCAAACCGACCCGATGACAAAGTAAAGCTCCGAACTCATCAAGAAGGCGAGAGACGAAGACAACCCCACCGTCCCCAGCGCCAGTACCGACAGGAACGAGCGCCCGCGACGGCTCGCCTGAAGCGGCCAGGCCGCCGCCACACCGGCGCCCTGAAGGGCCAGCACCGCCGCCGCCAGCGCCCAGGCAGGTGCCAGAATACCGACGGGCACCGCCGTGAGAGCCCCGCCCGCCAAGGCACCCAATATCACCGTCGCCATTCCCATCGAGCGGCTCAGGTCGTGCGCGATCATTCTGGGTGCGATCGACATCAGCAGAACGGGGAAAAACAGCAATCCGATGATCGGTCCCGCGACATCGGCATCGCGCGCGACAAAGGTCGGGCGAAAGAACGGCATGGCGTAGAGCGATATCAGCACCAGCGTCACGGCAATTCCGCCGAGCAGGAGAACGCCGGCGACGCGCCGGACGCCGACTTCCCGGTCTTCCGTGCGGGCGCGCTCCGCAACCCCGAAACCGACCACCGCCGCGATGCCCGCGACGACCGCCACGGTCGACCAGACGGAGCCCGACGGATAGACAATGGCAACGATGCGCCCGATCGCAATGACCGACAGTCCCGCTGCCGCACTGCTCAGGAAGGAAACTGCCTGCGCGCGAAACATGTGATGAGTGGTTCTTTCACTGTCATTTCCTGAGTTGAGTGTGGTGCATTTATCCGGTCGAGCAAGGCGAATTTGCCCATGACGGGATCGGATTGCGCCGCCCGAGAAACCGCCCATCCGGTCATTGACAGAAGCAATGCCTCCCCCTATTGTCCGCCGCCGAAGAACAACAGCGCCCAGCTGGAGAATGATCATGCGTGTAGCGAGCTCTTTGAAGACCCTGAAATCCCGCCACAAGGAATGCCGTGTGGTGCGCCGCAAAGGCCGCGTTTACGTGATCAACAAGCGGAACCCGCGCTTCAAGGCCCGCCAAGGCTAGAAAAGCATCTCTCGGATGCGCCGAAACCGCGTCGCCAAGGCGCGGTTTTTTGTTGTGCGCACTGCGGGAACGACACCTCAGCGCGCGCCGACGGCATGCCCGGCCGGGAAGACATAGTGCAAGATTTCGTAGCGTTGCACCTCACCCGGCACCGCGTCGGGGCGCGGCGGCACGGTATCCCCCCCCGCCGTCCGCGTCGTTAATATCTTGCCAGACCATTTTCTGATCAGTTTCAAGATCAATCCCGAATCCGCGTCGTACCAGTGCTCCTGCTCGTAGGCCCGTCCACGTTCGCTCGACGCCGTCGTCGAGAATACGATCGCGTTATAACCGCGCCCGCCGATCCGCAGACGTTCGGCACGCTCCGCCACGACGCCGAATCGCCAGGTGTCCTTTAGACTGCCCAGCCAACTGCCTCCGTACGATTCTTCGACCGCCTCGAATTCGAGCCTCTTGCCGATTGTCACCGGCCAATACCCGTCGATCTTTCGTCTCGCGGCCGTGTCCAAGATGATCTTCGGCTGCTCGGCCCCCGAACTCTCGGCCGTCGATCCCCATCTCGAATAGACCTTCTCTCCCAGAATCGCGATGGCGCCGTAGAATCCCTTGAAATCGTTCGCGCGCGTCCGGATCACGCTTTCCAAACCGTCGCTTTCCTCGACGCGGAAAGCCCAGCTGCCGTAGTTGACCTCGGTCCCGACGGGCAACCCTCTGAACGCCACTGGTTTGGCGGGATGCCAAGGTGCTGCCGCCTCGGGCGGCGGAGCGGACGGCCGCGAAGC
>JAYPOZ010000223.1:0-2291 GCA_038131165.1 Rickettsiales bacterium | reverse complement strand
CCGTACAATTGGCATTCGATCCCCCGGCCATTGAGCGCGGCGTGAATCTCGTTCCGCGCCAATCGACCACCGACATGCAGGGTGTAGTTTTCATAGCGCCCGCGGTCCGCAATGGAAACTGCCGTCGCCGCAACATGGTATGCGTCCACCGATTCGTTCTGGAGCTTTCTGTGCCGCAACATCGCATCGGTGCCGAGTGCGATCTCCGTGACGCTATTGCTCAGATACGCCCCATCGAGGCCGATATGGCTCTCATAAATTGTTGCCGCTGCCCCGTCGCCAAGGACAATCAAATGACGTGGGTGAAAAGCGATGGGGTCGGTATCGCCCACTCCGACCGAGACAATATGCACAGGACTCTTCACATCGACCCCGTCCGCCACCTCGATCGCCAGCCCATCGCTCAGAAACGCCGTATTGAGAGCCAACATCGGCATGTCGTGACCGGTAGCCCCGCGACCCAGCAATGCTTCAAACCGCGCCGGCTCCGCCTCGATCGCTTCGCGGAAATCCGCAATGCGGAACCCTTCGGGCAAGGCGTCGATATCGGAAAGATCCGACCGAAGACAGCCGTTCACCAAAACCAGCCTTGGCGCGTCTATGGCAAGCGCGCCCGCCGGCACCCGATCGAGCGATGGCGGGATCGCCAGAACCGAGGGAGCGAACTTCATGCGCCCCATCCGCGTCAGGTTTGTATATTTCCAAGCCTCGACACGCGGCCCCGGCAAGCCGAGCGTCCGGTATCGGGCCAAGCCATCGCGGCGCAACCCGTCCAACCATTGCAAACCGGCGCCGGCCAGCATCGGCGCAGCAGCGTCGTAATGTTCCGCCAAGGGCAAATTCATCGTCATTCCATCGGGCATTTCTGTTGCAACTCGCTCAGGCTGCTGTCTCGAAGAACTGGCAGTACCCTTCTTTTTCCAGCTCCAGAGCCAGATCTTTCGGACCGGATTTAACGATCCGTCCTTCGAAAAGCACATGCACCATATCGGGTACCACGTAATCCAAGAGACGCTGATAATGAGTGATCATCAACATCGCCCGCTCCGGCCCACGCATTGCATTGACGCCTTCGGCCACCAGCTTGAGGGCGTCGATATCAAGGCCTGAGTCAGTCTCATCGAGGATTGCCAGGCGCGGCTCCAGAACGGCCATTTGCAGGATTTCGTTGCGTTTCTTTTCGCCGCCGGAGAATCCCGAATTGACCGATCGTTTCAGCATCTCGTCGGAGACGTTAAATTCCTTGGCCTTCGCACGCACGAACTTCACGAATTGCATGGCGTCGAACTCGCTCTCGCCGCGATAACGCCGCACCGCATTGACCGCCGTCTTCAGGAAGGTGGTCCCCGGCACACCCGGAATCTCCACTGGATACTGGAAGCCCAGGAATACGCCTTCGCAGGCCCGTTCTTCCGGATCCATTTCCAACAGGTTCTTACCGTCCAGCAGCACTTCGCCGCCCGTCACCTCGTACCCGTCGCGGCCCGAGAGAACATAGGACAGAGTGCTCTTGCCGGAGCCGTTCGGCCCCATGATGGCATGCACCTGTCCCACATCGAGCTCCAGGTTGATGCCCTTCAGGATTTCCTTGCCGTCTACCGACGCACGCAAATCGTGAATTTCCAACAATGCCATTACTCTATTCCTTCTTCCGCGTCAGCCGACGCTGCCTTCGAGGCTGATACCGACGAGCTTCTGCGCTTCGACGGCGAATTCCATGGGGAGCTGCTGCATCACTTCGCGGCAGAATCCGTTGACGATCAGCGCGACCGCTTCTTCTTCGTTCATACCGCGCTGCAGGCAATAGAACAGCTGATCTTCACTGATTTTCGCGGTCGTCGCCTCATGCTCGACCTTCGCCGAAGCGTTCCGCGATTCGATATACGGCACCGTGTGGGCGCCACATTGATCGCCGATCAGCAAGCTGTCGCACTGGGTATAATTTCGCGCGCCGGACGCCTTCGGCATGATCTTCACAAGACCGCGATACGTCTGATCGGCGCGTCCCGCTGAAATGCCCTTGGAAATGATCGTCGAGCTGGTATTGCGCCCGATATGGATCATCTTCGTGCCCGTATCGGCCTGCTGCATGTTGTTGGTGATGGCGACGGAGTAGAACTCGCCGACCGAGTTATCGCCCTCGAGAATACAGCTCGGATACTTCCAGGTAATGGCCGAACCGGTCTCGATCTGCGTCCAGGAAATTTTCGAGTTCCGGCCCCGGCAGGCGCCGCGTTTGGTGACGAAGTTGTAGATGCCGCCCTTGCCGTCCTCGTCGCCCGGATACCAGT
>JAYPOZ010000222.1:0-2294 GCA_038131165.1 Rickettsiales bacterium | reverse complement strand
CGGGCGAAGCGGCGGGGGGCGGGGGGGGAAGCGTTCGCCTTGCGCCGATCGCCTCAATAACGTCGCTTCTGCAAATAAGCGACCGGTAGTTCGATCCAGAAGCGGCTGCCGCGTCCGACCTCCGATTCGAAGCCGATCCGGCCTTCCATCTGTTCCACCATTTGCTTGGATATGGTCAGGCCGATGCCCGCACCGTCGGTCGTGGAGCCTTCCAGACCGAGGCGATTGAACGGCTCGAAGATCTGCGCTTGTTTTTCCCTTGGAATGCCGGGCCCCGTATCGGCGACGGTGACCCGGACTTTGTTTTCCGATGTCCGTTCGGCCGATATGGCGACCCTGCCGCCGTCTCGATTGTATTTTATGGCATTCGAAATCAGGTTCAGCAGGACTTGGCGGAGAACGCTCTTGTCCGCCCGGGCCGGCGGCAGTTCCTCCGTTGCCGGGAGAAAATCCAGCTCGATGCGGCTCTGGCCGACCAGCGGCCGCGCGAGGTCCAGGCATTCGGAAATAACCGCCGATAGATTGACCGCTTCCAGCGAAATGTTGCTTTGCCCCGATTCGATGCGCGCGAGATCGAGCACCTGGTTGATCAGTTCCAGCAGGTGCTGACCATTCTTCAACACCTGGTCGACATAGCGTTGATGCCGCTCGGAAATTGGGTCATCCGGGTCGTCGGCAAGCAATTGCGAAAACCCGAGGATTGAATTCATGGGCGTGCGCAATTCGTGGGACATGGAGGCCAGGAAGTCGGATTTCGCTCTGCTTGCCCGTTCCGCCTGGTCGCGCGCGGCGGCGATGTCCATCTGTTGGTTCTTCAGAGTCGTTACGTTGGTGATCAGGAGGACACAGCCGCCGCTTGGCAGGCGGTGTTCGTTTATCATCAGGTGCTCGCCATATGCACTGGTGATTTCGAACGGTCCCACAGGATTGCGATGCCGCGACATCCTTTCGGCAAGCCATTGTTCTTCGCGACCGCGGATTTCCGGGAGGGCTCCTGCATGGGCAAGTTTTCGGATGTAAATCTCGAACTTCTCACCCAATGTCGGTTGGGAATCCGCACGCCGGCTTTGCTCCTTGAACGCATCATTGAAAAAGATGAACCGATCATCGTGATCGAAGACCGCGACAGGCTCCCGCATGGCCTCGATCGCGGCGTACAGATCGCGAAGAGATCGGGTCGACGCGACTCGCGCCGTCACGTCGACGACGGTCGATTGGACGGCCGCCTCGCCCTGCCAGATAATTCTGCGGCCGATATTGTTGAGCCAAATGGATTCGCCGTCCCGCTTGCGTCCCTCGTACTCGTAGCTGGTAGGTACCTCTCGGCCTTCCAATCGGTCAGCGTTCATCTGTCTTGTCCGAACGACTTCATGCGCTTGGATAAGGGGCTCGATAGAGTTCAATTCCAGGATTTCGTCCGGCGACTCAAATCCGAAAATTTCGGCATAGCGTTGGTTCGCGAGCAGGGGTTTGAAGTTCCGGTGAATCAGAATGCCTTCAACGGAACCGTCGATCAGGTCGCGGTAGAGTTGTTGGCTTTGTTTGAGGTCGCTCAAATCTGTCCACAGGCCGATCGAGCCGACCTTCTTGCCGTGCCCGTCGAAGATCGGCGTTGCGTTGTTGAGACAGGGAATCAGGGTCCCGTCGGGACGGGAAAGGGCGATTTCATAGGGTCCCACCTCGCCCTGTTGGCGCCGCTGAATTTGCCGCCGGAAGATCGCGGCGTTCTCCTCGTCGACAAAGGCATAGATGTCCCGGCCGAGTATTTCGTCGCGGGCCCGGCCCAGAATCGTGCACATCGCCGGATTTACGTCGATTGAAACCGCGTCGTTATCGATCAGCCAGTAGCCTTCGCTCGTCGCCTCGATGAGTTGCTCGAGGAAGTAGTGGCTGTTCTCGATGGTGAGGGTCGGACTGGTCATGAATGCCTGGGAGTAACCGGTTCGCCGTGGATCAGTGTAGAGGTTACTACCACACTCCTTAACGTTTCCTTTATCGGGTCTAAGAATAGCGTGCGTTGTAAGTCCGTCGAGCGCGCCGTTGGAGATATCGCCGCGCTCGCGGACATTTACGCTCGACGCCGAACTCATTGCGAACGGCCCTCGAAATTCCATGCCGCCGACGCATTTATCTGGGTAAGGAGCGCAACACGCGCGCGTCTTTGAAACATAGAGGGAGGCCAGCATGGCAATCGGATCGGAAATTATCGCAAAGGCGCTGAAACAGCAGGGCGCCGATATGTTCTTCTACATCATGGGCGGCCCGATGATGGACGTCGAATTGTCGACGATGGC
>JAYPOZ010000221.1:409-2320 GCA_038131165.1 Rickettsiales bacterium | reverse complement strand
CGGCAGTGCCGCGCGGCACGTGGCGAGGATTGCCAGATTGAGATAACCCATCGTCGAGACGACACATTCGGGTCCTGTCCGCAGGAGTTCCCTGCGAAGCGGCAGAATGGCCTGGCGCAAGCGCGGACGGTCGAGATTGGTGATGGCGACATCCGCAGCCACGGAGTCGAGTAATGGGCCGCTATCGGAGAACACGATCAGACGTGGCGCAAAGCGATCTCGGTTGAGATTGTTCGCAAATGCAATCAGGACACGCTCGGCCCCGCCGCCCGCGAAAGACGGGAGCACAAAGACAACTTCCTCAATTTTTCTCGCAGGGGGAGGGGACATGGGAGCGGCGTGCTTCCGCCGGACTCAATGACGCCGGGTGCCGGCGGCGGAAAGGAGTTCGTCGAACGCCGGCCAGGCGATCTCAGGATAAAACCGATGCCCCCCTTCTCCCGCCGCCGCTTTCAGCAGATCGCCCGCTCCGAAATCATCATATACTTCGCGGGCCGTCTCCAGAACGCTGGCGCATCCGGCGAAAGGAAAGATATGGTCGCGCCGTCCGGAAATGCCGAGGAACGGTCTCGGCGCAGTAAGCGCGACGATATCGTCGAATTCGAAATATTTCAGCATGCCCGGGATGACGGCCTGACCTTCGTTTGGCCGCCGCCCGATCGTTTCCCGCACGAACCCGATGCAGCCGCTCGCCAGCACACCGGAGATCCGCGTGTCCAACGCCGCGGCATAGACCGCCGTGGTGCCGCCCGACGAGCTTCCCATGACGTAAATCTCGTCCGGGTAGTTCTGGCCCTTCGTGCGACTTTGTTCGAGCCAATCGACGACAATTGAGACGTCGCGCGCTCTATCGCCGACCAGAGTTCGACCTAACAGAAAGGCGTGATTGGCTGCGGTCGTGCAGGGAGACGGGTCCGAAATATGTCGCTCGCGGCGTTCGCCAAAACAGCTTTGCTCCACACAGATCGCCAGATAGCCTTGAGCGACCGCCTGTATCGCGAAATCGCCGCCGTTCCGGATCTTGATCGGGTCGGCAGGCATATGGGCGTCGCCCCAGGACAGATGCGCACCTGAGTTCGTGCCCTGCAGGCAGATCATAATCGCCTTGGGATTGAAACCGGATATCGGCGAGATAACGCTGACCGGCACATCTGTGCCGTCCCCGCCGCGGAGATACAGATGCTCGCGGCGGAGGCCGCTCTCCAGGTCCACCGTTTCATGCGAGACAGCGTCCGGCTCCGTTCTCGGTCTGTCATAACCGGAAATCTCGGCCAGGGTATGGCGAGCCTCATCCTGCCATTGCCGGGCCTCCGATGAGGGAGCATGCCGCCGGGACATGGTCAGGGGAGCAGTGGGGTAAGCCGCGAAATGGGCGGCGCTTGGGTTCAATGAGATGTTTGAAGGGCTCGGCGGGAATGGATCGAACTCCTTGCCCATTGCCAGCAACACACGCCGTTTCAGCGCAATCCACCGTGCTTGTGCCGTCGCGGGAAGTTTCATTTCGAACACTCCGTTGTCTGGTCTAGCAGACGAAGATAGCCTTTATCGACGATGTCTTGGTCGAACCGTGCGTGAGCATCTTTCCAAATTGATGCGCGGCGACATAAGCGCGCGGCCTCTCGAATACGGGTACCGAACTCGTCGATCTCCAATCTCCCCAATGCCCCGTTGCCACCCGGTCTTATGATCCAATCGGTCACATTCTCGATTGTATTTGCCGCGACCGGCAGACCGCAGCAGAGCGCCTCCAGCATGACATTTCCCAGACCTTCGTTCGTGGAGGGGAAGGCGAAGATATCGGCGGCCCGGTAGAACGGCCGGACATCTTCATGGAATCCTTCGATCACGGTGGCTCTTCCAGCCAACGGGCCTCCGGCGATGATTTCCTTGAGTTCAGACATATAGGGATCG
>JAYPOZ010000221.1:0-399 GCA_038131165.1 Rickettsiales bacterium | reverse complement strand
AATTCTCCGGTAATAACGCGACGCATCTCGCGAGGAAGACTTGATTCTTCAGCGGGCGAATACGCCCGATATGCAGGACGATAAGGTCGTCGTCACCGAGGGCGGCGAAGCGGTGTTTGATCTTGTCCCTGGCAGCCGAACGCTCCTGAGGCGTCGGCGGGCGAAATCGGTTTGTGTCAACACCATTGGGCCGGACCCAGACGCTCTTGTCGACGCCGGTACTGCGGAGGCTGGCTTCGAGGGCTGGGGAGATGGACACAAATGATGCCGCTAGGCGGTTTGTCCATCGGATGAAGTATCGACCAGCGCCGCCGACCGCGCCCGTATCGCCAAATGTGGTCAACTCTCTGACGATTGGAATTCCGCGCCGCCGGGCGACAAGCGACAGAATCAGCGAGT
>JAYPOZ010000220.1:0-2325 GCA_038131165.1 Rickettsiales bacterium | reverse complement strand
GTATCGAGATGGCCCAGGACGAGAATGCCCGGCCCCTCGCCCCACTCGAACCGGGCGCGCAGCACATCGCCATATCCTTCGGCGCCGGGAATGCGCTCGACCGCGGCACTCAAGGCGGTCATTTCGAATGCCGCCGCATCCATCATGCGATTGACCGCTGCCGCGTCGAAGCTCGGGCTTTCGATGGCGGCCCAGGCGGCGATCCCGGCCGCGATCTCCTCGGCGTCGAAGATTCCTTCGTAGGAACTCATCCTGCGGACTTACGCCGGCGGTTCCGCATCCTCGATATGCTCGGTGGGCTGCGGGGTCGTCGTCATAATGGTAACGCCGTCGGGCGCGTTGAACTGATGCCAGGTATTCTGCGGCACGATGGCGATCATGCCGGCTTTCAGGTCGACGGTCTCCGTCTTGCCGCCGTCCTTCAGCGTCAGCGTTACGCTGCCTTTCAGAATCTGCACGATTTCGTCGCCATTGGGGTGGCGTTCCCACTGGCTAATGCCCGAAAAACCGCCGGTGAAGATGCCGCCGTCGCGGTAATCCGCAACCTGCGCGAAAGTGCCTTTGGTATCCGTATGCCGGGTGCGTCCCTCCAAGAAGGTGACGGTACCCAGCACCTCTTCCAGATCGTATGCCTGAGCCATGCGGTCCTCCTGTCGTTCGGTCCAATCTAACATAGGTTCGCCCGCGACCGAAACTTCCTCCGGAAGAATACGGCATCCTGCGGTCCTCGCAATCCGGAGGACAGAAATGAAAACAAAATCGGCATTCTTTGGCTGGTATGCTGCATGGGCCGCCTTTGTCGTTGCCATTTTCGGCTGGGGGATAGGGTTCTACGGGCCGCCGGTCTTCCTTCATGCGGTGATCGAGCGGACCGAATGGTCCCTTGCCTTGGTCTCGGGCGCGGTAACGTTCCATTACCTTACCGGCGTGTTGGTCGTCGCCAATTCGGCGGCAATCTACCGGAGGACCGGTCTTTCCGCGGCGACATTCTTCGGCGCACTGCTTCTGGCCGTCGGAATCCTCGGCTGGGCGCTCGCCGAGACACCTCTTCAGCTCTTCGCCGCCGCCGCGCTCACAGGGGTGGGGTGGGTCGGAATGGGCGCGGTCGCCATGAACGCCATCGTCTCGCCCTGGTTCGAGCGCCGCCGCGCCGCCGCGTTGTCGCACGCCTACAACGGGTCAAGCCTCGGCGGCGTTATTTTTTCGCCACTGTGTGTGGCGCTGATCTCCGTCCTGGGATTTCCGCTCGCCGCCCTCGCAATCGGCACGGTGATGACCGTCGTGATCGGCCTCATATGCCGCTATGTGCTGATCCACACGCCAGAAAGCCTCGGTCAGGCGCCGGACGGAGATGCCCCGGGCGACGGCGTGGCGGAAGCTGCGCGGCCCAGCTTCCCTAACCTGCCGGGGCCGGCCCTCTTTCGCGAATACGCGTTCTGGACCCTGGCGATCGGCATGGCTTGCGCACTCTTCGCGCAGATCGGCGTTATCACTCATCTGTTCTCCGTACTCGCCATACCTCTGGGCGCGCAGACGGCCAGCCTGCTGATGGGAGGCGCCACGTTGTACGCCCTCGCTGGCCGCGCCTTGACGGGATTTCTGATGCCGCCCTCCGCCAATCGCCGGCACGTCGCCGCCGCGAACAATGCAATGCAGATAATCGGCATTCTCTGTCTGATCGCGGCGCCGGATGCGGGCATCGCGCTGATCGTCCTCGGTGTCGCGCTCTTCGGCTGCGGTATCGGAAATTCGACTTCTCTGCCGCCGCTGATCGCACAGCAGGACTTCGCCAAGGCGGATCACCAGCGGGTCATTTCGTTTATCGTTGCCGGCGCCCAGACCACCTACGCCTTCGCACCCGCTGTCTTCGGCGCCATCCGGGCCTATGCGCCGGGCGCCCACAGACTGCCCGAGGGCGACACGGCGCCGATGTTCGCGGCGGCGGCGCTGTCGCTCTCCATCGCCATTGCCAGTCTTCTGGCAGGCCGGCGGCGAGTCCCTGCGGCGTTACGAACCGAGATCTAGCGCTGTTTCGCCGCGCCGGAGCCTGTCAATTTGGCGATCTCACCGGCCGCGAAGCCCCATTCCGCCAGCGCCTCCTCGGTATGTTGGCCCGCATATGCGGCGCCCATCCGAACATTGCTCCCGGTGCGGGAGAATTTTGGCGCCGGACCCGGCTGCGGGTACCCGTCGACCTCGATAAAGCTGTTCCGCGCCACATTGTGGTGATGCTTGATCGCCTCGCTCGGACGCAGCACCGGCGCATAACAGATTTCCTTCTGCTCCATGAGCGCGGTCCATTCGTCCCTTGTCTTGGTCTTGAAG
>JAYPOZ010000219.1:0-2399 GCA_038131165.1 Rickettsiales bacterium | reverse complement strand
TTCGCCTATCTCGACATGGCCTTGCCGATCGGACACGCGCAGAATATCTCCCAGCCCTTCCTTATAGCCCTCATGCTGCAACTCGCCGAGATTTCACCTGGCGATATCGTATTCGAAACAGGGACAGGCGCGGGCTATCAGGCGGCGCTGCTCTCGCGGCTCGGAGCGCGTGTCTTTAGCATCGAAGTCGTGGCGCCGCTGGCCAAACGGGCCGCCGAACGGCTCAAGCAGCTCGGCTACCCGAATATCGAAACCCGCCATGCGGATGGCTTCTACGGCTGGAAAGAGCAGGCGCCCTTCGATGCGATCCTGATCAAGGAAGCGATTTATCATGTCCCCGCCCCGCTGCTCAATCAGCTGCGGCCCGGCGGCCGCCTGATCGCACCGGTCGGCCCGCTAGACGGCTCTCAAATGCTTACCTTGATCGAGAAAGGCGCGGCCGGCGAAATCACCGAGACGAAGCTGTTCTCGGTCAAGTTCTCGCCTTTGCAGGGCGGCGAGCGGATTTAGCCGGCCTCGCTTTCGAGATAACGCATGGCCGCGTCGACACCGCCCTTTTGGTGGGGGACGTCCGCGAGGCCCAGGCCCATTTCGATTCCGGCGAGGGTGCCCATCAGCATCAATTCATTGAAATCGCCGAGATGACCGATCCGGAAGACCTTGTCGGCCACCTTGTTGAGGCCATTGCCGAGCGACATGTTGAATTTGTCCAGCACCACGGCGCGAAAAGCGTCCGCGCTGTGCCCTTCGGGCATCAGGACCGCGGTCAGCGCGCTCGAATACTCCAAGGGTTCCAGACACAGCACTTCAAGGCCCCAGGCCTGCACCGCCCGCCGCGTCGCCTCCGCGAAACGGTCGTGGCGCGCGAAGACATTGTCGAGCCCTTCCTCGAACAGCATATCGAGGGCTTCGCGCAACCCGTAGAGCAGATTGGTCGCCGGCGTATAAGGGAAATAGCCCGTCGCATTGGCGGCGATCATCTCGTCCCAGGCCCAAAACGATTTCGTCATCTGCGACGATTTCGAAGCCTCGAGCGCCTTCTGGCTCACCGCGTTGAAACTGAGACCCGGCGGCAACATCAAGCCCTTCTGCGAGCCCGCCACCGTGACATCGACTTTCCATTCGTCGTGACGGTAGTCGATCGAGCCCAGCGACGAGATCGTATCGACCAGGAAAAGCGCCGGATGCACCGCACGGTCGATGGCCTTGCGCACCTCGCCGACCCGCGAAGCGACGCCGGTCGAGGTTTCATTGTGGACCATGCAGACGGCCTTGATCGCGTGCTCCTTATCGGCTGACAAATGCGCTTCGACCGCCGCGGGATCGACGCCGTGGCGCCAATCCCCGGGCACGAACTCCGGCACCAGCTTCAGCCGCAACGCCAAATTCTGCCACAACGTGGCGAACTGGCCCGTCTCGTACATCAACACCCGGTCGCCCGGCGAAAGCGTATTGACCAATGCCGCCTCCCAGGCCCCCGTTCCCGAGGCGGGATAGATCACGACATGGCTGTCCGTCTTGAAGACTTTCTTGACGTCCGCCAGCAAGGACCGGGTCATCTCGCCGAAGGCGGGGCCCCGGTGGTCCATCGTCGGATTGTCGATCGCGCGCAAAACCCGGTCCGGCACATTGGTCGGCCCCGGTATCTGCAGAAAATGACGCCCGCTGGTATTGGCCATGTCTCGCTCCCGCTCATTAAGGGACGGGCCGAGCCTGTGCCCGCACCGCCGGAATTTTATCGACGGCATTATGCATACAAAGAAATGCTCATCAAGATAACTTTCCAAATTCATTTTTATATTTTAATCAATGTGTTATTTCACCGTTGCCTTCAAATTTCGATTCCCCTATATTTTTTGTATACATTTTGACCGAAAAGGATGCCTCCATGGGCGCCAACCGTATCCCCATCATCGGCACCGGATTCACCAAGGGCGACGGCGCCCTGGCGCAGCGGCTCGGACGCGAAATCGAGGGCGAAGTATTGTTCGACGCCTTCAGCCGAGGCCGTTATTCGACCGACGCGTCGCACTACCAGATCGAGCCGTTGGGCGTGGTCGTCGCCAAGACGGAACAGGACGTACGCACGGCGATGGCAATCGCGGCAGAGGAAGGCATCCCGGTCCTGCCCCGCGGCGGCGGCACATCGCAATGCGGCCAGACCGTCGGCGAGGCATTGATCGTCGACGTCAGCAAACACCTGAACCGGGTCCTGGATTTCGACGCGGATGCCGGCACCGCTTCCGTCGAGCCCGGCATCGCCCTCGATCAATTGAACCGCTTCCTCAACCCGCACGGCTATATGTTTACCGTCGACGTATCGACCTCAAGCCGAGCCACCATCGGCGGCATGGCCGGCAACAACAGTTGCGGGGCGCGTTCCATCCGCTATGGCACCA
>JAYPOZ010000218.1:0-2432 GCA_038131165.1 Rickettsiales bacterium | reverse complement strand
TGATGGCGGCGACGGATAGGGCCGACCGCTGATTGTTACTCTTTGACAGGCGTGTTCTTCAGGGGGGGCGGCGGCAGATACAGCTTCCATATAGCCAGAATGCTGACGCCGATGATAATCAGACCTTCGATATCCTCCAGCCAGCCAAAGGTGCCCTCCGGATTGATGAAGTGCTGTCCGATCATCGCAATCCCATAGAGCGATATCATCATGGAGGTGAAGACCGTGATTTCGCCGACGGCCCGTGTCGCCAACCAATGCGCAACGCCAGGACGCCGGTGCAAATGGAGCATAAAGAAGAAAAACACCAAGCCACCGCACAGAAGGCCAATGCCAAGAACTGCATACATGTCCCGTCTCCAGAGTGCAGGAGGAAATGAAGGCCTGTTAACACGCGTCGTCCGGGGCACTTCTGGGTCCTGCGCAGCTTTCAATATAGCATCCGAAAACAGACCGGCAACTGAATCCAATGAACCTTTCTCTGGGTCATTTCCCGCCACCGCGGGTCCGGTACTCCGTCCCTCCATCTTGAAAGCGCGGGGCGCGGGGTGAATACTCTCGCCAAATGGAGAACGGATGATATGGCACTCACACTGAACGCGGCACAGCTTAAACAGTTCGACGAGGAAGGCTGGCTCTTCTTCGAGAATGTTTTCGATCCAGAAGAGATTTCGCTTCTCAATCGCGAAGCGCACCGGATTTTCGCAATGGACCGCGAAGAGGTCTTTCGCGAAAAGGACGGCACGACCGCCAGGACGGCATTCGCGGCTCAGAATTACAACGAGGCCTACCGCCGCCTCGGGCGACATCCGCGCCTTGTCGCTCCGGTCCGGCAGTTGCTGGGCGGCGATGTCTATATGCACCAGTTCAAGATCAATGCGAAAGCCGCCTTTAATGGCGATGTCTGGCAATGGCATCAGGATTTCGGAACCTGGCACCGGGACGATCAGATGCCGGAGCCGCGCGCGATGAACATTGCCCTGTTCCTGGAAGACGTGACCGAGTTCAACGGGGCGCTGATGTTCATTCCGCGCAGCCATAAGGACGGCGTGATCGAGGCAGGCCACGACCTCAAGACGACGAGCTACCCGCTCTGGACCATCGACGACGACACCATCACGCGCCTGGTGGACAAGGGCGGCATCATCGCGCCGAAGGGAAAGGCCGGTTCCGTCATCATGTTCAACTCTAATCTGGTACATGGCTCGCCGAGCAACATGTCGCCCTTCGACCGCACCATCGTTTATCTGTCGCTCTGCCACGTAGACAATCATATCCGACAGTTCAAACGCGCGGAATGGATCGCCCACCGAGACTTCACGCCGATCGAATGCCTGCCGGACGACTGTTTGACCGCGTTGGCACGAGAAAACGAGTCAGCGGCAGCGGAATAACATTAAAACAACTCCTGCCCATCAATTCATCGGAAAAGCCTATGCCCCTACATACGCTCCTGCAGAAGCGCGCTGCCGAGAACCGTCCGATCCGGATCGGCGTGATCGGAGCCGGTAAGTTCGGCTCGATGTATCTGGCACAGGCGAGGCGTACGGCGGGTGTCCATATCATGGCGCTGGCGGAGCTGTCGCCGGAGCGGGCCAAGGATGCGCTGCGGAGAGTCGGTTGGCCGGATGCACAGTTCGAAGCCGCATCGTTCGAGGACGCGGTCCGCACCGGCAAGACGTTTATTACCGAGGACAGCCAAGGCCTCGTCGCGGCGGATGGAATGGAGGTGGTCATCGACGCCACCGGGGTCCCGGCCATGGGCATCCGGCATGCCTTACTGGCAGCGCAGTACGGACGCCACATCGTCATGGTCAATGTCGAGGCCGACGTGCTGGCGGGACCGCTTCTGGCCCGAAAGGTCGAGGCTGGCGGCGGCGTCTATACACTGGCCTATGGCGATCAACCGGCGCTGATCGCCGAAATTGTCGACTGGGCGCGGGCAGCCGGTTTCGACGTCGTCTCCGCCGGGAAAGGCACCAAATATCTTTCTCACTATCACGAATCGACCCCTGATACGGTGTGGCAACACTACGGCCAGAGCTTGACGCCGGAGGAAGCCGATGCCGCCGGCCTCAACAGCCAGATGTTCAATTCTTTTCTGGATGGGACCAAATCCGGCATCGAAATGGCCGCCGTCGCCAACGCAACGGGACTCACCCCGGCCCCGGACGGTCTGACGTTCCCTCCCTGCGGGACCCACGATTTGACTCACGTGATGCGGCCGAAGGCGGAAGGGGGCCTGCTTCACCACAAGGGCCAGGTCGAGGTCATTTCAAGCTCCGAACGCGACGCCCGTGAAGTCGTCAACGATCTGCGCTGGGGCGTCTTCGCGACTCTGGAAGCGACCGACGACTATGTCCGTGAATGCTTCGCGCAATACGGCCTTACGCAATCCACCGACGGCCGCTATGCGGCCATGTACAAACCTT
>JAYPOZ010000217.1:0-2540 GCA_038131165.1 Rickettsiales bacterium | reverse complement strand
ACGGCATCGACGCGCCGGAGCTGAAACAGCTCTGCCGGACCGGACGGCACGGCAAAGCCTTCGAATGCGGCATTCGGGCGGCGCGGGCGCTGCGCGACCTGATCGGCCGGGAGGAGATCGCCTGTAGGCGTGTCGGTCCGGAGAAAGCGGTGCCGCCGGCCGCGAAATGCGCCATCGGCCGCATCGACCTCAACGAGCAGATGGTGCTGCAGGGCTGGGCCCTCGCCGCCCGGCAAGCAAGCTCGGACTATGTCCGCGCGGAGGAAGCCGCCCGGCGCGTCCGCGAAGGCCTGTGGCGTCACACATTCGAGATGCCGTGGGATTGGCGGCGGGAGAATCCGGAATAGGGTGGCGAGGGCGATGCGGCGGTCGCCCGCATGACGTGCAGACCTGTCCGCCGGGAATTCCGCGCTATCTCTCTTTAGGACGAACATCTGACAGGGAGAGGAACGCATGTCTCCGACGAGCGACACGGACGCCTCCGCGCCGAAATATCTGCGCGGAAAATACGCCATCTGCGGGGTCGGCGAGACGACCTACCGAAGAGGATCCGAGGAATCGACCCGGAACCTGGCCACCTGGGCCATCGGCAACGCGATGGCCGACGCCGGCATGACGGCGGACGACATCGACGGCATGCTCGACTATTCGGGCAACGATTCGACCTTCGCGCCGCTGGTCGCCAACGACCTGGGCATCCGCCTCAATTTCTACATGGACGTGCACGGCGGCGGCTCCTCGACCGAGGCGCTGATCGGCATCGCCATGGGCGTGATCGAGGCCGGCATGTGCAAGACGGTGGCGATCTACCGGGCCATGAACGGCTACAGCCAGGTCCGCATCGGCGGCACCGGCGCGCGCTCCGCCGTCCCCATCGTCGGCGACCAGATTCACCATCGCGCCTATGGTTGGCAGAGTGCCGGGCAGATGTTCGCGCCGACGTTCCTGCGCCACATGTACGATTACGGCACCACTCCGGAACAGGTGGCCGCGGTGAAGGTCGCGCATTCGAAGCACGCCTCCAACAATCCGAAGGCCTATTACAAGACCCGCTTCACGGTCGAAGACGTGGTCAATTCGCGGATCATCTGCAAACCGCTGCACCTGCTCGACTGCTGCGTCGAGACGGACAACGCGACCTGCATCATCGTCACCCGGCTCGACCGGGCGCGCGACTGCCCGAACCCGCCCGCCGTCATCCAGTCGGTGGTCGGGCGCTGCTGCAAGCCGCGCGGCGACATTCACCTGCACTATCAGGGCGGGCCGATCTCGACCGTGGCCGGACATTACGCGCGGGACATCCTGTTCCCGAACGCGGGCCTTGGGCCGGAGGATATCGACGTCACCGGCTCCTACGACGCCTTTACCTTCACCACCATGCTGCAGCTCGAGGATTACGGCTTCTGCAAGAAGGGCGAAGGCGGCGACTACGTCTCCAACGGCACCATCGAGCTCGGCGGGCGGCGGCCCAACAACACCTCGGGCGGCCATCTTTGCGAGGGATATACCCACGGCATGAACATGGTGATCGAGAATACCCGCCAGCTGCGCGGCGAAGTCGACGATTCCTGCCCCGTCGGGCCCGACGGCAAGAAACAGCACACCTACGATTACGCCGAGGGCGGATGCCGCCAGGTGAAGGGCGCCGAGGTGACCTGCAACATGGGTTGGGCCCACCCCGGGACCGGCTCGGCGATGATCATGGCAAAAGACGCGAGATAAGGGAGAGTTCAATGCCGATTCAAGGCGAATACATGGGCATGATGCTCACCATCGACGATGTCGATAAGGAGAACCGCGAATTCTTCAAATACTGCGCCGAGGGCGATTTCCGCCTGCAGAAGGCGAAGAAAAGCGGGTTGTTGCGCTATCCCCCGACCACGGCCTGTCCGTGGACCGGCGAGCGCGACTACGACTGGGTCCCGGTCGAGGGCAAGGGCACGGTGCATTCCTACGCCGAAGTCCACCACCCGATCCAACCGGCCTTCCGCGAGAAGGTGCCCTACATGATCCTGGTGGTCGATCTCGACACCCAGAAGGGCCAGCCGACGGAGCCCGAGGCGCTGCGCGTCGCGGGCAATCTGGTCACCCCGGACGGCGAATTCGTGCCGCCCGAGACGATCAAGACCGTCGGCATCGGCACGCGGGTGAAGATGGTCTTCACGAAAGTCATCGACGGGTTCGCGATTCCGCATTGGACCATCGACGAAGACGCCGAACAGCCGGCCACGCCGTGGCGCTATCCGCAGGAGTGAGCACGCCTGTCTCTGGTAACAACACCGTCGCTCCCGCGACGGCGAGACTTTAGGTTGGCACGCTGGATCACTGGGCTCCCGCCTTCGCGGGAATGACGGGCTTAATGGAAATTGGAGGCGTACCCATGAACGACGCTTCGGCAAAATCTTCGGCGGCCCTCGCCGAGCGGGGGCCGGTACAATTGGCCGCCGGCGCGCTCGCGGGCGCGCTCGCCCCGGAAAGCGCGGCGGTCTCCCGCTTCCTCGGCATTCCCTATGCGGCGCCGCCCGCGGGCGATCTCCGGT
>JAYPOZ010000216.1:0-2549 GCA_038131165.1 Rickettsiales bacterium | reverse complement strand
GGTCTTGTGCCCGGAAACGGCGGCGCCTGGTTCCTGCCCCGAATCATCGGTATCCCGCGGGCCTTGGAGATGCTCTGGAGCGCCGACTTCGTCGACGCGGAGAAAGCGCTCGACATCGGCCTGGTCAACAAGGTCGTGCCGGACGACAAGCTGATGGAGGAAACCCGCGCCTATGTCGAAAAGCTGGTCAATTCCTCGCCGATCTCTGTTCGGCTGATCAAGCGCACCATGTATGCGGGCCTCAATATGGACCTGCGAAGCGCTCTGGACATGGTATCCTCGAACATGGTCCTCGCGCGTTCCAGCGAGGATCATAAAGAAGCCATCGCGTCGTGGCGCGAAAAACGCACGGGGAAGTTCCAGAACCGTTAACCACCAGAACCCTTAATCAAACGATAACAGGCGTTGGATTACCTTCGCCGAGATCTACACCAGAAAGGATGACAACTCACGAATCTCAAGAAAACCGTCGGAATTGCCGCCATTGTGATGTTCGCGGGCGTCCTCGCCGCCTGCTCGCCCGAAGTGGGCAGCAAAGAATGGTGCGACAGCCTCAAAGAGAAGCCGAAAGGCAACTGGACGGCGAACGAAGCCGCCGACTTCACCAAACACTGTATTCTCTAGCCCAATTACCGGCGTCGCGGCGAGGACAAATCCTATGACTTTTCCTTGCCGTCGCCGGCATAAGGCGGTGGTTTGAAGTAACGCGGGAAATCGCCGATGGCCTTCATATCCACTTCGACGATGGACGGCCCGGGCACCTCGAACGCCCCCGATACGGCGGCCTCGAGCCCGTCCGCCTTATCGACCTTGGCATAGTTGATCCCCGCCATTTCCGAGAGTTTCTCCAGGTCCGGGCCCAAGAGGTCGCCGAAATAGTGCCGGCCGCCATAGAGCGAATCCTGGATATGCTTGATGACGCCGTAACCTTTATCGTTCATGACGACGAAGACGATGTCGGTTTTCTCCTGAACCGCCGTCCAGAGTTCCGTCAGATTCAGGAAAAATCCTCCGTCGCCGCACATCGAGACGACCTTACGCCCATTCGCTCCGATGGCAGCACCGATACCGAGCTGCATGCCCGGCCCAATCGCCGCGCCGATGGGGTAGACGTTGTCCCGGGGATTGTAGAGCGGGAAAACACGGTTGCCCCAGGTGCTGTTGTTGAGCGTGATGTCCCGCACGAACACCGCATCGCGCGGCATTGCTGCCCGCATCTGCGCCGGGAAGGTCTCATACGCGCCGAGCGCCTTCGGGAAGTTGTCATAGGCCGCTTGCTTGGCTGCCGCGGCATCTGCCGCAAGGGCGGGATCGACCGACAGGCCGCCCCCGGAACTCAGCCGATCGGCAAGCGCTCCCAGCGCCGCGCCCGCCTCTCCGCAATGGAAGATCGTGCTGGCATACGTCCGCCCGTTGGCAGCCGGATCAATGTCGATCTGGATAAGGTTCTCGGGCAACGGCATGCTCATATCCGCGGTCTCGTGTCCGCGCAGCCGGCAACCGGCCACGATCAAGAGATCCACGGTCTTCAGGAACTCGCCGACCTCCGGAGTGGTCGCCGTCGAGGCCAGGCTCATCGGATGGTCTTCGGGCAATACCCCTCGGCCGTTCCAACTGGTGATGACGGGAATTCCGAGATCGACCCAACGTGCGACCTCGGCACCGGCGAACTTACCGCCGTTGCCGACCCAAAGCAGCGGTCGCTTGGCCGACTTCATGCGCGCCGCGATTTCGTCCAGCGTGGCCGCATTGCCGGGGTTCGCCAGCGGTATCGGTAGGGTCAGGCTTGCGAGCTCCGCCGGCCGAGCGATCTTGGTCCGTTGTATGTCGATGGGAATTTCGACACTGACCGGCCCCATCGGCGGAGTGAGCGCTTCCGTCGCCGCGCGCACGAGCGTGCCGAAAGCCGTCGCCGCGGAACGGACGCGATACGCGGTCTTCGAGATCGACTTCAGCATGCCCAACTGGTCCGGCACGTCATGCACCGCGCCCTGGCCGAGATCCATATTCGGCGTCGCCGTCTGTCCGGTCAGATGCAGCATCGGCGTGCCCGCGAAGCGCGCTTCGACAATCGCGCCGGCCGCGTTGGAGGCACCAGGTCCGGTACTCGTGAACAGGACACCCAATTCGCCGGAAACTCGCGCATAGGCATCCGCCATATGGCCGCCGCCCGCCTCGCCCCGCGCCATCACGAAGCGAATGGCGTTGCGCCGTCCGATTGCGTCGAGCATGGGAATATTGTGAATGGAAATCACACCGAAAGTCGTCGACACGCCGATCTGCTGCAGGAACTCCGCAACCAAATCGCCAACCAGTATTTCTTCAGCCGAAGCCGCCATGGAAACTTTCCTCTAATACCATAGTTTTGCTGTAACGACCGAAGCGCCGCCACCGGGGAGTGACGTAAAGCGTTTTGCCGTGTCGCCAAGCTGCTCGCTGGCGGTGAATGGTATCGCGAAACCTGGTCCGGTACGGTCTTTGCTTACGATTAGAAATTAAGGCGACGTTAATACATAAATTTCATAATCTCCATGTCGCCCCCAACTTAC
>JAYPOZ010000215.1:0-2595 GCA_038131165.1 Rickettsiales bacterium | reverse complement strand
CTCAAAAAGGGTTCGATCGTCTGATAGACATGTTCGCGAAGATGCCCGCCGACGCACATCTCACAATCCTGGGCGACGGTCTTTTGAACACGGCCCTGCGGGACCAGGCTCGGCAAATGGATCTCGCCGACCGGATTGCATTTCCCGGATTTCTGGCCTCGCCCTGGCCGGCCTTCGGAGGTGCCGACGCTTTCCTGCTACCGTCGCGCTGGGAAGGTCTCCCGAATGCCGCCCTCGAAGCGCTGGTTTGCGGCACGCCTGTCATCGCAACGCCGGAGGCCGGAGGGATACGCGAGATTTCCAATGCGGCAGTTACCGGAGCCGTTACAATCGCGGAAGCTGGCGGCCCCTTTATCGCTGCAATGCGCGCGACGATCGCGAACCCTATTGGCCGGCCACGGGAGTCACTGCTGCCCGACCGTTTCACATCGCAATCGGTACAAAGTTCATTTGAGCGCTTGCTACATTCGATCCCCTAAAATGGCACTGAAAATCGGCCTCGGCACAGCGCAGTTCGGTCTCGATTACGGCGCCACCAATGCGCGTGGAAAGATCTCCGGCGAGGCGGCGGCGAATATCCTCACCGCCGCACGTGGTCATGGCATCGACCTTCTGGATACGGCCCCCGCATACGGAGACGCGGAAGCGGTAATCGGTAAATTAATACCCGAGGCCAATACCTTTCGAATCATCACAAAATCCACCGTCTTCAGCCGTGATCGAGTTATCGGGAACGCGGAAATCGAGCACCTTAAAACGACCTTTCTGACATCACTCGCGAAACTGCGGCGTGAGTCCGTCGATGGGCTGTTGATACACCACGCATCGGATTTGTCGCGGCCCGGCGGAGACCGGTTGCTCGATTGTGTCCAAACCCTGAAAGCGGAAGGTCTCGTCCGACAGATCGGCGTATCGATCTATACAGCGGCCGAGATTGATGCGGTCATGGAGACGTTTGTACCGGATATCCTCCAAGCGCCGGTCAGCCTCGCCGATCAACGTCTCGTGCGGAGCGGGCATCTTGCTGCTCTAAAACGTGAAGGCGTCGAACTGCATGCGCGATCAGTCTTCTTGCAAGGTGTCCTGCTGGCGCCACCGGACACCTTGCCAGCCTCTCTGAGTGCGATCGCAGACGACATTCGCCGGATACAAGACGCCAGCAAAGGACCGGGCGTCCTCGCGGCATGCCTTGGCTTCATGTCCCATCGGCCGGAGATCGACGTCGCAATTCTCGGCATTACCTCGCTCTCGGACTTGGAGGAGATCGCCAGCGCCCTCGCACTGTCCGAGGCGATGGAACTCGATTACGAAGGCATGGCGATCGATGACGACTGGTTCCTCCATCCCGGTAATTGGACCGATTGATTGAACCGGCACCCGAGTGTATCCCTCTCGCATCGCCTGACAATTTCCGCAAGCGTTAGCACACCCGTGACTCAAGATAGGCTTCCTATTTCCACCGATACTCACACCATCGGACTATCCGCCCGCGACCTGGGCCTGATTTACTTCGTCGCCTTACTGATGCGGCTGGTTTACATCGGGACCATTTCGAGCCCGGAGTTGCATGCATTTATCGAAGACTCGAGCCACTACTGGAACGGCGCGGTGGCCTGGTTGGAGTCCGGTTTCTTCTCCTACCGTATTGGTAACACCTATGTCCCCGAGACCGAGCGCATGCCGCTCTATCATCTCTTCCTCATTCCATTCCGCGGGCTGTTCGGCGACAACGTACTTCCGGTAATGGTCGCCCAAGGTTTCGTGGATGCTGGAAGTTGTGTTCTGATCGCCAGTCTCGGTGCGATGGCCCGCCGCAGAATCGGCCTTGCCGCTGGACTGTTCGCCGCCTTTGCACCAAACCTGATTATTCACGCGAGCCTAATATTAGGGGACAGCCTATTCCTGTTCTTCATCTCTGCGGTCCTGCTCTCCGCGGCGCGTTACCTCAAGAAACCTAGTCTGATGGATGCCGCCTGTGCCGGTCTGTTTTGCGGACTCGCAATCGCGACACGCTCGGTCGCTCTTTTCTTGCCGCTTGCCCTAGCGATTTCAGCTCCGTTGATCAGCTATCGAACGACCGGAAATTGGCGGAAAGGCGGAGGGGCGGCGATTATTATACTGGTGATCGCCGCCATCCCGATCGCACCCATCTTGGTGCGCAACGTCACGACCTACGATACTTTTCAGCTCACGAGCCAAGGGGGTCGGCATTTTCTGAATTGGGTTGTCGGCTACACGCAGTCGATCGAAGCAGGCGAAGCTTTTGAGACCGGGGCCCAAAGTTTGAATGCGAAGTTTAAGATCCTGGCAGCCAAAGAAGGTTTGGCAATAGATACGCCGCTGCAGCACACGCCGTTTCGCTATTCACGGCTTGCCTCCCGCCTGGCAATGAGCGAGCTCGCGAATATACCGCTTTCCAACCTCGCCAATGCGTGGCTCACCGGCAGTATCTTAAACTTGGCATCTCCGTCGGTGGTTGTGGAACCACGAATCCGAGAGTTGAACCGCGGCAGTTTCATGGGGTCGAAGGGTTCCGGATTGCTGAAGAGGTCTTGGTACTTCCTCAGCAACAACGATAGCCGGTACGTCCTTTGG
>JAYPOZ010000214.1:0-2615 GCA_038131165.1 Rickettsiales bacterium | reverse complement strand
CGATCCGGTCACCTCGAATTTCGGGACCATCATGCTCCCTCTGCGGCTGGAGAGCGGTCCCTGGAGTTCCAGGGCGGTGCTCTCGAATGGCGGGGCGAACGTCGCTTGCTCCTCATCGCCCATGACTTAAGCGGCTTGACCGACATCTCGCCGCTGGCGGACGACGCCACCCTCGATCCGCTGACCCGCCTGCCGAATAAGGCTCTCTTCCGCGACCGTCTGGAGCAGGCTCTGGCCCGCGCGCGCAGAGCGGACGAGCACTTCGCGGTGCTGTTTCTCGATCTGGATCACTTCAAGGATGTCAACGATACGTTCGGGCATCTGGTGGGCGACGCCCTGCTGCGGGCTTTCGCCGACCGGTTGCGCGATTTCGTCCGGGCGACCGATACGGTGGCGCGCTTCGGCGGCGACGAGTTCGTCGTCCTCGTTACCGGGCTGCAGGACGCCGCTCATTCCGCCATTCTGGCGCAGAAAATTCTGCGCTCGCTGGCAACGCCGTTTCAAGTTGAAGGACACGAAATCCGAATTTCGACGAGTATCGGCATCTCCCTTTATCACCCTGAACTGACGTCGCCGGAGAACTATCTCGACCGGGCGGACCGGGCGCTGTATGTCGCCAAGGACGAGGGCCGCAATACCTATCGCTTTCACACCGAGACATTGGACGAGTTGTTCCGCTCCGAAGTCGCCATCGGAACCGACCTCCATCACGCGCTGGAGGACGAAGCCCTCACCCTCCACTATCAACCGCAGATCGATTTGACCACCGGGCAGATCGTCGGTGTCGAGGCATTGGCCCGCTGGTCACATGCCCGGCGCGGCGTCGTGCCGCCCGCCGAGTTCATTCCCGTCGCCGAGCGCACCAACCTCATTCTGCCGCTCGGCAATTGGGTCCTGCACCAAGCCTGTCGGCAGGCGCGGATATGGCTCGACCTGGGATTGTTGCCGGACATCATGGCCATCAATCTCTCGCCGCTTCAGTTCAAGGATCAGGATTTGGTCGCCCGTGTCCGAAGTGCCCTCGGCGAAAACGGAGTGCCGGCGGAACGGATCGAATTCGAGATCACCGAGAACGTCGTGATGGAATCGCTGGGCGGTTCGCACGCAACATTGGCACGCCTCCGCGCGGACGGCATTCGGTTCGCGATCGACGATTTCGGCACCGGTTATTCGGCGCTGAAATACCTGCGCAGCTTCCCCGCACACAAGCTCAAGGTCGCTCAGGAGTTCGTGGCCGGAATCCCCGGCGACCGCAACGATACGGCCATCGTCCGCGCCACCATCGACCTGGCGAAGGGCATGGATATGACGGTCATCGCCGAAGGTGCTGAAACCGAAGACCAGGTTGATCTATTGCGGCGGCTCGGCTGCGATCAGGTCCAGGGATACTTTCACAGCCGTCCCCTCGACGCCGAGGCAGCGACCGCCTTTTTGAAGGCGCATCGATGAGCGAATTCGCCGATCTGCCCGAAGACCAGGCGACCGGCCGGATTGCCGAAATTTACGGCGAAATCCGCCGGTATGGTGCCGTGCCCTATGTCTCCTCGTTGCAACGCCAGCTCGCCACCGTTCCCGGTTGTCTCGAATGGCTCTGGGAGGCCGCACGCCCCGCCTTCATGAATGGGCGGGTACCGGAGACCGCGTGGGCAGCCGTCGCGGGATTGGATCTTCCGCAATTGGCGCCGATCCCCAAACCGGCGTTGCGGACTCTCGGTGTCGACGCCCGAAGCGAAGCCCAGTTGCACGGCATCTTCGAGACTTTCCTACGGGCGAGCCCGGTCAATATGGTGACCGCGTCGCTGCTTGGCCATTTTCTGGATAGTCCCTCCTCCACGTCGCCGGCGACGCCGCAAGTCGCGGCGACATGGACACCTCCGGCACCGCCGCCGCCACTGCCAGGATTCCCGACCGACGAGGAGCTCGGCCCCGACGCCCGGGAGCTGCTATCCCTCTTCACGGTCGATATGCACGGCGCGCGGTTCGTGCCGGGCCTCTATCGCCTGTTGGCGCACTGGCCCGCCTATCTCGCCCATGTCGCGGTCGATCTCATACCTTTATTCGAGCGCGAAGATATCAAACGGACATGTTACGACGTGGTTGCCAGAATCGACCAAATCGTCCCGGCCCTCGTATCGGGAATCAGCGCACCGCCCCCGCCCTTCGACGCGGCGACCTGGGATGCGCTGCGCGGCTCGCTCGCGGTCTACCGCGGCACCACCAGCCCGCAGATGATCGTCTTCAGCACAATGCTGCGCGACGCGCTTCCATCCGCATAGCCCAGGCTCTTTTGCGGCCCTGCGCGCTCTGTCATGATGGCGCCATGAAAGTCTGCATTCGCTATTGCCAGCCTTGAGGCTACAAGGAACGCGCCCTCCGTGCGAAGGCACGATTGGAAGCCAAGGGACTCACGGAATTTGACCTGATCCCCGGACGCCCGGGGCAGTTTGATATCTCCTTCGACGACAGGCTGGTATTCTCGCGCCACGAGACCGGGCGCTTTCCAACCGACGACGAGGTGGATGCACTCGTCGGTTAGGCGGCCGCTCCCGCGCCGCTAAATTGAGAATCCGCCGACTTTGGTCTCCAGATATTCCGAGATGCCCTCGCGGCTCCCC
>JAYPOZ010000213.1:0-2631 GCA_038131165.1 Rickettsiales bacterium | reverse complement strand
ACGGTGGAGTAGTTTTGTTGGGGGGAGGTAGGGAACGACCGGGCCGCCTGGGCGGCACCGGCACATTCCAACCATTATCTTCGATACAGCCGGGACTTAAGCCAGGCTGTTCAGCGTCGCCAGGACCTCGTCCGGATGATCGGCCGGGGTCACTTTGGGATAAACCGCGGCGACTTTGCCGTCCGGGCCGACGAGGACGGAAATGCGGCTCGGTCTGGCCGATTCGTCCGTGGCGGCGCCATAGGCTTTCGACATCGACATGTCCGCATCGCTGAGAAGGTCGTACGGAAAGTCGAATTTTTCCTTAAACGCGCGATTATCGGCGGGGCTGTCTGCGCTGCACCCCAGGATGACCGCGTTCTTGCTCTCGAAATCTTGGATTCTATCACGGAACCCGTTGCCTTCGATCGTTCAACCGGGGGTATCGGCTTTCGGATACCACCAAATCAGAACGTATTTTCCCGAATGGTCGGAGAGCGAAACGGTTTCGCCCGCCTGATTCGGAATGCTGAAGGCAGGGGCCTGATCACCAACTTTGACCATGGTCTGAACTCCCTGTTTGCGTATGAAGTCTACTTACCCGATTCGGTTTTGCTCTACCAGCCTCTGAGGGCTAGCGGCGCAGCGGCCGGCCCAGCTTGTCGGTGAATTTGCCGATCGCGATCATTACAAAATCGACGATCGTCCAGATGCCGAGCCCGCCGAGGGTGATCAACATCAAAATCCCGGTGCCGATTTTACCGACGTAGAAACGGTGAAGCCCGAATGCTCCCAGGAAAAAGCAAAGCAGGAGAGCCGGCACGAAACCCTTGTCGCTCATTTCATCCGAATGCGCCTCGTTCGCTGTCATATTGAGTCTCCTTGCCGTTATTTGAATTGTCCTGGATAGGCGATGATCAGACCATTCCCGTCCCGGCACTCCCCCACAAACAGTCGGTAGGTGACGTAGACGGTGTGGCCGACATCGGCCAGCAAGAGGATCAGGCCGAACGATTGGACGGCCGGATCACCGTTCGATAAGCAGAGTATGCCGCCGATGAACATCCCCAAATCCGCCAATCCGTGCAGCCAGTTGCCGATGTAAAAGTGATGGATGCCCATGATGCCGAAGATCATCGAAAGAGCGACCGCGATGCCATAGGATTTGGGCGAGACGGAATCCGTCACCAAGGCCCTGCCATCGACGTCGGGAACGCTGCCGTGTTGGTTTGTCATCATTTTATCATAGAGTAAATTTGTTTTGGGATGAAGCGGTATTTGCCAAGCGGCGAAGTCGACGGCGGCCGCGACAACGGAGATCACGGAAATGACCTTAGAAGCGCGACTGGAGAAACTGGAGGCCGCCCAACGGATTCTCCAGGCGAAGGAGGATATCCGCCATCTGATCACCCGCTACGCGCGGGCGATCGACGAGAATGTCGGGACGGAGATCGTCGATATCTTTACCGAGGACGCGGTCTCGCAATCGCTGCCCTGGGGCGCCGGGCGCCTGCAGGAGGGCCGCGACCAGGTCGTTCGCTCCTTCACCAACTACATCGCGACCTTCGAGAAGCCACGCCGCTTTATCATGAACGAACAGATCGACGTCACCGGCGAGCGCACGGCGACGGGCTGGGCCAATTGGTTCGTCGTCCAATCCTTCAAGGGCGAGTCGTACTACGGCTGGGGCTTTTACGAGTGGGACTTCAAGCTCTGCGACGACGACATCTGGCGGTTTTCCAGGATGATCATCAATCTGGAAAGCATGACGACCCTGGATCGCGGCTGGGGCGATCCGCAAAAGCGGGTGATGGACTATCCGAGCTGATCGACCGCATGACGGCCCTCAGGCAGCGCCGGCGCCAACCGGCACTGGCGATTTGGCCCGATGCGTCAGGCGGTGTTGCGGACTTCGGATAGGAAACGTTGCACTTCCTCTCGGAGCGTCGACGACTGTTTGTTGAGTTCTGAGGAGGCCGCAAGAACTTCCTGCGCCACGGCGCCCGTGTCTTGAGAGGTGGTCGAGACCACGGAAAAATCGCTCAACACATTCTGCGCGCCCGCGACGGCCTGCTCGATACCGCGCGCGATCTCCTGTGTCGCTGCTCGCTGCTGTTCGACGGCCGTCGCGATACTCGCGGATATATCGTTGATCTCCCGGATGACCGTGCCGATTCCGTCGATTGCGTTGACGGCGTCTCCCGTTGCGCTCTGGACGGACTCGATCTGAGTTCTGATTTCCTCGGTGGCCTTCGCGGTTTGGGTGGCGAGGCTTTTAACTTCCGCCGCGACGACGGCGAATCCTTTCCCCGCGTCCCCGGCACGCGCCGCTTCGATCGTTGCGTTCAACGCGAGCAGGTTCGTTTGTTCCGCAATGTCCGTAATCAGGTTAACAACCTCGCCGATTCGATTGACGGCGTTCGAAAGACCTTGGACGGTCGCATTGGTTCTGTTTGCCTCTTCGACGGCATGGTCGGCGACCCCGCTTGAATGCTGTACTTGGCGTGAAATTTCGTCGACGGAAGCCGACAGTTCTGTCGCAGCGGAGGCGACGGTTTCGATATTGCCCACAGCGGCTTCGGTGTTTACCGTCGCTTGAGCTGTTCTTTCGCTGGTCTTCGACACCGCATCCCCCATGGTTTCGGAGGCTCC
>JAYPOZ010000212.1:0-2662 GCA_038131165.1 Rickettsiales bacterium | reverse complement strand
TGCTGCGCCACCACGACGCCCGGACACGGCCCGTCCCCCTCCGGCATGAAGACCAGCGTGTCCATCGGACTGCCCTGAACGTCGAGAACTTCCTTGCTGTACATGGGTGAAACCTCCCTGTTTCGGTGTGGAGACGGTGTAGCAGGTTTCAGGATGCGGGGCATCCGTCGGGGCGGATGCTTCGAGACGCCGCTGCGGCTATTTCCCCTTCCCGACCTCCCCCCGATCCGGGGGGAGGGGCGCACCCGGCCAGCGACTCCCTCCCCCAAACCCGGGGGAGGGTTGGGGAGGGGGTTGGCGGTTGTCTGAATGCAAATACAATCCCCCGGAAAGCAGAAAACGGAAAACAGAGAACCGGAAAACAGGGAGACCATCATGGGACAGTTCGCCATCGGCCAGTCGGTGCCGCGTACCGAGGATCCCCGCCTGCTCAGGGGCGAAGGGCGCTATGTCGACGACGTGCGGCTGGTCGACCCGGCCCATGCGTATATCGTGCGCTCGCCGCACGCCCACGCGCGGATCGTCTCCATCGACACGGCGCGGGCGGAGACGATGCCGGGCGTGCTGGCGGTTCTCACCGGCGCGGATGTGGAGGCCGACGGCCTCGGCTGGCATGCGCCGCCGCATATCCGCACCCGCCGCGACGGCTCTCCTTTATTCATGCCGCCCAACCCGGCGCTCTGCATCGACAGGGCGCGCTATGTCGGCGACCAGGTGGCGATGGTGGTGGCGGAGACGCTGGACCAGGCGTGCGACGCGGCGGAGGCCGTCGATATCGAGTACGAGCTCCTGCCGCCGCTGATGCGCGGGGTGGATGCGCGAAAACCCGGCGCGCCGGTCCTGCATGAGGGCGCCCCGGATAACGAGTCCTATTACTATTCGGCGGGCGACGAGGCGGCGGTCGACGAGATCATCGCCAGGGCGCATCACGTCACGCGGCTGACGCTCAAGGTCAACCGCATCTCGCCCAACACGATGGAGCCGCGCGCGGCGATCGGCGATTACGACTGGCGGATGGACCGCTACACGCTCTATGCCGGCACCCAGCGCATGTTCCTGCTGCGCCAGACGCTGGCCGAACAGGTGCTGAAAGTGCCGGAAAACCGGATCCGCATCATGACCAACGATGTCGGCGGGTCGTTCGGTATGAAGGGCGGGCATCACCCGGAATGCCATCTGGTGCTGTGGGCGTCGAAGAGGCTGCGCCGTCCGGTGCGCTGGGTGTCGGAACGCTCCGAGGGGCTGCAGGCCGATTATCACGACCGCGACCAGCATACCGAGGCCGCCCTGGCGCTGGATGAGGACGGCAATTTTCTCGCCATCAAGGTCTCCAATATCTGCGCCATCGGCGCCTATCTGGAGCCCGGCGGCACGATCTCCCCCGCCGGTCATCTCGGCGGGCTGGCGGGCACCTACCGCACGCCGCACATCTTCGCCGAGGCCTCCGCCGTGTTCACCAACACCGCCTGCAACGGGCCGTTCCGCGGCTCGGGCCGGCCGGAAGCGGCCTATGTGCTGGAGCGGCTCGTCGATACCGCCGCGCGCGAGATGGGGATCGACCGGGCGGAACTCCGCCGCCGCAATTTCGTCGCCCCTGAATCCATGCCGTTCAAGACCGGGCTGATCTTCACGCTCGATTGCGGCCAGTTCGCGCAGAACCAGGAACAGGCGCTGGCGATGGCCGATTACGACGGGTTTGAGGCGCGCCGGGAAGAGGCCGCATCGCGCGGAAAATATCGCGGGCTCGGCATCGCCAACTTTATCGAACAGACCGCGCAGATGGACGGCGAAACGGTGAGCGTCCGGTTCGACCCGTCGGGCTCGGTGACGGTGGTGGCCGGCTCGATCGATCACGGCCAGGGGCACGACACGATGTATAAAATCGTGGTGTCGGACGCGCTCGGCATCGACGCCGACGATATCCGCGTGTCTTACGGCGATTCGGATACGATCGAGTTCGGCGGCGGGACGTATGCCTCGCGCACCGCGATCCTGGGCAGCTCGGCGGCCGTGCGCGCGGTCGACAAGGTGATCGCAAAGGGCATCGACCTCGCCGCCCACATGATGGAAGCCGCGCCAGACGATCTGGAATACGGGAACGGCGAATTCCGCATCAAGGGCACCGACCGCGCGGTATCGATAAAGGAGGTCGCGCGGCGCTCCTACCAGGCGACCAGCCTGCCGGAGGGCATGGAGGCCGGGCTGTTCGCCATCGACACGTTCGCGCCCGGCACGCCGACCTTCCCCAACGGCTGCCATGTGTGCGAGGTGGAGATCGACCCCGAGACCGGACGGACGGAGATCCTGAAATATTCGGTGGTCGACGATGTCGGCACGGTGATCAACGCGCTGACGCTGGAAGGCCAGATCCACGGCGGCATCGGCCAGGGCGTCGGCCAGGCCCTGACCGAGGGCGTGTTCTACGACGAAGACTCGGGCCAGCTCCTGACCGGCTCGTTCCTCGATTACGGCATGCCGCGCGCCGACGACATGCCGAGCTTCGACCTCGCCAACAACCCGGTGCCGACGAAGCTCAACCCGGTCGGCGCCAAGGGCGCCGGCGAAGCCGGCAATGTCGGCGCGCTGGCCGCCATCACCAACGCCATTGCCGACGCGCTAGGCCCGCTGGGGGTGGTGAACGTGGATATGCCCGCAACGCCGA
>JAYPOZ010000211.1:0-2748 GCA_038131165.1 Rickettsiales bacterium | reverse complement strand
TTCAACATCAAAGCCGGACAGCGGGATGCTTTCCTGGAGATCATTCGCGGGCACGCCGCCGGCACGAAGGCGGACGAGGAAGGCTGCCTGCAGTTCGACGTGCTCATCCCCGAGGACGACGACAACAAGGTGATGCTGGTCGAGATGTACCGCGACGATGCCGCGCTCGACATCCACGTCGCCTCGCCGCGCCTGCAGAAGACCCGCGCCGCCTACGGCGACATGATCGAAAGCCGCAGCATCGCCAAGACGCGGGTCGACGGCAGCTGAGCACGTATCCCGGCCACCGCGGAGCGGAGAGCTGGGACCCAGTCCCATTCGAGTTGACGTCTTCGCCGGGTCCTGGATGACGCCGGCGCGTCTCCGGGATGCGGTGAGGGCGGTCAGCATTGCAGCTCCGCTAGATCGCGGTAGAGCGCCAGCGCTTCCGGGTTGGCCAGCGCTTCCTGGTTCTTCACCGCACGGCCGTGGACGATGTCGCGCACCGCGAGTTCGGTGATCTTGCCGGATTTCGTACGTGGAATGTCGGCGACCTGGAGAACCTTCGCCGGCATGTGGCGGGGCGAGCATTCCTCGCGCACCCGGCGGCGGATGCGCTGGATGAGGTCGTCGTCAAGCGTGACGCCGTCGCGCAATACCACGAACAGCACGACGCGCGTATCGTCGTCCCATTCCTGGCCGATGCAGATCGCTTCGACCACTTCTTCGAACTGCTCCACCTGCCGGTAGATTTCGGCCGTGCCGATCCGCACGCCGCCGGGATTGAGGGTCGCGTCGGAGCGCCCGAAAATGATCATCCCGCCGTGTTCGGTCAGTTCGACGAAATCGCCGTGATGCCAGACGTTCGGGAAGCGGGCAAAATAGGCGTCGCGGTAGCGTCTGCCGTCCGGGTCGTCCCAGAAGCCGACCGGCATCGAGGGAAACGGTTGGGTGCAGACCAGCTCGCCCTTTGCGCCGACCAGCGAGTGGCCCGCGTCGTCGAACACGTCCGCCGCCATGCCGAGCAGCTTGCATTGAATCTCACCGCGCCAGACCGGCAGGGTCGGATTGCCGCCGACGAAGCAGCCGACGATATCGGTGCCGCCGGCGATGGAGGCGAGGCACACGTCCTCTTTGATATTGGCATAGACGTAGTCGAACCCCTCCGGCACCAGCGGCGAGCCGGTGGACGTGATGGTCCGGATGCTGGACAGGTCGTGACTCTCGATGGGCTTGAAATCGGTGTTGCCGAGCGCGTCGATGAACTTCGCCGAAGTGCCGAACAGCGTCATCCGCGCCGCGTCCGCGTAGTCGAACAGGACTTCCGGGCCCGGATAGGAAGGCGAGCCGTCATAGAGCACGACGGTCGCTTCCGACGCCAGGAAGGTCACCAGCCAGTTCCACATCATCCAGCCGCAGGTGGTGAAATAGAACGCCCGGTCGCCCGGCTTGATGTCGCAATGCAGGCGCTGTTCCTTCAAATGCTGCAGCAGGGTGCCGCCCTGGCCGTGGACGATGCATTTGGGCGCGCCCGTCGTGCCAGAGGAATAGAGGATATAGAGCGGGTGATTGAAGGGCAGCTGCGCGAAGTCGATGTCTTCGGGGTCGTGCGCCGCGGTGAAATAGCGCCAATGCACGCCGTTCGGCACGTCCTCGATCGCCGGATCCTCGTCGAGCAGGGGGAAGACGACGGTCATTTGCACGCTCGGCAGATCGGCCAGCACGGAGGATATCTTCCGCAGCGAATCCTGGGGTTTGCCGTTGTAGTGATAGCCGTCGGCGGTAAACAGCACTTTGGGCTCGACCTGACCGAAGCGGTCGAGCACCCCCTGAACCCCGAAATCCGGCGAGCACGACGTCCAGATCGCGCCGATGGAACTTGTCGCCAGCATGGCGATCATGGCTTCGGGGCAGTTCGGGACAAATCCCGCGATCCGGTCGCCCGCCTCGATGCCGAGGGCGCGGAGCGCCGACGCCAGCCGCGAGACCTCGTCGTAGAGCTCGTTCCAGGTGAGTTGCCGCTCGATTTGATCCTCCGCGCGGAACAGGATCGCCGGGGTGTCGTCGCGGCGGCGGAGCAGGTTCTCCGCGAAGTTCAACCGCGCGTCCGGGAAGAAATGCGCTCCCGGCATCCGGTCGCCATCGATCAGGATTCGCTTTCCCTTGGTCTCCGCGACGACGCCGCAGAAATCCCAGACCGTCGACCAGAATTTCTCCATCTGGTCGAGGGAAAATCCGTGCAGGGCCGGATAGTCCGGCAGGGCGACGCCCCAGTCCGCTTCAAGGCGGCGGGTGAATTCGGTGATGTTGGCGTTCGCAATGCGCTCGGCGGACGGGCGCCATAACGGCGCCGTCATGGGGGTGTCGGTCACGGTCTCTCTCCCGGCGTTTTTGCTTTCCGGTCACATAGCACGGGCCGGGGAGACGGTCCACACGGCGGTCTGTTTGGCGGGGATGTGTCCTTCGAATCGCCCGCTGGCGCCGGAGGAGAATGGATGTCTGTGTCCGCATTAGCAAAATCCGAGGGTCGAGCCCACGCGTCCGGGAATCGCGGTAATAGCATACCGTTAAACCGAGGCCTCCAGCCGAGCGCCACCAGGGTGATTTCGCAGCTCCGGATCAGGTTGCGCAGGCGCCGCCGCCGGGCCCGCTCCGCGGCGCTGTATTCGCCGTGCCGCCAGGCGTTACGGTTGCCGGGCACCGCCCCCGACCCGGCCGCCCCGCCATGCATCCGGCAGCGCCGTTTCCCCCGGACCCGCGGCCCCCGGC
>JAYPOZ010000210.1:1729-2824 GCA_038131165.1 Rickettsiales bacterium | reverse complement strand
CGCCTACAGAGACTCTCTGTCGGCCCTATAGAAAAATCGGGGATCGACCCCAAGCACGGCAAAAACGCGGTATTATAATACCGTTTTCGCGGCGAACGCGTTGCAGCCCGCGAGGGGCGATCTGCAGGGGGCAGGGGTGGATTGCCAATCAAAGTCATCTTCAAGACCAAAGCATAACATATAATAGCCGAAATGTCTATCATGTGCGGCTGGGCGATGTGGCCGGGAGGAGGCAGGCAGGCGCACCCTCTCCGCAAATCGGGATTGCGCTGGCGTCGTTTTGTCGCTGGTCAAGATTTTGGGTGATAACTCGAAGAGTTGCCGGGCCTCAGAAGCGATTGGCACGTCGTCGCCGCCGGCAGGAAGGTTTTGATGACGTTGCCTGGTTCGTTCTCCGGCGATGGACGGGCCGCTCGTGCTTGTGGATGCATTCACGTTCAAATCACGTTGCGACAAATAGGCTCCGACGATGACTGAACCGACATCGTACGGAGCAAGCACATGATGCCCGCATCTACATCGCAAATCGATACCTCACATGGCAAATCGCCAAATCCCGCGTTCTTCCGCTACATGTTTCCCGGATTGCGGCCGTGGGCCGAGGGCGTCGACGAAGCCGTTGCGTTGGCCTCTCTTCGCAAACTCGCGGCAGCGATGCTAGACCAGTCTTCCGGCAGCAGCTCCGGCGACAACCCCGATATTCCGGCTGGTTTTACCTATCTGGGTCAATTCATCGACCACGATATAACGTTCGACCCGACGTCAATTCCGTCCCGACCGGTACGTCCCGAAGAAGTGCGAAACTTTCGTACCCCCGGTCTCGACCTCGATAGCGTGTATGGGCTTGGCCCGGGTTTGCAGCCCTATCTCTATCAGAGACACGACCGCTCGAAACTTCGGCTGGGCCGCACGTCGCTGCAACCTGGCGGTGGCGATTCGACGATTTCAACTGGCCTGCCGAACGATTTGCCCCGGCTGGGCGAGGCGCCGGAATCGTTGGAAACGGCCGGAGGAAACGCGGCGCGAACCGACGCCATCATTGGCGACAAACGAAATGACGAGAATCTTATCGTCGCTCAGACACATCTCTTGTTC
>JAYPOZ010000210.1:0-1719 GCA_038131165.1 Rickettsiales bacterium | reverse complement strand
CGGTCGTCGACGAACTTCGAAACCGCGGCGAAGCACCGGACGACGAGTTCGCGGCGGCCCGTCGGAGCGTGACCTGGCACTACCAGTGGATCGTTTTGAACGATTTCGTGCGGCGCATCGTCGATCCGGAGATTTTTCGACAGCATGGTCAACTGCCGTCCGGTCGAACCATCGACCCGAACCGGGCGGTTATCCCGGTCGAGTTTTCCGTCGCCGCATACCGGATGGGCCATTCGATGGTTCGCGACGTATACGATTTCAACCGCGTCTTCCGGAACGGCGGCGTCACCCCCGCGAGCCTCTCTCTATTGTTTCGATTCAGCGGCCTGACGGGAAATTCCGTACCGATTCCGAGCGACTGGATCATCGATTGGCGGCGATTCTACAATCTTGGAAACACGGTTCCGGTAAATGCCAGCCGCCGTATCAATCCCCTAATTGCGCCGACATTGCATGGCGCCTTGCGAGAAGGGTCGCTGCCGGAGCTCAACCTGAAGCGCGGCTTTCGGATGAACTTGCCTTCCGGACAGGATGTTGCGTCGGCGCTGGGCCTGGAGCCGCTTTCGCCGGAAAGCATTGCGTCGGGAGCCGACGGAGAGGTTGCCGCCCGTCACGATATGCACCGCTCGACACCGCTTTGGTACTACATTCTGAAGGAAGCGCAATTGCTCGGCGGACCGACGGAGCGGGGAGCCATAGATGGCGGCCGCCGGCTGGGTCCCGTCGGCTCGAGAATTGTCTGCAGAACGTTTTTCGGTTTGCTCGACAGCGATCCGCACTCCTTCCGGCGGGCACAGATTCCTTGGTCTCCCGACCTTCCGCGCCGTGCAGCCGACGATTTCACAATGGTCGATCTGATCGAATTCGTCGGCGATATCAATCCCATCGGAGACGACTGAGCAGGCGACTGACGGCAAGGCACCTCATCTGTCCCGTGGCGTGCCGCCAGCCGTTGAGTTTTCACTTCAAGCATAAGCAATCAGGAGAAGTATCATGGAATTTATGCAAATGCGTGGCCTCGACACAGCAATCGGATTGGCCTTGTTGTTCCTTGGATTGAGTCTGATCGTGAGCGGCCTTCAGGAAATGATAGCGAAGTTTCTGCGGTCGCGCTCCGAAACGCTCCGCAAGGGAATACGCGCCCTGCTGCATGACCCGAATGGAATCGGATTGGCGAAACTGGTCGAGGAACATCCTCTTATCACCGGACTAAAAGACAGGAACGGATGGATCCTAGGGGCAAGGTTTCCGTCATACATCCCATCGAGTACATTCGCCGCCGCTCTGATGGATGGAATCCGGTCGTCCTCGACCGGCAATCTGTTCGTCAACGCACGGCTTGCGATAGCAAACCTACCCGGGGAGTCGGGCGTGAAAAAGTCGCTGCTGGCGCTCCACGACGCTGCCGAAGGGGATGCGGAAAAATTCAAGGCGGCGGTCGAAAAATGGTTCGACGATTCGATGGATCGCGTTTCGGGTTGGTACAAACGCCGAACCGAAGGCGTCATGCTGCTGCTTTCCGTAATCGTCGTCTTCCTATTGAACGCGAACGCCTTGGAAGTCGGAAAGGCACTCTGGATCGACGCCAGCCTTCGAAGCGCGGTCGTTCAGGCCTGTCTGACGTCAGCGCCTTTGGGACAGATTGAGGCCTTTGCGTAAGGGATGATTTTTGGCTCATCGTAGAGACCCGTAGGGGAACGAAGATGAGACAAAAATCGA
>JAYPOZ010000209.1:0-2856 GCA_038131165.1 Rickettsiales bacterium | reverse complement strand
CCAATCTTTGCAGTGAACGATTCCGCGCCATACTCATCAAGCGCGTCGTAGTATTCATCGTCCGACAGCAACTGATTGATCGTCAGCGGCGACAAACCTGGCTCGATGACAACATAATTCTCGAAGTAGAGAATCCGCTCCAATTCCTTGAGCGTCATGTCAAGCAGCAGGCCGATCCGGCTCGGCAGCGACTTCAGGAACCAGATATGAGCGACCGGCGAAGCCAGTTCGATATGGCCCATCCGCTCTCGGCGAACCTTCGAGAGAGTGACCTCGACACCGCATTTCTCGCAGATGATACCGCGATACTTCATGCGCTTGTACTTTCCGCACAAACACTCGTAATCCTTAATCGGACCGAAAATGCGGGCGCAGAACAGGCCATCGCGTTCAGGCTTGAACGTTCGGTAGTTGATGGTCTCGGGCTTCTTGATCTCGCCAAACGACCAGGAGAGGATGCGATCCGGGCTCGCAATGGAAATCCGGATATCGTCGAAACTCTGTAGGCCGGTCGGCTGACCGAAGAAATTCATCAACTCATTCATCGAGGTTCTCCCGATTAAAGATGTGTCACCGCATGTCTCGCTGGCGTCCTAAGACGCCGAAAGCATCCGTCTAGTTCTTGTCCATCAACTCCACGTTCAAGCCAAGAGAACGCAGTTCCTTGACCAAAACATTGAAGGATTCTGGAATACCCGCCTCGAAATTGTCATCGCCGCGGACAATCGCCTCGTAGACCTTCGTACGACCGGAGACGTCATCCGATTTAACGGTGAGCATTTCCTGCAACGTATAGGCTGCGCCGTAGGCCTCGAGCGCCCAGACCTCCATCTCGCCGAACCGCTGACCGCCAAACTGGGCCTTGCCGCCCAACGGCTGTTGGGTGACGAGGCTGTACGGTCCGATCGAGCGGGCGTGGATCTTGTCGTCCACCAGGTGGTGCAGCTTCATCATATAGATGTTGCCGACAGTCACTTTGCGATCAAAAGTCTCGCCCGTTCGACCATCGACCAGGTTTACCTGTCCGCTCCTATCGAGACCGGCATCGGTCAACATCTCGACGATGTCGCCTTCGTGAGCCCCGTCGAATACAGGTGTCGCAATCGGCACGCCACGGCTGAGATTTCGTGCAAGTTCCAAGACCTCGTCGTCTTCCATATCCGCGATGTCGTCGGCATAAACCTTCTTACCGTAGACCTCTTCGAGACCCTTGCGCAAATCCTTGGTCGCCGCCTGGCGGGCAACTTCCAATAGCGCACCGATCTTGCGGCCCATCCCGGCGCACGCCCAGCCAAGGTGCGTCTCCAAGATTTGGCCGACATTCATGCGGCTCGGCACGCCCAGCGGATTCAATACGATATCTACCGGCTGGCCGTCTTCGAGATATGGCATGTCCTCGACCGGCACGATGTTCGAGATGACGCCCTTGTTGCCATGCCGCCCGGCCATCTTGTCGCCCGGCTGCAGCTTCCGCTTGGTTGCGACGAAAACCTTGACCATTTTCATCACGCCCGGCGGCAGCTCGTCGCCCCGCTGCAGCTTCTCGACCTTATCCACGAAGCGGCTTTGCAAGGCGTCGATCGACCCGTCGTATTGCCGTTTCAGCGCTTCCAATTCATCATTCACGCTCGCGTTCTTGACCACGATCTGGCGCCATTGGCCCGGCGTGAAGTCCGCGAGCAAGGCGTCCGTTATGCGCTTACCTTCGGCGATCCCTTTCGGGCCGCTGGCCACGGTCTGGTTCGACAGTCGGCTCTTGAGGCGTTCATTGTAGGACCCCTCTAGAATTGCCTTCTCGTCATCACGATCCTTCGCCAACCGTTCGATCTCGGAACGTTCGATGGCCAGCGCGCGCTCGTCTTTCTCGACGCCGCGGCGTGAAAACACGCGAACCTCGACCACCGTACCCTCGACACCCGGCGGCACCTTGAGCGAGGTATCGCGCACGTCCGACGCCTTTTCTCCAAAGATGGCACGGAGCAACTTCTCTTCGGGCGTCATCGGCGATTCGCCCTTCGGCGTCACCTTGCCGACCAAGATATCGCCGGCGACGACTTCGGCGCCAATATAGACGATCCCGGCTTCATCGAGATCCTTCAGCGCCTCTTCGCCCACGTTCGGAATATCCCGCGTGATTTCTTCCTGGCCAAGCTTGGTATCGCGGGCCATCACTTCGAACTCTTCGATGTGAATCGATGTGAAGACATCCTCGCGCACGATCCGCTCGGACATCAGGATGGAATCTTCGAAATTGTATCCGTTCCAGGGCATGAACGCGACAAGCACGTTGCGCCCAAGCGCCAACTCGCCCAATTCCGTCGACGGCCCGTCCGCGATGATATCTCCCCGCACGACCTCCTCGCCCACTTTCACAAGCGGCCGCTGGTTGATGCAGGTGTTCTGGTTGGAACGCTGGAATTTCAGCAAGTTATAGATATCGACGCCGGAGACTTCCGCCGCCGTCTCTTCGGTCGCCCGAATAACGACACGTGTCGCATCCACCTGGTCGACGATCCCCGAACGACGCGCCACGATCGCCGCCCCGGAATCTCGCGCGACCCGTTCTTCCATGCCGGTGCCGACAAGCGGTGCTTCGGCCACGAGCAGCGGCACCGCCTGGCGCTGCATATTCGAGCCCATCAACGCGCGGTTGGCATCATCGTTTTCCAGGAACGGAATCAGCGCCGCCGCCACCGAGACGATCTGTTTCGGCGAGACATCCATCAAATCGATATCTTCCGGCCGAGCGACTTCGTACTCACCGCCGCAGCGCACTGTCACCAATTCCTCGGTCAGATTGCCTTTGGCATCCATCGCGGCGTTCGCCTGAGCGATGCGGTAACGGCCCTCTTCCAT
>JAYPOZ010000208.1:0-2974 GCA_038131165.1 Rickettsiales bacterium | reverse complement strand
GGATTGGCGATAAAATCGAACCCTTCGGCCATGGCCATTTCCGCCATCGATCGCGCGCGGGTCACGGACAGAAGGTCGTGCACCGAGCTGGCCGCGCAGGCGACGGCTTCTCCAAAAGTTTGCCTTTCGGTTAACAATCGCCCCAGCAAGAGTGCGGCAAACGCATCGCCGGCGCCGGAAGCCGGTGCGTCGAGACGCGGCGTCTCCACCTTCCAGAACCCTTTTGGATCACCGGCAACCGTGGCGATTCCCGCGCCCGTCTCGATGCCGGTAATGACGACCCGTCGCGGCCCCTTTGCCCGCAAGGCCGTAATTGCGGACTTGGCACGCTCCATCGTCACGGTCGCCGAGCCGAGAAGCACTCCCGCCTCGAACGCATTGGGAAGGGCCATATCCGCCAGGGGAAGGGCCCGGTCGCGAAAGAACGCTACCAACTCGCGGTCGACGTAGAGCCTGTCCCGATCTCCCATGACCGGATCGAGGCAGTACAGGACCTTCGCCTGATCTGCCTTGAGTGCCAATACCGTTTCCTCCACCAACGCGCCTGTCTCGGGGCGGCCCAGGAAACCGGAAAGAATGGCCCTGACGTCCGAGAGTCCGCGATAAGAAGCAATACCCTCCAGTATTGCGCCGATCTCGCCGGTTGGGATCGGGCCGCCTTGGAACCCGCCATGGGCCGGATGATTCGACAGATAGGCGGTATCCACGGCGATCGCTTCGATCCCCAATGCCAGCAAGCACGGCACGGCTGCCGAATTGCCCACATAGCCCCTTGCGACGCGCGATTGAATCGTTAAAACGCTCATAAGACGATTCAGGGCCACGTCGACCGTATTGTCCAGTCAGGCGCCCGGAGAATGATCGAATGACAGCACGAGCGCGACCGCGACGAAGCGTCCTGTTCATGCCGGGATCGAATGCCCGCGCCCTCGATAAGGCCCGCTCGCTCCCCGCCGACGCCCTCATCTTCGACCTGGAAGACGCCGTCGCCCCCGGCGAGAAGGAACTGGCCCGCGAACAGGTCGCCGAGACCTTGCGCCAAGGCGGCTATGGGCAGCGCGAGCTGATCGTCCGGATCAACGGATTGATGACCCCTTGGGGGGAGGCGGATGTCAAACGTCTCGCGGCTTCCGGAGCCGACGCGCTGCTGGTGCCGAAGGTCGAGAGCAAGCAGATGGTTGACGGCATCGAAGGTCGCATGTTGATCGCCGGCGCCGCGGAAGAAACGGCAATCTGGTGCATGATTGAAACCCCGAAGGGCGTCCTCCGCGCGGAAGAGATCGCTTCCGCGTCGCCCCGCCTCGGCGCTTTGGTTATGGGCACCTCCGACCTGGCAAAGGATCTCCAATGCCTGCATACGCCCACTCGCGAGCCGTTCATGGCCAGCCTGTCCTGGTGCCTTCTGGCGGCGCGTGCCTACGGACTGGCGATTCTCGATGGAGTCCACCTGAACCTGGCCGACGACGCCGGTTTTGCGGCCGCCTGCCGGCAGGGCCGCGAATTTGGCTTCGACGGCAAGACCCTCATCCACCCGAAGACAATCGCGGCGGCAAACGCCGCATATGCGCCCGATGTATCCGAACTCGACTGGAGCCGGCGGGTCATACAGGCACACGACGCGGCCGAACGGCAGGGTCAGGGCGTCGTTCTGCTGGACGGCCAACTGATTGAGAACCTGCACGTCGAGGAAGCGCGGCGGATCGTCGGCCTTGCGGATATGATCGCCGCTTTGGAAGGCGGCTGACGCCGACCCCTTTTTGGCGGACACAGCTTCTTCCGGAACGAAAAACGCGGCCCGAAAGGCCGCGTTGGACGTTACTAAAAGTCTTGCGCCGCTAGCTGTAGGCGGGGCTGGTAACGGCCTGGATTTTGGCCTCTGCGACGGCCGCCGCGGTTTCCGCGGCCTTGCGCTCGGCATCGCTCTCCGCCGCGCTCATATCGTCGCGCGCATCGGACAGCTCCTTCTCGGCGGCGTCGCGATCAATGTCTTCGACCAGTATCGCCTCTTCCGCCAGGACCGTGCAGCGGTCCCCTGTCACTTCCGCAAAACCGCCGGCGATAAAGATACGGTCGCTGACGGTGCCGCCCTCATAGACGACGATGGTGCCGGGCCGAACTGTCGTAATCGCCGGAGAATGGCGGGGCAACACGCCCATATCGCCTTCCGCACCCGGCACGACGACCATGTCGACGTCCCGCGACAGCAGCAGCTTCTCCGGTGAGACGAGTTCGAACTCGACCTTATCTTCGGCCATGGTGCGTATCCTTTAGATTAAGCCGCTTCGGCCGCTTCCGCTGCCATCTGCTTCGCCTTTTCGACGACTTCGTCGATGCCGCCGACCATGTAGAAGGCCTGCTCCGGCAGATCGTCGTACTCGCCATCGCAGATCGCCTTGAAGCCCTTGATGGTGTCCTCCAGCGAGACCAACTTGCCGGGCGAGCCGGTGAAAATCTCCGCAACGTGGAAGGGCTGGGAAAGGAAGCGCTGAATCTTACGAGCCCGCTCGACGACCAGCTTATCCTCTTCCGAAAGTTCGTCCATGCCGAGAATGGCGATGATCTCCTGCAGCGACTTGTAGGCTTGCAGAACTTCCTGCACCTGCCGCGCGGTATTGTAGTGCTCCTCACCCACGATCCGCGGATCGAGAATTCGGCTTGTCGAATCAAGCGGATCGACCGCCGGATAAATGCCGAGTTCGGCGATCTGACGCGACAACACCGTTGTCGCATCCAAGTGCGAGAATGTCGTGGCCGGCGCGGGATCGGTCAGATCGTCCGCCGGAACATAAATCGCCTGGACCGAGGTGATCGATCCCTTGGTGGTGGAGGTAATGCGCTCCTGCAGGGCGCCAAGGTCGGTACCCAAGGTCGGCTGATAGCCAACGGCCGACGGGATGCGGCCCAACAGCGCCGACACTTCCGAGCCCGCCTGGGTGAAGCGGAAAATGTTATCGACGAAGAACAGCACGTCCTG
>JAYPOZ010000207.1:0-2996 GCA_038131165.1 Rickettsiales bacterium | reverse complement strand
CGCGGTCCGCATTTCTAATGGTTAGATCTTCGGTACGCCCCATAACCCTCGCCCCAGCCCACCCGGGGAGAGGGGATGATACCAAGCGACAAATTAGAATCCTCTCTCCCCTGGTGGAAGAGGGCGAGGGTTAGGGGGACTTGTCTTGAGCGATCTGCCGCTCCTTCCCGAAGATATGCCATGGGAACAGGCACAGGCCGAATTGGAGGCGCTTGATCTCGGCGATGGCTTGCCCTTGGTGCCGCCGACCCTGGCGCGGTATGACGCGATGGTGGCGGGGCGGGGCGCGCCGGACCAATCCTTCGGCCATCTGATGCCGCTTATGGGGGAGTTGACCCTCGAAGCCGTCGCCTACAACTGCATTTTGGCAGGATGCCGGCCGGCGGAACTGCCGGTCGTCCTCACCGCCGCCGAAGCCTGTATTGAGGATTCCTTCAATCTCCTCGGTGTGCTCAGCACGACGGGAACGCCCGCCGTGGCGGTCTGCGTGCACGGGCCCATCGTCGGTAATCTCGGCATGAATGCAGGGGGCAATCTCCTGGGGCCCGGGAATCGCGCCAATGCCTGCATCGGGCGCGCGGTCAGCCTGGTGATGCGCAACGTCGCGGGCGCGCGCGCCGGCGTCGCCGACATGGCAACCATGGGACAACCCGGGAAATACACCTTCTGTTTTGCCGAGGGTCGCCATCCGGGCTTTCCGTCGCTTCCCGAAAGGCGCGGATTCGGCAGGGAGGAGAGCTGCGTTACCGTCCTTGGCGTCTCCGGCACGGCGGAAGTGCTGCCGATCGAAAACGGCGACACGCCGGAGCATATCCTCGAGCCCGTCGCCGCCGCTATGAATGCCGCCATCGACGTCTCCAGCGCCACCCGCAAGCCCGACCGCAACGAACAGGTCTTCCTGATACCGCCCGAGATGGCGGATACATTGCACAAGAACGGCTGGGATCTGGCGCGGGTGCAGCAGTTCCTGTTCGATGGGCGCAAACCGTATGTCTATGTGGGCGATACCGATCCGGATTCACGTCCGCTGGCGGCGACACCAAGCGACATTATCCCCATCGTCACCGGCGGCGTCGGCATCAAGATGACCCACCTGCCGCTTTGGTCAGGTGGGACGGCAACGGTGACGAAACCGTTGCGCGCGCTTTAGGCTTAAGGTTTGCGCGCTTCGATCTGCCCGAGGCGGTTCGGCAACAGCCACGTCCACTCCGCGTCCGCGAAACCGGCGCGTTCCAGATAGGCGGTGTATTCGGGGCCGCTCGGCACGTGACCGGTGAAATGGCCCTCGCGGATTGCCTGGACGTGGTAGAAGGCGGGGTCAATGGGGCCGGAGCGGTCCTCGTTCAGCATGTAGCCCACGATCAGGATCGAGCCGCCGCTCGGCAACGCCTCATAGGCGTATGAAAGCGCCTTCATGACGTCGTCCTCGAGATACCAGTGCAGCGGCGTGATGAAGGAGATCAGGTCGCAATCGCTCGGATAATCCTCCTGTTTCAGGAAATCGCCCGGCACCGCCTCGATGCGGTCGGTCAGGTTGTGTTTGGCGACGAACTCCCGCGTGACCGGGACTACGTTCGGGTGATCCTTGACGAGGACCTTGATGCCGTCGTGTCGCTCGCAGGCCGCGATGGCGTAGCAGCCGGAGCCGCCGGCGAAGTCCAGCCAGCGCTTGAACCGGGAAAAGTCGAACCGTTTGGCCAGCCGATGGGCGAGCGCGATTGAGGAATTATACCCGGCGGTGGTGAAGGCACGGGCGCGGTCCGGATCGTTGAGGTCGCCTTCGTAGAGTTTGGAAGGCGGCGGCGCCGAGCTGGCATCCTTGATGTTGTCCGCGAAGTTCCGCCATTCATCATACTCCGCGCCGATGGTGAAGCGGAGAAAGTCGCCGAAATAGGTCGCTCTGTCGCGCACGAAGAAGCGTTCCACATCGTCCATGTTCACGCACCTGCCGTCGACATCGGCAATCAAACCCATTGCCTTGCAGATGATCATCAGCCGGTCGGCGACTTCGCGGTCGATGCCGCAATGTGCCGCCACTTCGTCCGGAGTGCCGGCACCGGCGGAAAGCGCGCTGAAAAGGTCGACTTCGAGGGCCGCGGACAGGGCCTGGCTTTTCTTGAACCCCATGGCGAGTTCGTTGAGCCGCTCCGAGCTGCCGCCGACGGTCGGGTCGTTGGGGACGGCGGGTGTCGTGCGGTCGGAGGCGGAGGGTTTCGGCATTCTGGCTTTTCCTTCTTGTAGGGCGCGGGGAACTATATAACGCCGTCCGCCCGGAGTGTCTCGATTTGATCTGAACCGAACCCGAGCTCGGCGAGCACGGACCGGGTGTCGGCGCCGCATGCGGGGGCCGGGGCGTGGGAGCGGGCATCGGCGCCGGGTACGCCGATTTGCCGCAATGGGCCGGCCTCTGGATGAACGGTGTCGACTATCATGTGGCGTGCGCGCAGCTGCGGGTTCAGATAGGCGTCGGCGGGTGTGTTAACGGGTGCTACTTCGATGCCGAGCGGCGCCAGCTTCGCGATCCAATGCGCGGCCGGTCTGGCGGCGAGGGCCGTGGCGAGGAACTCGTGCGCCGCCGCACCCGCGCTGCCGCGCAACAATCCAATTTCGGCAAGATCCGGGCGGCCGAGGTGGCCGAACAAGGCGTCCGCTGAAACCTGCCGTGCGACGCCGAGCGAGAGGGGCGTGCCGTCCGCGGTCGCGAAGATCCCGTAGGCCGCGCGCTGTTGGAGGGGCTCGGATTCCGTTCTTAGGGTGCCGTGTGAGACGGCCAACAATGCGAACAGACTTTCTTGTATAGAGAGGTCGAGGATTGCACCCTTGCCGGTCGCTTCTCGGCTGCGGAGCGCGGCGGAAATGGCGAAGGCCGCCATCAGCCCGGAGACCGAATCCGCAGTATATGTGTTTGGCGTGGCCGGTATGTTCGGCCCTGCCATCGATTGAAGGAATCCGGTTTCGGCCTGGATGTTCAAATCGTAGGCGGCGCGCAGCCGGTC
>JAYPOZ010000206.1:0-2998 GCA_038131165.1 Rickettsiales bacterium | reverse complement strand
GCCGATTGCTGATCCCATTCTGTCCGATCGGGACAGCATCGCGCCTTTGCTAGCCGACGCGCCGATGCTTCCTCATATGAGTGGACCAAGGTGAAAGCGATACTTATCGGCGCGAATGGTCAACTTGGTCGCGCCTTGGAGCGCACCCTCAATGCTTCATTCGAACTAGAGGCAATCTCCCGAAACGAATGCGACCTGTCCGACAGTGCCTCCCTTGTCCGTCTGCTGGAACGCACCCGACCCGATCTTATCGTAAACGCGGCGGCCTATACCGATGTTGATGGAGCCGAGATGGATCGTGAAACAGCGTTTGCCGTCAACGCCGTGGCACCGAGCACACTAGCGGATTGGGCGGCGCATAGCGGCTGCGCCCTGGTACATTACTCCACGGAGTATGTTTATTCCGGGGAAGGCGATCAGCCCTGGCGCGAAGAAGACGGAAAAGCGCCGATCAACGTGTACGGGGAAAGTAAGCTTGCGGGAGATCAGGCCGTCCTCGCGTCAGGCGCGGCGGCGTTGGTTCTGCGTACCAGCTGGCTCTACGGTGCGCGCGGCCGGGATTTCGTGGCCGCCATCTTGCGGCAATCCCGGGAAAGCGAGGAACTGCGGGTCGTGTGTGATCAAATGGGCGCACCGACGCCTTCGGCGCTCTTGGCCGAGATAACCGGAGAGATATTAAAGCGATCAAGAGGGGATGTGGCGGGTCTGCTGCGCATCCATGGCGGATGCGTCAACGCGACTGCAGCGGGCGTGACAAGCCGCTACGGGTTTGCCGAGGCAATCGTCGAGGAAGCGCGCGCGCTCGGCTGCGCATTGACCGTTCGCCGAATTGTGCCGGTCACGAGCGGAGAATACCCGAGGAAGGCAAAGCGGCCGCTAAACTCCCGATTGTCTCTTGCGCGCCTGGCGGCCGCATTCGGGATTCGCCCTCCGGATTGGCGTCATTCGCTGCGGTCTTCCTTGAAAACCCGCTTGTGCTGTCTCGGCGAAAGGCTGAACGATTAGTTCAAAGCTTCTCAAGTACGATCGCGAGCCTGAATGCGGCCAGCGGACCTAGGAGGGGGCGCGCGAACTCTTCGAGGTTAAGTAGCGGTTGCGCTGCACAGCTCGGCAATAGCGACCATCGCTTGAATCCGCCGCTTAACGGATAGGCGAGGAAGCTCAGCCAACGTCGGTCGATAATCTTCAGATCGGGAAAGCGGATCGCGAATTGCGCTCTATATCGGGCCCGCGCGAACAGCAATGTAGGCACGGCTTGATTTGACTGAAACGGATCGGCCTTCACCGCTTCCGGCTGATCCGCCAACGGGTCGACGGACATGTCCACGGGTTCTTGATGCAGGAAGTGATAGAACAGCCAAGAGAACGGCGTGATGCCAGGCTCGATCAATGCCATGCGGCCGCCGGGGCGAAGCACGCGGAAGGCTTCGTCGAAGAACGTTGTGGGGCTGGCTAAGTGGTGCAGGACATCCAACATCGCGATTCCGCCAAACGAACCGTCGGCGAACGGCAATTGGTGAGCGTCGCATGCGACGTCGATCCACGGAGAGGCCATCAGGTCGATGGAGACGACGTCCAGTGCCTGTTCCGCAAGATTGCCGCTGCCGCCGCCGATTTCCAGAATCGGCTCGCCGGCGGGAAGCGCCGCCAGCATGCGCCGGTGATAGTCCGCGTAAATCTTTTGCAGAACCGGTTTCTTCTCCCAAACTTCTCGCTGTTCCCGCAGACGCGGGTCGACGAGCATGGCTCAGAACGCCTTGAGCTTACGCCAGGCGAAAATGACCATGCGCAGGAGCAGGAACCCGTCCCGGAACCTGGATATCTGAGGTTCGCCATAGGTCCGGTCGGCGTAACGGATCGGCACCTCGGTGATCTTCAAATTGAGCTTCGCGGCCCCGAATATGAGATCGTAATCTCCGAAAGGATCGAACTCGCCGAAGTAATCGCGTCCGGCCGCAATGCGATCATAATGCGCTTTAGAGAGGACCTTGGTTCCGCAAAGAGTATCGGTAAAACGCTGATTAAGAAGAAAGGAGAAGATCAGAGCAAAGGTGCGGTTCGCCCAATAGTTCAAGAACCGCATGGCACCCCGCTCCATGGGATAGACGAGGCGCGTGCCGTTGATGAACTCGCCAGTGCCCTCTGCGATCGCTCGGTAGAATTTCGGTAGGTCCTCCGGGGCGACCGTGAGATCGGCATCCAGAATCATGAGGATATCCTTGCGCGCCATATCGAAACCCTTACGCACGGCGTCGCCTTTCCCCTTTCCGTCTTGGCGGGCGACGCGAATATCCCACTGTCCCGTGTAGGCCTCGCGGACCCGTTCGCATTCCTCGAACGTGCCGTCGCTGGAATGGCCTTCGACGTAAATGATCTCCATGTCTTCAGCGAATTTCGGCATTCGAGTGACGGCAGATTCGATATTGCCCTTCTCGTTCCGGCACGGCACCAGAACCGAGACCGATGGCTTCCAATCCGCGCGCCGCTCGAACGGACGCGCCACGATATAGTGGCGCAGGCACAGGCGACGAATCAGCGGCAAGGTTCCGATAAAGCGATTGATTACGGTCCCAATTCCGAGCAACCGTTTCGGGATCAACTGTCGCCATTCCGTGCGCACCACCTCGAAACCCGCCAAATACAACAGATTGGTAATGTCCGACGAGGACAGAAAATTAACATCCGGCTGTGGCATCTTCTGCCCCAACTGCTCGGCAAAAGTGAGGACCGGTTCCCAGAGATGCGAATAATACGCAACGACCAATCGCGTGTGTGGCGTGGCGATTTTTCGCAAGGACCGGAACACCTGCTCGATATCGTCGAGGTACCCGATCGTGTCCGAGAGCACGATGTAGTCGAAGGGACCATCGAGACCGGAAATAAATTCATCGTCTTCCGCGTCGCCGACAAGAAATGTTAGATCGGGATGATTGCGCGGAGCCGTCTCCACCATCCGGGCACTAAACTCGACGCCAACTCCGTGGCTTGGCTTCAATCG
>JAYPOZ010000205.1:0-3011 GCA_038131165.1 Rickettsiales bacterium | reverse complement strand
ACCACCCGGACTCTGACTGACGGACGCTTCGAAATAGCGGTAATCGATACAGGTATCGGTATAGACGAAGATGAACTTGAGGCAGTGCTATTGCCTTTCGGGCAGGCCAGTTCCTCCCATAGTGTGCCGCCGGAAGGAACCGGCCTCGGCCTATCGATTACGAAATCTCTGGTCGAAATGCAGGACGGGTAACTCGAAATCGAAAGCCGCCGCAATAATGGAACGGCGGTCCGGATTAAGTTTCCAAAGGAACGCCAAATCCCGTAGAGAGAAAACTTGCGGCATTCCGGTTGCATTGGCTCTGAGCAACAGGATATCCAAGAACAGATAACGGGATTGATTGGCAGGCCATGAAACGCCTTGTGATATTCGGTATCGGGCAGATTGGAGACGTTGCCCATTATATGTTCTCCGAGGACAGCCCTTACGAAGTCGTTGGCTTTACGGTCGATGCAAGCCATTGCGACAGAGATAGCCATATCGGCCTTCCCGTTGTCCCGTTCGAAGACCTGACCCGTCGCTATCCGCCGGAAGAGCACTGGCTCTTTGTGGCGATGGGGTACGGTAAGATAAACGCTCTGCGCGAGGCGAAGGTCGCAGAAGGCAGCGCGCTCGGCTACCGATTGGCGAGCTATACCTCAAGCCGTGCCTGGGTTTGGAAGGGATTCGAAGTGCAACCAAACACGATGATCATGGAACACAACACGATCCAGCCCTATGTGTCGATTGGCCAAAACTCGACTTTATGGAGCGGCAACCACATCGGGCACCACACGCGGATCGGCGCAAACGTCTTTATCGCCAGTCATGCTGTCGTCTCCGGTGCCGTTGCGATCGGCGATAATTGCTTCATCGGCGTAAACTCCACGATCCGGGACAATATTAACCTTGGCGCGCGCTGCGTCGTCGGCGCGGGCGCTCTCGTACTTTCCGATGCACCCACGGGAACTGTCTTCCCGGGTACTGCGACAATACCCTCCCGCGTGCCCAGCGATCGATTGAGATCGATCTGATGCAATGGCGGAAACTCGGCTTAATTTATAAACCGGACGGGCATCTGGACTGGGCCAAAACACACGCCTCCGTCCCGATAGCAGACCATATTGCCGAAGATATCTACCGGGTCTATTACACCGCCCGCGATGCGGATAACCGGTCTCATGTCGGATGGATCGAGATCGACCTCAAACAACCGCAGTCAGTCTTGGCGGAATCCGAAAGCCCCGTCCTCGCGCCCGGCAAGCTCGGCGCTTTCGACATGCATGGCGTCATGGCAAGCGCGATGGTCCGCCAGGGCGATAGACGGTTACTTTATTATATCGGCTGGAACCGCGCAGTCGGCGTGCCGTTCCGAAATTCAATTGGCCTGGCGACACGGGAAGGTCCGGATGGTCCCTTCACGCGGCACGCGGACGGCCCGGTGCTTGATCGCGGGCCAAACGATCCGTATTTCCTCGCCAGCCACGACATCGTTGTGGAAGGAAGCAGCTGGCACATTTGGTATCTGTCCGGGTTAAGCTGGCTCCCGGGCGACCCGCCAGTGTCGACCTACAATCTTCGCTACGCCGTTAGCGCGAACGGTATCGATTGGGAACGACACGGAACGGTCGCCGTCGATTTCGCGCATCCAACGGAACTCGCCATCGCTCGCCCGACTGTGCTGAAAGACGGAGATCTCTGGCGGATGTGGTATTGCTATCGAGGGTCCGACTTTCCCTATCGCATCGGCTATGCGGAATCCGATGACGCCGTGCGCTGGACGCGTCGCGACAAACTCGCAGGGATCGCCGTCTCGAAGACGGGCTGGGACAGTGAAATGGTTTGTTACCCGCATGTCTTCGATCATAAGGGCGAGCGTTATATGCTCTATAACGGCAATGGGTATGGCACCAGCGGTCTGGGCCTTGCCATTCTCGTTCGCTGAAACACCGCAACGCAATAACAATACCTTCAAGCCACCTTAGTTTACACTTTACGCAATGCTGCAATGCAACATTGATGCTTTCACAAGACCTTCGGAACGTATAGAGATCGCCACCTTCAATCAGGGCGTTAGATGCCCGACATTCCGGCGTCCGGCATGCGCCCGTTCATTATTCTTATACTAAGCTCGATCATGCTGGGCGGCTGTGGTCTGCCTGTTGCGGTACAGATTGCCTCCCTTGCGATTGATGGGATTTCACTGGTCTCGACCGGGAAGACCACGACCGACCATGCCCTTTCGACCGCCGCCAACAGCGATTGCGCGCTCCATCGCAGTCTAAAAGGCGAAGACATCTGCCGCGACGGCTCGCCGGATTTGGCCGAAGGCACTGGCGCGCAATAACTCTTCGGTCTAGTTGTTAGTGTCATTCTTTGCTGGGGAGCGTTTGGCATGACAAGTGACGTGAAAGCCCTGATCTTCGATGTATTCGGGACGGTGGTCGATTGGCGCAATAGCATCGCGCGGCTTGCCGGCGAGTTTGCCGGTGCACACGGCGTCCCGCCGGCGGACTGGGAGCAATTCGCCAAGGATTGGCGATCTTTATATCAACCGGCGATGGAAAAGGTACGGACAGGCGAACTGCCGTTCACGAAGCTCGACGTGCTGCATCGCATGAACCTCGATCAAATTGCCGCGAAGTACGGGTTTGGCGACTTGTCTTCGGAGGCCTTGGATGAGCTCAACCTCGTTTGGCATCGCCTCACGCCGTGGCCGGATTCGGTCGAAGGTCTGACGCTCCTCAAGACGCGATATATCATCGGCACGCATTCCAACGGCAACATTGCTCTCATGGTGAATATGGCCAAGAACGGCGGCTTACCATGGGATGTGATCCTGGGCGCCGAAGTGGTGCAGCAATACAAGCCCAGACCAGAGACCTATGATCGTTGTTGCGCGGCATTGGGGCTCGCCCCGGAGCAGGTCATGATGACGGCGGCCCATAACAACGACCTCGCCGCCGCCCGTGCCAGAGGTTTGAAGACGGGATTCGTGCCCCGCTCCGACGAATACGGCGCCGGGCAGACGA
>JAYPOZ010000204.1:0-3013 GCA_038131165.1 Rickettsiales bacterium | reverse complement strand
ACATCGGTTAGTTCTGCATACTGGGTTGACGGCAACGATCAGGAGAATATTGCCCTCTTCTCGCTTGGTTGATCTTCGCATTGCCCAATACGTCTCGTTTGGCGGCCAATGAAATGCGAGCTTTGGCGTGACAGAACGCTACGTTTTGTATTAGTCGAATCTTTGAATCCGGTTCGGGGTTCATGTGGCTGACGGTTGCGTGAACCAATCAAGCTCGGACGAATATGCAAACTGGATCATTCCGCAGGCCGCTTAAGCGGATCATCGCAACGTCTTTCGAAACACATGGCTTTATTGTGCTAGGAATGGGGCAATGAAATCTCGATTTTTCAAGCTGCTGTTTCTGGCATTGGGCATAGCCCTTTTCGCCTACGTCCTCCAGCAATCCGACATAACCCTTATCCTGGAAAAGAGTATCGAAATCGGGCTGCTGGGTATCCTCCTGATCCTGACGATCTACTTTGCGGCGTTCTTAGTCGATACCGCCTCCTGGCAATTGTCGATTACGGATATCAATCTCGATTTCAGGCATCTCTATACGCTCTGGAAAATCCGCATGATCGGCGAAGCCGTCAACGCCGCAACGCCGTTCGGCACCATGGGTGGCGAGCCCATTAAGGCCGCAATGCTCAAGCATTCGCTGGGCATCGACTACAATCAGGGCATTGCATCGCTGATTCTGGCTCGAACGGTAAATCTAATCGGGCTCAATGTATTTCTATTCGTCGGATTTATCATGATCGCACTTTCGGATGCGTTCCCGGATGGATTTAAGCTCGCCACCGGCGGCGCCCTGGGCGCTTTCGCGGTTGCCATCGGCGGCTTCTTCTTGGTGCAAAAATATGAGGCCACGAGCCGATTCGGCGCGCGCCTGGCACGATTTCGATTTGGCCGCCCTCTTCTGAAACCCCTTGATTATCTGCGCACCATAGAAAGCCACCTGGTTCTGTTCTATTCCGGGGAGGATCGCAGGTTTTCCCGGGCAACCGGACTCGCCATGTTGAACTGGATGATCGGCACAATCGAAGTCTACGCGATTCTGATGCTCTTGGGCGCTCCGGTCACCATTTGGGAAGCATGGATTCTGGAATCCGCTGTCCAATTGACCCGAACCGCGACCTTTTTCATTCCGTTGAGCTTGGGCACGCAGGAGGCGGCGCTCTTTGTGATTTCGTCGGCCATTACCGGAAACGGGAGCGTTGGCCTCGCGATATCAATAATCAAACGTCTCCGCGAACTAGTCTGGATCGCATGGGGATTCGCCATCGGATGGAGAACGCCGCTGCGCAGCACCGTCGAGACAGTTCCCTCTGGCTCGAGGCGAAGCTAAGTCTCTTTCTCTCCTTTTGCGCTCCGGGATTCGAGCCACGCCATCAGAGCCGGCAATGCGATCAAGCTGCTGAACAACGTAAAGCCGATTGCGATGGTCAGCAGAACCCCCATGCTCGCGGTCCCGCGATGCGACGATATCGCAAGACTACCGAAAGAAAGGATCGTCGTCAGGGCGCTGAAAGTCACGGCGCGCGGCGTGCTCGTGCCGAGCAGCGCGGAGCCGGTATTCGCATCGCGCGCCCGCATCACAAGATGGATACCGCTGGCCACCCCCAACCCCAAAAGAAGCGGCAGTACGATCACGTTCGCGAAGTTGAATGCGAGATCGATGACGACGGCTGTCGCCACCGTAAGCAATGCCGCCAAGACCAAAGGATAGAACACCAGCAGGGTATCGCGAAGGCTGCGCAGGAGGACCAACAACATAATGACGATCAAGACCGCCGCCGTCCCTGCGGCCTGCAGGATCGCCTCCACGACCGCTCGGCTAGCTTCGAGAATGACCACGGGACTGCCCGTCGCCGACGGCGCAATCGATTGCACCGCTTCGATAAAGCGCCTTAAAGCAATATTCTCTTCGACGCTGAACGCGGGAGTCACTTCAACCCGCGCCATACCGCTCTTAGAAAGATAGCGAAGACGCAGATCGTCCGGAATATCTTCAAGCCCGACTTCGCGGGCTTGCAGCGCGTTCTTCAATTGGTTCATTCGATTGGAGAAGAGGCCAAGCAACCCATCGCGCACAGATGCCACGATCTGCGGCTCTGTCGCTGCACTGGCCAAGACGCGTTGCAGGGCAGTACGCAAATGGGATGCGGCGGCGGCGATCCGTGCGTCTCCCCCGCCGGCCCCGACGAGTGCTTCTTCAAGCCGTCGAAGTGCCGCAATCTCGGCTTCCGAGCTCACCGGTTTTTGTCTTGTGGCTGAGTCGAAAACCGGGAAGAGAACGAACTCGAGATCGCGTATGACCTCAAGCTTCTCCGCCTGTCGCTTCGGAATGAAATCCCCGATAGAGACTGCTTCCGACACCTCTTTCAATTCCGTCAATTGCGCCGCGAGCTTTGCCGCAGCGGCGATATCCGGCCGGATGACGGTGATCTTCTTCGGCGATGTCTTGCTCTCGCGAATAAGCTCGAGCGTGGTCTGTACGGATTCGGTGCTCGGATCCTGAAGATTGAGCGGATCGAAGTCGAAGCGCGCGAAGGGTACAAAGCTGATGGCTGTCACCGCGGCAACCAATGCCAAAGCGCTCACTTCACCGCCATATTTACGAATGAAGTTGGGGCGTGTTTCAAGGCCCGTCGGCGTGTTTGCTGTCTTTCCAGGCCGATAGGGCAAAATCGACAGGAGTGCCGGCAACAACGTAAGGCTCATAAAGAACGCGATGAACATACTGGTGCCGGAAATAAGCCCCAATTCCGCAAGGCCCAAATAAGCGGTCGGCAGAAAAGAGTAGAACCCGATCGCCGCCGAGACCGCGCAGAGCGCCATGGCGCCGCCGACGCCGAGCGCGGCGCGGCGCAGCGCCGCATCCCGATCCTGATCCCGGCGCGTCTCTTCGGCGAAACGAAGCGCCAAATGAAGACCGAAATCGACACCCAGTCCGATGAAGAGCACCGCGAAGGCGACAGACAGCAAATTGAGATGCCCCACGGCGAGAGCCGCAAAAGCGGCGGTCCAA
>JAYPOZ010000203.1:0-3035 GCA_038131165.1 Rickettsiales bacterium | reverse complement strand
CCACACGAAACGCAAACCTGATCCGATATAGTCCGATTGCTCAGGCCAAATCCGTAATCACGCTAGCTGACATTAGCGTCATTGCTACGAAATGGACGCTGCCGCCCGGCAGCGAGACCGGCCAGCACACGCACGCGTTGGACTATGTCGTGGTCTATTTAAACGATGGGGTCTTGACGGTTCTCGTGGAGGGCGATGAGGTCGACGCTCCGGTTTCAAAAGAGATGACTACGTCGCGGCCCGCCGGCGTCTCCCACAACATACTGAACCGGTCGGCAGCAAGAGTTTCCTTCATCGAAATAGAATTGAAAAAGCCTTGATTCCCAATCCTCGGACACGGAACGGTCCGGGACTGAGCTTTGATTCTACCTTACATGTTAGGATCGGATCTCCATCGCCTGAGATACAATGGCAAGGAAACAGCAATTGCTAGCTACATCACCCACTTTTCTTTGAGGGTTTCCAGCGCGTCGCCGGCGATCAATATGTAATTCTGGCTAGCCGCAGTTTTTGGTTCCGTCTCTTTTGCTGCATGACGGCACTACGCTGTCAAAAATACAAAGATATTGCCCCATAGGTAGAGATCAGCATCGTGTTTCTATCGGGACAGAATAAGGCAATAAAGATGACAACGAGACTTATAAGAACCACTATTGCTGGTATCCGGAGGAACTCGACAATCTAACCGTCATCGTACCGGGAGAGAGCAAGCATCTGGTCAGCAAGACTCAGAATTTCGGCTCCTGCAATGACTTTCCTGTGGGAAACACCTTATTATACGCAAGGGTTCGTCATCACGCCGAACACCACGACAGGCGTGCACCGGACCGCCGGAACCATGACGATCAATTGGAAAGGTAAAAGTAATTTTGACGGTCAATATTGGTGCCAACTTAAAATCGCTGACCTGAATCCGGACTATCCGGCTCCGGCGCAAAAGATTTGTGACCCCGCAAGCGGCACAATGAAGTATTTCGTGTCCGCGGGCCGCAATTCCTCGGGAAGAATCCAATACACAATGGGTTAGATAGGCAATCCCAAATAGCGCTTCCAGCCGAGTATGGCGGGACGGCCGGGGCTAGCGCCGCCAATTTGAATTTGCGCTCTCCCCAATTCAGGTTTGTCTTCGGCCGGGGATGTGGCCCGATGCCTTGCGTGCCCTCCACTCCAATTGGCATAGGATTGTCCTTATGCGCAATCTCGTATTCATCGCGGTTCTCCTACTCGGATCGGCGGCGGCGGCCGAAACGCTCTCCGGCAAGGCGACCATCGTCGACGGAGATACGGTTAAGATTGGCGAGACGACGGTACACCTCTATGGAATAGATGCGCCGGAGATGGACCAGTTCTGCAACGACAAAAAGGGCAATCGCTACAATTGCGGTCACGCGGCCATGCGCCGGTTGTTCCTCTATATCGGCGCCGACCCGCTGAATTGTGTCGTTCGCGAGCATCGGAAAGACGGCAGCGTCGCCGCAACCTGCCAGGTAAAAAGCTACTTCCGGCGCACGGAGAACGGTGCGACAAGAGGCGAACTGTTCGATGTGGCGCTGGAAATGGTTTTGACCGGCCACGCCTTTGCCGACCGCACCCAGGCCATCGACTACGATGCGGCCGGTGAAAGCGCGCAGGCCAAACGGCTTGGACTTTGGTCGAGCACGTTCGAACTGCCTTGGGTATGGCGAGCTCGGCGAAAAGGTACGAGAGATTAGCATGGCAAAATCGACCACGCCCCACCGGGAGTTACGCACACTCGATGCCGTCGCCTCGATGTTCGGGCAGATCAAGCATTGCAGGGCCCTCGATATCGCCATCGTCTCCGTCGAGCGCGGCAGTGCTTTGCTGCGCCTACCCTATTCGGACCGCATCGTCGGCGATCCGGAAGAAGGGGTCGTCCATGGCGGCGTCGTCACCACCCTGATGGATTCGGCGGGCGGATGCGCCGCGCTCTCCCTGACGCCGGAAGGTCATACCATCGCGACTCTCGATCTTCGCATCGACTACCTCCGCCCGGCGACCTCCGGCCAGGATCTTCGCGGATTCGCCGAATGCTACAAGCACACGCGCAACCTCGCCTTCCTGCGCGGGCTGGCCTACAACAAGGACCGCTCCGATCCCGTCGCGAACTTCACTGCCTGCTTCATGAGCCGGGCCGGGAATCTGATGCCGGGCATGGACTGGAACGGCTGATGGCGCTGTTTGAACGCTTTCTGGCGCTCAAGGCCCAGGGCCAATACCGGGAAATCAACCGCCTGATTCCCTATACGCAATTCGTGAACATCGATCTGTTCGACCTGCCGCCATACCTGACAACCATCCTGCGGCAGACCGAGTCCAATACCGGCAACCCGACGATCCCAGCGGTCCATGGCGGCGTCGTGGGCGCCTTATTGGAGCATACGGCAATCATGAAGGTTCTCATCGAGGGCGAATACACGCGCTTCCCCAAGATCGTGAACCTGTCGGTCGAATACCTCCGCCCCTGCCTCGCAACAGAAGATACATTCGCGCGAGGCGCGCTCTTCAAACAGGGGCGCAGCGTCAGCAATGTGCGGATCGAAGCCTGGCAATCCGACGAAGCGCGCCCGGTCGCGGCGGCCCACGCCCATTTTCTGGTCGGGTAACGGCGCGGTAAACCGCGAATCCCGCTTTATAATTATCGTATGTACTGCGACAATACGCACAGGTTTGACACACATATCCGCCCGACTTAAAAATCACCGGCAAAATTGTCCGGACAACCATACAGAATCGGGTGCAGGGAGGGCTTTCGCACATGCGCGACGGTATCGATATTGAATTCCGCGAAGTCGGGATGAGGGACGGGCTTCAGAACGTCGACGGCTTCTTTCCGACGGAGGCAAAAATCGCCTGGATGAGGGCCGAGGTCGCCGCCGGCATGCCGGCCATTGAGGTATGTTCTTTCGTGCCGCCGAAGCTGATCCCGCAATTCAAGGACGCGGTGGAAGTCGTCGAGGCGACCCATGCCACCGATACCGGAGATTGCCTCATTTCAGCGCTGATCCCGAACATGA
>JAYPOZ010000202.1:0-3066 GCA_038131165.1 Rickettsiales bacterium | reverse complement strand
AGCAAGGTCGCGAATGCTCCCGTGAGGAAGTGGCCGCCAAGGGAATGGGTATTTCCCGCCGTGCCGGCGAGATCGGCGACCCGTCCCGGCAAAATGATTTCGAACAGCCCGAATAGATTGCATGCGAACAACAGGACAATCAGCGTCATGATCACCAGAAACAGCGGTTGCTGGAACTGAATGCCCCAACCGATCGCAAAACCCGCCGATTGAAACCCAATCAACGCGCCCGCAATCAGCAAGAAAGAAAACACAATGCCGGCCGCCGTCGCGAGAAATCCGCGCCGGACATCTGCTGTATTCCGACCCCCATAGCCAACAACGCTTAGCAATTTCAACGAAAGAACCGGCAATACGCAGGGCATCAGGTTCAGAATTAATCCGCCGAGCAGAGCCAGCAGAAGAATATACCAAATCGGGGACGATGCTGCCCCATCCCGGATGCTGGCATTGACCGAACCCGGTTGGCCGAGCGCCGCTTTCTCAAGCATCCGCGCACCATCGACCAATGTTAGAATCAGCGGCACTCCAGCCGTGCCCAACGGCCCCTCGAGCCCGCCCCCCCTGATGGCGATATTCGCCGTTCGGCCACCTTCCGACAGCGATATTTCGGGCTTGCCGAAAAACGTTCCTTCCAGTCCCTCGACAAACAGGTCCGGCGCGGAAAACGGCTCCAGAGCAGTTGCCACAACCTGTAGATCAACCGTCTCGCCCGCGGACGCGACTTGAACTTCGATAATTTCAAGGCCATGACGGCCGTCCGACCCAGGAACCCGAGCCCGATAGCGGTCGAGGTCATACGACAGTTCGGATGGCAAGGCTTCGCCTGCCGCCAAGGATAATTCGACGGTCGCCGTATAAGGTATGCAGATATCCTTACACGTCAGGTAGTCGACCGAGGCCTTCACTGTCACCGGTTCACCGGGGTGCCCGAGCTTCGCGGTGAGCGGCAGGATCACTTCGTCGACATAGCCCAAGGTCTCGAGGTCAAAGATCGAAAATCGCGTCGGCGCCGGCCAATCCATCTTGATTTCGGCAATATTATCGGAACCCTCCCAGTTCGGCCGTGGCGGAAACCCCGCGTCGCCCGGCGAGCGCCAATACAACTTCCAGCCGGGCTTCATGCGAAACTGCAGACCCAACGGTAGCATGTCCCGGTCGCCAATCCCCCGGACCGCAGAGATCAATCGCATCTCGACATGATCGTTGCGGCTCCAATCGCTACTGGTCGCCACGGCCGGCTCGGTAAAAACCAGCCATCCGGCCAATGCCATCAATACAGATGTCCTTAAGCGCACGCCGCGCATGGGGGTCCTCCGAAGATGTGTCGGGTCTATATAGGGCAATTTCAGAGCGCCGAGAACCGCTTGCCCGCTCACGTTTACGTGCGAGCGTTCTGCCCGCTCCGAAACTATCCAAAGCCCTCGAAGAGCACTATCATATAGTTAATCGCCCGATGCGTTTGAGACTACGGAGCTTGCGACATGGAAAGTCGAATTGGCACTGCCGACTATCTGACAGGTCAACTGTTGATCGCGATGCCCGCCATGAGCGATCCGCGCTTTTCCAAGAGCGTTATCTTTATGTGTGTCCATAACGACGAAGGCGCGATGGGCTTGATCGTAAATAAGGCGACAAGCGAAATATCCTTCGCCGACCTGCTGGCGCAGTTGGAAATCGAAACTCTGGGCGTCGCCCCGCCCTTGCCCATTCATTATGGCGGTCCGGTAGAAACCGGCCGCGGATTCGTGCTGCACACATCGGATTACAACCGCGACGGCACGATCGACATCGGCGATGGCATCGGCCTTACGGCGACCATCGACATACTACAGGACATCGCGGCAAACCGAGGGCCGGAACGGTTCATACTGGCACTTGGATATGCGGGCTGGGGCGCGGGGCAATTGGACCGGGAGATTCAGCAGAATGCCTGGTTAAACGTCCCGGCGGATATGGACCTGACGTTCGGCGCGGATTTCGAAAGTAAATGGGAACGCGCGATCGCCAAGATCGGTGTCGATCTTTCATTGTTGTCCGGCGAGGCCGGGCACGCCTGAACGCTAATTCTGGGCCCGCCGGTCCGACCGAAGAATACCGAAAGTCCGGTGATCCTGCCATCGACCGTCAATACACAGATACTGCCGTGCAAGCCCTTCTTCGCTAAAACCTAGTTTGAGCAAAAGCTTGCTGCTCGCCTCGTTGTGAACCAGGCAAGCCGCTTCGACCCGGTGCAATCGAAGATCGTCGAAGGCAAAATCGAGCACGAGACCCACCGCTTCCGCCATATGGCCGCGTCGCGCATAGGGCAGTCCCATCCAATAACCGATGGTTCCCGCCTGCGTTACCCCTCGGCGCAGATTCGAGAGCGTGATCCCGCCCAGCAGATCATCCGTTTCCCGATGAAAAATAAAAAACGGATAGGATGTCCCGTCTCGCCAATCTTCTCGAAAACGCCGCAACCGCCGGCGAAACGCCGTCCGCTCGACTGCGTCTTCCGGCCAAGTCGGCTCCCAGGGTTGCAAGAAGTCCCGACTGACCCGTCGCACATCCATCCATTGCCGGCGATCCCCACTATGCGGTGCGCGCAAATAGACATTATCGCCGCGCAGAAGAGTCTTCGGGTTTTTCAAGAACAAGAAATCGAGCACGTCCGGCATCCCAATCCCGGCCGTCACGGCTCTACATCTTCAGCGCCGAGACGAGTTGATCGTATTCCATGATTTGGGTCAGCGGACCGATTGCGGCAATCGTCGGACATCCGGTAAAGATTCTCAGCGCCACGTCGCGGACTGCGGCCGCATCGACCGCTTCGATACGCTCGACCTGTTCTTCAGTCGTCAAAGGGCGTCCGAAAATCAACATCTGCTGTCCCATCTGCTCGCAGCGCGATCCGGTTGATTCGAGCGACATCAATGTTGCGGCCTTCAACTGGGTGCGGGCGCGCTCGATCTCGCGCTCTTCTAATGTCTCCGGCAGGCGGCGGATTTCCTCGCAAATCACGGGCAGTAATTCCTCGATATCGCCCGGGCCCGTACCGGCATAAATGCCGAAAAGCCCGCAATC
>JAYPOZ010000201.1:0-3107 GCA_038131165.1 Rickettsiales bacterium | reverse complement strand
GCCCTGGACCAGGGAAGCCACGGGATTTCGGCAACGGGTGCTGTGTTTCCACCGGGCGACCGGTGAAGGGCCCGACTTTTCGGATGGGGCCCTGCTTGAGACGCTCGAAAACTGGTTGCTGCCCTACCTGGCAGGCATGAAACGTCTGGAGCATCTCAAATCCCTGGACATGCTCGCCATTCTGAAAAACCGGCTGGACTGGTCGACCCTGCAGACGCTGGACAGACAGGTGCCCGGCCACATCGCCGTTCCCAGCGGGTCGAGCATCCGGATCGATTACACGGATCCCACGGCACCGGTGCTGCCGGTAAAGCTTCAGGAAATGTTCGGGGCAACGGAGACGCCGACCATCCTCGACGGCGCGATCGCGCTGCATTTACACCTGCTGTCGCCGGCAGGACGCCCCTTGCAGATCACCCGGGATATCCGGGCGTTCTGGGACAATGCCTATTCCAGCGTAAAGGCCGAGATGAAAGGGCGTTATCCCAAGCACCCCTGGCCCGACGACCCTCTGGCCGCCGCGCCGACCCGGCATACGAAGAACAGACTGAACCGGAAATGACGCGATGCAGCGCCGAGGTCGGGACAGCCGGGCGGTCCCGATCGAACCGAACATGGCAAAGCACGGCAGCATTGGCGGAGGGAGAGGACTCTTCGGCAAACTCGCTCGAAGTATGCCCCACATCGCGCCAGTACGCCTTCGAATTTGCAGGCGAATCTTCGCTTCCGCAGAACTTCGCTCTTCATGGCCATGCGTAGCTTCGGAATACGAGCAGGCAATGATCCGCTCCAGCACCTCGGATACTGACCACGCTCAGCAAGCCGATGCCTAACACAGCTCCTGGATAACGACCGGCTGCAGTACGGCGGTCATCCTTCCCTCCGTGCCCGCCTACGCACTGGCTCTCCCAAATTGGATTGAATCTAGAAAGTCCTTATGCGTGGCGTCGGAAATGCGGCGCTCGGCCTCGGTCTTGGCGGCTCGCTCTCTCAATACAGGAACAAGCGCTCGAGCCTTTTCGATAAAGTCATCGCGATTCACGTCCGACCTCCTCATTAACTAAAATCTCATCCCGCCCAGAGGGAATGTTTCTAACCGATTTTCTCGCAAATTGGCCGAAACCGCCATGAGTGTTCGTGAGAATTTTTGTCGTTCGTATAATGCCAAATGGCTGGCCTTATAGTGGCATCGGCGTTGGTGTCCGGAACATCCTTGTTTGCGAACGGACCCGCCGCGCGGCGATCCGCCAGCCGTCCGACTGCCGGCGGAGTTGATCGTCGTAATACCCGACGGCGTAGACCTCACTTCGGCCAGATTGGTCGGTCCGAAATACCGCGAATGTGGAGCGGCCTGTCGCGGTTTCACCGTCAATCTGGACATCATCCACCGTCACCATATGGGTGCGGCCGGCCAGGTCGTGGACATGCTGAGGGGATTCCTCCAACAGAGCACTGAGTTCGTCCCGGCTGAGATCCAGCCAGATCATCGTACTTCCGATCTCCGTGCTGTCCGCCTGCAGGACATAGGTTCCGTCGTCAGTAAACAAATCGACATAGTCGCTGAACAAGCCGGAATCGAGCCGACGGGCAGACTGAGCAACTAACCTGCGAATTGCCTCAATATTTTCCGCGTCTTCACTCACCGGCGTTACCCACGACCGAGAGCGCCGGCCCATCACTTGGCGACGTGAACGGATCATATGGCCGGCGCCCCGTGCGGCGGCCCCATTCCTGGTAAAACGCCCGTAGATTGGAATCGTCGTGCGGGCGCAGTTCTTCTTCCCGGGCGTAGATCGAATAGCGAAACCCGCCAGATGCCATCGCAATCTGCTGTGACTCCACCGCAGCGACATCTTCGGGCAGGTTCCGACCGGCCGGGCCCCATACTTGGTTGTGGTGGCGGACCCGCTCGGCGCGACGTTCCTCATTGTCCGATTTGAGACCGAGACCCCGCCACTCGACGATCGTCCGATCCGGCGCAACGGGCGTAATCGTATCGAGCCGCATCACCGTAGCCCGGACATTGATCATCACATCAGGAAATAACAGCATGACCATAAGGGCATCCGGCTGCATACCGGGCATCAGGCCTTCGGTTCGTGCTTCCAGCCCCATATTGTTATAATTCATTGCGCCCTGGTCGATGATGTTGTGGCTGTTGGGATTGAGGTGCCAGCGGCGCTCATGATAGTTGGGCTGGGCCAGACCCGTCTTCCGATTTAGGACATGGAGGTACTCGTGATATTGCTCGGAATTATTATCGACCCAGAGTTTCCAGTTCGATTGAATCTCTGCGCGGTGGAAATGGAAGACTTCCAGCTCCTCATCCTCGGGAAAATAGAGCGCGATTTGTTCGGCGATGGGGCCGAGAAACTCCGATAATGGCTCTACGTCTTCAGCGATGGAAACAAAGACAAGGCCACGAAACACCTCGGTTTTGACTGGTCGAAGACCGACGTCTTCCTTTTTGAGACCTACGGGTCCGTACCCAACCGGGCGTGTGATGCCGGCGCAATTTCCCTCAAGATCGAAAGACCAGAGATGGTAGAAACACTGCATCCGCTTTTTGAAGGTTCCCCGTTCGTCACGGACCAGCGGTGCTCCCCGATGGGGACATATGTTGAAAAAGCCGCGAATGGTGCCGTCTTGACCCCGGACAATCAGAAGAGGCCGGCCACCCAATGTCAGTGCGCGGTAGCTGCCATTGTCGGGAAGTTCGGACTCGTGACAGATCAGCTTCCACCCACCGGCGAAAATTCGCGCCTGCTCGTCGGCAAAGACGCCTTCATCGGTGAAGATGCGGTTGTCGACATAATGAGTATTTGGCAGGGATGGGGGCGTCTCCCATCGTTCAATCCGATCATTCATCCTACATTCTCCAGGTAGCCTATGTTTCGGAAACAGCCATGGGAAAGTTCCATCACCGACGGACACAGTTTCTCACTCCGAGGCGAATAATCTAATTTGCCGCCCATTGTCTACGAGACGGTATCCATTAAGCCGGGATTTCCCATATAGGTTCGTCCGACGAGGTGTAGCGTGCCTCAGAATCGTCCGCCACGCAATCCGGTATCGTTCGGCAACGACGGCCATGCCGATACCATCGG
>JAYPOZ010000200.1:0-3120 GCA_038131165.1 Rickettsiales bacterium | reverse complement strand
GGACTTGAGGCACCTGACGCCATGCTGTCCATCAGCCCCTACATTACGATGGTGGAAGGCGGCCGGCGCAAGCTCTCGCCCGTGCGCGGCTTCAGCGTGGTTGCTCATCCGCAACGCACCGAAAGTACCGGCAACCTGCACATCACGTCCTCCCGGCCGGAGGCCCAGCCCGCCATCAGCTTCAACTTTCTCGATACGGAGAACGACCGGCAGACCGGCATCCGGGCGATCCGGCGGGCCCGCGAGATCGTCAAGACGGCGCCGCTCGGCGACATCCTCGGCGAGGAATTGGAGCCCGGCTCCCAGGTCCGCACGGACGACGAGTTGCTCGACTGTCTGCGTAAGTTCGGCAAAACGAGCTACCATCCGGTCGGCACCTGCAAGATGGGCCGGGATCCCATGGCCGTTGTCGACGAGAAACTCCGAGTGCGTGGTATAGCAGGCCTCCGGGTGGCCGATGCTTCGATTATGCCGACGATGACTTCCGGCAATACCAACGCACCGAGTATGATGATCGGTGAGAAATGCGCCGCCATGATCCTGGCGGAGGCATGAGCGAGGATACGAACCACGAGACCAAAACCGGGTCGGGAGGAAATGATGGAAAGCGAGGCCTTTGATTATGTCGTGATCGGTTCGGGTTCCGCCGGCGGCATCGTCGCAGCGCGGCTCAGTGAGAATGGCAAGTACCGGGTCCTCTGCCTGGAAGCGGGCGAAAAGGATGAAACCCATTTCCTGACCAAGATTCCGGTCGCCTCGGCGATTCTCTATGACGATCCGAAGGTAAACTGGTGCTACTGGTCGGAGCCGAACGAGGCCTATGGCAAGCGCCGGCTTTACGTGCCGCGTGGCCGCATTCTCGGCGGCTCCAGCGCCATCAACGGCATGGTATACGTGCGCGGCCAGAAGCAGGACTATGACCATTGGGCGCAGCTTGGCTGCACCGGGTGGAGCTTCGAGGACGTCTTGCCGATGTTTAAGAAGATGGAGAACTACGGCGGCGGCGACGACGAACTGCGCGGCCGCAATGGACCAATCCGCGTCACCGAAGCCACCAAGGTGACGCCGTTCTACGATCTTCTGATACGATCCGCCGAACAGGTCGGCATTCCATACAACCCCGACTACAACGGCGTGACTCAGGAAGGCGTCTCAATGGCGCAAGGGTCTATCCACAACGGTCGCCGCCAGAGCACCGCCAATTGCTATCTTGGTCCCGCACGCGGCCGGCCAAACCTGGCGATCCATACCGGTGCGGAAGCCTCCTCCCTGATTATGGAGGGCAAGCGTTGCGTCGGTGTGCGCTACCTGATGGGCGGTCGGGAACGCGAGGCGCGTGCGGCGCGCGAGGTTGTTGTCAGTTGCGGCTCGATCAACTCCCCGAAATTGTTGGAACTTTCTGGCATCGGCCGGCCCGACGTCCTCAAACCGCTCGGTATCGACGTCGTCCACGAGTTGGCGGGCGTCGGCGAGAATCTGCGGGACCATTTCGGCCCGCTGATGAAGTTCTCGATTACGGCGGACGGCGTCTCGCTCTCGGAAATCAGCCGCGGCTGGAAATTCATCCGCGAGGGGCTGCGCTACATCCTCTTCCGCAAGGGCTTTATCGGCCAGTCGATGGGCACGGCCCGTATCTACTTCCGTACCCGCGAAGGGCTGGAGTCGCCGGACGCGATGCTCTCGATCATCCCCTATATCCCGATCATGGAGGACGGGCGGCGGCGCATCTCGCCGGTGCGCGGTTTCAGCATGTTCGCCCACACCCAGCGGACGGAAAGCGTCGGCAACCTCCACATCAAATCGGCCCGCCCGGAGGACGAACCCGCGATCAACTACAATTTCCTCGACGCCGAATACGACCGAGTCACCAACATCCGTGCCGTCCGTAAAGCCCGCGAGATCGTCAAGGCGCCGCCGCTCGGCGATATCCTCGACGCGGAACTGGAGCCCGGACCGCAGGTCCAGAGCGACGACGAGATCCTCGACTACATGCGCAACTATGGCCAGACAACCTATCACCCGACCGGCACCTGCAAGATGGGCCGCGACCCGATGGCCGTGGTGGACGAAAGGCTGCGGGTGCACGGCATCGCCGGCCTGCGCGTCGCCGATGCCTCGATCATGCCGACAATGACCTCCGGCAACACCAACGCCCCCTGTATGATGATCGGCGAGAAATGCGCTGACATGATCCTGGCCGAGGCGGCGGAGTAACCGGATGGCTGCCGAAAAACCCGATTGGGGCGGCGTCGTGGCGCCGAGCGACGGTTTTCTCGCTAAGGCAGGATACGAACCCGCGATCGAGCCGGACATTCCGATTGTTGATGCGCATGGACATCTCTGGCACCTCTTCGAGGACACACCGTATTTCGTGCCGGAGCTGGCTCAAGACATCGACGCGTCGGGTCACAACGTCGCAGCCACGGTCTACGTGGAATGCAGTGCCTACTACCGCGCAGATGGTCCGGACCATCTTAAATGGGTGGGTGAGACCGAACACGCCGTCGGGCAGTCGGCAATTGCCGCGAGCGGTCGATACACCGCCGCCCGGGTCGCGGCGGTCATTGTCGGCTTCGCCGACCTCCGTATGGGCGACCGTGTGGCGGAGGCTCTCGAAGCGCATGTCGAGGCGGCGAACGGACGCTTTCGCGGCATCCGGCAACGGGCCAAATGGGATGCCGATCCCGTGGTTCGGGGGAAATGGACGGAAGACAAGCCGCAGCTCTACCTCGACGGCGCTTTCCGGGAAGGCTTCGAACGCCTGACGGCGTTGGGCCTCTCCTTTGACGCCAGCGTCTTTCACCCGCAAATTCCGGATGTGACCGCCCTGGCGCGCGCCTATCCCGAGGCTGAAATCGTACTCAACCATACGGGCAGTCCGCTTGGCCACGGTGTCTACGCCGACAAGGTGCCTGAAAACCACGCCGTTTGGCTCGACGCGATGAAGGAGCTGGCGACCTGCCCGAACGTATCGATCAAGCTAGGCGGCCTGCTGATGAATCTCGCGAACTACGATTTCACCATCGCCGAGCGGCCACCGGATTCGGCCGAACTGGCGGAGCTCTGGCGGCCTTATATAGACCCCTGCTTGGAGCTCTTCGGCCCGGAACGCTGTATGGT
>JAYPOZ010000199.1:0-3188 GCA_038131165.1 Rickettsiales bacterium | reverse complement strand
CTGCAGCGAACATCGGACCGAACCGGTTCCACCAGAACCGAACCGTCTCGTGACAGATGTCGATGCCGCGCTCGAACAGCAGATCTTCAACCTGCCGGAACGATAGCGGGTAGCGGACATACATCATCACCGTCAGGCGGATGACTTAGGGTGAACTATTGAAATAGCGGAACAGATTTTTCATCCGGCGAAGCTACGGATCAACATCGCGCCGGCTCAAGCTGGATTACTCTGACAATACCTTCCTCTGCCACCGATTGAAATTCGGTCGAACCTCTCGATGCCAGTCGCCGCCATTTTGCTCTGACACTGCCTGATTGCGTTGTTCTGGTTGATCGCCGTCGATCTGCCTGCTCGTCACCAAGTGTATCAAATCTGTACCAATTCCGGCCCGATCGACGAAAACCGATCAGAAGACGAAGCGTGATTGATTCCCCGATCACGCTTGACATTCCAGCGGGGGGAAGCCCTATGAATCCAACTTCTGGTGAGAGGAACCTTATGCCGAAGTACTATTTCGGATTCGGGGTTGCAGCGCTCGCAGTAGTTGCGGTGGCTGTTTACATGACAATTGGAAAACCTACAGCCGAAGCCACCCTCGCTGTAGATACTACGAATACGGAACTCGTCGCGCTCGGTCGACAGATTTACGCATCTCAGTGTGCGGCATGCCACGGTGCCGACCTTGAAGGCCAGCCGAACTGGCGTTCGCGCAAGGCCAACGGGAAGCTCCCGGCGCCGCCCCACGATGCGTCGGGCCACACATGGCACCATGACGACCTTTCGTTGTTTCAGCTGACCAAGTTCGGTCTCGCGGCGCTGGTCGGGCAACCGGTCGAGACGGACATGCCGATTTATGACGGTGTACTTTCAGACAAGCAGATTTGGGCGGTGCTCGCATATATCAAATCGAGATGGCCCGAAAAAATTCAGCAGCGCCAGGCCGACATCAACGCGCGCGCCAAAGGATCTTAACGCATGCATGTTAAGACCACAGAAGCATTGCCAGCGCATACGATCTCTCGCTACACACTGGGCAAATCACATGCCTGTCGCGGATTGTGGACCAAATGAGCAGGAGTGTTAGCCTGATCGACCAGCTGTTTCCGCGTACAGCACCTCTTTGGGCCGCATTCGCTGTTACATTCTTGCTGGTCTTGGCCACCGCATCGAGTGCGCACGCGCACAGCGATCCAAGGCGCTCTGCAGGCTATGCGGAGCAGGGCGTCACTCTAACGCCAATCAGTAGCGACATGCAGGATGGGCATGAAGAACTGCCCACCTGTCATCATGGGGCCGTTCCTTGCTCATCGAGTTATTCGATGTCCGATGTGGATGTTTCCGGCTCGTTTCAATACACGAGCACCGTGTCATTCTCCGTAATTATCGGAATTCCACCCGCATCGTTTCTTTCGATTGATCCGCCACCTCCGAAGCCAAAAAACAGTTGAACTGAACTAGCTGAATTTTCTCTTATTGTCTTCGTTATCGTGTTTCACCGCTGCGCGCAGCGGGAGTGTGATCTCTGCGAAGCTCATGTTTGGAAGTGGAAATGAGAATGCAAAACTTCAAACCGAAGACCCTGGCTGCGGCCGGGGCACTGATCATTATCGTGTCGTCCGGTGTGGCACTTGCACATAGCGGTGCTACGGGGATCGTGAAAGAGCGAATGGATCTCATGGATTCCATTGGCAAATCCATGAAGACCATCACCGAAATGTTCCAGGGCGAAAAGCCTTACGACGCAGCAGCGGTCCGCGAGGCCGCAAGCTTCATCGGGGCTCATGGTGGTGAACAGATGACTCGATTGTTTCCAGAGGGCAGCATCCAACCGCCAAGCGAGTCCCTGCCGGCGATCTGGCAGGACTGGGAACGTTTTTCGGAACTCTCAAGCGATTTGTCGAAATATGCCGACGCGTTGGCGAAAGCTGCAGATAATCCGCGCGGCGCTGGGATGAATCCGGGCATGGCACGGGGGAGCGCCAACGGCATGGGGGGGAGCCCCATGGGTCGCCGCAATCCCATGATGGATGGGTCAACGAGTGGTATGCCGATGAACGATCCCGCGGCCCTGGCGCAAATGCCACCCGATGCGTCGTTCGCCCGCGTCACGCAGACGTGCAGCGCCTGTCACACGCAGTTCCGCAAGAAACAATAGGCTGCATCCATGAAACGCATTTATCTGGTGGCCGCCATGGTGATCGTGGCGGTCGCAGCCGGCAGTGCCGTGGCCATTTTTCGCGGTAACCCGGTGCCCAATGCGCCGATCGCACAACTCGAAGGCGACCCGGATCGCGGTGCTTATGTTGCGCGCCTCGCGGGCTGTATCGCATGCCATACAAACGATGCCGGCGGCGGAGAACTTCTGGCCGGTGGCCCGCCCCTAGAAACACCGTTCGGGACATTCTATGGTCCGAATATTACGCCGGACCTTGAATCTGGCCTGGGCCAATGGTCGTTGGACGATTTCGCACGAGCCCTACGGCATGGAATCTCGCCCGACGGGCAACCGTATTACCCGGCATTCCCGTACACGTTCTATTCGAAGCTCACGGACCAGGATGTCGCCGACCTTTGGGCCGCAATGAAGACGGTTCCGAACGCAGACACGGCTTCCAGGCCACAGGACCTCGGTTTCCCGTTCAATCAGCGCTGGGCGATACGGGGATGGCAGAAACTGTTTTTCGAATCCAAGCGGTTCTACGACGATCCGACCAGGAGCGACGCCTGGAACAGAGGCAAATACATCGTCAAGGGCCCCGCCCATTGCGGCGCGTGCCACACGCCCCGAAATCCTCTCGGTGCCGGCGATGCCGAGCAGGCCCTTCACGGCGCATCCGGGCTGCCGGGAGACGAGCGTTCGCCGCCGATCACGCCTTCGGCGCTGCGTGAGCGAGGCTGGACCGAGAACAATCTCGCATTCGGGTTGCGGTTCGGCACAAAGCCGAACGGCGACGTGCTTGGCGGCAGCATGGGAGAAGTCATCCGCGATGGTACGTCCTGGCTGACGGACGAGGATCTTCGCGCGATCGCGCACTATCTGCTCAACAACGACGAAACCGAGTAGAGATAGTCGCGCGCCCCAGTGCGGCGGAGCGGTTCTGCCTGAAAGTTTCGCGGCTGTTGAGATGGAGGTCGAAGTTGAAGTGGTTGTGAATCGAAGCGTGGATTGAGCAGAACTTTTGCAG
>JAYPOZ010000198.1:0-3192 GCA_038131165.1 Rickettsiales bacterium | reverse complement strand
CCGAACGCACCGCAAAGACCGCGGCATTCGCCACAGCCGGATGCTTCAGGATGACTTTTTCCACGTCGAGCGCGGAAATGTTCTCGCCGCGCCGGCGGATAAGCTCGCTATTGCGTCCTGCAAAATAAAGATAACCGTCCTCGTCCATCCAGCCGCGGTCGCCGGTATGGAACCAGAGGTTGCGGGTCGCGCGCACAAACAGCTCCGGCATCTTATAATACCCCTGCCGGGCGACCCAGGCACCGTTGTTGCGCAGGCAGATTTCGCCCACCTCGCCGGACGGAACCGGTAGATCGTGTTCGTCGAGAATCGCCACCGACATTTCGGGTCTCGGCCGCCCGGCCGACCTCAATTTGTCACGCGGGTCGTTCGGCGACAGCACGGTCGCCAATCCGAAATCGCTGAGGCTGTATAGCGACGCGATCTTAACATTATAGCGCTCTTCGAACTCATCCGGCGCATCCGGCGTCGGCACGGTCAGGCACACCCGCAAACGGTGATTGCGCTCTTCCGGCGATGGCGGCTGGAGCAGCAGGAAATTGGTCATCGAACCGAGCAGAGAGCAATGGGTCGCGCCGTGCTGAACAATCTCTTTCCAGAAACTGCTCGCGGAAAAGCGTTGCGACAGCGCCGCCGTTCCACCGGCGATCAAGGCCGGCAAAAGCGAGCAATACCAGGCGTTGCCGTGGAAAAGCGGCAGGCAGGCGTACATGACATCGGTGTTGTCGAGCCCGTTGAGTCGGACGAGGCTCTCCGTCGCCATGACCGCCGTCACGTTCGGGGCCAGAATCCCTTTCGCCCGACCGGTCGAGCCGGAACTGTAGATGATGTGCAGAGTGTCGCTGAACTCGACATCCGGCAACGCCGAGAGCGGCGGAGCCGCAGCGATGGCCTGCCATGGCGTCACCGGGAGATTTCCGAACTTGCCGTCGGAAACCGGCCCTTTCGGGATGCCCGGAAACTCAATGATGCGCTCAAGCAGCGGGCATTGCTCGTAGACGAGTGCGAAGCGCTCGACGAAGGCCGAATCGATCACGATGGCGACGGAATCGGATTGTGCGACATAGTAGGCAAGCAGCTCGCCGCGCGAAGCGTTGTTCACCGGCACGGCGACGGCGCCGATCAGGGCCAGCGCGAAATTGAGCCATACCGTTTCCGGCCGGTTTTCCATCATGATCGCAACATGCTGTTTCGGGCGAACGCCATTGGCCCACAGCCCGCCGGCAATGCGCGCGCTCAGGGCGTAGGCTTCCGCGTAGGAGTAGCTCCGATCTTCGAACAGCAGATAAGGATGTTCGCCGTTATGGCGCGCTCTCTCCCGCAATATCCGCGCGAGAGTCTTTTCACGCAGAGGCATTTCCATGTTCTTCAGCCTTTTCGCACAAATGCCGGATCGCGCTTATCCTTAAATGCGCGCAACCCTTCCCTGCACTCTTCGGAAATGAGAGATCTGTACAGGTCCGCATTCGCCGGGGTCGGCAGCAATCTGTTCAGATACTCCGCATAGAGCCGCCGCGCATTCGGCGATGTCCTGCGCAGTTCGCCGATCAGTTCTCGAATTCTGGAATCGAGGCCGCCGTCCTCCGTCACCTCGGTGATCATGCCGATGCGCTCGGCTTCTTCGGCGGAGATCATTTTGCCGGTATAGAGCAGATACTTAAGCTTCGAGAGGCTGATTTTGTTGAGCAGCAGGGTCGGCAGCATGGAACTCGCCATACCGATAAGCGCCTCGGGAACGCCGAAACGGGCGCTCTTCACGGCGATCTGGAGATCGCAGGCAGAGGCGATCGCCAGGCCACCGGCGACGCAAATACCGTTCATCGCGGCGACCGTCGTCTTGCCGCAATGCTTGATCGCCTCGAACGGCATGTTGTCGTCATAGGCATGCAGCGCCAGCGGATTGGGATCGTCGATCCTCGCCAGGACTTCGATGAGATCGCCCCCGGTGGCAAAGGCCCGTCCCGATCCCGTGAGAACGATGATATCCACGTCCGCGTCCGCGGATGCCAGCCGGATGGCGTCCTTGACCTCGCCGTAGAGCTGGGTCGTAAAGGAGTTCAACGCATCCGGACGGTTCAACCGGATGAAGGCGGCACCATCGTCCACCGAATACTCAAGTTGCTCGAAGCTCCTGAATTGATGAGTCATGATGAGGACCTATTGGGTTGATCGGGTTAAAGCCGACTCCGATTTCGCTTAGGGGCTATGTTAGGGCTCGCCCGACGTTTGGCGAACGTTCGACCCCCCGATGCGGAACAGACGGGGAGCAAGCCCCTCAGACATCGAGCACGAGCTTTCCGGACTTGGACCTGGAAACGCAGGGCGTCATCAGGCAGTTGTCCGTCCGTTCCTTTGCCGAGAGTACGGAATCACGGTGATCGGGAGTCCCGTCCAACACCGCCGATACGCAGGAACCGCATGTCCCTTCGAAACACGAGGCAAGAATGGTCACACCGGCCTCGGCACAGGCGTCGATGATCGATTGTCCGGGGACGACGGCGACTTCGATGTTCGAGCGTTCAAGCCGCACCGTGAAGGATTCGAGAGCGCCCGCCCCCGCTTGCTGGGCTCCGGGACGCGGGGCGAACCATTCGGTATGGAACGCGCGGCCGCCTTCATCCGCAAGCGTCTCGACAGCACTTAGGAAGCTCTGCGAGCCGCAGGCATAAATCGGCGTCTCCGGCGCGCTTTCCGACAGCAACGCCGTCAGCTGGGGTCGTCCGGTCTCGGCCGTCAGATGGACGTGGACGTTTTCCATTCCTTCGATCTCTCCCAGATAGGCGAGACTGTCCCGCGTGCGACCGACGTAATCGAGCCGAAAGGGGGTGGACTGTTCTCGCGCCGCCTTGACCATGGGCAATATCGGCGTGATGCCGATGCCGCTGGCCATGAAATGATAGGCTTTAGCCGGCTCCATTGCGAAATTGTTGCGCGGCCATCGCACACGAACGTCATCCCCTTCCTTCATCCGGTGGATCGTTTCCGAACCGCCGCGTCCGTTCGGCTCGCGCAGGACCGCAATCCGCCAGCAATGCAGGTCAGCCGGGTCGCCGGCGAGCGAATACGACCGCGAAATGTCACCGGGCAGCACCACGTCGACATGGGCCCCCGGACTCCATTCCACCAGAGGCTCATCGGAAGGGGCCCGAAGTTCAAGCTCGTGTCTGACGTCAGCGCCTTTGGGACAGATTG
>JAYPOZ010000197.1:0-3295 GCA_038131165.1 Rickettsiales bacterium | reverse complement strand
GTTCGGCTACCAGATGGGCCGAGTTTGGAAGCCATCTGGGGAATGTCGGTTGAGGAGTTTGCGAAAATCGACTTTCGGTTAAAAAGCATTGGTCGGACTTAATCCGAAGCGAAGGAGCCGCCCAATGCAGCGGAAAGAAAAAACCGAAATGAATATCGAAATCGCCCATTCGAACGGGCGGTTTTATCTCTATAGCGCCGCGCTGATTTGTGCGTTCATCTCCGCCGTGATCCTTGCCGGCGTCGCTCATATTTCCATGCAATCGAAACGCGAATTACTACAGTCTCAATTGGGCGAGGTACGCGGCGAATTAGAGCATCGAATTGCGCGTTACATCGCGCCCATTATCGCGCTGCGTAGTTTTATCATAGAGAACGGCGGCAAATTCGAAGCAACGCGGTTCGATCAATACGCAACAAGCCTGCACGACGCGCTTCCGGGTCTAATGGCGGCTCAGGTGGCGCCAGACGGTATCGTCCAGTTTACGACCCGGCGTGAGCGCAATTCCGCCGCGCTCGGCCACGATCTGTTCAAGGACCCCAAGCGGCGCGAACAAGCCTATCAGGCCATACGGCAGAACCGCACCATCCTGGCCGGTCCGGTCACCCTGCGGCAGGGCGGCAATGCCGTCATCGCTCGCATGCCGATTTTTCTACCGAATACGGTCTCGCGAACCGGGATTACGGATTTCTTCGGCTTTTCGACCGCATTGATCGATGCGGATATTCTCTTGAAAGGAATCGACAAATCGATTCCCAACTTCGCCATCCGCGGAAAGCACGGGCGCGGAGTCGACGGCGAGCAGTTCGTCGGTCCCGATGGTGTGTTCGATGCGCCACACCTGGCGCTCGACCTGACCATTCCGAACGGCAAGTGGGTAATCGCGGTTCCCGAGCCCGGTTGGGGTACCGCCTGGCCTAACCTCGTCTTCACGGCGGCGGTCTGCCTCCTGGTCTCTTGGGCCATCGTGATCCTGGCGCGGAAACGCCAGCTTGCGGTGGCCAGCATCCTGAGAGAACGACGACGTCTGGAATTCGTGGCCCGGATCGGCGCTCTCGGCTTCATCGAACTCCGACCAGGCCGGGATCGCTTCATCTCCCCGATGGCGCGCGAAATCCTCAATATCGCCAGCGGCGAAGACGCAGACAATTTGCCGCCGGAATCCGAACGTCAGCTCACAACAATGTGCCAGAAGCTCGAGTCGTCTCCCGAAGAAAAGACAATGCTCGAGTGCGAAATCGACCTCGGCCGAAAATCCGACGGCACACCTGCCGTGGCGGAATTTCTCGGCGTCCGCGATTCGGAATTGGGCCGGATCATTGCTATCCGCGATATCTCCGAAGCCGTCCGCCGTCGCGAAAACGAAATGGTGACCGCAAAGCTCGTCAGCATCGGTCAACTTGCCGCCGGCATCGCGCATGAGCTCAACACACCCCTGCAATTCATCGGTGGCAATCTGGAATTCTGCCGAACGGTCATTTCCGACTTAGGCGAAACAATCGAAAATCTGTCGGCGAGCGATGAAATCGACGCCGATCTAGCGGAGGAAATTCAGCACGAATTGCCGAAAGCCATCGCGGAGTCACTTGATGGAACGCAGCATATGAGCCGGATCGTCAGCGCAATCAAAGATTATGCCGCACCCGATAGAAGCGATTCCGCGGGCCCCGTCGACATCGGCGAAGTTATCCGGAAATCGCTGGTGCTCACAATCGGTTCTCACAAGCACACGGCCGAAGTCTCACTTGACCTGCCGGAGCTGCCGGCAATGGCATGGGGCGACGCCAACGATTATTCACAAGTCCTGATCAACACCATTGGAAACGCGTTCGACGCCATCGACGAGGGAGAGAGTTCGCGCGGCGACGAGAAGGGCCACATCGAGATTCGCGTTAGCGAAAAACCGAACCACTACCTCGTCTCGATAAACGACAACGGCATCGGCATCTCGCCCGAGCTGGCCCGGAGGGCATTCGATCTCTTCTTCACCACAAAGCCGGTGGGCAAAGGAACGGGACAGGGCCTGGCCATCTCCCTTTCAATCGTGCGGAAATACGGTGGCGACATGACCATCCGTCCCGGTGAGACGGGGGGCACAACGGTCTCAATCTCGCTACCTAAGGAACCAAAAGCCGCATTGGAACGCCCCGCCGCCTAATGCGCCGCGAGGCCTTCGCGCATTTCCCACGGTCGCAACCAGGGTTTTCTGTTCCACGGCGCGCCGCTCTTGGGTAAATGGTCAATTTAGTATCCTGGAACCATAATCTCCCTCATCTCCCTCCCTAGTCCTCTCCCCTCGCGGGAGAGCATTAGGAAGAGGGAGCGGCTGCCCCCTACTCCGCCGCCTGCGCAACCGGTTGGGCGGCGCCGTTGACGCGGACTTCTTCCTTCAGATTATCGACCGTCACATGGGTGTCGTACCAGGAAAGGGACGGCGCCGCGCCGAACTTTTCGGTCAGCATTTGGACCCGCTCCGGCGTAAACCACGCCTCGGCGGCCGCCCGGCTTTCCCAGAGATAGACGCCGCCCGTGCCCTCGTCGCCGTTCAGGTAGTCCTTGCGGATCAGCCCCTTTTCGGCGAGGCCGCGATAGGTTGGCGCCGTCGAGGTGCCGCTGGCGATGGCCTGTTCCTCCGTTCGTTTGCCGAGCGGGAACTTGACGATAACGATGCAATTACTCATGGAATTATCTCCTCTGCAAAGCGTTGCTTTGTGAACGGCGACGGAGCGGTGTCCCTACTTGACCGCCGAGAAGCTCGTCGGGCGCAGCATCATGTTTTCGACCCGCGCGACGATGGCGCCGTCGGCCTCGGTCTGGGCGCGTTTCTCGATCCATTCCGGGTCGGCCTGGAACTTCGCCCATTTCTGCTCGCGGTCGGCGTGCGATTCCCATTCCAACATGTAGTAGAGAACCTGGTTGGAAGGGCCGATGTCGACCGTCCAGAAGCCGGCCTGGCGGATGCCATGGCGCTCCCAGATCTTCAGCGTGATGGTGTCGAAACGCTTCAGCAGGGCCGGCAGACGGCCCGGTACACAATGGTAGATGCGCAGTTCGTGGATCATGGCGATCCTCCCCGTTGGTGGTTGTCTTTCCCTTTGATATAGACCGCCCGTGTGCCGAAGTTAGACGCCCCGCTTGCCGCGCAGCGTGGCGATCCAGCGGCACACTACGTAGAAGACCGGCGTGAACAGGAGGCCGAAGAACGTGACCCCGAGCATGCCGGAGAACACGGCGGTGCCAAGCGCCTGGCGCATCTCGGCCCCGGCCCCCGTCGCGATCGCCAGCGGCACGACCC
>JAYPOZ010000196.1:1983-3400 GCA_038131165.1 Rickettsiales bacterium | reverse complement strand
CATCCTAGCAAGCTTTGGGTATCTGATCCTCTCCGGCGCGACCCTGCCGACACAGCGGGCCTTCATAATGGGGAGCTTCGTACTCTGTGCGATCCTCTTGGACCGCGAAGCCATTTCTTTGCGGCTGGTGGCGTTGGCCGCCTTTATTGTGCTCGCACTGTCGCCCGAGAGTCTCCTATCCGCCAGTTTTCAAATGTCCTTCGCCGCGGTGGTGGCTCTTGTCGCCTTCTACGAAGTTGCCGCTCCTTGGTTCCGCACATTAGGGCCGCCTTCCGCACGGCTTCGCCGGAGATTGATGCTCTATTTTTTTACTCTCATCGCGACAACCGTTATCGCCGGCGTTTCTACCGGTCTCATCGCTTACTTTCATTTTGGCCGCATCACGCATTACGGCGTGCTGTCGAACCTTGTCGCGATACCGCTGACGGCGATGTGGGTCATGCCCGCCGGCGTGCTCAGCTGCCTGCTAATGCCTTTCGGGCTCGAATCTTTTGGGCTTCATCTTATGGCGCTGGGAGTCGGATTGGTTCTGAATGTGGCCCAGGAAGTCTCCACTTGGCCCGGCGCGGTAACGGCCACGCCGCAGATGCCGCTTAAGGGTTTTATTGTGGCGGTTATCGGCGGTTTATGGCTTTGTTTGATGCGGCGGCGTTGGCGGCTGTGTGGTGTAGGTATGGTCGGGTTTGGGCTTCTGGTCGTACCGCTGACAGAACACCCTGACATCCTTATTTCTCAATCGGGACGACTTGTGGCCGTCCGCATGCCCGATGGTAAACTTTCGTTTCTGGAACGCGCGGGCGAGCGTTTCGTCGCCGGTAAATGGCTGCAGAGCAACGGCCAGACAAACGTGGCATATTGGCGCGATTTGCCGAAATCGGCCGCAAAACCACTCTGCGACAGGTCAGGGTGCATCATCCAGTCCGGCAGACATCGCGTCGCCTATATCAAGCACGATAGCGCGCTGGCGGAAGATTGCCGGAGCGCAACACTGATCCTCACCAATTTGTGGCGTCGCGGAATTTGCTTCGGATCGACGCCCGCGATTACGAAACGGGAGCTTGAGCGCAATGGAGCTTATGCGATCTATTTGAACGGAGCATCGCCAAGGCTCGTTTCCGCCAATAGCGTTCCGCGGCAAGCGCCCCTGGACCCTGGCTCACTAATCTGATGTCTAGTATTTCCGAATTAGCCCAACGAGCCGTCCTTGAACGCGGACCCTATCAGGTCCGAAAATACGCGTCTCATAATCCTTATTGGCCGGCTCCAGAGCAATCGAGGCGCCTTTGCGGCGCAGTCTTTTCAGCGTGACTTCTTCTCTGTCGACCAACGCCACGACAATCGCGCCATTCTCTGCATCCGCACAGCGCTGGATAATGACAAGATCGCCGTCGTGGATACCCGCATCGATCATCGAATC
>JAYPOZ010000196.1:0-1883 GCA_038131165.1 Rickettsiales bacterium | reverse complement strand
TTCATCTCATCGAACGAGGGCGGAACGCCGTGATCTTGCATGCAGTCGTGAATGAACATGAGCAATTGGTGTTGTTTTCGCGTCAGCATTTTCGTTCCTTGCCGTTTGCAAAAGACCTTCGGGCGCTCGCAACGAAGTTGCGAACAAAACGTAAACCTGCGTTTTGTTCTAGTTTAGTTCCGGTTTGCCGTCAACGGGCAATTCGTGGGAAAATGAAAAAACCTAAACTGACCGCTCAAATATGAAAGACGCCGGATGGCATTTTGAGCACGTCGATCCGTTCGCCGGCCTTCACAGCAGGTGCATGGGGCAGCCGGATTACCAAGCCATCGGCATGGGTTAGGGTGGCCATCATCGAGCTATCTTGTTTATCGAAAGCCCGAACCATTGTCTCCCCGTCGGAGCCCAGCTCGAAGGTCGCGCGTAGAAAATCTTGGCGGCGGTCGTTTGCGGGCAAATCTGTTGTCGTTCTAAGGTGCAAGATATCCGATCCGGTTGCTTGTGCCCCTTGCATAAAGGTTAGCGCCGGCCGTAGGAAAATCATTGCGCAAACGAGGCTGGAAACAGGATTTCCGGGCAACCCGAGAACCGGCGTGCCTTCAATCTGCCCGAACATCAAAGGCTTGCCCGGGCGCATTGCAATACGCCAGAAATCGACATTCATTCCACGCTCGCTCAAGACGTCTTGGACGAGGTCATGATCGCCGACGGAGGCTCCGCCGGTGGTCACCAGCATATCGTTTCCGGCAATTCCCGCCGCCATATGACGCAAGCCGTCGCGATCATCGGGCGCAATGCCGAGCAAGACCGGCTCGCCGCCCATGGCCGTCACGAAGGCAGCGAGAGCAATGGCGTTCGAACTGACAATCTGATTGCGGCCGATCGGCTCTCCCGGCATCACAATCTCGTCTCCCGTCGCGAGGACCGCCACTCTCGGCTGTCGGTACGCCATCAGCCAAGGAACATTCATCGCGGCCGCCAGTCCGACATGGCGTGCCGTCATGCGCGTGCCCGCCTTTATGAGAACGTCGCCCTCGGCAAAATCCAGTCCCGCGGGCCGAATGTAGGTCCCTCTGGCGGCGCTTTCCTTTACGCGGACGCTGTCGCCATCGATGTCGGTGTCTTCCTGTATGACAATCGTGTCCGCGCCCGCCGGCACTGGCGCACCAGTGAAGATGCGCACGGCTTCGCCCGGCTTGACGGTCTCGTCGTAGGATCCGCCGGCGGGAGCGTAGCCGACAATGCACAGATCGGCCGGAACCGTTGCGACGTCGTCGCATCGAACCGCGAAACCGTCCATGGCCGAGACCGCCATCGGCGGCTGTGTGCGCCGCGACCGTACATCCTCGCCGATAACGCGGCCCAAACTCTCCGTGAGAACGATCTGCTCAAGCGGTGTCCTGCGAAGCGCCGCGAGAATACGCTGTTCTGCTTCTGCCACGGAGATCATCGCGCGTACCCGCTAGCTGGCATCGAAAGTACCAGATTTACCGCCTGATTTATGGATTAGGCGGATATCGGTGATCCGCATACCCCGGTCCATTGCCTTACACATGTCATAGACCGTCAATGCGGCCACGGAGACGGCGGTCAGTGCCTCCATCTCCACCCCCGTTTGTGCAGAAACCTTACAGGTCGCCGAAATATCGACCGCATTCCGCGCCGTATCCACCGTGAGTTCGACCTTCGATGAGGTGAGGGGCAGGGGATGGCAAAGCGGTATGAGGTCGGCAGTCTTCTTGGCCCCCATGATGCCCGCTAGTTGGGCTACCGAGAGCACGTCGCCCTTCTTGATATTCTCCCCGGTGATCGCGGCAATGGTTTCCGCCCCCATCACCACCGTGCAGGCAGCGGTGGCGACACGCTCCGTCGTGGCTTTGTCG
>JAYPOZ010000195.1:268-3468 GCA_038131165.1 Rickettsiales bacterium | reverse complement strand
GAAGGAATCCGGTTTCGGCCTGGATGTTCAAATCGTAGGCGGCGCGCAGCCGGTCTGGCCCCGTTTGGCCGAAGCCGGAAAGCGAGCAGTAGACGATCCCCGGGTTGCGGGCCTGAACGGCACCGGCATCGATCCCGAGATTGGCCGCGGTGCCGGGCCGATAACTCTCCATGAAAACGTCGGCCGTCTCGGCAAGCCGGAGCAATATTTCACGGCCCTCCGGCGCGCGAAGATTGAGCGTCATCGAGCGTTTCCCGCGATTGAGAGCGAGGTCTTCGTCCGATAGGGATGCCTCGCCGGGTCGCTCGACCCGCACCGATTCCGCTCCCCATCCCGTCAGCAGAAATCCGGTGAATTTACCGGGCGTCATGGTTCCGACTTCCAGCACCTTGATGCCCTTCAGGGCGTCCTGCATGGGCATTCTCTCGCGGCTCAGGCGGGCTTGCGGCCGGTGATGTGTTGCAGGATGTCCGGGATGAACTCACGGACCTTCACGTCGACGAAGCCGGTGTCCTCGAAATAGCCGATACAGTCGGTCCGGGTGTGCGGCAGGGCGGTCGAATGGAAGAGCACGCCGTGGATCGAGCACATGGCAGGGATCAACGGCCCCGACCAATCCTCGTTCACCATTTCGCCGCAGATATGCATCTCGCCGCCGGACACCAGCGCGTCGAATGCCTTGCGCAGGACCTGGCGGATCATCTCGCCCGAATATTGCGGCAGATTGCTGTTCATCAGGATAACGTCGGCCCCTTCAGGAAAGGGATCGCTGATGAAGTTGCAGGGCTCGGCGCTGACCTGCGATTCGACGCCGTGCTCCTGGATAAAATCTCGGGTAACCACGACCACTTCCGGCAGGTCCAGAACGACGGCCTTCAGGTCCGGGTTCCGCCTCGCGGCCTCGATGGAATAGGCACCGGATCCGCCACCCAGATCGAGCAGCTTGCGCCGCCCCTTCAACGGTACCTCGGACATAAACTTGCGGGCCGCCCCCATGCCCACGCTCGCGGTTGCCTGATGATAGCGCCGCGCGTGCTCGACGGTGAAGCTCTCGTCGTAGAATCCAAGCGGGTCTTCGGGACCGGTCTCTTCGAGCCGCTTGCCGAGTTCGCCCCAGGCGTTCCATTGATGGTGGAACCAGGTGATCCAGCGGCCGGCGTAGCTGCGGGTGCCCTCGACCAGAAACCGCTCAACATCCGGCGCATTGCGGAACCCGGCGCCATTGCGCTCGATCAGTTCCAGGGTGAGCAGCGCGGTGATCATTCGTTTGGCGTTGTTCTCAGAGATCCCGGCGGATTTTGCGATGGCCTCCAGCGAGTCCCCATGTTGGCTGATCGAGGTAAACAACCCGTTCTCGATTGCGGCGAACAGGACTGCGGATTGAGTGAAGGCCCAGGAGAGCTTCTGCAATCGCACGGTGGTCGGTCGGGCGGTGTTCGCACGGGCTTCGGTCATCGGCGGTTCCTTTGGCTGCGGCGTCCCGAGGGTGACGTTACTTCTTCAATTGGAATTCGCGCGTGGTCTCGCGGTAGTGGACGGGAATTTCCCCGCCCCAATCGTAGGGCAGGTCGACGAGTTCGCCCGCCGCCGTTGCTTGATTGGCCAAGGCCAGGGCGTCTTCCAGTATGCGCCGCTGCTGGGCCGCGTCGCCGGGCCTGCCGAAGGCATTTCCCATCGGAAAATTCACGAAGACCGTCCGTGGCGCCATGACCTGGACGCTGAGGTCGCGGCCGGTCGAGACCGACACAGTGGGAATGCCCGCCTCCTCGACCGTCCGCGCGACCAGCCCGGCAGTTTGATGGTCGAGCGGGCAGGCAGGTATGGCGATCAGGAGGTCGACATCGTCCCGCTTCAGCTCTGCGGCAAACTCCTTAGCCTTCTCGATGATGGCGCTGCGTTTGTAGATGCGGCCCATGAACCCGCTCCATTGGCGCGCCGCCGCCTTGCCGATGCTCCCGTCCGCCGCCAGCTCCCGCAGCCGTTCGATGGGGAACTGGCAGTTGATGTCCTGCTTGACGCTATGGTGGTCATAGTAATTGTCGTTGATCGCGAATCCGTCGGCGGGCGTATCGGCGGGAATGGCGTCGAGACGCAGGTCGTTGCGGGCGTCTGGGTCGAAACCCGGCACTTCCTTGCGCGACGCGCCGCTGGTTGTCAGCAATGCCACGCAACACTCGCTGAGCGGCTTCCGCAACGGCGTGAACGGCGCGTCGCTGTTGATCGTCCATTCATAGGCCGGAAAACCGAGCGAGCGGTATTTCTCGTTGAGGCGGTTGACGTATTTGACGGGTTCCATGGGGCGTACCTGATGATTGCGACGGCCGGCTGAGCGGCGCGCGCCGGCATGAGTCTTAATCTTGGTCGTTACGGGAAACCTGTCCACTGAGGCGCTGTGTTGCGTGTCCTTATGCCGCAACAATCCGCAAGGTTGCCGGTGTCCAGTTTTCGCGACGGCGTAGACGTTTACCGGCGGCATCTTCGCCGTCTAGGACGACGGGCCCAGGTTACGAGAACTGGGTGCGGTCGATCTTGATGTTGCCGCAGTGGCAGCTTCCGTGGAATTGCGGCATCTTGCGCCTCGCTATTCGGCGGCCAAGGGCAGCGGCGGCAGAGCGATGGTCGTGCCCGATTCTTTGGTGCGCTCGGTCATGTCGTGATTAACGAGGCCATCCGGCTCGATCATCTCGTGCCGGACATTCGAGCCTTCAAAGGTCCATTTCAGGTAGCCGACGCGCCGGATACAGCCGTCCTTCTTGGTGCTCGGGGTGATAAAGGCGGTCGTCGGGCACCAGATCAGGTCGGTGTCGTCATGGCGGATACGGTTGTAGCGGTGCAGATGGCCGGACGCGACGAAGCGGACGTCGTGCGCCGCGATCAGATCGTGAAGTCGGGCGCGCGGCTCCGGCAGGATGCTCCATTTGCTGACACCCTCGTCGAGGGTTTTCTGGAACAACGGTTTATGGGTGAACAGGCCGAGCGCGCGGCCGTTCGCGCCCGCAAGGGCGGCTTCCAGAAATGCCCATTTTTCCTCCTCCGCCGGCAGGCCGCTGCCGAGAAGTTCGCTGTTGATCCCGATCAGCCGCCAGTCTTCGATTTCGCGCACGAACCTGTCCGCGCCGAAGTGCCGGTTCCAGAGATCGAGGCGCGCATCGTTGATCGGTTGCTTCAGGCGCGGGTTGTCGCCGGGCTCGCCGACATCG
>JAYPOZ010000195.1:0-258 GCA_038131165.1 Rickettsiales bacterium | reverse complement strand
GTACAGCGGCACATCGTGATTGCCGGGGATGGCGACGTAGGGAATGCCCAAGCCTTCCGCTTGCTCGTAGGAGAACCGGATATCGTCCTCGACGGCGGGACCGTTGAACGAGAAATCGCCGGTATTGACGATCAGGTCCGGCTGGAGGCGCTGCATCTCGTCGACGAAGACGCGCCAATTGTCCGTGAAGTAAGCATGGCTGCGGCTAAGATGGGTGTCGGAGACCTGGACGATCGTAAAACTCATGCGGCTGCTCGC
>JAYPOZ010000194.1:0-3591 GCA_038131165.1 Rickettsiales bacterium | reverse complement strand
AAAGCGGTAGATATCGAGGCTGGCACCGTTCTCTTCGGCAAGGCGAAGACGTTTCAAGTTCATGTCGATGGCCGGTAGGAGGTAATAATCCAGAGGCTCCTGGTTCCCGTGCGCCATTCGGACGGCGACAGTGATGTCAGGAGAAAGTCCGGTCTCAAAGCGGATGTTCCAACGCAAGGATCCGGCTGCAGTCTCCTGACAACGGCTAAGGACCAGGGATACCGTGAATTCCCTGTTGATCCAGAGCAGCCCTGTCTCAGGATCGACTTCCACGGTTCCCCCGAGTGCGCTGATACGATCAATGGTCTTTGCAACCAGGTCCGGGTGCATCTCCCTCAAGGCTCGGTTGATCTCGATGTAACGGTAGTCCCGATCCGGCGTGTAGCCGATCTTGTGATAGGCGCGGATCAGGCTGCCGAACCGATGGCGATAGGCGCCGGAAGAGGGCATGTTCTCGGTTTCGTCGATGATCAGGCCGGAGAGAGCGCCATGTTCACGCCACAGGGCCGTCAGGTGTTCCAGCATCTCATCATCGGTGAAGCGGCGGTTCCGCTCCTCGATAATGGCCTGGGCTGCCTGGAACAGGTCGGGGTCGACGATCCCTTCGAAAACACCTTTGGAACGGACCCACATGTCCAGCGGATTGACGACGCGCTTTTTCTTCAGCTTGCAGGAGGAGCGATTGTAGACGTTATTGCCGATGTACTTCTCATTGGTGAGAAGCTGATGCACGGCGGCGCGGGTCCATGGCCGGTCAAGGTCGCTGAGGAGACCCTGATCGTTCAGAATGGCCGCAATCTGGGCCTCTGTCTTTTTGTCCTCGACGAAGGCCCGATATACCCAGTTGACGGTTTCGACTTCTTCTTCTGGCCCCGGCACCAAGATGACGCGATCCGTTTGCAGGCTTTTTCTATCGCCTCGATCCAGTAGCCCCTTTGGGGACCCGGTCTCGTCCACCATCATGCGCCGCAGACCGAACCCGGCAGGTCCGCCCTGTCGATAACCCAGTTCGATCAGTCGGCATTGCCCGGCGAAGACCTTGACCGAAAGTTCCCGGCTGTATTCACCTGCCATGGCACGTTTGACCGTTTTGACGATGGTGGAGCTGATACTGCCGTCGTTCTCGAACTGCTCTGCGCAATACTCGACCCGGATGCCGGCCCGCTTGCAGAGATATTCGTAGTAGGCGCTTTCGTCGGAATCCTGGAACCGACCCCAGCGACTGACGTCGTATACCAAGATCACATTGAAGTCGGCTCGTTCTGCTTCGACATCAGCAATCAACTGCTGAAGGCCAGTCCGTCCACCAATGTTGAGGCCACTCCGTCCTTCGTCGGCATAGGTGCGGACGATCTGATACCCGCGCCGGGCGGCGAACTGCCGGATGGTGTCGGCTTGGTTTTCGGTCGAGTACTTCTGATGCTCGGTGGACATCCGGACGTACTCGGCGGCACGGATTTCCGTTTGATCGTTGCTTTTTTGGTCGTTCACGGTAACCCCGCCTAAAATGGATGACGTCGGACGGGGAACAAAATTATTTTACATAGTGTATAATTACAAGCCCAAAGAATAGGGTGGTGTGAGTGATGTCAGCGGCTTTTTTTCCTTGAGGGGTCGAAAATCACGACGCGGCTTTGAGAATCGTTTGAGCGACACCGAAGGGGAGCCCTTTAGGGTCTCCCGCATAGATCCATTCCATGGTCACGCCGTGCAGTCGGTAAAGCTCGGCCATGGCCAAAGGATCTGGCATGCGCTTCCCACTTTCCCAGTGATTCCAGGCGGCAGCCTTAACACCGATGGCTTCGTAAAGGTCTTTTTGGCTCAGCCCAAGCGCCAGCCTCGCCGCCTTCAGGCGAGCGCCGATTTGAATCTGTTCGTCGTCATTGCGTGATCGAGGCATGGTCTGAAATAGTTTACATATTGTAATTATCTCTGTCGACCGACTTGTCGGTCGTCGTGTAGAGTAGGGAGGGTCACCCAAGTGCATCTTGTAGGAAACCAGCGACGGCGTTGGCGGCAAGTTTCACGGGATCGGCCGCGAGGTGGGCGTAGCGCGCCGTGGTCTGAACTTGCGTGTGACCGAGCAGTTTGCCGATCATCGGAAGCCCATGGCCAGCCGACACGGCGGTTGAAGCGAAAGTGTGGCGAAGGTCGTGAATGCGCACATCTGCAATGCCAGCCCGCTTGCGAATACGCCGCCAGGGCGGCTGGAGGTCGGTGAGATGGGCTCCCGGATTTTTCCCAGTGATGACCCAGGGATTGTCTTCGATCCGTTCGATTTTGCTGAGCACCTGCAGTGCGGGCGCGCCGATGTGGACGGTCTTTGCGCCGGTCTTGGAATCAGGCAGGTGGAGCGCCGAGCCCTCGAAATCGACGTAATCCCACTTAAGGGTCATGATCTCGGACAATCGGCACCCGGTGAAAATCAGAAGGCGCAGTGCATTGATGGCCGATTGGCTCTCAATACCTTCCTGTTCAGATTGCCGCAGTACCTCTCCAAGCCGTGCAAGTTCATCCTTGGTCAGATAGCGCTCTCGTTTCTTTTCGGGGTATTTCTTGATGTGCCGGCAGGGATTGGTGCCATCAGTGCGCAGTCCCCAAACCTCAGCCAGGTTGAACGCCTTGGACAAAAATTGGAGGTACCGATTGGCCTGGACCGGCGTGTGACGGAGGTCGTGATGGAACTTGGCGATGTCCGAGCGCTCGACTTCGCCGACGCGCAGGTGACCGATCCGGCTCCGGATGTAGGCCTTGGCATAGTAGCGGTAGCCGACGACCGTGCCGGGTTTACAATGCTGGGCGGCGTGCTCGTCGATGACTCGCCGGCAGAGGTCATCGATGGTGAGTTCGTTCCGGGCTTTCTCACGGGCGCCCGCCGGATCGTCACCATCCTTCACTCGGCCGAGAACCTTAATTGCCTCTCCGCGCGCTTTCTCAGTCGTGAGGATGCCGTGGAGGCCAAGGCTCATGCGTCGGAACTTCCGACCAATACGATATTGGACAAGGTAAGAGCGTTTGCCGCTGGGCAAAATGCGAGCCCCGAAGCCGGGGATTTCGCTGTCGAAAATGATGTAGTCCTTGTCTCGAACTTCGGCGGACTCGACAAGGCGTTTGGTGATCTTGGGCATGGGGCAGGGGCCTCCTTCGCCTGGTGGTTTCGATTAACTCGCTGCGACCCGCCGATAATCCATGGACTCACCATGGACGCATGAGGGCGAAAGTCACCGCGCGTTGGTTCGAAACCAATAGAAGCCCGGTACGTCATATTATCAAGTAATATCAACCTGTTAGCGCATTTCTGCGTAATCATTCGAAGCCGTGAGAACAAACCAAGAATCGTCTCATAACCTCAGAGTAGTAGAGCGAAATCCTGCGGACCAGACTGCTATCAGAGCGAAAATGAGAGTAGAGGATTTGAGGAGGGCCTATTGCGCACAACCCTTTGAGGGTTCGCGGTTTTTCGCAGAAACTTGAACCCTCTTATGATCGGCAGAAGGGCGCGGTGGGCCGGAAACGGCGGTTTCTATGGGCTTCAGGCCGCCGACCTTAAGGTAATTTGACTGATGGAGAATGGGGATGCCTCTGGCGAAA
>JAYPOZ010000193.1:3150-3603 GCA_038131165.1 Rickettsiales bacterium | reverse complement strand
TCCTGTCGCCGAGCCACACGCGCACCAACCGTTTTGGTGTGATCGCCAACCTGAGTCTGTTGGGGTATTTCAAATACTGGGGGTTCCTGACGGAAAATCTTTCGTACCTGCCGGGCGTGGACCTATCGGCAGAGGCCGTCCTTTTGCCGCTCGCAATCTCGTTCTTCACCTTTACCCAGATCGCATATCTGGTCGACCTGCATCGAGACCACTCCAAACCATACGGCTTGCTCGAGTATGCAAGCTTTGTGTTGTTCTTTCCTCATCTGATCGCTGGTCCTATCATCTACCATGCCAGCACGATCCCACAGTTCCAGAAACCCCGTGCGTTCCGTTTCCGATCTTTCAATGTCGCTGTCGGGCTTTCAGTTTTTGTGATCGGACTCGCTAAGAAGGTCCTTATCGCCGATACCATGGCGCAATTTGCTACGCCGATGTTCGATGGCGCTGCCG
>JAYPOZ010000193.1:2324-3140 GCA_038131165.1 Rickettsiales bacterium | reverse complement strand
GAACCCTCGCTTACAGTTTTCAGCTCTATTTTGACTTCTCGGGTTATTCGGACATGGCTATCGGCATCGCATTCATGCTGGGAATCAGGCTGCCAATCAATTTTTTCAGCCCCTATAAGGCGTCGAGCATCATCGACTTCTGGCGACGCTGGCATATTTCGCTGTCGCGTTTCGTTCGGGATTACATATACACGCCGATGGGCGGAAACCGGCAGGGCGATGGCCGCCGGACTGTAAATGTTCTCCTTACTATGCTGCTCATGGGATTCTGGCATGGAGCGGGGTGGACCTTTCTATTGTGGGGAGGGCTCCACGGAATTTTTATCGTCGTCAACCACGCGTGGCGCGCCTTGACCGCCAGCTGGCGCACCGAGGGGCGACGTAACGTTTTTGGCCCTGTAGTTGCGCGGAGCCTGACGTTCCTCGCCGTCATTCTGGCTTGGGTGCTGTTCCGAGCGGAGACCCTTGAGGCGGCGGCGCTTGTCTACCGGGGGCTCGCGGGCATGAACGGCATGGTCGTTCCGGAATCGATTGTAACGATGCTCTGGCTTGAAGACTTCGCTGCGCTGACCGGTGCAACTGTCAGTGAAACCGGCGGTCAACACTTCGCCTGGCAATGGGCGATGATTTTATGTCTCCTGGTATTCGTAAATTTGGCCCCAAATAGCATGGAAGTTTTTGCAAGGGCGAAGCCCGCGCTGACCGGTCTTCTCGGCAGTGCGCCGACAGAGGGCGTTCAGACGCCGTTGTTGTCGGGCACTGCCGCTCTGGTCTGGTCCCCCCGGGCGAGCTGGGTCATCGTGATTTCGGCACTTA
>JAYPOZ010000193.1:0-2314 GCA_038131165.1 Rickettsiales bacterium | reverse complement strand
CTGTTTGTCTTCTGGCAACTTCTTCTTGGCACTGGCCCACGTGAATTCATTTATTTCCGGTTCTGATCCGTTCCGCTATTGGCTATATGCTTGGGGCCTGCTGGGGCTATTGCCGATCCTCGTTTTCCTGGTGGCAACGGAAGCGCTATTGCGAATCGCCGTTGTGCCGAATGACCATCGTACGTTCGCGCTGGAATTGCTGCGGGAAGGAAAAACAGCGGATGCAGCCTTTGGCGACTCCCAGATGCTGAGTACGGTCACGGGCATCCCAGGCATGCTGAATCTGTCGTTTTTCGGGGAAAATACTGCGATTATTGATTTCCGGATCAAACGCTTTTACGCAGGTCGGAAACCGGGGCGCGTAATTTTGCAGGCGACCCCAAACTTTTTTTCCGATGTGGGGGCGCGCGCAACCGATTCCGTTTGGAAAGTTGAATATACCGCCGAACTTCAAAACTAACGCGACAGTACCCTGCTGACCTTTTCGCCTCATCACCGCATGTACATCAAAGAATACTGGTTAACGTTCTTCGATAAAGGGCGGTTTCGCTTGCGCGGACGAATAATGGCCGACGGCGCTTATTTCGATCCGAAGCCGGTTGCCGAAACAATGGCGTCGGATGAGTTTCAACGAAAGATCGTGAGCAGAGTAGCGCAACAGCGTCCCCGACCCACTTGGCAGGAAACGGTTTCCTATCGTTACTATGTCGAATCGTTGAAGTTTCTAGCGAAGCATGTAGAGGCCGCGTGTCTGGTCACCACGCCGTTTCCGCCGAGCTATCGAAAAGAAGCCGCCCGTTTTCCCGAATTTCTGGCCGTACGACACCATTTCGACGACCTGGCACGGCGTTTCCGATTCGGTCGGGTCGATCTATGGGAAGCGCTTGACGATGATGCGAGCTTCGCCGATACGGATCACCTCCTGATGGAGCCGGCGCGGGAGATATCGCAGCAAATTCAGCGAGAATGTTTTGCGGAAACAGATTGAGCGGACGCATGAAAAATTTTCCTTGCAGATTTTTAGCATTCTTGGGAAACGTTACCTGTGTGTCGTCCCGTCTTTAGGTTGGCAACTATCGGCCTGCAATTAGGGAGATCCCGGCATGTATTTTGGCCCCGACCACACAATCGTCATCGCGGAGGCCGGCATCAATCACGATGGTGACTTTGAGAAAGCCCTGCGCATGATCGATGTTGCCGTCGAGGCGAAAGCGGACTTTGTCAAGTTCCAGACCTTCAAGGCCGACGTCCTGGTCCTGCCTGAAGCCGAACGCTCGACCTACATCGTCGAGGGTTCACACGAAGGGGAGAGCTTCCGCGATCTCCTGCGCCGGCTGGAACAATCCTACGACCAGCAGCGTCAATTGAAGGAAATCTGTGACGAAAAAGGTATCAAGTTCCTGTCCACCGCTTTCGATCACGACTCGCTTGATTTCCTTTGCGACGAGCTCAAATGTGAGATCATCAAGATCCCCTCGGGCGACCTGACGAACCTGCCGTTTCTACGGCACGCGGCATCCAAGAAACTCCCGATCGTCCTGTCCACAGGAATGGGCGATCTGGATGAAATCGACGAGGCGATGGAGACCCTGCAGTCGACCGGCGCAGAGGCAATATGTCTGCTGCATTGCGTCTCTTGGTATCCCTGTCCGATGGAGATCGCCAACCTGCGCGCCATGCTGACCCTGCGGGATCGTTACGGCACGCCGGTCGGCTATTCGGATCACACGCTGGGCGTGGCCTTGCCGCCGGCGGCGGTGGCGCTGGGCGCACGAGTGATCGAGAAACACTATACACTGGACCCTGACGATTTCGGGCCCGACCATAAAGCGTCGCTGTCGCCAGAGGAATTGGTCACCATGGTATCGCTGATCCGGGACGTGGAATGCGGGTTGGGGTCGGGACGGAAAGGGGCCGATTCGATTGACGATATCGAACTCAACCAGCGCCGGGTTCACAGACGCAGTATAGTGACCACGAAGCCGGTAAAGTCCGGCGAGGTTTTTACACGGGAAAATCTGGGCCTCAAGCGGCCGGGCACTGGGATGCCGCCGCGCGAGTTCGAATTTCTGTTGGGCAAGACGGCGGCACGCGATATCGCTTCCGACAGTCTGCTTTCACCGGCTGACGTAGCTGGCTGAGTCTTTTGCTGCGTCCCCTTGACCGAGCAGAGTTATGACCGACCTTATGCGGGGAAACATTGCTGAACGCCGCAAGCCGGCGATCCTCGGCGGGCCGCCCGCCTTCTCCGAAGGGATACCCCTCATGCGGCCCTCCGTACCGAGCCCGGAGGAATTGTTGCCCGTTCTCACCG
>JAYPOZ010000192.1:0-3627 GCA_038131165.1 Rickettsiales bacterium | reverse complement strand
GAGACGATGCTGGATATGGCGGGCATCACCGAGGGTGACAGAGTACTCGATCTCGCGACGGGGCTTGGAGATACGGCTGCCGCATGCGCGCGTCGGGTCGGCCCCGAAGGCAGCGTTCTGGCAACAGACGGTGCGGCAACGATGTTGGCCAATGCGGAGCTCTTTATCGAAAGTCAGGGGCTGGATAACGTTACTTTCAAGGAAGCAAATTTTAACGCGCTTGATGTGGGGGAGCGCGGGTTCGATGCGGCTCTCTGCCGATGGGGGCTGATGTTTGCGGCGGACCTTGTCACGTCCCTGACATCCATACGCGGTGTACTTCGCCCGGGTGGCAGCTTTGCAGCGATTGTTTGGGGACCGCCCGAACGCGCCGAAGTTCAGACCCTAACCAATCGGGTATTGATGGAAACTCTGGGACTGCCGGCAGTGAATACGGGTAAGGGAACGCCTTTCGGTCTTTCGGATCGCAACGCTCTTGAGCGCGATTTTGCATCCGCCGGCTTTATAAATGTGGATAGCCAAACGGTGAGTGTCGTTTACGATTTTCAGTCCGCCGAGGAGTACGTTTCATATCGCCGCGAGCGGTCGTCGTTGGAGTCGAAAATCGCCCATTGTACCGAGACGGAGCGCGAGAAGGCTTGGGCGGCGGTGACCGCCGCAGCGCGCGCGCGGGCACGACCGGATCGCTCTGTGCGCTTCGTGAGCGAGGCGATTATCGTTGCTGGCCAGAACGCGGTGCAGCAGTATTTCTAAAGCGCCGCCAATCGTCTGTCCGTCTCTCGTTAGCGTATGAACCTTTTGACGTAGTCGCTTCCTAGACCGACGGATTCATAATGTTTGCGCGCCGCAGCGACCCGGTCGAAAACGTCAGTCGAACCGATAGTTTTGCCGTCTTCGTCGCAATATAAGAGTGCTCCCGAGTTGTGGAACAAGGTGATCATATAGTCGCCTTCGTCCACCACCAACGTGTGCACGTCGCCTGGCGGCTCAAAGAGATAGCTGCCTGCGGTCGCGACCCAATCGCGTTCCAAATAACGCCAACGGCCCTCCAGAACAAAGCCATGAACGGGAGCGGGATGGCGATGACGCGAGACGACACCTGCTTCGGTGACTTTTGTAAGATGAACCCAATACCCTTGGCTGACATTGAGGCAGAGAGGCCGGGACCAACGACCCGGCCCATTGGGGACCCAAATGCGTTCGTCTTCGGGCTCCCTCGCATCTTTCCAGAAAATTTCGTCCAGCATGTCTTGCGGGACGAGGGGGGAATAGCGGGTCTCAATGGTATCGGGCATCATACTCACCATAAAATCTAAACTGTGGGTACAGCTATGGCGAAATCGCGGATTCGCCACCGCTCCAAAATCCCCGTTATCGCGCCAGGACTGTTCATTACTCCGCAGCACTGGCGCTTCGATGCCGGTTCGTCGGAACGAAGGATGAGGCCTCCGCTTCGCGTGGTTCGTTGATCCACAATTGGCGGTCGGAATGCATACCGGCACCATATACTGCCGAGACGGCCGACCGCCTCATCCGGTTCAACAACCGCGTATCCGCGAGGCCAACTGACGGGTGCGTGCCGCCGTTCTCGTCGACTACTTTCTGCCAGGCGGCCTTTCTTGCACTAAGAGTCCCGGCATCGGCGAGTTGCGTGCAATTGAGTTCGTTGCTGTTGAGGTCGACGATGATTTCGTCGCCTTCTTCGACAAAGGCGATGGGGCCCCCCAGGGCCGCCTCGGGGCCCACATGGCCGATCACAAGACCGACCGAACCGCCTGAGAACCGGGCATCGGTCATAAGGGCTACGACGATGTCCCGCTCGCGGCATAGCGTAGTGATTCGGGATGTCGAGTCGAGCATCTCAGGCATGCCGGGGGCGCCGCTCGGACCTTCGTACCGCACGATGATCATGTCATGGTTCTCGAATTTCTCGGGCGTGTTCTCCAGGGTCTCGAGAAGATCTTGCTCGGAATCGAAAACCTTAGCAGTGCCCTTGAAGAGATTATCCTCCAAACCGCCTTCGACACCGGCCAGCTTGAGCACCGCGCTGAATTCAGGCGAAAGGTTCCCGCCGAGGACACGCAAGCCGCCTGTGGGCTTATAGGGGGATTCAACACTGAAAATGACGGTCCGGTCCGGTGCCGGCGGATCGAGCCGCTGGACTTGTTCGGCAAGGGATTCACCGGTGCAGGTCTTGGTGCTGCCGTTTAGCAGTCCGGCATCGAGCAGATCCCTGACGATGACTTGTATGCCACCTTTCTCGTCGATGTCGACCATCGAATAATTGCCGAAGGGGCGGGCGTCGACGAGGACAGGCACGACGTGTTCGGACAGGTGATTGAACTCTTCCGGCGACATGATGTCATTTGAGAAACTGCGATAACCTGCGGCGCGAGCGATTTCAGGGGCATGCAGCATGACGTTGGTGGAACCACCAATCGCCATGGAAACGATCATCGCGTTGCGGATGGCATCGCGAGTAACCAGGTCCCGGGGGGTTACGTTGCCATCCACCATCGCCGCCAGGTAGGTAATCAGTTCGTCAGGGAAATCCTGAGTTCGGCGCGGGTCGTCGGAAGGCGGGGAAACCATATGCAGCGGCTGCATGCCGATAAGACCAATGAAGGTTTGCATTGTATTATAGGTGAACATGCCGCCGCAGCTGCCGTATCCGGGACAAGCGAGGCAGGCAATCCGGTCCTTCAACTCTTCATCGTCATTCCCGGCGGCTTGAAATCCGGAAATGATATCCAGTCGTTCATTCGTAACATTGTCGAATCCAGGGCGGATTGGTCCGTCCGACATCATGATCGCGGGACGATTATGCTCAAGCAGAGCGGCCAAGGTGCCGACCGGAGGCTTGTCGCACGCAACGACCGCAATGGTGCCTTCGAGGCCACTTGCGCTCAGGTGTTCGCAAACGGTGTCATTGGTAACTTCTCGTCCGATCAGAGAATAACGCATTTCTTTGGTGCCGTTGCGCATGCCGTCGGAGGTCGCCACGGTATACTCTGGTTGGACCAAGCGCATCCGGAGCTGTCCGTCCCCGCTCCCAATCCGCTGGCGCAGGCGCTCGTGGATGATCTCCACCTTACTCTGAACGCCGAGATAGCATTGCGAATCGCCCTTGTTTCCAATGACGCCAATCGACGGCTCGTGGACGAGATCGATCTCGGTGCCGAGCTCTCTGGCGATGCCGATGGTTTGCGCGCTTCGGCCAGGATTTTTGTCGATCAAAACCGTCTTGGAGTTTCGCACTTTTAGGGTCTCCTTGGAAAATTTCCGTGGTTCTCGATCAGCAGACTGATCAGAATTGTGGGGATATGTAAATGATTGGCATCAATAGCAAAGATTCCAGGCGATAAGAAAGCGGTAAAGCGAATTCGCCGGATTTGCCAAGGGAACTGACCCTGGTGGTACGGCGGCCGTTGTCGGCACGCATTTCGTACGCATAGTGGGCGGTGCGGGCCGGCCTCAAACGGGTGAGCGTATCGTGACTAATTTGGAAGAGATTCGAACTCTCTGCGGCATAACCTTTGCGTCTGCATGAGCGCAGTCAGGCTGCGTCCGAAATCTCGCACCAGACGGGGGTATGATCGGAGGCTTTTTCCTTACCGCGTGGTGCCC
>JAYPOZ010000191.1:0-3677 GCA_038131165.1 Rickettsiales bacterium | reverse complement strand
CGGCAAAACAGATCATTCTGGCGCTCGGCGTGCAGGGAAATATCCGAACCTTGAACGTGCCAGGAGCCGATTGGGACGGCGTTCAATACGGCCTCGACGATGCGGCCGATTATGTCGGCGAGAAGATCGTCGTTATTGGCGCCGGAGATTCAGGGGTCGAGAACGCGGTCGCGCTCTCCGAGCGCAATACAGTGACCCTGGTTAACCGCAACAACGATCTCATTCGCGCGAAACAAAGGAATGTTCAGCGCGCGCAAGACGCAATCGATAAGCGGCGCATTGCCTACTACAGCGAAGCCCGGCCCATGCGGATTTCGCCCGGCGAGGTACAGCTTGAATTGAAGAGCGGCGTGACGGCGGTCGAGTGCGATGCCGTCATTGCGCGCATCGGCGCTCGGCCGCCGCGCGAGTTTCTATCGCGTATCGGGATCGGGTTTCAGGGAGAATTCGAGGATTCGCCGCCTGTGGTCGACGCCCGGTACGAATGCAATGTGCCGGGGATTTATATCATCGGCTCGCTCTGCGGGTTTCCCTTGATCAAGCATGCGGTCAATCAGGGATACGAAGCCGTCGATTTCATCCTCGGTCTCGACACCGCTTATGCGGACGAGCCGATGCTTCGCGAGAAGCTGGCGCCGTTGCTGGCCTCCGAATCGCTGGACGAAATTCTCCAAGGACTGAGGACGCGCCTGCCCTTGATCGCCGGACTGACGGAGCTTCAACTCCGCGAATTCCTGTTGGATGTCGACGTCCTTACGTGGAAGACGAAGAGGGAAACCCGGTCGGCATACATTATCCCGAAGGCGAGTATTTCGGCGAAATCGGTTTGACCGCAGGACGGCGCCGCGTTTACTCGGTGGCGGCGGACGGCCCGTCGAACGTCTTCATCGAAATGCCCCGAAGCGCCTGCTTGAAGTGGAGCGCCATCGTCAAATCTATCGGCGAGAAGATCGAACGCTCTTCGATCGCCCGCGAGTTGCGGGTCTATCTGTCGACCGAGTTTTCGCCGGCGGAGTTCGACCGTCTGGTCGGCGAGATATCGCATCGAACCTTTAAGGCCGGAGATTTCCTGTATCGCATCGGCGACGAATCGGATGGCATCTATTTGATCCGCAAGGGATCCGTCACCGTATCGCGCGAGCGGGAGGGCAAGGAGGCCGCCATCTCGTACGTGCCGGCCGGCAATTATCTCGGCGAGACGTCGCTCCTGAGCGGCACCAAACGGACCTCGAACGTGCGTGCGGCGGTCGAGTGCCGGACCATCTTTATCCCCGCCGAAACCTTCGCCTGGCTGGTCGAGAGCCAGCCCGAGTTCCGGCGCCGCAACGAACGCAAGATACTGGCGCAATTGTCGGGCGACGAAGCAAGAGCGGCGTCCGAAATCTCCGTCGACGACATCGTGAGCCAAGGTCTCGGCGATGCGACCGACATGTTGCTGGTCGACGAGACTCTGTGCATTCGCTGTTACAATTGCGAGCGCGCCTGCGCGAAGACCCATGACGGCACGTCGAGATTGGACCTGAAGGCCGGCACGACGATCGGGGACATGCGGATTCCGACCTCCTGCCGTCACTGCGAGCATCCGCATTGCATGTCCGACTGCCCGACCGACGCCATTCGTCGCTCGGCGACAGGCGAGGTGCTGATCGACGGCAACTGTATCGGCTGCGGCAATTGCGTCCAGAATTGCCCTTATGGCGTCATCCGGCTCGAAAGCGCCGACGCCTCGGCGGGGTCGGCATTGCAGCGCTTTCTGGCGCGCCTCGGCCTGGGCGACGGGGGGGAGAAGGACGAACAAGGGGCGGATAAAAAATCGGCCGTAAAATGCGATATGTGCGTCGATATTGCGGGCGGTCCCGCCTGCGTGAATGCCTGCCCGACAGGGGCGGCGGCGCGCACGACGCCGGAGCGGGCGCTTGGCCTCGTGGGGGGTCGCTAGATGCGGGTTTCGGTCTGGCGTCTCCGCAACTACAGATATGTAAAGATCGCGGTCGCGGTATCGCTCGCCGCAATGGTTGTCTTCTTGTTGGACGCGCCCGCCGAAGGGCGCAATGGAGGGACCTGGGCGGGTTACCTCATCGGTTGCGCCGCGGCCGCACTCACCGTCTGGCTGGGCTGGTATGGCATCCGCAAGCGGCGTTACGGGCAGGGAGCCGTTCCCTTGGAGGAAGTGCTGTCGGCCCACATCTCCCTCGGCGTGGCGGCCACGGTATTGGCGACATTGCATACGGGGTTCGAGTTCGGCGTTAACTTTCATCTATTGTCCTACGCCTTCCTGCTCGTCATTTCCGTAAGCGGGCTGTGCGGAGTTTTTCTCTATGCCTACGTGCCCGCCGCGATGACGATGAATGCCGGAGGCCGTAGTTCGGCCGACATGATGGAGGAGATCGCTGAAATAAATCGCGAGGCCCGGCGCATCGGTGCCGAATTGGACGACGACATCAACCGGTTGATCCGCCGGTCGGTGCAGTACACTGTCGTCGGCGACACTGTCTGGCGTTTGCTGACCGGCCGCTACACTGATCGGCATACGGAGGTCGCGCTCGAGGGCATCCGGTCGCGCGCCGAGAGTTTTTCCGCCCTCGAGGCGGAAGCGGGGCGCCGCTTGGTCACGCTCCTCGCCCGCAAGATCGAAGCGCTGGGCCGATTCCGCCGGCACATCCGCTATAAAGCCTGGATGGATATTTGGCTTTATGTCCATGTGCCCCTGTCTTTCGCCTACGCGGCGGCGCTCATCGGCCATGTTGCTTTTGTAATGTATTACTAAGCGGCTTTAATACCTTGAAACTGCAGATAAAATTTATATCCAGAAATCGGCGCGGCCTGCCGACGGTGCGGGAGTCCTCGGTAATCGCGGATTTTGTGAGTTTTGGCCGCCGGTCGGATTGCGACGTGCAGCTCCCCGACCCCCGCATCATGCTTCAGCAAGCCAGTATTTTAGAGCGGGATGGCCGTTTTTATTTTATTTCCGACGACTTGGCGATCACACGGATTATTGGCGAGGATAGCGAGACAAATCGGATTTCCGTCGGCTCCGTGGTCGAACTCGGTCCCTACGAATTGCATTTCGAAGCACCCGAGAACGATGCGGACCTGGCGGTTGCGGTCGAATTGGTTTCGCCCCTGGACGACGGCCTCGAGCGGATGCGGGCGAGCCGGTTGGAAATCGGGCAGACACGGGCGGGTCTTGCGCTTTGTTCCTGGCTGGTCGGTCTGCTGGCCTTCGTCGGCCTCGTCGTCTGGCCTTTCTGGGAGGTGACGCACGTCGCGGCCGAGCGCGAAGCCCAAGCGCCGTCAGAGCAGGCCATCCAGTCGCCCTTGGTGCTTGCATATTGGAAGAGCGGCCATCTCACGGCATCCCATCGGTTTCTGACCCGTTCGTGCGTCGCCTGTCACGAAAAACCGTTCGGAGCGGTTGCGAACACGGCTTGCCTAAGTTGTCACGAGCGTGCCGCGCACCACGTCGACCCGGAGGAAATGGTCCTTCCGGAAGTGCAAAAAGGGGCTTGCACCGCATGCCATCAGGAGCACCGCAGTGAAGGACATCTGGTTCTGAACGACGATCCTTATTGCGTGAGGTGCCATCAGGATTTGAAACGCGTCGCTGCCGAGACGGCGCTTCTCGATATCCCGCCCGCGCTGTCGGAACATCCCCCCTTTAAGGCGACGGTCGTCGT
>JAYPOZ010000190.1:3336-3701 GCA_038131165.1 Rickettsiales bacterium | reverse complement strand
GTCATCGACAACAATTCCTCGATGCCGATCCGTAGTTGCGCGCGCGCCAGCGGCGCGCCGACGCCGCGGTGCACGCCATGACCGAAAGCTATGTGGCGGTTGGGGCGGCGATCGAAATCCACGTCGTCGGGATTGTCGAAGACATCCGGATCGCGATTCGCAGCGGACCACATCAACGCCACTTTTGCACCCTGGGGGATTGTTGCGCCCGAAACCTCGACGGCTTTCGTCGTCGTTCGCGACAGCACCCGCGCGGGCGGCGCGCTGCCCGGCGAATTGAACGTCGGAGTCCTCCGCGCGGCCGGTTTCGACGACGTGGCCGGCGCGGGGCAGCCTCCGCCGGTGGCCGTGACGATCGTCTAGGG
>JAYPOZ010000190.1:852-3326 GCA_038131165.1 Rickettsiales bacterium | reverse complement strand
CTCGACGGCTTTCGTCGTCGTTCGCGACAGCAACCGCGCGGGCGTCCAAAGACGCAAAATCTCTTCGATCGCGTTGGGGATCAACGCCGGCTCCTCGCGCAGGCGTTTTTGATCTTCGGGCGTACGAGCGAGATGGCGAATGATGCTGCCCAGCGCGTTTGTAGACGTGCCGTGCCCGGCCTGCAGGAACAACCGCAGCACCGATGCAACATCGTCATGGGCCATTCGGCCGCCGCCGATTTCCTCGTGCAGCAATGCGCTGACGACATCGTCGGGATCGTACGGCATATTCGCGCGCGTCTCGACAATCTTGTCGATATAGGCGTAAATCCGGTCGTTGATGGCTTTGTGGGCGGCCGTGTCTCCGGCAGCGCCGGCTTCCTGGACTTCGAGCGTCATCCGCTTGATCGACACGGCGTCTTCGGTCGAGATGCCGAGGAACATGCACTGCACTTGCGCCGGCAAATGAAAGGTGTAGTCAGCTACGGCGTCGGTCTCGCCCCTGGCGATGCAGGAACCGAGCAGATCGCGCGCGGCGCGCCGAATCGCCGGCTCGATCAGCCGTATGCGGTCCGGCGTGAAATAGCGGTTCAGCACGTCGCGGACAGGAATATTGTCGGGGGGATCCATCTCAATCGGCGGCCTCAACTTACGGCCCGGGCCCGTCGTCGAAGGGATCGATACCGTTTGCGCGCTTGAAAAGGTTTCATGATCCAGTGCCGCCGCGGCAACGTCGTCGTAGCGGGTCAACGTGTAGAACCCGCCGAACGCATCAGTCCATGCGACCGGGCATTTCTCCCGCAATTCAGCATGAATGCAGGTCGGATTGCCGTTGTTCTCCGGGGCGAGAGGGTCCCAGTCCGGGGTGCGTTTGGTCATGGAAACTCCTTTCCTTGGCGTTTAGGCGAGTGCGTCCTCCGCTACCGTATGCGCCATGGTAGCGACGTCATACCCCCTGCCGTACCTTCGGCATGACTTCTTCGGCGAAGATATGAAGCGCATCCATCGCCTGATTGTGCGGCGTGCCGACCTGTTGGAACGCCGGAATGATCACGTTGACGCCCAGACGCTTGTTATAGTCGATGACCTGCTCCGCGACCTGATCGGGTGATCCGAGGAGAAAGCGGTCCTGCACCAGTTCCTCGAAAGGGATCGAGAGATCGTCGTCGCCTGCCGCCATCGATTTGTCCTGACCCCATTCGTGATAGGATTTATACTTCGCCTCGATATAGGGGCGCGCAAGACGCACGGCCTCATCTTCCGTCGCGGCGACGAAGCATTCCCGCATCATCGGCAGCACCGCCGGATCGGGCTTGCCTTCCGCTTCGAGCGCCTGCCGGTAGACGCCGAGCTGCCGCTCGATCGTCTCGGTCGTCTGGTGCGGGTTGATGAACCAAGCGTCCGCCATCCGGGCGGCACGCCGGATGCCGGCGTCGACATTGGCGCCGATCCAGAACGGCGGCGTCGGTTTCTGCACCGGTTTGACCGAGCAGGACGCCTCCTCAAGCTCAAAATGCGACCCTTTCATGCTGACCGAGTCTTCGGTCCATAGCCGGCGAATGGCGGTCAGGTTCTCCTCGAAACGGCGGCCCCGGTCTTTCGCTTCGGCACCGAAGGCCTTGAATTCGACCTCGCGATAGCCGATGCCGGAGCCGAAGACGAGACGGCCGCCCGACATGACGTCGACCGACGCCAACTGTTCCGCGATATCGAGAGGCTTGTGAAGCGGCAGCAGGACAATCCCGGTAACGATTTTAGCGTTCGGCGCTTCCACCATGATCCGCGAGAGAAAAGGCACCTGTTGCAGCGCCTGCAACGGCGACGTCGAATAATGTTGACCCTTGGTAATGTAGCTGTATCCCAACCGGTCGGCCGCGCGCGCCAGCTCGCACGCCTTGGCGAAGGTTTCCTGCATATCCGTCCCGGCAGGATACTGCCCCCGCATGCTGAATCCGAATTCCATTCCGCTGCCCCCGCTTTCCGGTCGAACCTGTCGTCTCGGACAATACCTACAACTCCCGTGCCAAGCCGTTCGACCGCCTTTGGCGCCGCTTCTGGCCGGTTTCCCCGGCAGTTGGCCGCTGTACTGTGTCCTCTATGGACACACTTGTTGCCGGCATTGTCCGTCGTGCGGGCTCTTTCCCCCGACCAGCGTACAGGATGACCAGCCTTCGCGCACATGGTTGAATGGCATGGGCCTTGCGCCGAAGGCGCTTTGAACGGTTGACTGTCGGCCGAAAGCCAAATGAGGGAGGAAGGGACAATGAAAGTGCGTTTCGCGGTAAACATCTCGAGTGGAACGGTCTTCCCGCGTCGCCAGGATCAGGCGAAACTGGCCGAACTTGTCCGCGTCATCGACAGTGCCGGCGTCGACATGATCAGCACCTACGACAGCAGTTTCGTCGGCGGCGACGCCTATGTCCGCGCGACGCTGATCGCGGAGCATGCGGAGAATGCGATGGTCGGGGTGCATC
>JAYPOZ010000190.1:0-842 GCA_038131165.1 Rickettsiales bacterium | reverse complement strand
CATGGGCGGCTTCCTCGGGTCGCTCGATGCACTGACGGAAGGTCGGGCCTTTGTCGGGATCGGCAGCGGCGACAGCGCCATCTACAACATCGGCTTCAAGCCCGCGACCCGGAAGCGGATCGAGGAATACGTCGCCTGCATGCGCGGTCTCTGGGCGGAGGGCGAGGGCAGCTACGACGGGCGGGCGCACCAGGCACGCTGGGGCGACGCGCTGGAGCGGAAACGCGTCCCGGTCATGCTCTGCGCCGAAGGGCCGCGGATGTTCCACCTCGCCGGCCGTATCTCCGACGGGGTCCTTTCAGGCGCCGGCTTGCTGCCGGAGGTAATCGAGAACACCCGCGCGCAAGTGCGCGGTGGCGCCGAGGCCGAAGGCAGGGATATCGACGAGATTCCCTTCTGGTACACGACGCGGACCTCGCTCGACGAGGACCGCGAGAAGGCGCACGCGGCGATCTACGATTCGGTCGCCTCGATCCTCAACCACTCCATGCGCTTCGGCCTCGAGAACAAGAGCCTGCCAACCCAGCTCGTCGCCAAGGTGCAGGAATTCATCGACGGCTACGCCCTCTATGAGCACCAGGTCCAGCACGGCACCAACGGCAGGCGGATGGTCGATATCGGCCTCGCCGATTATGCGATGGAGCGCTATGCCCTCGCGGGGACGGTCGGCGACTGGATCGACCGGATCGGGGCCCTCGCCGAAGCCGGAGCGACCAACCTTTACATCTCCGTCGAGCGCGGCAGTCTCGACCGGCAGATTCACTACATGAAGATCTTCGCGGACGATATCAGGCCGCGGTTCGCGTAAGCGGGAGGACGACAGATGGCGGAAACCTATGACT
>JAYPOZ010000189.1:0-3771 GCA_038131165.1 Rickettsiales bacterium | reverse complement strand
CTCGACATCCGGCGCTTTCACCGTTTCGAACGTAATCGCGCTTATCTTTTCGACCGCACCAAGGAATCGCTCGGGCTGCTCTACGCCATGCATTGGCCCTTCCGCCAGGCGGAAACGGCCCGGGGCGCCCGCCGCAGCCCGTTCCACGACCGGCTCGACGCGCGCGGAGCCTGTTTCGGCGCCGCCATGGGCTGGGAGCGCCCCATGTGGTTCGCGGCGGACGGCCAGGAAAAAACCTATACCTACGGTTGGGGCCGCACCTCCTGGTTCGAAAACTGGGCCGCCGAGCACCGGGCGACCCGAGAGAATGTGGCGCTTTTCGACATGTCTTCCTTCGCCAAGTTCAGATTGGAAGGCACGGACGCGGAAGCCGTACTGCAGGATATCTGTACGTGCGATGCCCGGATCGAGCCGGGAGACGTACGCTATACGCAATGGCTGAATGCGGCGGGCGGCATTGAGGCGGACCTGACGATTTCGCGTCTCGACGGCGACAGTTTCCTGATCGTGACGGGCGCGGCCGCGGCGACGCGCGATTTTACCTGGCTCAAGCGGCATATCGACGGCCGCCGCGCGGTTGCGACCGACGTCACCTCGGGCCTGACGTCGCTTGGCCTGATGGGCCCGCAATCGCGCGCCCTGCTGCAGGCTCTGTGCGGCGACGACGTGTCCGACAACGCCCTGCCGTACCGCGGCAGCCGCGAGATCGAGATCGGCTATGCGCCCGTACGTGCCGTACGCATCAGCTATATGGGAGAATTGGGTTACGAGCTCTATGTCGCCACCGAGTTTGCCCAGCATCTCTTCGACCGGATCGCCGAGCAGGGCGCGGTGCAGGACCTCAGAATGGCCGGGTATCACGCCATGGATTCACTGCGGCAGGAAAAGGGTTTCCGCCACTGGGGCCACGATATCGGCATCGAAGACACGCCTTTTCAGGCCGGCCTCGGATTCGCCATCGACTGGGCCTCCGATTTTATCGGCCGCGCCGCTCTGGAGCCGTTGCGCGGGACACCGCAATCCCGCCGGCTGGTGCAGGTGCTGCTGCGGGACCCGGACGCGTACATCTATCACGACGAGCCGATTTTCAGGGACGGCATCCGTGTCGGCGTGACCACCTCGGCTTCCTACGGCCACACGCTGGGAGCGGCCGTCGGCATGGGATACGTGGAATTCCCCGAGGGCGTCACCCGCGGTTGGATCGACGCGGGCGACTGGTCGGTCGAGGTCGCCGGCGAGACAGTGGCGGCCGCGGCGCAACTGGCGGGCTTCTACGACCCCAAAGGCGCGCGGATGAAGGGCTGACTATTCCTCCGCCTTCAGCACATGCCAGCAGAGGGTCGCATAAATGACGGCGGCGACGATCAGGAAGAACGGCCCGAGGGCGCGCGCTTCTTCGATCGGCGCTTGCGAGAACAGCATGAAATAGGCCGCGGCGACCACAGTCGTCATCAACCCGGATATGATCGGGGCCGACAGCAGAATAAAGGCGCAGATCGCGATTTTCTCGATGACACGGGGCATGCGGGAGATTACACCGCAGCGACCGGCGTTTTGACAAGAACCAAGGGCGCGATTGACCGCACCGCGCCGAAACCGGCAGACTGAGCGGAACGACGCACGGGGCCGGAAGGCAAAGACCGCCGAAGCGTGCTGGATAGATAGATGGGAGGAGAAACCATGGCGCAACCACCGGAAGAGATGCTGGTCGGCCTGCCGCGGCCGGAGAAGCTGGAAACCGTCCTGACCGGGCAGTATTTCGAGGCGATGGACAATTTCGTCCGCACCTTCGCGATCCGGCCCGACGACACGATGGTGTTCCTGGCGGACCGCAAGCTCGACCCCAATGTCATCCATGCCATCTGCGGCCTGGCAAGGTCGCGCGGCGTGAAGCCGACGGTCATCATGGCCGACAGCAGCCAGGCGACGGAAATTCCGGCGGAGCTGCGCCCCCTCATGGAGCAGGCGAGCTTCGTGGTCTCGACCTGGTTCTGCTCGATCATCGATCCGTTCTGCATCCGCATGCGAAAGGAAAAGGGCCAGCGCTGGGTCAAGATCACGTATTTCCGCGATCTCGAGCTGCTGAAGACGCCGCAGGCGCGCCTGCCCATCGACATCGTCGGCGAAATCATCCGTCAGACCGCCGAGCTGTTCCCGAAAGGCCAGGATTTCGACCTCAAGTTCGGCGACAAGAGGGGCACCGACCTGACCATCAAGTTCACCGCCGCCATGCGCGACAATCTGCTGAAATCCAACCGTTGGCGCGGCCACATGACGGCGGACGAGCCGGGTTGCTACGTGCACTACCTGCCCTGCCACGGTCCCAACGTCTACGACCGCACCTCGGTCGACGACGACGACTCGGTGCAGGTCGACACCAACGGCGTGGTGGTGCCGTACTGGGCGGTCGGCTTCGAGCGGCCGTTCGAGAACCCGCCGCGAGTGATATTCGAGGACGACCGCATCACCCGGGTCGACGGCGACGGCGAGGAAGCGGATATTCTGCGCGACATGCTGGTCGGCGGGCAGCTGATCGAACTCGGCTGCGGCTTCAACCCGAAGGCGCCGCGCCACACGATCTACCCGGCGGGCTCCAACTCCGTCGGCGCGCTGCACTACGGCATCGACCTCGCGAAACCGAACGACTATATCCGCCGCATGATGCCGGAATGGGAGGAGCCGCCGGTCCATATGGACCTGATCACCTTCGATTCGACGGTGACCGCCGGCAACACGACGCTGATCGACAAGGGTTTCCTCACCGCCCTCAAGGCGCCGAGCGTGGTCGAGATGGCATCGCGCTACGGCGACCCGGTCGATCTGCTGGAGAACTGGCCGGATTAACGGCTGGTCCTAACGGGCGGCCGGGTTGGCCGAGCCGGCCCGTCCCCACAGCAGCACCGCCGCCGCGACGAAGGCAAGGCCCGCCAGAAGGGTGAAGAGCGCGCCGTAGCGGCCGGTCGCCTCGAGCGCGGCACCGCAGGCGAGCGGCGTCAGGAACACGCCGCCATACATGAACACCTGACCGCCACCCGCGGCCTCGGCGGTGTGGCCGTCGGGGGCAAGGCGGGCCAGTTCGGCGAACAACAATCCGACCCAGCCGTTACCGAAGGCGCCGGTCACGGCGATGACCGCGTACATGATCCACAACGGCCAGGCGGCGCTGAAATAGGCGATGCAGATCACACCCAGGCCCATACCCGCCGCCGAAACGAACAGCAGGATCGCGGTTTCGACATGGCGCTCCGCCAGCCAGCCCAAACCGATGCGCGCCGCGATCCCGGTGACGTTGATCAGCGCGAAGGCGAAGCCCGCTTCCGTCGTCGACATGCCCGCCTCCTGCCACAGGTAGACCACCAGATAGGCGAGCAGCGCCACCTGACTGCCGGCGAACAGCATGCCGGCAACGGCGGTGGCGGCGATCTGGCGTCCGGCAACCGCGAGGCGCAGCGAGTCGAGCATGCCGCCGCCCGCCGGGCGGGCCGGCGAACCCGCCGGCGCCGGCCGCCTTGGCCCGCCGAGGTCGCCGTACCCGGCCGCCAGGAAGAACAACACCGCCAACAACGGCACGACGGCGAAGGCCGCCTGCCATCCCCACAGCACCGCCAGGGGCGGCAAGATCAATCCGGCCAGCATGCCGCCCGCCGGCGTCGCGCATTGCTTGAGCGAGAATATCAGCGCCTGCCAGCCGGGCGGCGAAATGCGGACCAGAACGAAGCTCCCCACCGGATTCATCGGTCCGGTCGCAAGGCCGAGAAGCGCCGCCGACAG
>JAYPOZ010000188.1:0-3896 GCA_038131165.1 Rickettsiales bacterium | reverse complement strand
TAGCCGAGCAATTTCGCCAGGTGCCCCGCCTCATGCCCGGCATCGAGCGGATGTACGGAAAAACCCATCATTCCGGCGTTGCCCGCTATGGCAAGTATGAGGGATTGGATAGTCCAGTGATCGAATTTTCGTTCGCGTTCGCGCCACAATCCCTTCTTCAGATATCCAATCAGCGACAGTCCGAATAACACCGCGGGAAGCAAGAAGAGCGGTCGTGGTATCGCCGAATCGGAGAGAACCGGGAACGTCACATCAAGGGAAGAAATGAATACGATCAACCCGAGAAAGAGAAGGAACGAAATCAGAAAAATTCTTCGCGCGCCGTTGTCCGCCGCCTCGAGAGGCCGGCGGAGCACTTTTATCGGCCAACAACTCAGACAGAATAGGGCGGCCAAATACAGGCGGGGCAAAAATTCGCTCCACTGGACCGCCGACCCCATCATGCCCGGTAAATATACCGCCGCCATCCAGGTCGTCAGCGCGGCGTGATAGACATCCAACAAGCCCGCACCGAAAAACGCCGTCGCCAGCTAGAGGAATTTGGCTTCCGGACGGCTGTAATAGCGCGTAAACGCCATTGCCGAGACGGTCAACGCGACGACGCTCGAGACAGCCTCTATGAGCAGGTGGAGTTCATCGTACCCCGATCAATCGGTTCTTGCCGCGATCCAGCACAGCAATAAGAGACCCACTGCCATACCGGAATAGGTTACTGCCCGCGCGCGCGCAACATGCTCTAACCGGTCATCCCCAGCTATCGGCAAATCCAGCGTCCCTCCCATTCAACGAACGTTATCATGGCGGCGGATTTGTTAGATTATGGTTAACGCGGCGTCGCGTTAGTGGGTCTACGCCTTCTCTGGGTCGACGCTAAAGGATTCGCCGCAACCGCAGCGCCCGGTTTCATTCGGATTGGTGAATACGAAACCGGAAGTCAGCTTGTCTTCCTTGTAATCCATCTCCGACCCGAGAATAAACATCGTCGCCATCGGATCGATGAAAACCTTTACGCCATCCGTCTCCACGCATTCCTCGAAAGGCAGTTCCTCGTCGGCGTATTCGACAAAGTAGCTGTAACCGGAGCAGCCGCGCGTCTTAACCCCCACCCGGATTCCAGCAACCGGCTTCCCGGCTTGGTTCATCAGCATTCTTGCGCGATCTGCCGCAGCTTCCGTCAGTGTCAGAATTGGTGTTGCCATGGTTTTCTCAATCTTAAGAGTGTTGCGCGCCGCTAAAACATTCCGAGCGCCATTTTGGCGTCCTCGGACATCAAAGATGGGTCCCAGGGCGGGTCCCATACAAGATGCACCTCTACTTCACCGACACCTTCGACCCGTTCGACCGCATCAGCCACCCATTGCGGCAGTTCCCCCGCCACCGGGCAGGCCGGAGCGGTTAAACTCATGCGGACCTCCACTGCGCCTTGATCGCTGATCGATACATCGTAGACCAATCCCAACTCGTAAATATTCACCGGAATTTCGGGATCGTATACAGTCTTGATCGCTTCGATGACCAATTCCTTCGACGCCACGGAGATACCCGCCTCCAACGGCTCTCCTGCCCGCGCGATCGAATCTTCCATCTCGTTCGGATTGGCGGGCGCCATGTGATCGCCGTAAGGCGGCATTCCGTAACTCATATCAATCGCTCCCGTTAGCGTTCCGTACTGATTTCAGATTCGCCCTTAAGGGCGGCTTCCATCGTATGCCAGGCCAAAGTCGCGCATTTGACGCGCACTGGAAACTGCCGCACTCCTGACAGAACCATCAATTTCTCGACATCCTCGTCATCCGTGGCGTCCATATCGACATCCGACGTACACATCTCGTGGAAGCGCTTGAACAAAGCTTCTACCTGTTGCTTCGTCTTACCCTGCACGATCTCTGTCATCATCGACGCCGAGGCGACCGAAATGGCGCAACCATTGCCGAGAAACGCCGCGTCCTGGACGACATCGTTCTCGTCAACGCTGAGGTAGACAACCAAGCGGTCGCCGCACAGCGGGTTGTGGCCCATTGCTTCGCGGTTGGCGTTCTCCGGGTGTCGGAAGTTCCGAGGGGTCTTGCCGTGATCTAGGATCACTTCCTGATAGAGCTCTCGCAAATCGTCGAGCATTAGCCAAATAACTCCCGAACCGAATTGAGCGCCGTGACCAATGTATCGGCCTCCGCACGCGTGTTATACATCGCGAACGACGCGCGGGTCGTCGCCGGCACGCCCATTCGTTCCATCAAAGGCTGAGCACAGTGATGACCGGCACGAACGCATACTCCCGCGCGGTCGATGATCGTACTAATATCGTGCGGGTGCGCACAATCCATCGTAAACGAGATCACCGAGGTCTTGTTCGCCGCCGTCCCGATGATCCGTAATCCTTCGACCGAAGCGAGCTGTTGCGTCGCGTAATTCAACAGATCGAGTTCATGCGCACCGATCGCTCCGAGACCGACTCCGCTGACGTAATCGAGCGCAGCACCGAGACCGATCGCCTGCGCAATGGGTGGCGTACCGGCCTCGAACTTGGCCGGCAGGGCCGCCCAGGTACTCTTTTCCATGGTAACCGTGCTGATCATGTCGCCGCCGCCAAGAAAAGGCGGCATGGAATCAAGCAGCTCCGCCTTGCCGTAGAGCACACCGATACCGGAAGGTCCGTAAATTTTGTGGCCGGTAAAGGCATAGAAGTCGCAATCCAGTTCCTGCACATCGACAGGCATGTGCATGACCGCCTGTGCCCCGTCGACCAGTAGTTTGGCGCCATTATCGTGCGCCAGTTTGGCAACTTCCTTCACCGGCACCACTGTCCCCATGACATTGGAAACATGTGTCAGGGCAATCAGCTTTGTCTTCGACGTGATCAGCTTCGCCAAGTCCTCGATGCGGAACTCGCCATCGTCGGTGCAGGAGACGTACTTGAGCACCAAGCCCCGCTCATCCCGCATCAACTGCCACGGCACGATATTGGAGTGGTGCTCCATATCCGTGATGATGATCTCGTCGCCCGGTTGCAAGACGCGACGCGCATAACTGTAGGCCACAAGGTTGATCGCTTCAGTCACGTTCTTCGTGAAGACAATCTCCTGACGGCTGCCGGCATTAAGGAATCGCTGCACGATATCGCGCGAACCTTCATACCGCTCTGTCGCCTTTTCGCTCAGATAGTAGGCGCCGCGGTGAACGTTGGCGTATTCGTGCTCGTAGACACTGCGCACCGCGTCGATCACCTGACGCGGTTTCTGCGCCGAAGCGCCATTGTCGAGGAAGGTCAGCGGCTCACCGTGGACCCGCTCGGACAAGATCGGAAAATCCGCCCGAATCCGGTCGATGTCGTACGCTTGACCCGAAGATGTCATGGCTTGAGCCTGGGTCATTTCAAGCCTCCTGCCGCGCGGCGCGCGCAGCAAGCCAACCTGAAACAACCGCCCGAAAAGCCTCTCGCGGTGCGTCTTCGCCGATCAATTCCAAGCTCTCTTCAAGAAAGGCCGAAACCAGCAAATCACGGGCTTCCGCTTCGCCGATGCCGCGCGCTCGGAGGTAGAAGAGTTGTTCTTCGTCAAGTTCGCCCGCCGTGGCGCCGTGGCTGCATTTCACGTCGTCGGCGTATATTTCCAGCTCGGGCTTTGCGTCGAGTTCGGCTCCCTCGGACAACAGCAAGGCCTTGCTGAGCTGATGGCCATCGGTCCTCTGCGCGTCCTTACGAACGAGGATTTTTCCTTGAAAGACGCCGCGCGCATTGTCGTCGAGGGCTCCCTTATATACTTCTCGCGAAGTACATTCCGGTTGCGCGTGATCGACAAAAGTCGTCGTGTCGATGTGCTGATCGCCACGCCCCGCGTAGGCTCCGTACAATTGGCATTCGATCCCCCGGCCATTGAGCGCGGCGTGAATCTCGTTCC
>JAYPOZ010000187.1:0-3906 GCA_038131165.1 Rickettsiales bacterium | reverse complement strand
CGCTAACGTATTCGAGACTCGCCTTGGACTCGCGGACGTAGGCGTCCGTCCGATCGATCATTCGATTGATTGCAAGGTAGAACTTGCCCCAATCGCTTTCGGCATCGAAATCTATAAGTCTGGCCTCGAAATCGCCATTCGCAACGGCCTCGCAAACTTCCGTGGCTTTTTGAATTGCCGAGCCCTGATTGTTCCAGAACATAACCATCCCCTCCCTTAGTGGGTAAGCGTTGATTAACGAAGGACTTAGACTCTAGAGAGTCGCGATGAATTCGTCGTACCCGATGCCGTTCTCGGCCAGCAGAGCGGTAAGCACGCCCGTGCTCGCCGCCAGGCCTTCCTTACGGTCCGCGTGCCGTCCTTCTTCTTCAAGGAGGCGGCCATATAGAGGGATGATTTTTTCTTCTAAGACCTTGCGGTCGGGAACGCGTCTGTTGGAGTGGTAGCCCAGAATTTGACCCTGGCCGTCGAAGCTCGGCGTCACATGGGCGTTGACCCAATAGTGATCTCCATTACGCGACCGATTGACCACATAGGCAAAGATCTCTTGTCCGGATTCAAGCGTTTCCCACAGTAGTTTGAAGACACATCGGGGCATGTGCGGGTGGCGGATAATGCTATGGGGTTGTCCCAGCATTTCCCGCTCGGAAAAATCCGCCAGTCGTAGAAACACATCATTACAGTAGGTAACCCGGCCTTTGAGGTCGGTCTTGCTGACGATTAACTCATCGTCATCGAAAAACCGTTCGGTCCCGGTGACAGAAACTTCTCGAGACATTGCCGCTTCCTCCCGATAGCAAAACGTTGCACAAAGGAGTGAGAGACCAATCGTCCAGAACGGCAGTCTCTGCAGGCGACCGCCCAGAGTCGTTGAGATTTTGTATGTGTCCGCCTTTATATGGTCTAGTTGCTCGAACTCCACCAAGACCCGTTCCATGTACGGTGTTAGATTGTACTGGAAATGGTTTACATTTGATTAATGAAAAGAACCTTTGGCAGACGCATTGAAGAATCGATCCAACTCAATCGATGAGCCCAGAGAACACACTGAACCGCCCAAGATTGCCGACGGCGCTTCCGTTTGAAAGAACAGGGCTGTTATTGGCGCCAGTGGCCTGAAGGCAGCACAGATTTCGGGGATGACACACAAATGTTGATCGTCAGCAATGGGTCAAAAGCACGCATTCGCGTCTGACGGTATTTTGGTCTGCTCTACCCGCAACACCCGACATCGATATCTGAGAAGGCGCTCGCCGCGGATTTCGCGACTGCTTCGCCGTCAGCGACGGGCTGAAACTTCAGGTCTCTCGAACCTCGGCGCCTAGCCGGGAACGGTCCGCGAGCGTTGATTTTTCGGCGGCTTTTGCGGCGCCTTTGCCGCGCCTTTGGCGGCGAAAGGGAGGTCATTTGGAAAATATCGACTACATTCATCGAAGCGCTTTCCCAATCGCGCTTGCGCGAATTTGGGCGAGGATACGCATGACGGAGAGTTGAGGTTCCGATGATGACATATGCGGTTGGCCAGTCGGTCCCAAGGTCCGAGGACCCACGTCTGCTCAAAGGGTACGGAAATTATATCGACGATGTGAATCTTGCTTTTCAGGCGCATGCCTTCATGGTGCGCGCGCCGCACGCCCATGCGGATATTCTGAGCATTGACGCCTCCGGCGCGGAAGGCGCGCCGGGCGTGGTGGCTGTGTTGACGGGTGCCGACTACGAAGCCGACGGCATGGGCGTTATCTCCGGGCCGTCACCGCGCAATCGGCGCGACGGATCGGCGATGTTCCGCCCGCCGCGGCCCGCGTTGACGCGCGACCGGGTCCGCCATGTGGGGCAAATCGTGGCGGTGGTGATCGCGGAATCGGTCGATCTTGCCAAGGACGCGGCGGAACTGATCCAGGTCGATTACAGACCCCTGCCCGTGAATGTCTCGACCGAGGCGGCGAACGACCCCGCGACGCCCGGCGTTTGGGAGGACTATCCCGACAACGAGTCCTTCGTCTACGAAGCCGGTGACCGCGCCGCCGCCGATGCGGCCATTGCGTCGGCGGCCCATGTGGTGCGCCAGCGCTTTGTCATAAACCGGATAAGCGCGAATGCGATGGAGCCGCGCGGCGCGCTCGCCGATTACGATCCGGGCGAGGGGAAGTACACCATCTATACCGGCGTTCAGCGGCCCTATGAGTGGCGGAGCAATCTCGCCAAGAATCTGTTCCATGTGGCGGAGAATAAAGTGCGGATCGTCTGCGTGGACGTGGGCGGCTCGTTTGGCATGAAGGGCGCGATCTATCCCGAAATTCCGTTGGTTGCCTGGGCGTCGAAGCGGATCGGCCGGCCCGTGAAATGGCGCTGCGAGCGGAGCGAGGGCTTCGTCGCCGACGATCACGCGCGCGACAATGTCAGCGATGTGGAATTCGCGCTCGGCCGCGAGGGAGAATTTCTCGCCCTCAAGGTGAAGACAAACGCCAATCTTGGCGCCTATCTGGCGTTTCTGGGCACGGCGGCGCCGACCGTGAATATTGGCGGGTTTGCCGGTGTCTATACCACCAAGGCGATGCATGTCGAGGTGACGGGCGTCCTCACCAACACGTCCCCGCTCTCGCCCTATCGCGGCGCCGGGCGTCCGGAAGCGTCCTATATCGTCGAACGGATGATCGATATCGCGGCGGGCAGGCTTGGGATCGACCCGACGGAACTCAGGCGCCGCAATTTCATACCGAGCGACGCCATGCCCTATAAGACGCCGCTGATCTTCACCTACGATTGCGGCGAGTTCGAAACCGTCATGGATAAGGCACTGGCCGCCGCCGACTATGCGGGCTTCGCCGAGCGGCGCGCGCAATCGGAATCGCGCGGGAAACTGCGGGGCGTGGGCGTTTCCTGCACCATCGAGATCGCGGCGTCCCCGCAGGCGGCCACGCAATTGGAAACCGCCGAAATGCGGTTCGATCCGTCGGGCGCGCTAAAGATCCTTGTCGGCACGACAAGCCACGGGCAGGGCCACGAGACCATTTACAAGCAAGTCGTTTGCGGCAAGCTGGGTCTGGATCCGGGTCTCGTTCAGGTGATCGAGGGAGACACCGATACGATCGCCAACGGCACCGGAACGGGGGGCTCGCGCTCGGCGGCCATCGGGTCCGGCGCGGTCCTCCAGGCGACGGACAAGGTCATCGCCAAGACCCTCAAGATCGCGGCTCATTTGCTGGAGGCGTCGCCGGAGGACATCGCGTTCGAGGACGGCGCGTTCGTGATCGCCGGCACGGACCGCTCCATGAGCTTCACCGACGCCTGTATCGCCGCCTTCAATATGGCGAACTTGCCGGCCGGGATGGAACCGGGCCTCAGCGAAATCGCGACCTATACGCTCGACGCCGGCAATTTCCCCAACGGCTGTCATGTCTGCGAGGTTGAGATCGATCCCGAGACGGGCGTGGTCGCGTTGATGCAGTATAAGATCGTCGACGATTGCGGGGTTGAACTCAATCCGCTGCTGGTCAAGGGCCAGGTCCACGGCGGCCTCGCCCAAGGCGCCGGCCAGGCCTTGATGGAGAACATGGTCTATGAGCCGGAGACCGGGCAATTGCTGTCGGGCTCGTTCATGGATTACGCGATGCCCCGCGCCGACGATTTCTGCGATTTCGACGTGCGCGGCCATCCGGTGCCGACCGCCTCCAATATCCTTGGCGTCAAGGGGGTGGGGGAGGCCGGTACCGTCGGTGGATTGGCCGCGGTGATGAACGCGGTCAACGACGCGCTCGCCGGGCTCGGCGTGGAGCATTTGGAAATGCCGGCGACCCCGGAACGGGTTTGGGCCGCGATCCGGGACGCCAGGGGCGCCTAGCCTCCGAGAGCCGGCCCGCTCTTCTTTTGTGAAATTCGAAAGAAGACAAATCGTCTATTTTGTGC
>JAYPOZ010000186.1:0-3993 GCA_038131165.1 Rickettsiales bacterium | reverse complement strand
TATACCCGTGCGTATTTGGGAGGCAGGGATTTTCTCGGCATTGCGATAATCCAGCCCTCGGTAGGACGGTTGTTTGGCGAACATTGGTACCTGAGCGCCACGCTAGGATACCAAAACAAGCATTTGGTGACGGCGAACGATCGTGACGCAAATCAGTTTTCGGGCGAAATCTCGGGCTTTTACTTCTTCAATGAAAGTAACTCCTACTTTAAGGCCGGATACCGAATTGAAGATGAGAACGCCGCCGCGGCGGCGTTCGACTATCGCGCTCATTATTTTAAATTCAGTTACAAGTCGCCCGTTCGCCTCAAGTTTCTGCCGCGGGATCCGATCGTTCGGATCGGCTATGAATTCGCCTTCAAGGATTACTCCAGCATTACCGGGGAAATTGGCGAAGAACGTCTTGATAAACGCCACACGGTGACGGCGGAGCTTGAGCTTCCAATATCGGACCATGTTGGACTACAGGTCGAGTTCGAGCGCATCGGTGCCCGATCGAACCTGGAAAGTTCCGATTTCGCCCAACGCATTTACGCCTTATCGATGCTCGTCAGCTTTTAGAGGTCGAGCGCTGCGGACCGAAGCCATAGCGGTGCCGGCGTGGCCCGCCTAGACGTTCCCGAGAATTGACCTATTTGCCGAATTGGCCGGCCACGCGCCCGAGGGGCAGGACGCGCCTTGAACAATTTTGCACCGGTGGACCATGACAAAATTTCGCACGATTACCGACGGCCTGCGCTTTCCCGAGGGTCCCATTGCCATGCCGGACGGCTCGGTCGTCTTGGTCGAAATCGAGCGGGGTACATTGACCCGCGTTCACGCGGACGGCGCCAAGGAAGTGATCGCGGAGCCGGGCGGGGGGCCGAACGGGGCCGCCATCGGTCCCGACGGCGCCTGTTACGTCTGCAACAACGGCGGCTTCAACTGGTCCTATGACGCGGCGTCGGGCGGCATGCGGCCGGTCGGCCAGGGCGACGATTACGTCACCGGGCGGATCGAGCGGATCGACATGGCGACGGGCAAGGTCGATGTGCTGTACGACAATTGCGACGGCAACCGGTTGAGCGGGCCGAACGACATCGTCTTCGACCGCAAGGGCAATATGTGGTTCACCGATCTCGGCAAGGCACGGGCCCGCGATCTCGATCGTGGGGCCATCTACTGGGCGAAGCCAGACGGCAGTCAGATCAAAGAGGTGATCCAACCGTTTACGACGCCGAACGGCATCGGCCTCTCGCCGGACGAGAAGACGCTTTATGTCGCGGAGACCGAAGGCGGGCGGCTCTTCGCCTTCGATATCGTCGGCGACGGCGAGGTCAAGCTGTTGCCCTATCCGGAATCCCTGAACGGCGGGCGTTATATCACCAGCGATACTGGCATGCGGCGCTACGATTCCCTGGCGGTCGAAGCGGGCGGCAATGTCTGCGTCGCGACCCTGTTCACCGGCGGCATCACGGTGGCGAGCCCGGCGGGCGGCACGGTGGAGTTCCTCGAGACCGGCGACGGCTATACGACGAACATCTGCTTTGGCGGCGAGAACCTGCAGAAAGCGTATATCACACTCTCTTGGCAGGGCCTGCTGGTCGAATGCGATTGGCCGCGGCCGGGACTGCCGCTAAATTTCCTGAACAAATAGCTCTCGTCGTCATTCCCGCGAAATCGGGAATGACGGAGTTGGGACAAGATCATCCCACTCTTGCGAGTGACCCGCCGTCGACCGGCAATTCCACGCCGGTAATAAACCCCGCATCGTCCGACGCGAGGAAAAGCGCCGCGTGCGCCACGTCCCAGCCGGTCCCCATTTTGTTGAGGAGCGGTACTTTCGAATCTCGCTCGCCGGCGATGTCGTCGCGGGTCCGGCCCGTCGCCTCGACCCGGCGGTCGACCGCCATCGGCGTGTCCATCAGCCCCGGCAGGATGACGTTGGCGCGCACCCCGGCGTCGGCGTTCTGAATTGCGAGTTGTCGGGTGAAGCTGACCATCGCCATCTTGGAAGCGGGATAGAGCACGGTCGGATGCCCCGTCCAATAGGCGGAGGCCGAGGAGATATTGACGATCGCTCCCGCCATCTGCGCCCGCATGAGCGGCAGCGCGTGCTTGCAGGCGAGCATGGCGCCGAGCAGGTTGATGTCGAAGATGCGCTCGAAGGCTTCGGTGGAGACCTTATCGAGGGCCGCATCGCCGCCCTCGACACTGACGCCGACATTATTGTGCAGGATATCGACCCTGCCCCAGGCCGCGGCGCATTGCATGATCGCCGCTTCTACCGCGGCCTCGTCCGTGACGTCGGCAGCCGCGGCCATCGCGGTGCCGCCTTCCTTGGCGATCATATCCGCCGTCTCCTGCGCGGAGTTGAGATGCCGGTCGACACAGCAGACTTTGGCGCCCTCGCGGGCGAACAGGATCGCGGTCGCGCGCCCGTTCCCGATGGCCTCACTTGCGCCCGGCGCCTGGCCGCCGCCCATGATAATCGCGGTCTTGTTCTCGAGGCGCATACGCTTCTCCCAGATTTTGGTTCCAGCAAGATATCTGCACGGAAAAGGAACGCCGGCAATGGTATCGAGAAATTCGCGCTCCACGGTTGGGGCATGTCCCGATCCGCGCTATATTCGCTGGCACGACAATGTTTCATCTTCTGATCAGGAGGGAAGGATGCGAATCGTAAATCCATCTTTCGGCCTCGAGGAAGGTGGCGAGAACCGGAGCAATGCGGTCGAAAAAGGCTCGACCGACTGGCGCACGGATGCGATCGCCATCATCTCGAATTCGAAGCCGAACGCACGCGAACTACTGGAGGGCGTAAAAGCGCAAATGGGCGCCTTCCGGTCGACCGACAATATCGACTACCTTTTCAAGGACAGCGCCGCCAAACCGGCACCCGACGCGTTGTACGACCAGGTCGCCGCCAAGTACAAAGGGGCTATTGTCGCCCTGGCCGATTGAGGGTCGTGTTCGTCGTGGAGTTTCCATGACAGTATCGAACTCGAAAAACGCGGCGTTGAGACCTACATCGTCATTACCGAAACCTTCCTGCCGCTGGTGCGCGCCCAAGCGAAGGCCCGCAAGGCGGATCCCAAGCTGCTGATCGTCAAGCATCCGGTCGGTGGGTTGAACGAGGAAGAGCTAGCGGAGCGCATTGGCGTCGCTTCCAGCGAGTTGAAGGAAGCCGTCGGCGCCTGATTCGACGCGCGAGACGGACGACGAGAGGACAGATATGAGCGACCTTACCGAGAGTGAGGTGGTCGAGGTCGGCGACCTCGACCCCGATCAATGGAACGACTATGCCACGGAACAGGGGTGGAGCGACGGCATGCCGCTCATGATCCCGACCGAGGACAAGGTCGCGCAATTCGTCGAGACCTGCCGGGGCGACAACGAGCCGTTTCCGCCGATGTCGCCCCGTCGGGTCATCCCGACCCTGCAGAGCCTCGCCGCCAATGCGGTGATGGCGGGCTGCAAGGCGGAATATTTTCCCGTCGTCGTCTCGTCGGTTCGGGCCTTGCTGAATCCGGACTACAATCTCCACGGCACATTGGCGACGACGCACCCTTGTGCGCCGGGGCTGATCCTCAACGGTCCGATCCGCAACCGGCTGGGCGTCAATTGCGGCAGCAACTGTTTCGGCCAAGGCAACCGTGTAAATGCGACCATCGGGCGGGCGGTGCAGTTGACCCTGCTGAATGTCGGCGGTGCCAAACCCGGCGAGATGGACCGCTCGACCCAAGGTTCGCCTGCGAAATATACCTTCTGTTTCGGCGAGAACGAGGAAGAGAGCCCGTGGGAGCCCTATCATGTCCGGCGTGGCTTCGAGGCCAAGGACAGCGTGGTGACGGTGCTGCCCTGCGAGCCGCCGCACAACATCAACGATCACGCGAGTACTTCCGGTGAAGGCATCCTGATGACCATCGCCGGGACGATCTCGCAGCCCGGCTCGAACCTGATCTACGGGACGGCGCCCTATGTGGTGGCGCTGGGGCCGGAGCATGCCCAGAC
>JAYPOZ010000185.1:897-4134 GCA_038131165.1 Rickettsiales bacterium | reverse complement strand
GCGGCAGAAACGCCGCGGCAGCGACCAGCGCGGCGCCCAGCAGCAGGCCCGTCAGTTCTCCCGGCCAGCCGGGCAGCAGCGCCGGATAGCCGGCGCCCTCGACGGTGCCGAGCATGGTCTTGCCGCCCAACACGTCGTTGAGAATGCCGGTCGATTCGACCCAGCCGTAGCTCAGCATATAGCCGGCCGCGCCGAGCAGGCCGCCGAGCACGAAGAACATCGCGTCCTTGCGGCCCGTCGCGGCCGCCGCCAGCCCGGTGCCGGGACAGAAGCCTGAAACCGCGAAGCCGGCGCCGAGCAACAGGCCGCCCGCGAAGACGCCCCAATACGCCGCCTTGACGTCGAGATGGCGCGGATCGACGAGGCCGCTCAGCAGGCCGAGGAAGAACAGGATCGAGGCCACGCCGATGGCCAGCAGGATCGTGCGCATCAGGTGGAGGTCCTGGAAGTTCAGCATCCGGATGATATAGCCGGGATTGGTCGCGCCGACGCGGTCGAGCGCGAAGCCGAAGGCGCCGCCGATGACGACGGCAAGGATGAGGGTCGTCATGATCTAGGCCTCCTTGCGGAACAGCACGAGCGCGATCGGGATCGCCGCCAGAAAGACCCCGGCGGAGAAGATGTAGCCGGACAGCGCCGTCTGCATCATCCCGCTCATCATGTGACCGGAGGTGCATCCGCCGGCCAGGCGCGCGCCGTACAGCACCACGACGCCGGCGAGAAAGGCGGTGAGATAGCGCTTCCAGGGCGCATCGCCGAAATTGCGGCGCCAGATCGCCGGCATCGCTTTTTCGTCGGCGGGAACGCCGCCGCGCAACCGCGCCGAGAGCAGCGCGCCGCCGATCAGCGCGACGACGAAGACGAAGCTGTAGTTCAGCGGCTCGGCCGCGTTGCGGGCGTATTTGCCGCCGCTCTTGTTGAGATAGGCGTTCGGACTCGCGTAGCCCGATTTCGCTTCCGGCGCGGGCACGATGACGTCCGGGCTCACCGCATCCCAGAGGATGGCATCGAAAATGACGAACTGGGTGGAGACGCCGATCGGCTTGACCAGCAGCACCGCGGCGAAAAAGACGGCGCCCAGCAACAGGCCCCCGGCTTTCCAGGAGAGAATCATGGAAATCTCCTCGTTTAAGTGAATTGGATTAAAATTACTCTACAGCATGTTGAAGGTCGCGCGTTGAGCCAGATCAAGCCCCGGCGCGAGCCGCGCCCCGAGGGGGCGGCCGGCGGGCGCGTTAAGGGATTGTTTACGACTCTCCGCTTAGCCTGACGACAGACCGGGCGGGCCGGCGGTCGCGAGAATACTTTCCTACGTCATCCAGTATCTGGATACCGGCCCACCATTTCCCGCTCCGGGACCATTTCCGCCGCTGCTTCCTCCGCCAGATCCGCCTTCGTTGATTGCTGCGCCGGGTCCGTTACATCTCTGACAGGAGCTATTTGTGGAGGAACGCGCGATGACACGGACCTACGAGACCGTCGACGCCGACGGTCACATACTCGAGCCGCTCACGATGTGGGACGAGTATCTCGACCCGGCCTTCCGGGACCGCCGGCCGCAATTCGTCATCGACGAGAACGGCGCCGAACGCATCTCCGTCGAAGGCAAGCTGCTGGGCAATCCGCGCGGCATCGGCAGCCTCGGCTCGGTCGGCGTCCGCCAGGGCGAGGTCAAGGTCAACACGCTGAAATACGCGGAAGGGCGCAAGGGCGGCTTCGACCCGCACACCCGGATCGTCGACATGGACGCGGACGGCATCGACGCGGCGTTTCTCTATCCGAGCCTCGGCCTCTTCACCGGCGCCGTCGAGGCCCCCGATCTCTCGGCCGCGATGTGCCGCGCCTATAACCGGTGGCTGACGGACTACTGCAAGCCCTATCCGGACCGGCTGTTCGGGGTCGCGATGCTGCCGATGCAGACGGTCGAGAACGCCATGGCGGAAATGCGCTACGCGCGCGAGACGCTGGGGATGTGCGGCGGATTTCTGCGCCCGAACCCCTATCACGGCAAGAAGATGCTGAGCGACCCGATGTACGCGCCGTTCTGGTCTCTCGCCGAGGAGCTCGACTTCTCCATCGGCTTCCACGAGGGCTCGACCAACGCCATGCCGACCGTCGGCGTCGACCGTTTCGAGCACGACCGCGCGGCCCGGCACATGGTCTCCCACACCATGGAGATGATGCTGGCGGCGTTGGCGGTGATTTGGGGCGGGGTGGTCGACCGGCACCCGAAATTGCGCATCGCCTTTCTCGAGTCCGGCGGCGGCTGGATCGCGCCCTGGCTCGACCGCATGGACCGGCATTTCGACGACAAGGGCTTCAACGAATTCGCGCCGTCGATGCGGCCGAGCGAGCTGTTCCGGCGGAACTGCTGGATCTCCTTCGAGCCGGTGGAGGACAGCATCGGCGTGCTGGCCGAGTATATCGGCCCGCACAAGATCATGTGGGCGACCGACTACCCGCATCAGGACGGCTTCTTCCCCGGCGCGCCGCAGATGATGCGCGACCGGCTCGGCGGCTTGTCGAAAGAGGCGGCGCATCAGGTGATGGCCGGCGGCGCCCTCGGCTTCTACGGCGTGAACTGAGCGGGCGCGGCCGGCGAGGAGGCGGCGCGGCCGCGCGCGGGATGCCCAAAGGGGGGGGCAGACGGGTGCTTAGAGGTTGCGGGGCCGGAGGTCCGCTCGACGGCGAAGGGCGGCCGTTCCCTGATACCAGACCTGACTTCCGGGTATAGCGAGAAGCGGAAACTCCGAATTATAATGTCTCACTTGGTTCGAGAGTGTGGCCAACACCGGACATGGAACTGTCTGACGGCCCACAATAGAGGATGAATGTGTCTCACGGCACTGTCTCGTTAGGCTATAATTAAAAGGGGAAATTTTACCGAAAATACATTTTATGATATACTGAAGCTCCAATTAATATTCCGACAATGAAAATGCGAATCACTAACTTTTTATTTCTATTCGGTATAATTATTTTCACCCCATTTACTCTTCAGTCTAAAACAATAAACAAATGTAAAACTTGCCATAACAGAACTTCAGCTAAGAATATTCCAATTATTTCAGGTCAAAAGTCACATTATATTGTTTCACAAATAAACAAATACCGCCTTTTATTTAGGAGCCATCCAATTATGGCCCGCTAATTAACGGATCTTGGCGAAAATGAAATAAATCACGTGGCTCGTTACTTCAGTGAATTACCGTGTCGCAACGGCAAAATGGTGCAATA
>JAYPOZ010000185.1:0-887 GCA_038131165.1 Rickettsiales bacterium | reverse complement strand
CCCCACTACTGCACCCCCGGCGACCCAAAAATGTGTCAGCTGCCATGGGAAAACAGGAATTGGGAATACGATAGGAATCCCCAATATTGCTGGCCAAAAGTTTGGATATTTATTGCACGAAATGGGTTCTTTTCGCTCATCTGCGAGACGGTATCACCCTGTTATGACGCCTATTCTTCAAAGCTTAAAAGCGAAAGAAATTTTCCAGCTTGCAAAATTTTACAGTGAGTTAAATTGCGACCCAAATCCGCCTAATTAACAGAACCGCTGACCTGAGCCCCTTGGCTCCCTCGTTCATGAGGGGAGGCCTGCTGATAGATACCCAAAAGCACGATCCAAGGTGGACGGTCCATAGATCGAGGCGCTGTTGCAGCCACGGCGGCCGATGGTGGTTGCCGTTGCCGTCGCCAACAAGTTGGCACGGGATCAGGCAGACGACGGGCGTCCGACACCTTCAAGCCTCCGAACTTCGCCTTCCGCTTGTAGAATGTCGTTGGGCTGATCCCGTGACGACGGTAAACCAAAGCCGTCCGGTTGCCCAATTCCTGCTCGCGCAGGATCGAAATCACCTGTTCTTCCGTAAATCTGCTCTGCTTTCTGATCCGTCTCCTCTGTTTGACGGACTCCCCTTTCAAATGAGGGATCAATCGGGGAGCAGGTCAGGTTTAGGAGCTAGGATTGTCGCCCCTCAATCGTCGTTTTCTGAATTGACCATCGATACATTCCCCGCAATGCTCGCCAGCACAAAGCGCACATAATAAGAGCCTAGCATTTCCTACCTCCAAGGCAGTTTGTGCGAGCGAAATCTGCATGGCTCGTAAATTTGGATCTTTATGTACAGAGTGTACCAATCGCCTTATCGTGATGTTGTCCCAATTTTCTTTTGT
>JAYPOZ010000184.1:0-4204 GCA_038131165.1 Rickettsiales bacterium | reverse complement strand
CATTTTGGAACCATGAACGGCCTTCCCGCCCGCTGGACTAGGCTTTCGACCGCCGTATTTACAATTCGCATCCCTAGGCCGGTCGATATCATCGCCAGCATCGGCAAATCAGCGTCTGGTCCATACATAACGACTCACATGGACAGGCCGACAGAACATCGATCTGTCGGCCTTGAATTCAGAGCCGAGAAGAAGTGAGATGGCATGATGCGAATATTCCTCACACTAGCTTTGGCCCTGATCGGCGCCGGTAATACTGCCGCCGCCGATATCGAGGCGAACGACATCATCCGCAGTCTGGCGCCGATCACCTATCTGCCGGAGCACGGGGGCAAACCGCGCCGGGCCATCGACCTTGAAGTCCGGTTCGAGAGCGGTTCCGCCAGATTGACACCCGAGGCGCAGCGGCTTCTCGACACGCTCGCGACCGCCTTGCAGGACGGACGGCTCGCCTCCTCGCGCTTCGAGGTCGTGGGCCACACGGACGCCTCCGGCAGCCGGGCCTACAACCAATCCCTCTCGGAGAAACGCGCGGGCGCCGTCGTCACCTATCTGACCTCGCGCCACGGCGTGGACCGTAAACGCCTGTCGCCGGTCGGCAAGGGGGAGGATGCTCTGAAGGACCCGCTCAATCCGACCGGCCGGGCCAACCGGCGCGTCGAGATCGTCAACCTCACGCCCGTGCAACCGGCCGAGCAACTACCGACTTCGCAACCAGCAAAAAAGGCAAACGATATCCTGATGGGCAGGTAGAAAACCCTGGCGGGCATGACAGGCCGGGACATCCGGCGCGAGAATCCCTATCATCGGCGCTACCCATCGAACCAGACGAGTACACATGATGCGGCGACTGACGGCGATCTGCCTTGCCTGGGCGCTCTGGGCTACAGGGGCGCAGGCGCAGACCTGGAGCAATCCGAACGAGAGCCCCGCCTACGGGTCGCCCCCCTCGGGCGCGGGCGCCAAGGACGATACGAGGATTCAGGAATTCACCAAGGCTCTGCAGGATTTGCTCGACAAGGGGGAGCGCGAGCGCCTCGCCGATCCCTGGTTTCTGAAGGATTTGCGCGACCTCGCGGACAAGTATCACCGCCCTTGGGCGCGGCTGTTGCTGAGTGACGATTTCTCGGCCCGCGGGACGGCACCGCAAGCACCCTGGCGGATCGCGAGCGGCGAGTTCCGCGTCGATTGGCGTTACGGATTGCGCTCGCTCGCCGTGCCGCCCCGCCGGCAAGCTTCGTCGACGGAGAATGCCGGGCAGAACCAGCAAGGCGACGCCGTGCAACAATTATTCGGCGCCCTGCTGAACCAAGCCCTGAAAGGCGCCCGGCAGGACGAACGCCAAGCGCCGTCGCAGGACGCCGCCACCGCCGACACTGGCCAGCCCGCGGAAATTCTGGCGCCTCTCGCCATTTCGAACGCTTTCTCGGTCGAAATCGACGTCACCGCGCGGCCGCTCGCCAGGACGGAGACCACGCGCTTCGCGCTCGGAGTCTACCAGGGGCGGAACCAGGCCGGGTACCGCCTGATCGCGAGATCGGACGGGGCGGCCGGTCCGCTCTCGCTTCGGCTGATCCGTGTCAACGGACGCGGCGGCGCCGCGATCATCGAGCAGGCCGACGCCCAGATTCGGCTCGATCCCGAACGGCCGGCGCGGCTCGTCTGGACACGCGCGCCGAGCGGCGACATGCAGGTCTTGCTCGAAGACCAACCGGTCTTGCGGATCGTCGACCGCGGTTTCCGCGATCCGTTCGACGGTTTTCTGATACGCAACAGAAGCGGCGATATTGCAGTCCGCCGTATCCGCATCGACGGGGTCTGAAGGCCGGCCGAAAAACGGTTTTAAGATGGCCGCCCGCTTCTATATGACTGTGCGTCGAAAGCCTGCGGTCCCGCGCGGGCACGTAGAAGCAACCAACCGGAAGAAGTGAAACGCCCCGCATGCTCCCGAAAACAGGTAATCTCGGCGATCTCACGGACCGCAGCAAAGACCCGAACAAACCCGCGCTGATCGATGCGGCCAATTTCGATCATCCGATCGAGCTGACCCATGGCGAGCTCGACCGGCGCGCCAATGCGGTGGCGCGGGGGCTGGTGGCAAAAGGGTATCGGCGCGGCGACCGGATCGCGATCCTGGCCGCCAACAGCGCCGATTATCTGGTGACGTATTTCGGCACCATGCGTGCGGGCATGATCTCGGTCCCGGTGAACTGGCGCTTCCCGAAGGAGACCATCGCCTACATTCTGGCGGATTGCGACGCGAAGATGGTCTTCGCAGACGGCGTGCGCCGGGAGAACGTCCCGGACGGCCTACCCGTCGTCGAGTTCGGCACCACGTTCGAGGCCTTCCTCGATCCCGGCGATTTCGACATCGTCGAGTGCGGCCGCGAAGACGTCGCGATGTTCCTCTACACCTCGGGCTCGACCGGCAGGCCGAAGGGCGTGCCGCTGACCCATTACGGCCATCTCTGGGTGATCGAGATGCGGTCCAAGGGCGGCAATATCGCGGCGCACCGGCTGCTGGTCGCCGCTCCGCTCTATCACATGAACGCGCTCGCCATCGCCAAGGCCGCGATGCTGGGCCATGCCACTGTCGTCATCCTGCCGCAATTCACGGTGGAGACTTACGTCAAGGCCATCGAGAAATTCCACTGCACTTGGCTGACATCGGTGCCGACGATGATGGCGCTGGTCACAAAGGAGCCTGCCTTGCTGGCGGCCACGGACGTCTCTTCGGCGAAGATCGTCCGCATGGGCTCGGCCCCGGCTACCCAACGCCTCTTCGACGACATCCGCACGGCCTTCCCGGGGGCCTCAATCTCCTACGGTTACGGTACGACGGAGGCCGGGCCGGTCTGCTTCGGCCCGCATCCGGAGGGCCTGCCGACGCCCGACCTGTCCATCGGCTATCCGGTGCCGGAAGTGCGCATGCGTCTCGTGGACGGCGACAATTTGGATGCCGAGCAGGGGGAATTGCAGATGGACTGCCCAGCCCTGATGCCGGGATATCACAATCTGCCGGAGAAGACGGCGGAGGTGATGACCGCGGACGGCTATTACAAGACGGGCGACATCCTGAGGCGCGACGCCAACGGCTTTCATTACTTCGTCGACCGGGTCGACGACATGTTCGTCTGCAACGGCGAGAACGTCTTCCCGGTCGAGGTCGAGAAGCTGCTCGAGAGTCATCCGGCGATCAAGCAGGCCTGCGTCGTCCCGGTACAGGACGAGATCAGGGGCGCGATGCCGGTCGCCTTCGTGGTCGCGGCGGAAGGCGAGGCTTTGGACGCGGACAAGGTCAAGCAGCACGCGCTGGCCGGCGGGCCCGCCTACCAGCACCCGCGCCACGTCTGGCTGCTCGACGACCTGCCCCTCGCCAGCACCAACAAGCTCGACCGCAAGACCCTCGCGGCGGAAGCGGCAAAGCGCCTGGCGGGATAGCGGATTCGTGCGATCCAATCCGTCGACAAGCTCAAGATGACGCCTCTTCACATGTCCTTCCGGAAATCCGCACAATGGTCCGGAATTAAGACCTGAGCGATCCGCGCCGCAAACCGCCAACGCGCAGGCCTTCCGGCGAGACGGCTTTCGCCGGTCTGCCGCCGCGCTATATCGCATGAGAGCAAAGGAGCGCGCTCATGACCGGTCATTCCCTTTACATCGATTGTGCGGAGAACATGCGCGATCTGATGGCCTCGTATCCGGCCGATCTGACGGATGGCCTCGATCTGCACATGGGCGACCCCGACCCGGAGGAGCTGGCGGAAATCGTTCGGGGCTATCGGGGGATTCTGAACGGCCACACGGTTCTGCCGACGGCGCTGCTGGAGGCCAACGCGGATACGATGCGCAGCGTTGTTTTTCTCGGCACCGGAGTCGGCAATTACGTCGATGCTGCGGCGGGCAAGCGGCTCGGCATAGCAGTGCGGCACATTGCCGGCTACGGCGACCGCAGCATCGCCGAACATGCCTTTGCCCTGCTGATGGCGGCGGCGCGGGGCCTTGCCCAAATGGACCGCGAGATACGAGGCGGCGTCTGGCGGTCCTTCGAAGGCGTCGAGTTGCAAGGCAAGACCCTCGGCATCGTCGGTACCGGCGCGGTCGGGGCCGAACTCTGCCGCATGGCGGCGGCTTTTGGCATGGACGTCATCGCCTGGAACCGCAGCGGCGTCGATCCGGCATTGCCGTGCGCCGAAGTGCCGCT
>JAYPOZ010000183.1:1598-4264 GCA_038131165.1 Rickettsiales bacterium | reverse complement strand
GGCTAAGATGGGTGTCGGAGACCTGGACGATCGTAAAACTCATGCGGCTGCTCGCCGCAGGATTACCTTGGTCATGGCAGTCATCGGTTCTTCCGCTATGGTCTAGGCTTCTCGAAACCGATATATCCCGAGCCTGAAGGGTTAGCAATGCGCCTCTTGATCCTCACCGGCGATCACGCCGCCACCGACCCGACCAAGCGTGGCGGCCAATACAACGCCGAGGACATGGCGACCCATGACGCGATGGTCGCCGCTTTCCGCAGCTTCGACGACCTCGCCGTCGAGGTTATGTCCGACCATTCCGTTTTCCTCGACGCGATGCGGCAGAGCCCGCCCGACCTCGTCGTAAATTTTTGCGATACAGGATACCGCAACATTCCGACTCGCGAGTTGAACATCCCGGCCTATCTGGAACTTCTCGACATCCCCTATACCGGCGCCTCGCCGAAGGCGATGGTGATCTGTTTCGACAAGTCGATCGTGCGCATGGTGGCCAGCGAACTCGGGGTCGCGGTGCCGTGTGAGGTGTTCATTGGGGCGGAGGAGGAGGCCGAGAAGGCGGACGGAGTCCTTCCCGCTCTCCTGAAGCCGAACGCGGCCGACGGCAGCGTCGGGATCACCCAAAAGGCAGTCGTCCATTCGATGGAGGAAGGCGGCGCTTATCTTGCGTGGATGCGCGAGGTACTGCCTGGTTGCGACACTCTTTGGCAGGAGTACCTCCCGGGACCGGAATACGGCATGGGCCTGATCGGCAATCCGGAAACCGGGTTGCGGGCCTTGCCCGCGCTTGAGGTCGATTTCGAAGGCCTGCCCGACGGATTGCCGCCCATCCTGTCTTACGAATCGAAAGCGCTCCCAGACTCTCCTTATTGGACGGAGATCAAGTTCAAGCGCGCCGAGAGCCTCGGCGCCGGGGAGGAGGCAGCGCTGGCGGAGAACGCAAAACGGCTGTTTGCGAGGCTTGGGCTGCGGGATTACGGGCGGTTCGATTTCCGCCGAGATGCCGAGGGTCGGCTCAAGCTGATGGAGGTCAACCCGAATCCCGCTTGGGCAAACGACGGCAAGCTTGCGTTCATGGCCTCTTTCGCCGGGTTCGAATACCGCGACATGCTGCGGATGATCGTCGACGCGGCCTGCGCGCGTGTCCGCGCCGCCTAGACCGGTCCGCCGCCTGCGTTGGCGAGGACAGGCTGCGTTAACCTGAAATCCCTGCTCTGCCAATATGAATCATCATTCCGGGGCAGGTAGAGACTGGACCCGGAAGTATTGCTGGAGCAGTCTCTAGAGCGCGTGCGCTGGTCAGAAAGGCGCAGGCGATTATTCCGGGTTTCTCGGTTCGAATCGTTAGACCCTATACCAGCTTGCGGGGGATCGAGACGGCCCAGCTTCGCTCGACGAAGGGGCGGTCGCCCTCGAAGGTCTCGAGGTCGCAGCTGAACTGGAAGTACTTCTCCGTCGCCGTCAGCCGCGAGCGGCAGATCAGCCGGATTGCCCAGTCGCCCCGTCTCATCACGGTCCGCTGCATCAGCTCCGTGCTCGCCGACAGCGGATCGTCCTCGATCATCCGGTAGCGCTTCATCAGGTAGTAGCCGATATCGAGGCCGATATCCTCGAGATGGGCGAGGACGGCGCCGTCGAATTCGCCGCCGTCGCTGCGCAGCGTATAGACGGTTTCGTTGCTGGTGAGGTCGATTTCGAGCGAGCGGCGCATCGGATAGCGGTGAATTTTCCGCGCCGAGGCGACGGGCGCCGATTCTGGCGGCCCGAACGGCGTCAGCTCCGCATCCTCGGGGCGCGGCGGCCGGACGGGCAGGTCGAGCGTACTGGCCCCGGTCCGCACCGTCAGCAGGACGGGCGCCGGAGACGGCCAGGCAATCGGCCAGTAGCTCGTCGAGAGCGCGATCCGCAGCCGGTGGCCGGTCGGAAAGGCGTGTGCCAGATCGTTGAGTTGCAGGCGGACTCGAACCCACTCACCCGGCTCGAGCGCGCTCGGCTGTTCGTGGCTTTCTCTGTGGCAGAGATTAAGCAGCCCATAACTGACCCGGAGCGACGTGCCGTTTGGGGCCACATCGCAGAGTCTTGCGGCCAGCATGGCGACCGGCCGGTCGCATTTGATGTCGAGTTCGAGTACCGGTGCTCCCAGGATTTCGAGTCGCGTCGTTAGCGGATCGCTGTCGAACTGGAGCGAGCCGCCGTCGTCGGGTCTTTGGTCGCGGGGCATCTCCCCGTCGGCACCAAACGCGCACCATTCGCCGCCCCGCCCGCCGGTGGTTTGCGGCGAACTGAAGGAAAGCTCGGTCGGCGGGTCGGCGGCCTCTGACATGTGGCCGGTGTTGAGATACAGCCGGGAGGTTTTGATCCTGTCGCTCGGCCAGTTGCTTTCCGCCACCCAGCGGCCGGGCCAGTTGTCGTATTGCGGCTGCGGTTGGACGTGATCCTGCATCCAGACGCGGAACAGGGGTTCGGCCATGATCCCGGTCTCCTCGCCGCGCAGCCAGTGGTCCCACCAGCGGATGGCTTCCTGCAGGTAGCCGACCGAGGGTCCGGGGCGGGCATCGTGCGGGAAATTGTGAGCCCAGGGCCCGATCAAGCCCTTGCGCGGAGAACTCAGACCGGCGAGCAGCCGGGGAATGGCATTGGTATAGCCGGCGCCCCGCCCCCCGAGG
>JAYPOZ010000183.1:0-1588 GCA_038131165.1 Rickettsiales bacterium | reverse complement strand
GGCGTAGACAGGCACCTCGATGGCGCCGAAGTTCTCGCAGACCGAACCGTGCTGCCACAGCTCGTCGCGCCAGGGATGGCGCATCCAATTGGCGGGGAACGGCTCCAGTTGCTCGAGCCGCTCGCGCCAGCTCTCCCGCCAGCCCTCGCCCACGATCTCGGGGTCGGGCGGATAGGCGCAGTTCATCATCAGCATCGAGCCCCACTGCATGTTCTCGTTCAGCAGGCAGCCGCCCATGTAGTGCGCGTCATCGGCATAGCGGTCGTCCGCCGCGCAGAGCGTGACGATGGCTTTCAGCGCCGGCGGCCGGAGGGCCGCCACCTGGAGGGCGTTGAAACCACCCCAGGAAATGCCTGTCATGCCGACGGCGCCGGTGCACCAATCCTGTCGCGCGATCCAGTCTATGATCGCGAGGGCGTCCTCATGCTCCTGATGGGAATACTCGTCATGCAGAATGCCCTCGGAATCTCCGGAGCCGCGGATGTCGACCCGGATGCTGGCATAGCCGTGCGCAGCGTAATAGCGGTGGATGCCCTCGTCGCGGCGGCGCATGAAGTCGCGTTTGCGATACGGCAGGTATTCGAATATCGCGGGCGCCGGTACTTGCCGCGCATCGGCGGGGAGCCACAGCCGTGCTGCAAGGCGGCAGCCGTCGGGAAGATCAATCCAGACGTTTTCGATTTCCTCGATTCGGTCGTAGGGCGGTTGCATGTCGTCGGGCATGGCCGGTGTTCAGCCCGTCGCCTTTCGGCGTCCTCGTTTCGGCAATAATTCTTGCGTCGACCAATAGGAGAGGGCCAGCTTTTCGCGGGCCCGGATGCCGGCATCGAGATCGAAGCAATTGACGATGGCGAGGCGGAAGCCACCGGGTGGCATGGAATGCGCCTGCGGCGGCCGGTCCGCATGAAAGGTGACCTGCACGCTGGTGATGCCGGGCGTCGCGCGCAATTCTTCCGTCAACTCCGACGGCGGGTGCTTGTATTGAATGCCGTGCGCGCCGAACAGGACCACGCTGTACCCGTCCCGTCTGTCGGCGTCGTCGAAACGCCAAGAGCCGGTCGCATACAGATTGACCAGGGCGTCGAGCCATCCTTTACCGTAGAGGTCGGGCCATTGGTCGGAGAACCGCAGATGTGTTTCTATAATGCCGCCGCCGATGGTCTCGAAATTCGCCATGCCGGTATAGCCGGCAAGATTCTCCTTCAGCCAGTCGGCCAGATATGCCTCGAGCTCCGCCCGGTGCGCGGCTTCGACGATCCAACGGTCGAAAATGCCGTCGCCGATGGCGATGCCGACCACGTGGCGGAACCAGACGGCTTTACCGTCGACGACCGCGACGTCGCTGGAAACGTGTTCGCCTTCCAACAGCGCCATCCACATGTGGCCGGGTTTCTGCCGCAGCTTGTAGTCCTTTTTGGTCCGGAATATGCGGCTTTCCGCGCCCATCCCGCGCATGTTGTAGATCGGTTTGCTGAAGACCGGGAAGCTCGGCGGGTCGATGCCGTGTGGTCCGCAGGCGAGCCCCTGACTTTCGGCCACAAGGAGCTTGTTGTAGACCCATTTGTGCTTCGGGAACCACAGGTAAGCG
>JAYPOZ010000182.1:0-4276 GCA_038131165.1 Rickettsiales bacterium | reverse complement strand
TTCGATCGGAGACAAAATCCCGCGCCAGGCCGACATAGGCATCGAGATCGGCGGCAATCAACTCCTCAAGACCGGCCGCACGGAGAATGCTCGCAGAGACGCGCGACGCGAAATGCCGCCTTCGAGCGCGATGACCGGACAGCCGGCCAGAAGCGCATCGCTGGTCGTCGTATGGCCGTTGTAGATCCGCGTATCGAGAGCCAGATCCGCCAGGCGGTATCGCGCCAAATGTTCGGCTTTCGGCCGTTGCTCGGCAAAGATCAGGCGCGACGGCGCGACTCCGGCCTGTTCCGCGGCGGCCCGCAGACTATTCTCCGCCGCCGGCTCTTCCGCCAGCAGCCAGAGTACGCTGTCCGCCTCGGCGCGGAGTATGCGCATCCACGTCTCGAACATGACCGGTTCCAGCTTCATGGCCCGATTGAAACAGCAGAACACGGGGCCCTCCGGCGGCAGTCCGTAGGCCGCCCTGCCGCCCGTGCCGATCTCGGCAATCGGCTCGCGTTCCTTCATCTGATAGCAGTGCGGCAGGCGCACGACCTTTTCCGCGTAAAAAGCGTCCTCGCCGTCCCGCACGACGGTGCGGTCGGCGATCAGGTAATCCATAAACGCGCCGCCCGTCGATCCGGGAAACCCGAGCCAGGTGACCTGGACGGGTGCGGGCCGCATCGCGAAGACGCCGAGCCGGTGACCGTCCGTAAACCCGTTCACGTCGACGAGAATGTCGACGCCGTCCTCGACGATCTGCTGCGCCAAGGCATCGTCGCCGAGTGCGAACACCTCGCGAAACGCATCGCTGTCCCGCTCGGTCCGCGCCCGGTAGACGCTGCCGTCGTCGGGACTGTTCGAATACGCGATCACTCGAAAGCGCGCGCGATCGTGCAATCCGAACAGGCTGGATATCAGATGGCCGATTGCATGGTTGCGCAGATCGCTGGAGACGTACCCGATCGTCAGGCGGGCGGTTGATGCCGCACGCGGCCGGGTAGGGCCTGTCGGCGGACGCTGGCTGGAGATTCCCGCCGCCTCCGATTGTGCGACGGCGAGATTGCGCAGCGGATCGTCGCAATGATGGATGTTGAGATAGGGCGGTTCTTGCGCTCTTTCGCCGCGCCGAAGCGCCCCCGCAACCGCCGTATCGAGCCGCGCCTTCAGGTCCTTGAGCGCGGCCCAGTCGCAGACCGCCATATGGACGTAGAGCAAGGCCGCCATGGCCGGCCGGTTTTCGGGATCCAGCGCAACGGCGTCGGCAAAGCAGCGGCCGGCCGCTTCCAGGTCGCCCGCGAATTTGCGCACATTGCCCAGATTCAAATGCGCCTCGACGGCCTCCGGTTCGAGGCGGACCGCCTCTTCGAGCGTCCGGGCAGCCTCTTCGAGCCGGCCCAACCGGCGCAGCACGGACCCCTCGTTGATCCGCGCCGCGGCAAATTCGGGCGCCAGCGCCAGGGCCCGAGCGAACCGGGTCGCGGCCTCTTCCAACCGGCCCGAATCCATGGCGATATTGCCGAGCGTATACAGCACGCCTGGGTCGTCGATCCTTTGCGCCAGAAGCCGGGTGGCAATCCCGTCGGCTTCGCCGCCGCGACCGGTGCCGGCCAGCAGTTCCGCCAGATTCGCCCAGGCCCGCGCATATCCGGGGTCGAGCACCACGGCCCGCCGGAACCCCGCTTCCGCCTCGTCCAACCGTCCCATCTCTTCCAGCGCACTGGCCCGGCTGTTGATCAAATTCGGGTTCTGTGGCTCTAACCGCAGCGCCTTGTCCCAAGCCGATACCGCTTGCGACAGCTGCCCGAGGTCGCGTAACGCCAGACCAAGATTGAAGTAGGTCGACGGCATGTCCGGCGCCCGGCGCAACGATCGCCGGTATGCTTTGACGGCGTCCTTGGAGCGGCCCGATTGATGCAGCACCAATCCGTAGTTTGCACATATCTCCGGGTCGTTCGGCGCGGCACGCGCCGCCCGCGCGAGGTAGTCCAGCGCCTGTTGCTGCCGGCCCGCCTGAAAGGCGGCTATCCCGGCGAAGTTCAAGGCTCCGGTATCGCGCGGCCGCTCCGCAAGAACGCGCTCGTAGACATCGAGCGCTTCCCCCGCCCGGCCCGATTGGAGGAGCGCCATCGCCTGCTGCAAGAGTTCTGTCATCGTGGACATGAGGGGGCGTTGCCGAACTATGATCCGATGACTAGCGTTAGGGGATGGCCGCTGGAATTGCAACCGGCCGCCCACAAGGTTTGCGATACCTCATTCCCGTCCTTTGCCCGCCGCTTTGCGGCCAAGCATCCAGGCCGGCCAGATGCCGATCAGATAGGCCGCGACAAGAATCCAGAAACCGTCCTGAAAGCCGAGCGTGGCGCCCTGGGCATGTACGACCTGACCCAAGTAGTGAAGCGCGCCGGATTGCTGCACGGTCTCGGAGACGCCGGCCTCCCCCAGCAGGCGTTCGACACTGCCCAGGAGCTCGCGGCTGGCCGCATTGTCGGCGCTTTGCGTCGCTGTCAACGTATCGCTGTGATAGTGGGTCCGCATCTCCAGGAAGACCACCCAGGCGTTGATGCCGAGAGAGCCGCCCAGCTGGCGGATGAAATTCATCGTTCCCGCGCCCGAATTGAGCTTCTCCGGCGGGAGTGTTCGCAACGACACGGTAATGATGAACGGTTGGGTGAGGCTGACGCCGAGCCGATTGACGATACCGTAGACGGCGATCGCGAAGAACGCCGTGTTCACGTCCGCGTCCGCCATCGGCACGGTGCCAATGGCAAACAACAGCAGGCCGGCGATGATGGCATAATGCGGTTTGATCGTGTCGGCCAAGCGTCCCATGAACGGCAGAAGCGCGACGACGACGATGCCCGACGGCAGCAGAACCAGCCCCGCATCGAGCGGCGACATTCCCTGCACCAATTGCCCGAAGACCGGCACCGCATAGGCCATCGAGAAATTGCCGAGGCCGAAAATAAAGGCCACCCCCATGGCCCAGGCGAATTCGCGGTTGCGGAACAACGCCATTTCCATCAACGGCGCCTTGCTGTGCAGCTGCGAGTAGAAGAACGCGCCGGCGGCCAGGGCCGAGATCAAGAATAGGCCGAGGATATAGTCCGAGGACCAGCCCTCGCGCTGCCCGTCGGTCAACGCGGTCATGAAACAATAAAGCGTCACGACCATCAGCGCATAGCCGGTCCAGTCGAAGGGCCGGTTCGCCTCCTTGCGGTCGGAAGGCATCACGAACATTCCCCCGACAAAGGCGAGACCGACAATCGGCAGCGGCGCGATGAAGATGTAACGCCAGTCCAGGATCTCCATGGCAAGGCCTCCGAAGACCGGGCCCATGGCCACCGCCAGCATCAGCGCCATGCTGTAAATACCCGCGGCGAAGCCGCGCCGTTCGGTCGGGAATACCTGGAAGATGGTGATGAGGATCAACGGCTGGATGATGCCCGACGAGATGCCCTGCAGGACACGGCCGAAAACGATCATGCTGAAGTCTTGGGAAAAGCCGCCGATGATGCTGCCGGCGGTATAGATCGCAAGCGCCGCGGCAAAACCGTATCTTTGCCCCAGGACCGCGACGACCCATGCATTCAGAAGCTGGCTGGCGGTCATCGCGACGTTGAAGGCGGTCGCCATCAGCTGGGCCTGATCCTGCCCTATCCCGAAAGCCCCCATCACGTCGGGGATCGCCACATTGACGATGGTGCTGGAGACGACCATTACAAAGGACGCCGTCATACCGCAGGCCATGACCATCACGATATAGGCGCGGCCGTATCGCGCGAAGAGATCCTCCGTGGTCTCGCTGCTCATCGCAGTCTCATTTCTGGCCACCTGAATTCCGTCTGCCGAGCATCCATGCCGGTATCATCGCGAACAGAAAACTGATCGCAAGAACCAGAAACCCGTCCTGAAAACCGATGGCGTTTGCCTGCGCGTGCACCACCTGTCCGAGATAATGCAGGGCACCCGACTCGTGAGCCGATTGCGGGACGCCCGATTCATTCAAAATGCGGCCCACGCCTTCGAGCAATTCCCGGCTCGAAGCATTGTCGGCGCTTTGCGTCGCCGCCAGGCTATCGCTGTGATAATGCGTCCGCATGTCGACGAAGACGACCCAGGCATTGAGCCCCAGCGAGCCCCCCAACTGGCGGCAGAAATTCACCGTGCCGCCACCCGAGTTCAACTGTTCCGGTTTCAAGGTCCGCAGCGCCGTGCTCATGATGAAAGGCATCGTGAAACTCATGCCGCCGCGGCCGATCACCGCGAACAAGATCACATAGAGAAACGGCGT
>JAYPOZ010000181.1:1328-4352 GCA_038131165.1 Rickettsiales bacterium | reverse complement strand
GCCCTTCGCTGGTGAAATCGCCGAGCCGGACATCGCCTTTGGTGGCGGCGACGGCGACGCAGAACGGGATGCTGAATTTGGCGTCGGGCGGTGTCTCGGGCTTGCGGCGGCGGTCCAGCGGTTCGCACAACCCGCTCTGAAAATCGCCGACGTGTACCCGGATTTCATCGATGTCGGCGACCGTCAGCGCATTCTCTCTCATCGCCTCGATGGTCGCATGGATGAAGGTGTGCGACACGCCGCAGGACGGCCATGGTTTGTACAGCAATGAGCCGCCCGTGAAATCGCGGCCGAGGCCGTCGAGAATCTTCGCGCGGTCGTATTCGCCATCGAAATAGACATTGAAGAAACCGGCCTTCCCTTCGAACATACCCTCGGGGCCGGTGACGCCTTTTTCGGCCATCAGCGCGGACAGAACGGCCGCCTTGCTCGTGAACCCCGCATACATGCCCCGCAGCGCACAGCCGACGCCATAGGCGAATTCAAGCGTGCCGGACGACTGCGTGCCGGCGATGCCGAAGGCGTTGACCATCTGCTCCTGCGTGAGGCCCAGCACGCGGCCGCAGGACGCGGTTGCCGAGAACACGCCAACGACGGTCGTCAGGTGCCAGTCCTGCTTCCAGCCGACGTTGCGCCGCAGCCGCAGGAACATGTCCTGGCCGAGCGCGATTGCCGTGATCAGCTCCTTGCCGGAGACGCCGCCGATGCGCTCGGCGATCGCCAGCGTCGCCGGGACGATGGAACTGCTGGGATGGTGGCCTTCCGGTGCGTGATCGTCGAAGTCGAGGCAATGCGCCATCGCGCCGTTGACGAAGGAGGCCATCAGCGCCGGTACCCGGCCGCCGAAGCCGAGGATGGCGCTCTCCGCCCGGCCGCCGCTTTCGACCGCCAGCTCCGCCACCGGCGCCACCGCCGGCTCGAGCCCGCTCGCGGCGATGATCACCCCGACCGTATCGAGGAGACTTTTCTTCGCCGCGTCCCGCGCGTCTTCCGGTATATCTTCGTATTTCGTCTCGACCGCGAACTTGGCGAAATCGTGCGACATGTCCTTGGTCATGAACCGGCCCCTTCGACGAATTGCCGCGTCCGGATCATACGCACCGACTGATAGCGGATGGCGACGTCGCCTTTGTCCGTCACGACATCGTGGTCGGTGATGACGACACCTCGGTCCGGCTTGCTGGTCAGGCGCTTCGAATGGAACGAAACGCGGTTCGAAATCGAATCTCCGACATGGATCGGTTTGAGGAATTTCGGCGTCAATTCCATGAGGAAGATGCCGCGCCGCCGGGTCAGTCCCTCGTTGAGGACCAGTCCCTCTGCTACCGTGAGGCCGAGGAGGCCTGGGGCCATGCGCCCGGCGTACTCGCGGCTCGCATAGTCCTTGTCGGCGAAGGTCGGCGACGTGTAGCCGAAACTCTCGACGAAGGTGCGGACCATTTCCTCCGAAATCACCTTCGATCCGGTCTGGTAGCTCCAATCGTCGGCATATTCCTCGAAGTATAGACCATCTCCCATCAGCGTCTTTTCCCCCTGGCTAGTCCCGCTGCCAGACAACCCCGTCAGCGAGAAGCTTCGATACGTTTTCTTCCGGCACGCCCCAATCGGTCAACGCGGACACGGTATCCTGTCCCGGTTGCGGCGGCGGACAACTGACCGCGGCCGGGGTCCGGCTGAAGCGCGGAGCCGGTGCCGGCTGGACCACGCCGCCGACCTCGATGAAAGCGCCGCGTGCCTTCATATGCGGATGGTCGGGTGCCTCTTCCATCGACAGGACCGGCGCAAAGCAGACATCCGTTCCTTCAAGCAACGCGCACCATTCGTCCCGCGTTCGGGTCCGGAACAGCGCCTCGAACCGCGCGCGCATTGCGGGCCAATCCTCGCGGTCGAGCTGCGCCGGCATGTCTTCGTCGGTCAGGTCCAGACGCTCGAGAAGCTCGGCGTAGAACTGCGGTTCGATCGAGGCGATGGAGATATACTGGCCGTCCTTGGTCTCGTAGGCGCCGTAATAGTGCGCGCCGCCATCGGTCTGATTGCTTTCCCGCGCGTCCCTCCACACGCCCATCGCGCGCGATCCGTAAATCGACGTCATGAGCGATGCAGCGCCTTCGGTCATGGCAACGTCGAGTACTTGGCCCTTCCCCGAATGCGTCGCCTCGAGAATGGCGGAGACAAGACCGAATGCGAGATACAGTGCGCCGCCGCCGAAATCTCCGACGAGGTTAAGCGGCGGCGACGGCGGACCGTCCTTCGGGCCAATCGCGTTCAAGGCCCCGGTCAGCGCGATATAATTGATGTCGTGCCCGGCCGCATGCGCCAACGGTCCGTCCTGTCCCCAGCCCGTCATCCGTCCGTAGACGAGCTTCGGATTGCGGGCGAGGCAGACGTCCGGCCCCAGGCCGAGACGCTCCATGACGCCGGGGCGAAACCCTTCGATCAAACCGTCCGCCCGATCCAGCAAAGTCAGCGCCGTCTCGACGCCTTCGGGTTTCTTCAGATCGATCGAGATAGACCGACGGCTCCGGTTCAGGATTCCCGAGCGCAACTTGATCGACGGCCCCTGAATGCGTTCCAGCCGAATGATATTCGCCCCGAGGTCCGCCAGCAGCATCGCCGCCATTGGCCCAGGACCGATCCCGGCAAACTCGACGATTTTCAAATGCGAAAGCGGTCCCATGCGGATCTCCCTAACGTTGGTCTATTCCTAAGCGGAGTATTCCTTGGCGCGTTCCGGCGCGAAGACCGCAACCGCCTGTTTCGCCCGCAGCGCGGCGATTTCGTCCGTCCCGAACCCGATTTCGCCCAGTATCTCCAATGTGTGCTCGCCGACATGCGGCGCGCGGGCGCGCGGATCGTCTTTCGCGAATGCCGGAACGCCGGCTATCTTCGCCATCGGAATGCGGCCGACCATCGCATGCTCGACCCAGTCGATCGCATCGATTGCCGTGACTTGAGGGTGCTCCATGATCGAGCCGTGGTCGGCAACCGGGGAATGGAGCACGTCGAGTTCCGTCAGCAATGCAT
>JAYPOZ010000181.1:0-1318 GCA_038131165.1 Rickettsiales bacterium | reverse complement strand
GCATTCAGCCGTGGTCATCTTTGCCACGTCCTCTCGTAGCATCGCGTCGAGTTCCTCTCGATTCTCGACACGCACCCGATCGTCGACGAACTTCGGATCGGTGATGACCGCCTCCCGCCCCAGACGACGGAACAGGGCGTGGAAATGAGCCTCGCGACGGGCGTTGATGTTGATGAACCCGTCGGTGGTGCGGAACGTGCCGACCAGGGCTCCGATCGGCTCGGAGACGGGACCTTCGAGGATGCGCTCGATCAGTTTCGATTCCTGAAAGGCGAGGGCCATCTCCAAAAGGCTCGTCTCGATATGCCGGCCCTTGCCCTTTGTCGCCTGGCGATAGAGCGCGGTGCTCACTCCCTCGTAGGCGTAGAGACCGGTGATGACGTCGATCGGATAGTAATCGAGGCGCTGCGGACTGCCGGTCCGGTCCTTGTTCATGGACATGAAGCCGGAGAATGCCTGCATCACGGAATCGGTCGCGGGATGCGTCGATTTCGGTCCGGCCTGACCGAATCCCGTCAGCGAGAGATAGACGACCTTCGGATTCTCCCGGCTGACGGTGGCGTAGTCGAGGCCGAACTTCTCGATGATGCCGGGCCGGTAATTCTGCAGGATGACGTCCGCGTCGCCCGCAAGGCGTTTTGCGATCGCGAGACCTTCCGGCTGCTTCAGGTCGATCGCGATGCTGCGCTTGCCCTTGTTCGCTGCGATCGCGCTTGCCGATTGGTCGTCATAGGGTTTGCCGACCCGCCGAATCCAGTCGCCCACCGGTGGCTCCACCTTGATGACATCGGCGCCATTCTGCGCCAGCAGCATCCCGCAATAGGGCGCCGCGATACCTTGCGACAGGTCGAGAACGCGTAACCCTTCGAGTGGCAGGTCGTTGTCCATGCTCGGTCCTTTCCGGACGGCCGGCCGCTATTCGGCGGCCGAAGGCGTCAGTTCGTCCGCGATATCGTCCTTGCGCGGGTCGCGCAGCCCGGTATGGCCATGGTGACGGTCGGCCACCTTGTAGCCGAGCGCGTCCTCGGCGATCAGGATCTTTTGGACGTTCGCCGTCCCTTCGCCGGTAAAGTGCAGGTCGGCGTAGGATTTCAGCCAGGAGACCCGATACTCGCAGGCAAGGCCGTAGCCGCCGAAAATCTGTTGTGCCTTGTCGGTGCAAAGCTTCGACGTCGAAGACGCATGATACTTCGCGAGCGATGCCATGCGATTGGTCGGCAGGTCCGCGTCCATCCGTTGCGCGGTCTGATAGACAAGCGCTCGGCTCGCCTCGATGGCGACCGCCATGTCCGCAATGTCGGATTGCACCATCTGGAAC
>JAYPOZ010000180.1:0-4393 GCA_038131165.1 Rickettsiales bacterium | reverse complement strand
CCGGTGTCGCCGGTCGCCGACCTGTCGCATCTGGCCAGCGACAGTGCAGCCGAGTCGACACAACTGGCGCGGGTTTACGAAGACGTGCGCACGGTCGACAAGGGCGACACGCTGATGGCGCTGATCGTCGACGCCGGCGTCCCCGCGGCCGACGCCGACCGGGCGATCCGAGCGATGGCCAAGATATACAAGCCGCGGCGGATCAAACCCGGCCAGCAGATCGCTCTGACCCTGCAGCCCGGCCCGATACCGGAAGCGGCGCCGGAATTGCTCTCGTTGAGCATCGCGGAGAGCGTCGAGCGCGAAATCTCGGTCCGCCAAACGGAGACGGGCTATCACGCGCAGGCGATCGCGCGCCCGCTTAACCGGTTTACCGTGCAGTCCGGCGGCGAGATCGACTCCAGCCTTTACGTCGCCGGCGTGCGGGCCGGCCTGCAACAGAACACATTGGCGGAGTTGATCCATATCTTCAGTTTCGACGTCGATTTCCAGCGCGACATCCGCGCGGGCGACAGTTTCGACCTGATGTTCGACGAATATCGCGACGACCGCGGCCGGATGGTCAAGTCCGGCGACATCCTGGTCGCCGAGATGGTGCTCAGCGGCGAGAAAACCCGGCTCTACCGCTACGAGACCCGGGACGGACAGGTCGATTACTACCACGCCAGCGGGCAAAGCGTCCGCAAGGCCCTGCTGCGCACCCCGATCGACGGGGCCCGGATTTCCTCCGGCTTCGGCCGGCGGCGGCATCCGATCCTGGGCTATACCCGGATGCACAAGGGCCTCGACTTCGCCGCCAAGACCGGCACGCCGATCTTCGCCGCCGGCGACGGCGTCGTCGATTTCGCCGGGCGCAAGGGCGGCTACGGCAAATACGTCCGCATCCGCCACACCGGCACCTACAAGACCGCCTATGCCCACATGCACCGCTACGGCAAAGGCATCCGCACCGGCGTCCGGGTCCGCCAGGGCCAGATCATCGGCTTTGTCGGCTCGACCGGACGCTCGACCGGGCCGCACCTGCACTACGAGGTGCACAAGAGCGGCCGCCAGGTAAACCCGCGCAGCATCAAGCTGCCGTCGGGCCGCAAGCTGGCGGGCCGCGAGCTCGCCGCCTTCAAGGCCCACCGGGCGGCGGTCGACCAGCAATACGCCGCCCTCACCCAGACCCGCCAACTCGCGGAACGCCCAGCCAACCAGTAGACGGCCGGCCGTTAGCGCCGGGCCGTCAGGCCGCTTCCGCGATCTCGCCGTTGATCGTCAGCCCGCCCTCGCCGGCGGAGACATGCACCGTATCGCCGTCGGCGATCCGCCCCGCCAGCACCATCGTCGCCAGCGCGTTCTGCAGCTCCTGCTGGATGACCCGGCGCAGCGGACGCGCCCCGTAGACCGGATCGTAGCCCTTGTCGGCGAGCCAGGTCTTGGCCGCCTGATCGATGTCGAGGGTGATCTTGCGGTCCGCCAGCATGGCCACGAGATGGCGCAGCTGGATCTCGACGATCCCGGTCATGTGCGCCCTGGACAGGCGGTGGAACAGCAGCACCTCGTCGATCCGGTTCAGGAATTCCGGCCGGAACGACGCCCGGACGACCTCCATGACCTGACCGCGGACGGCGCCGCTGTCCTCGCCGTCCGGCTGGTTGGCGAGAATCTCCGCCCCCAGGTTCGAGGTCATGATCAGGACCACGTTCTTGAAATCCACGGTGCGGCCGTGCCCGTCCGTCAGGCGCCCGTCGTCGAGCACCTGCAGCAGGATATTGAAGACGTCGGGATGAGCCTTTTCGATCTCGTCGAAGAGCACGACCTGATAGGGCCGGCGGCGAACCGCCTCGGTCAGCATGCCGCCCTCCTCGTAGCCGACATAGCCGGGAGGTGCCCCGATGAGCCGGGCCACGGAATGCTTTTCCATGAATTCCGACATGTCGATCCGGACCATCGCCTGGTCGTCGTCGAACAGAAAGCCGGCGAGCGCCTTGGTGAGCTCCGTCTTGCCGACGCCGGTGGGGCCGAGAAACAGGAACGAGCCGATCGGCCGGTTCGGGTCCTGCAATCCGGCGCGCGCGCGGCGCACCGCGTTGGAGATGGCGACCACCGCTTCCTGCTGGCCGATCACCCGGTCGCCGAGCGCCTCCTCCATGGCGAGCAGCTTCTCGCGCTCGCCCTGCAGCATCGAGTCGACGGGAATGCCGGTCCAGCGCGAGACCACGGCGGCGATATCGCGGTCGCGGACCTCTTCGTTGATCATACGGTCGCCATCGCCGTCCTCGCTCCCGACTTCCCCGCCGCCGAGCTTAGCCTCGAGGTCGGGAATAACGCCGTAGAGCAATTCCCCGGCCCGGGTCAAATCGCCCGCCCGCTGCGCCCGTTCGGCCTCGATGCGCGCCGCGTCAAGCGCTTCCTGCAGGCCCTGGGTATCGTGCAGGCTCGATTTCTCGGCCTCCCAACGTGCGGTCAATTGCGCGGATTTCGCCTCCAACTCCGCGAGCTCGGCCTCGAGGGATTGCAGCCGCTCCTGGCTGGCCTTGTCCGATTCCTTCTTCAGCGCCTCGCGCTCGATCTTGAGCTGGATGATCCGGCGGTCGAGCTCGTCGATCTCCTCCGGCTTTGAATCCGCCTCCATACGCAGGCGGCTCGCCGCCTCGTCGACCAGATCGATGGCCTTGTCGGGCAGGAAGCGGTCGGTGATGTAGCGGTTGGAGAGAGTCGCCGCCGAGACAATGGCGCTATCGGTGATCCGCACCCCGTGGTGCAGCTCGTACTTTTCCTTCAGGCCGCGCAGGATCGAAATGGTGTCCTCGACCGTCGGCTCCGCGACGAAGACCGGCTGGAACCGGCGCGCCAGCGCCGCGTCCTTCTCGATGTGCTTGCGGTACTCGTCCAGCGTGGTGGCGCCGACGCAATGCAACTCGCCGCGCGCCAGGGCCGGCTTCAGCATGTTCGAGGCGTCCATGGAGCCTTCGGCCGCGCCGGCGCCGATCAGCGTGTGCAGCTCGTCGATGAACAGGATGACCTCGCCCGTCTGCGCGTCGAGCTCCTGTAGCACCCCCTTCAGGCGCTCCTCGAATTCGCCGCGGAATTTGGCGCCGGCAACCAGCGCGCCGAGGTCGAGCACCAGCAGGCGCTTGTCCTTCAGCCCTTCGGGCACGTCGCCGTTGACGATGCGCTGGGCCAGCCCTTCGACGATGGCGGTCTTGCCCACACCGGGCTCGCCGATCAGCACGGGATTGTTCTTGGTCCGCCGGGAGAGCACCTGCATGGTGCGGCGGATTTCCTCGTCCCGGCCAATGACCGGGTCGATCTTGCCCTCGCGCGCGGCCGCCGTCAGATCGCGGGTGTATTTCTTCAGCGCCTCGTACTGATCCTCCGCCGTGGCGCTGTCCGCCGAGCGGCCCTGACGCAGCGCGTTGATCGCGGTGTTGAGCCCCTGCGCGGTGACGCCGGCATCGGCGAGAGCCTTGGCGGCCGCCGTTCCTTGCGAGAGCGCCAACGCCAGCAGCATCCGCTCCGCGGTGACGAAACTGTCGCCCGCCTTGTCGGCCAGCTCTTCCGCCTGCTCGAAATAGCGCACCAATTCGCGGGACGGATAGACCTGCCCTGCGCCCGAGCCCTCGACGGAGGGCAGCTTGGCAAGCGCCGCCTCGATCTTCTGCAGGGCAATGGCGGGATCGCCGCCAGCCTCCCGGATCAGACCCGCGGCCAGGCCTTCCTTATCGTCGAGCAGAACCTTCGCCAGGTGCTCCGGCGTCAATTGCGGGTGTCCGGAGCGCATGGCCAGGGTTTGGGCCGATTGGACGAATCCGCGCGATCTTTCGGTGTAATTCTCGAAATTCATAGTCTACCTCCATTCGTTCCCCTCGCTCGAGGCGAAACGTTAATGTGCCGAGAGTTTCGGCTGCGGACCCGATTGCGGCATCCGCAAGGATTATATGGAGACGGTCTGGCCGGGCCGCAAGATTTGGCGGCGCCGGAATGCGCCGCCGCGCGCCCAACGGAACCGGGCGGCCCGATCGCACCCCAAGGCCAGGGACCGGTTATCAAAAATCCGGGAACGACCCCCTGCGCAGTACTACAATACCGCTTTTCCGCCAGCAGAACCCGCATGCGGGACGGCGCGGCGCGAGGCGGACCGGATCGGGGAGCCCGCAACCGTGGCGCCAGCGGACGCGCGGACCAGCGCCCGGAGCGTCGGGTGGGAGAAAGGGCGATCTCGGCGAGGAAGGCTTCCATTTCGCGGATCATGTGGCCGAGCTCCCGCCAGCGGGCGACCTCGGCGGCGGCGTACAGACCGTGCTTCCAGGCATTGCGGTTGCCCTGGGGCGGACCCGAGCCGGCGCCGCCATGCAGGCGGCAGCGCCGGCGACCGCGGCAGGCCGGCGACCGGCAGGGCGGGCCC
>JAYPOZ010000179.1:0-4431 GCA_038131165.1 Rickettsiales bacterium | reverse complement strand
GACCCATTTGCCGTCGATATAGAATTTCGTTTTCGCTTCCATGGGAGTTCTCCTGCCGGGTGAGTGGGTAGCTTAATATTTGAACGATTTGATTGGGCCGCAATGGTAGGGGCGCGGATTCTAGCGGGCGGCCGTGATGCGGATTTCGATCAGCGAGTCCGCGCGGGCCATATCGGCGCGCACGCAGGAACGCGCCGGCGGGTGGTCGGAATCGATCCAATCGTTCCAGACCGCGTTGAGGGCGGCGTAGTCCGACATCCGCTTCAACCAGACTTGGGCGAACAGCACATGCTGGATGCAGCTTCCGGCTTCCGCCAGGTGGCGCTCGAAGATGTCGAAAATCTGGCGCGTCTGGCCGCTGATGTCCTGGCTCCGGTCGGGGGCCGTGCAGCAGACCGTCACCCAGTCGTCCTTCGCCATGGCGAGGCAGATCGACGGCCGTTCCGGGCCCCGGATCAGCCCATAGCGTTCCGCCGTTCCGCCGCGCTCAGGCATCGACGCTCGCCGTCACGGCGATCTCGATCCGGCAATCCGGATCGTACAGTTCGCCGCTGACGCAGGTACGTGCGGGCGGCCGGTCGGCGTCGACCCAATCGTTCCAAACCGCGTTCATGATCTGGAAATCGGCCATATCAGCAAGCCAGATATGCGCCGTCAGGACGCGGTCCTTATCCGTCCCGGCCTCGGCCAGAAGCGCCTCGATGGTCTTTAGGACGGCACGGGTCTGGTCGGCGGTATCGGCTTCGAGACCGGCCGCGGTGACGCCCGAGAGATGCAGGGTTCCGTTGTGAATGACGCCCCGGCTGATCAGCGGGCCGTGCTCGGAGGTTACGCCGAAACGCCGGATGTCCATCTATTCCGCCGCGACGCCGACATCGGCGAAGGCCGGCATGACCTCTTCGCCGAAGCGGCGCATGGAGGTCAGGTTCTGCTCGTGGCTCATCTCGCCGAATCCGGTCTGGCAGAGCAGATGCCGCACGCCGACGTCGCGCAATTCGGCCACCTGTTCGCGCACCCGCTTCGGCGAACCGTAGATGGAGCCGGTCTCCAGCACATAGGGGACGGCCGTCGAATTCGGCACCGCCGGGTCGGCCCAGGCATTGAGCATCGCCGGATCGATGACGAAATCCTCCGGATTGTAGGCCTCGCGCACATGCATCATGTGATCGCGCGTGTGCGCCAGCAGGTCCGAGAGTTCGTCTTCGGCCTGGGCGTCGGATTCCGCGACATAGACGTTGCGCCACAGCGCGCTTTGCTCCAGCAGGCGGGTGCGGGTCGCGCCGTCGTGTCCGCCCACGTCGAGCCCCGCTTCGTAAAGCGCCCAGCGTTCCTTGATCTTGTCGACCGGCAGGCGCGCGGTCAGGATCGGGATGCCGAGCTTGCCGCATTCGGTGAAGGAGCCCGGGGAGATGACGCTGCGCCAGAGCGGCGGTCCCGGCTGTTGCACCGGGCGCGGGCGCAGGGCGGGGACGTGCACGTCGTAATACTCGCCCTTGAAGGTCAGCGGCGATTCCGTCCAGATGCGGTTCAGGATCTCGGTCGCTTCCTCCATGCGCTTGCGGCTGTCGTCGCTGCGCAGGCCGTGGCCGACGAATTCGTACTCGTTGTAGACCGTGCCCTTGCCGACGCCCACATCGATCCGCCCATGGCTGAGATTGTCGAGCAGCGCCAGTTGCGTCGCGAGCCGCACCGGGTGATGGAAAGGCATCTGGACCACCGCGAAGCCGATGCGGATGCGCTCGGTCTTCATGGCGAGAGCCGAGGCGAAGGTCAGGGCATCGTTATAGACGCTCTCGCCGGTGAAATAATGCTCGGTCAGCCAGACGTCGGCGAAGCCGAGCCGTTCGGCCTCCTGCACCTGCGCGATCTGTTGGTCGATCCGCGCTGAATCTTCTTCGGGCGAGGGAGAGAGAGCGAGGGTCAGCCAGCCGAACTTCATGGATCGTCTCCGCGGGAATGTTGTTTTTCAAAGTTAAGCATGAGGAAAGCGAATTGTCGAAGGGACCCTCACCCGCTCGCCGCTCCGCAGCGGAGGTGAGCGGCCCGCGTCGGCGGTCCGCGCTCACACCGGATGCGCGCGCGGGTTGGTTTTGCCCTTCATCTGCACGTCGGCGCGGGTGCCGCAATGGGTGACGTGGCTGCGCGGCTCGACGTCCAGCAATTCGGCGATATCCTTCGCGGCCGCCATCGCCGCCTTGGTGTTGACACCGGTCTCGATGCCCATCTCGTTCAGCATGTGGACGATGTCCTCGCTCGGGAAATTGCCGACCGAGCCCATCGTCGTCGGCATGACGATGCCGCCGCCGAGGCCGCAGATGGCGCCTTCGATGGAGCGGGCGCCGCCGTCCAGCGCCGCCAGAATGTTCGCCGTGCCCATCCCCGCGAGGTTGTGGACGTGCCAGCCGAACTCGGCGTCCGGGAAGGCCGCGGTCGCTTGGCGGAAAAGCGCGTTGACGTGGCGCGGGTCCTCCATGCCGACGGAGCCGGCGAAATAGAACCGGCGGATACCGGCATCGTAATAGCGCCGCGCAACCGCAAGCGAATCCGTTTCGTCGATCCGGCCTTCGTAGGGACACCAAAGCGCCATGCCGAGCGCCATGACGAAAGCGGCGCCGGCTTTCTCCGCGATCTCGAACGCCTTGATGCCTTGATCGATGGCTTCGTCGCGTTCCATGTTCTGGTTCTTCGCGAGATAGGTCTTCGAGACCGTGATCAGGCCCAGCATTTCGTCGCATCGGGTGTGCGTGGCGCGCTCGGCGCCGCGCGCGTTGGGGACGAGGGCGCGGTAGACCGTGCCCGGGCGGCGTTCGATCCGGTCCATCACCTCTTCGGCATCCTTGAGGTTCGGAATGACCTTCGGATGCGCGAAGTTGGTGACCTCGATCACGGGGAAGCCCGCCGCCGACAGGCGGTCGATCATCGCGACTTTGGTGTCGGTCTCGACCCAGCGCGGGAAACTCTGCAACCCGTCGCGCGGGCCGACTTCGACGACGGTGACTTTCTTTGGCAGATCGAGCATGACTTCCTCCGTTGTGACGGGCGGCTCCGAAACTAGTTAGGCGATTTCACCGCGCAAACCATGACGCTGAGATAGGGGAGGACGATAAATCCGTCACCGTCCATGTGCCGCTCGGCCAGCGCCGTCAGTTCCGCGATCCCCGCGTCCCAACCGGCGGCGTGCAGCGCCTGGGTGACTTTGCTGGAGGATTGCGCCATGCCGAGGAAGGTCGCCAGCTTCATCGGCCGTATCCATTCCTCTTCGAAGACAGCGGTGCGCCCGACCCAGTCCAGCCGCTTGAATTCGGCTTCCGCATCGAGTTCGCGCTCGTTGCGGGAAAATCCGGGCAGGTATTTCTCGTGGAACGCCTCGTATTCGGAGACGAATTCGCTCTTGCGCCAGTTGCGGGTGTTGCGGGCGATGGCGACCACGCCGCCGGGCTTCAGGCACCGCGCCGCCTCGGCGTAGAAGGCGGGGCGGTCGAACCAGTGCAGGGCCTGGCCAACGAAAATCAGATCGAGCGCGCCGTCCTCGAAGAACAGCGCCTCGGCGGTGCCGTCGCGGTACTCGATATCGCCGCCGCTCGTGTCCTCGGTGGCGCGGCGGCGCATATCCTCGCTCGGCTCGACGCCAACGATATGCGCCCTTTCCCGAAAAACCTTGGCCAGCGCCCGTGTCGATATGCCCGTGCCCGAGGCCAGGTCGGCGATCGCCAACGGTCCGCCGGGCAAGAGTTCCTGCAACTCGCCCAACATGCGCTGCGGATACTGCGGACGGTTCCGGCTGTAATTGTCGGCAAGGCCTTCGAAGTTCGGTGCGATGGTGTTCATATTTCCGTGTCCGGCAATGTGCTTTCCTTGAGGAATGGGGTAGCGTGTCCGCGAACTGTGTCCCGGGACATATTGGAGGGGAAGACGATGGCTGACAATTTCGATGTGGTGGTGCTGGGCACCGGAAATGCGGGCATGGGTGCCGCCGGGGTCGCGCGGGCGGCCGGCAAGTCGGTCGCCATCGTGGAATCCTGGGAGGTTGGCGGGACCTGCCCCTTGCGCGGCTGCGTGCCGAAGAAGGTACTTGTCGCCGCCGCGCAGACCCTGGCCGCGATCGAACGCGCGGGCGAGCACAAGATATCGGTCGGCGAGGTGTCGCTGGATTGGGGCGCCTTGATCGCGCGCGAACGGACCTTCGTCGAAGGCACGCCGGCCGCCTTCGTCGGCAGTCTGGAAAGCCGGGGGATCGAGCTGGTGCGCGGCCGCGCCCGTTTCGTCTCCGCCCGGTCCGTCGACGTCGACGGCAGAACCCTGACGGGGGAGAAGATCGTCATCGCCACCGGGTCGAAGCCGCGGCCGCTGGCCGTCGACGGCGCAGACCGTCTGATCACCAGCGACGATATCCTGGAGATGGCCGTACTGCCGGACTCGCTGATTTTCATC
>JAYPOZ010000178.1:0-4722 GCA_038131165.1 Rickettsiales bacterium | reverse complement strand
AACATGACCGGCATCGGCCTCAACGCCCAGGCCTGCAAACGGGCGCTCGACGACGCGGGAATGACCTTGAAGGACGTCGACGGCCTCCTCACCGCCTACACCATGACCGAACCCTATTTCATGCTCGGCACCGTGGTCGCCGAGTATCTCGGCATCCAGCCGCGCTACTGTGCGTCGGTCGCGGTCGGCGGCGGTTCCCCGGCAGTCATGCTGAAACACGCGGTGGAGGCTGTTCTCGCCGGGCACTGCGACACCGTGCTGGTTTGCGCGGGCGAGAACCGGGCGACCGGGCAAAGCCGTGATGCGGCCGTCGCGGCGCTGACCATCGTGGGCCACCCCTATTTCGAGAACCCTTATGGTCCGCTGATCCCCGGCTTCTACGCCATGATCGCGCGGCGATACATGAAGGAGTTCGGGACGACGCGGGAGCAGATGGCCGCCGTCGCGGTCAACGGTCGCAACCATGCACTGCGTCACCCGAACGCGCACATGACCAAGCCGATCACAATCGACGATGTCCTTGATTCGAAGCCAATCGCGGAGCCGCTCAATATCCTCGATTGCTGCCTAATTTCCGATGCGGCGGGAGCGTTCGTGGTGACCCGGGCCGACCGGGCGCCGGATCTTGCAAACAAGCCCGCCTGGCTTTACGGCATCGGCGAATTCCACACCCACGAGCATTTGATGGCCGCTCCCAGCCTGACCGATTTTGGAACCAGGCAGTCCGGCGAGGCCGCCTACAAGATGGCGGGTCTTGGCCCGAAAGACATGGACTTCGCGCAGCTCTATGACTGCTTCACCATCGTCCCCATCATCGAGATGGAGGAACTCGGCCTCGCAGAGCGGGGAGAGGGCGGCGAGAAGTATCTCAAGGGCGAGACGGCGATCGAAGGTAGCCTGCCGGTCAATACCGATGGCGGGCTCCTGAGCCACGCCCAGGCGGGTGCCGGCGGCGGCATCTTTGGCATCGTCGAGGCAACGCGGCAGCTCCGCGGCGGCGAAGGAGACCGCCAGATCAAGAAACACGACGTCGCCATTGTTCACAATGAAGGCGGCATCCTGTCGTCCAACTGCACGATGATCCTCGGGAGGGAAAAACGATGAGCGACAATGTCCGCGGTTTGTATTTTGAGGATTTCGAGGTCGGCATGACGATCCGAACCCCGGCGCGCACGATTACCGGCACGGATATCGTCAACTTCGCGTGTCTTACCGGCGACTTCAACGAGGTCCATACCAACTACGAATATGCCAAGAACACGCAGTTCGGCGAAGTCATTGCCCATGGGCCGATGGTCTACGGCGTCGCCGGCGGCCTGCAATACGCGAGCGGTATCAATGACGGCACATTGCTGGCGCTGCTCGGCATCGACAAGTGGCGCATGAAAGGGGCGGTCAAACACGGCGACACGATCCGTCTCGAGCAGACCGTGATCGAGAAGAAGCCGACCAGCAAACCCGAGCGCGGCATCATCGTCTTCAAGCGCGAGATCAAGAACCAGCGCGACGAGGTGGTGCAGGAGATGGAAGCCACCATCATGTATAAGTGCCGCGACGCGGGTTGACGCCCGAAGCTCGTTGAGCTCGCCTTGCGTTACCTGTTCTACGCCATCAATTCAGGTGGTTGCAGAGGAACGGTCGCGAAGGATCCTGGCGGCAGATGGAATCCACGAGGCCGGCCGGTATCGGGATCGGCGCCGTGGCGCGCGTACAAGGCTTCCGGTATCGGTTTGCCGTCGGGCACGCTTAGCCAAAGACGCAAGAGGTGGCGCCGACGGCCGAGATCCTCCCAGTCCTCGTAAGGACCTCGGCTGTGGATCAACATCAGATTATTGATGAACTGAATGTCGCCGGGCCGGAAACCGGTTTCCAGTTTGAAGCGGGGGTCGTCCGCCAGGGATTGTAGCAGGTCCATCGCCTGTTCCTGTCGGTTGGTCAAACGGGGAAGTTCGGAAAAACGCTGCGCACTGCGCACGAACCGCGGGTTGTGGCAGATGTATACGCCGGCATCGCCGGGAACGAGGATCGGCATGGTGAACCAGGGGGCTTGGCCCTCTACTTCGTCGCCGCGCCGGTCCAGATGGAAGGGCTCGGTCAATACTTCCGCCAGGTCAGGGCGCGTCCTGACCATTTCGTTCCAAATCGCCGAAACGCTGGCGAGCGCGGAGACGCCGCCCGAACGAGCAGCCTTGACGCAGAGCAAGCCGACCACCTCCGCACTGATATCCGTGTGGAACGGCAGTGCACCTTTCGACTGGTGTGCGCGCTGATTTGGGTCTTCGGAATTGCCGCCGACATCCGTGACATGGCCGAGCAGGTTGCCGATGGCATTTTGTGGGATCGGAACGCCGATCCGCGAAGCGATCGCCCAATAGACCCGGACGATCCGCGCCATCGGCCAGTCCTGCACCGGCAATCCTCGCAACACAACGAAACCGCGGCCGTCCAGCAGCTCGGCGCGGTTGCGGGCAAGGACCGGGTCGAGGCGCGGTAGATCGAAAGCATCGGCTCTGAGCTGTGCGGTGTCTTGATTCATCACCGCATCCGCCGCCGCTGCCAACTCGTCGATCTCAGCCTCAGTGAATTCGTGGACCCAGCCGCCGCGCGCCGCCAGTTCGGGCCCGTGCCAGGTGTTGGCAAGATGATATTTCCGCGGCTCGTTCATTTGTCTAATCCCCGTCCAATTCATCGTACAGGCCGGAGAGCTGCGCCATCGTCTCGCCGAACTCGGTCAGCAGGTCGCGGAACACGGTGCGCACATCGGTCTGTTCCTGCATCATGCCGACGCCTTGTCCTGCCGGATAGGAGACGAGTTCGCGCGGTTGATATCTGTCCATCCGCTCCAGCGCCTCGTTGACGAGGATTGATTGCAGCGGCATCGGCAGCGGTTTCGGGGCGCCCTCCGCTTCCCATGCCTCGACCCAGGCGGAGCGGAGGCGCCGCGCCGGATGACCGGTGCCGCACTTGGACCGCAGCGTATCCATCGACGTCGCGGCGAAAATCTTCTCCTTCACCAGCGGAGTCGTCTCCGCCTCGGTCGTGCCGAGCCAAATCGTGCCGGTCCACACACCCTGGGCGCCGAGCGCCAGCGCCGCCGCGATCTGCCGGCCGCGCGCGATGCCACCTGCATGCAGCACCGGAATCGAACCGGCTTCCTCCACGACCTGGGGCGTCAGGACCATGCCGGCGATCTCGCCGACATGCCCTCCCGCCTCGTGCCCGGCTGCGACGATGATGTCCATCCCGGCGTCCCGATGTCGCCGGACGTGCTTCGGCTGCCCCACCATGCCGACCACCTTGATGCCGCGTTCGTGGCAGGCGTCCGTCACGTGCGCCGGCGGCACGCCGAGGGCGCTCGCCATAACTCTCGCCTTGGGGTGGCGGAACAGGACCTCGAGCCGGGCTTCCGCCGATTTGTGGGTGCGGATCATGCCGCGCATGTATTCGTCGAAGATGGCCTCGCGCTCGCCGGGCGGCAGCTCCGGCACGCCGAATTTCCTCATCAAATCGTCGACGAATTTGCGGTGATCTGGCGGGATGTACTTGTCGACATCGGCGATGGTCATGCCCTCGAACTCCTGCCGCGCGTTGGAGGCGAACATCAGGTCAACGCCATAGTTCCTGTCCTCGGTGTGCGCGTCGAGCCAGGCGAGTTCGATATCGAGCTGCTCCGGCGTCACATGGGTTGTGCCAAGCACGCCCATGCCGCCGGCCCGGCTGACCGCCGCCACCACGTCGCGGCAGTGGGAGAAGGCGAAGATCGGCGCCTCCAGACCCAACATCTTCATGACCGCCGTCTTCATCGATCCCTCCTTTTCCGGCGCCTGTGGCCGGCCGATCACTCCGCCGCCGCGAGCTCTTTCGCGATGTCGTCCTTGCGCGGGTCGCGCAAGCCGGTCGAGCCGTGATGCCGGTCCGCGACCTTATACCCGAGCGCATCCTCCGCGATCAGTATCTTCTGCACGTTCGCTGTCCCTTCGCCGGTGAAGAACAGGTCGGCATAGGACTTGAGCCAGGAGACGCGATACTCCTGCGCCAAACCGTATCCTCCGAAAATCTGCTGCGCCTTGTCGGCACACATTTTCGCCGTCTGAGAGGCATGGTACTTTGCGAGTGCCGATATTCGGTTCGACGGCAGGTCGGCATCCATCAACTGCGCCGCCTTGTAGACCAGGGCGCGGCTGGCTTCGATCGCGACTGCCATTTCAGCGATATCGGCCTGAATCATCTGGAACTTGCCGATCGGTCGGCCCCGCAATTCACGTTCGTTGGCGTAACGGACCGCGTCCTCGAAGCAGGCCCGCGCGACACCGAGCGCCTTTGCCGCCACCGTCACCCGCCCCGGCTGCAGCGCCCGCATGACGATCTTGAAACCGTCGCCCTCTTCGCCAAGCCGATCCTCGACGGGTACGACGAAATCGTCGAGGAACACCGCATTGGTCCTGAGCGCCTTCGAAAGGCCGAGCATCTCGATCGGGCGTGCCTCGAAGCCGGGAAACTTCTTCGGCTGGACGATGAACGCGGTAACGCCTTTGGCGCCCGCGTCCGGATTCGTCTTGGCAAGCAGAACGCCGACATCGGTCTCGTTCGCCATCGAGGCGAACATCTTGGAACCGTTGAGCCTGTATACGTCGCCGTCCCGCACCGCCGTCGTCTTCATGGCGCCAAGCGCATCCGAGCCGCCGCCCGCTTCGGTCAGGGCCATCATGCCGATGGTCTCGC
>JAYPOZ010000177.1:0-4755 GCA_038131165.1 Rickettsiales bacterium | reverse complement strand
TTGAGATCGAGCGCCAGCTCGAAATCCTTCATCTCGATACCCTCGATCGAGGCCGGACCCGGGTGGCCCACGTGGTTCCAGACGAAATCCAATCCGCCGAAGGCGTTCGCGGTCTCCTTGACGATGCGTTTCGAGTCGGCGTCTTGCGTCAGGTCGGCAACGATACCGACCGCCCGGCCGCCTGCCTCTTCGATCTCTGCGACGACAGCCGCCACCGCCGCTTCGTCGATATCGACGACGCCAACCGCTGCCCCTTCCTTGGCGAACCGGGTCGCGCCTGCCCGGCCCATACCCGAACCCGCCGCCGTCACCATGCCGATCTTACCTTCGAGTCTCATAGCCATTCCTCTGGTATGTTATTGTCCGTCGTCACAACAAATCTGGCGCGGATTCGAGCGAGGGCGATAGACAAAACGACCGAAAGCCGCCTACATCTGGAATAACCCTCGAAAGACGAAGACCACCCCGACGACGACGCAGATGCCGGCGAACATGACCAGCCGGTAGCCGAGTTGAATCATGAAGATCGCGCGCATCATGTAGCGGCGCACCGGGATCGACGGTGGAAAGTCCGGATCGTCGAAAACCTCCCGGTCGTCCAATGCCACGGCCTTCGCTTCGACCCATTCGGCCGCCCGGAACAAGCCGTATATGACCGCCAGGGTGGCGACTCCGATGCCGATGACCGAGGCGCCGGAGCGAAATGTCTGATAGGCATCGCTGCCCGGCTCCACAAGCCCCAGCAAATAGTAGCAAGCGGCCACCGCCAGGGCGCTGGCGATCAAGGTATACCGCACATAGGTTCCTGCCATCGACATGACGACGGAGTTGTTCTCGGTCAGTTGGCCGGGCCGAATCGTACCGGCCTGAAGGCGGATTTCCTTCGCGCGCCGGTTAAATATTCTCAGTTCCATCGCCGTTCGCACTCCTTGGTTCCCTCGATAATACGGTAACTTACAAGGGTTCGACAGAGCGGAACGAAGTTGCGTTTATGCGGCGTTGAAAAAACCGCACGCCTTCTATATCCAGAACTGACTCTAGGGAGCTGCAGATCGAGGACGGACGCCGACATGAAAATCACCCAACGCGTAAAGAAAATTCTCGCCAATTACGAAAGCGACACACCGGGAAGCAAGGCGAACCTCGCCCGGATCCTAATGACCGGCAAACTCGCCGGGACCGGCAAGATGGTCATCCTGCCGGTGGATCAGGGATTTGAGCATGGCCCGGCGCGCAGCTTCGCGAAAAATCCGGCGGGTTACGACCCGCATTACCACTATCAGCTCGCGATTGATGCCGGGCTGAACGCCTTCGCGGCGCCGCTCGGGATGCTGGAAGCGGGTGCCGACACCTATGCGGGGGCAATTCCGACCATTCTCAAGATCAACAGCTCGAACAGCCATTCGACGAATATGGATCAGGCCGTCTACGGCAGCGTCGGCGACGCGCTGCGACTCGGTTGCTCGGCCGTCGGTTTCACGATTTATCCGGGCTCCGAAGATCAGTTCGAGATGATGGAGGAGTTCCGCGAGTTGGCGGAAGAGGCGAAGGCCGTTGGCCTCGCGGTCGTGCTCTGGTCCTATCCACGCGGCGGAAACCTCAGCAAGGCCGGCGAGACAGCCATCGATGTCTGCGCTTATGCGGCCCATCTCGCCGCAGAGCTGGGCGCGCATATCATCAAGGTGAAACCGCCGACCGATCACATCGAACAGGACGACGCGCGCAAGGTCTACGAAGCAGAGAAGATCGATACCTCGACTCTGTCGAAGCGCATCGAGCACGTCATGCAGGCCGCCTTCGCGGGCCGCCGGCTCGTCGTCTTCTCGGGCGGCAACGCGCGCGGCACGGACGGACTATTGGAGGAAATCCGCCAGATCCGTGACGGCGGCGGCAGCGGCGCCATCATCGGGCGGAATTCCTTCCAGCGCCCGAAGGAAGAGGCGCTGCAGCTCTTGGATACGATCGTTAAAATCTACCAAGGCAAGGCATAGCGCACGCCTTTCAGGCGCCGGGAGCATTATGAAAGACGATCATAACACCGCGCTTTACTTGATCACGCCGCCGCGGCTCGACGACCTCGCCGGTTTCGCCGAGCATCTGAAAGCGGCGCTCGACGCGGGGGGAGCCGCGTGCGTGCAGCTCCGCCTGAAGGATGTCGACGACGATGCAATCCGCCGCGCCGCCGATGTATTGCGGCCGGTGACTCAGGACCGCGACATCGCCTTCGTAATGAACGACCGGCCCGATCTGGCCCGCGAGACCGGCTGCGACGGCGTCCATGTGGGACAAGACGACGCCAGCTATGCCGAGGCGCGCGGCCTGCTGGGCCCGGACGCCATCGTCGGCGTGACGTGCAAGTCTTCCCGCCATCTGGCGATCGAAGCCGCCGAGGCGGGGGCGGATTATGTTGCTTTCGGGGCATTCTTCGCAACGACGACCAAGGAGGCGACCGCTTCGGCGGATCCCGAAATTCTGGACTGGTGGACGGAGACAACGTCGGTGCCCTGCGTCGCCATCGGGGGCATTTCGCCGCAGAATTGCGGTCCGCTGGTCGCCGCCGGCGCGGATTTTCTCGCCGTCGTTTCTTCGGTCTGGAATCATCCGGACGGTCCGGCCGCCGCGATGGCGGATTTTCGGACGGCGATCGCCGCGGCATCGGACTAGACAGCGCGGCATTGCGCGTCCTCCGCGCAGGGTCTATAAACCGCGCCGCTTAGAAAATTCCTCATTACAGCGGCGACGAGACGATGAAAATCAACGGCAACGCGATCCGACCGGGCAACATCATCGAGCATCAGGGCCGGCTCTGGCGCGCGACGAAAATACAGCACACCCAACCGGGCAAGGGCGGCGCCTACCTGCAGGTCGAGCTCAAGGACATTCGCGACGGCACCAAGCTGAACGAGCGGTTCCGCTCTTCCGAGACCGTCGAGCGCGTCCGCCTCGATCAGATGCAGTTCCAATTCCTCTTCAGCGACGGCAACGACTATACCTTCATGAATAACGAAACCTACGATCAGGTCACCGTGCATGAGGACTTCATCGGCGAGGACGCCGTGCCCTTCTTGCAGGAAGGCATGACGGTGGAGATGGAATTCTACGAAGAGTCGCCGATCGGCGTCAGCCTGCCCGAGAAGGTCACGCTCGAAGTCACGGAGGCCGATGCCGTCGTGAAAGGGCAGACCGCCTCGTCGTCCTATAAGCCCGCAACGCTGGAGAATGGCGTCAAAACCCTGGTTCCGCCGCATATCGAAGCGGGCACCCGTGTTGTGATCAACACCGCCGACGCCAGCTACGTCGAACGCGCCAAGGACTAGCGGCACCGCGCCCGCCGCGCCGAAAGTAGGAACATGCCAAGACGCTCCGCCAATATGAACGTGATGGTGCGCGCCGCAGAGCGCGCGGGCCGCGCGTTGATCCGCGATTTCGGCGAGGTCGACCAGCTTCAGGTCAGCCAGAAGGGCCCGGGCGACTTCGTCAGCACCGCCGATCTGAAGGCCGAGAAAATCGTCCTGGAGGAATTGCGGAAAGGCCGGCCCGAATTTGGCTTCCTGATGGAGGAAAGCGGCGAGAAAAGGGGAGCCGATCCATCGCATGTCTGGATCGTCGATCCATTGGACGGCACGACCAATTTTCTCCACGGCCTGCCGCATTTCTGCGTCTCGATCGGCCTGGCCCGCGACAACGAAGTCATCGCCGGGGTGGTCTTCGATCCGATCAAGGACGAGGTATTCTGGGCCGAGCGCGGCATCGGCGCCTTCGTGAACAGCCGCCGGCTGCGCGTCTCCGGGCGGCGGCGCTTGGACGAAGCGGTTCTGGCGACCGGCGTGCCGTTCAATTTGCACGACGAAGCGACGATCGATCTGTATCTGACCCAGTTGCGCCCGATCATGCTGCAAACCGCGGGTATTCGCCGTTATGGCGCGGCGGCCCTCGACCTGGCGTATGTCGCGGCGGGGCGGTACGACGGATTTTGGGAGAATGGCCTGCAGCCCTGGGATGTGGCGGCGGGACTGCTGCTGGTCCGCGAAGCCGGCGGATTCGTCACCGATCTTGACGGCGCCCGCTACGAGTTGGGCGCGAAGAACATTCTGGCGACAAACGAACAGCTGCACACCAAACTCACGGAAATCCTGGTCGCGAAGCGCAGCTGACCGCCGTCGCCCGTTCTGAGTTTCTATTGTAGCCGCTGGCCCCCTGCGATATCTTCGGTTCGCAGACAGGCAGGCTTACGGGCCGTCGTTACCTTAAGGCAAATATGCATAGACTTTTCCCGCGCGTCGTCCGCCAACTGCCGAAACCGGATCGGCTTGCCGCCGTCCTTGCCGGCATCGTCGCATTTTCCGCGGTTGGCGCTGTCCATGCCCAGACGACCGTCTACACCGATCAGTACGGCAATCCAACGGTAACGGTCGACCTCGATGTTCTGGATCGCCTTGGCCCGGAGCAGAACCTCCCCGAGCTTTATCGGAAGACCGCTCCGCTGCCATCACGGCCTGTCATGGCCACGACAACGCCGTCCGCGCCCTCGGGCGGGCGCGGCCTACTGGCGCCCCCGCCGCAGAGCATGCCGCGGTCTCAGTTGAACATACCCGACGAGGCCCTGCCCGCGAGACCGCCGGCCGCGGCTTCTCGAAATCCGCTGGCGCGCTCGCCGCTGCTCGGCCGCGGCGCCCCCGAAAGACCCGTCAGCCCGCCGGGACCGGCGCGCCTGACGCGGGAGGCGAGCCCGCCAACCCCGGCGCGCGTCGGCAC
>JAYPOZ010000176.1:0-4951 GCA_038131165.1 Rickettsiales bacterium | reverse complement strand
CAAGGGAGAGAGGAGACGCATTCTCGGCTGACGGCGCGGCGCGCGCCGGAAGATTAGAGCGTTCTCATTGCGTATACCGCTACCGGAATTCTGACTTGCTTTGACACGGTCGCGAAACTCCGCGCGTTGCGCGTGATTGATCGCGACTTTCGTCCCCCTCACCCCAACCGGATCACGCCATCTTCGGCGAGCGCGTCCAGCGTCTCGTCGTCGTAGCCGAGCAGCTCCGCCAGGACCTCGCGGGTGTGTTGGCCGACGGCCGGGGCGGTGCACCGGGTGACCCCGTGGGCGCGGTTTGACTTGAAGGGCGAGCCCAGCAGTTTCAGTGGGCCGCTGATCGGGTGGTCGAGCTCCAGCAGCATGCCGCGCGCCCAGGTGTGGGGATTGCCGGCGATCTCGGCCATGCTCTGCACCCGGCCCGCCGGGATGCCGGCGGCGTTGCACGCGGCGAGGGCGGCGTCCGTCGTCCGGGCACGGGCCCAGGCCGCCAGAGCCGCGTCGAACTCCGCCTCGCGCGCCTTGGCCGCCGCCAGAGCGCAGGGGGCGAGGTCCAGATGGGCCGTCATCGCGTCGAGCTGTTTCTGGGTCTCCACCTCGACCACGATCATGCCGTCCGCCGTCTCGTAGAGGTTCTGCGGCGCCAGGGAGGGGTGATGGTTGCCGTCGCGGCGCGCGCCCTCGGGGGTGTCGAGTTGGGCCCAGGCCTCGGCGGACATCCAGCCCTGCACGTCGTGCATGGAGATGTTGATGTGCTGGCCCCGGCCGGTCCGTCGCTGGTGGTGGAGGGCGGCGGCGATCGCCATCGCGCCGGTGGCGGCCCCCACATTGTCCGCCGCCGAAACGCCGATCTTGGTCGGCGGGTTCGCCGCCGTGCCGGTCAGGCTCATCACTCCCGCCATGCCCTGGATGACCGTGTCGAAGGCGCGCATGTCCCGGTAGGGGCCCGTATGCCCGAAGCCCGAGAGCGAGCAGTAAATCAGGCGGGGATTGACCGCCTTCAGGTCGTCATAGGCGAGGCCCCAGCTCTGCATCCGGCCATAGGCGAAATTCTCGATCAGCACGTCCGACTGACGCACCAGCTCCAACAGGATGTCCTTGCCCTTGTCCGACGCGGTCTCGACGGCGATGCCGCGCTTGTTCATGTTGTGGACGTGGAAAATATAGCTGACCCCGTCGATCTTATAGGCGAAGCCGCGGATCGACTCGCCCTTCATCGGCTCGACCTTCAGCACCTCCGCGCCGAGGTTCGAGAGGTACCGCGCCGCCAACGGCCCGGTCGTATAGGCGGCCAGCTCCAGAATCCGGACACCGCTCAGGGGGCCGCTCTGAAGAGCGCTCTTTTGGGGGGCGCTCATGGCGCGATCTCCCCGTGTTCGCCGAGCGCGGGCGCGCGCCGATAAATGCGGCCCGGGGTCTCGCTCATCTTGAAGATCGTGCCGGGCGTGCGGTAGGCCGCACCGGTCTCGTCCTCCAGCGTCACCACCATGTCGCGCTCCAGGAACTGCGGATCCGTCATGAGGTCTTTCAGGTCATAAATGGGGCCCGCCGGGACCTGTCCTTCGGTGAGTACCTTCAACGCCACCTCGGTCGTCATCGGCGCCAGGAAGTCGATGACCAATTGGTCGACCAAGGGGCGGATGTCATCCCTTACCCGTTCGTCATTGGTGGCGAAGCGCGGGTCGTCGGCCAGGTCCGACTTACCGATCAGGTCGAGGAAGTTGCGCCATTGCCGGTCGTCCGCCATGCAGATGATGACCCAGCCGTCCTTGGTCGGGAAATTGTCCCAGGGGGCGGCCATCGGATGCTTGTTGCCCTGCGGGCCGGGGGCCTTGCCGGAGATGAAATAGCCCGGAATGAAGGTATAGAGCAGCGAGACCATGCCGTCGTGGAGCGCCATGTCGATGACGGAGCCGAGGCCCGAGCGCTCGCGCTCATGGAGTGCCGCCAGGATCGAGGTGCCGCCCATCAGCGCCCCGTTGTGGACGGCGAGAGGCGGGCCCGCCTTGTGCGGCAACTCGCCCGGATGCCCGGTGGTCGCGATGACGCCGCCCATGGCCTGCGCCATCAGGTCGCCGCCGGCCTGGCCCGCGAGCGGGCCGCTGCGCCCGAAGGGAGAGAAATGACAGAGCACGAGGCCCGGATTGCGCGCCGTCAGCGCTCCGTCGTCGAGGTCGAAACCGGTGTCCTGCAGGGTCGTCTGGTCGGCGATCAGCACGTCGCATTTGGCGGCGAGGCCGTGCAGCGCGTCGCGTCCCGCCGGTGTCGTCAGGTCGAGAACGATGCTTTCCTTGTTGGTGTTGAGATTGCGGAAGGTGGCGCTGCTTCGGCCATCGGCACCAGGGCCGAGATGGCGCAAACGGTCGCCTTCGGGCGGTTCGATCTTGATCACCCGGGCGCCGAGTTCCGAGAGCAACCGCCCCGCGACCGCGCCCGCACTCCAGCCGTCGGCGATTTCGATGACGAGCGTGCCGTCGATGCAGGCAGGTGTGGTCACGTTATCCTCTCCTTGATCTCCCGATAGTAAGCTAAGCCGCATCCGACACCGGCAAAGGCGCCTAGGCCTGGCCCCGCAGCTTGGCGGGCAGCGGGGAGAGGTCGTCCGCCGTCGCCGCGGTCTTCGATGCGGGGTCGGCGAGCAGGAAGCGCGGGCTCTCGTCGAGGAAGTTCCGCATGTGGACGACCACGGTCTCGTCGTCGATCAGGCAGATGCCGTAGGCGGGCGGCTCGTGGCTGCCCAGCATGTCCGGCTCCGGGCCGAGGTAGAGGCCGACCTGATGGTTGGTGCCCGGCAGGGTCGTCGCCGGGATACCGAGCCATGAGCCGGCGATGGGCCGGTGTACATGGCCGTAGAAAATGTGCCGGATATCGCCGTGTGCCTTCAGCAACCGGCCCAGGGGGGCAGGGTCCTGCAGCATGCAGTCGTCGAGCGAGCCGATTCCGACCGGAAACGGCGGGTGATGCAGGAACAGATAGACGGGTGTCCCGCGGAACCGCTCCAACTGCGCCGCGAGCCAGGCGAGCCGGTCCGTGCAGAGCACCCCGTGGGAGTGGCCGTCCTCGACCGAATCCAGCATCACGAAGGCGCCGGCTTCGGTCTCGACGGCGTATTGCACGAAGCCGTGTCCATCCGTCGGCGTCTCCGGGAAGATGCGCTTGAAGCTCTCGCGGTCGTCGTGATTGCCGATCAGCAGATGGCAGGGCATTTCCAGGTCGGCGAGGATCTCCTTCATCGCCCGGTAGGCGGGCTGGCCGCCGTGGTAGGAAAGATCGCCGGTCAGGACCATGAAATCCGCGTCGCCGTCCATCCGGTTGACGCAATCGACGATGGCCGCGAGACGCGCGGACGGCTCCAGCGCGCACAGGCGCTCGCCGGGCGGGACCAGGTGGGTATCGGTCACATGGATGAACTTCATGGAGTCGGTCCGGAATCCGGGATCGGGGTGCCGTCGATCACGCGCCGGTAGGAGAAGATCGAAAGATCGAGGCTGCGGTATTCGCCGTGCAAGATCAACTCGCTAAGGCCGCGCGTCACGGCGGGGGCGTGCTGCAACCCGTGGCCGGAGAATCCGGCGGCGACGATGAAATTCTCCAACCCGCCGACCCAGGGGCCCAGGATCGGGTTGCCATCGAGCCGGTTCTGGTCGTAATGCCCGACCCACCCGCCTTTGTATTTCACCGCCTCGAAGCGCTTGTTGCGGTGCGCCATCAGCGGCCAAAGCACGTCGTCGAACTCCCGGTGATCAAGCTCCCAGTCGAACCCCGGACTGCCGCCCGCCGCCGTCTTGCCGGCGATGTAGCCGGTCCCGTCTGGGCGCACGCTGAGGCCGGTATGGTCGCGGACGCCGGGGAAGGGGTTCAGGTCGCCCTGGATGTCGAAGAAAAAGGTCTGGCGCTGAACCGGCTCGACCGGGATTTCCATGCCGACCATCCGGCAGACTTCCGGCGCCCAGCAATTCGCCGCGTTGACCACCAGGTCGGCGTCAAGGCGCTCGCCGCTCTCCAGGCGGAGTCCGGTCACCTTGGCCGCGTCGTGATCGATCGCGGTGACGCGGTCCTTCCTGTAGGCGATGCCGAGGTGGATCGCCGCGCGACGGTATCCCTGGAGGGCCGCGTGGGGGTCGATCCGGCTGTCTTCCGGAGAATACAACGCCGCGTCGACGTCGTCGAAATTGAAACTCGGCATCAGGGCCTGCAGCGCCGGGCGGTCCAGCAACTGCACCGCCGCACCGGTCTCCGTCAGCATCCGGTGGTCGGCCTCGAAGCCGCGGACATCGTCGCCCCGGCCGAGGAAGATATAGCCGCAGCGGTAGAGGCCGACATCGGCGGGATCGCCGCCGGTCTCCAGCAGCGTCGAAAACTCACGGTAGACGTCGAGCCCGTAGAGCGACATCTCCAGGTTCTGCCGCAGGCCCTGGACGAAGCGGATGCCGCCGACGGCGCGCGGCGTGGCCGCAAACTCGTAGGTCGGGTCGGGCTCGATCACCACGACGTCCGCCGCGGCGCCCGCCTTGGCCAGGTGCCAGGCGAGGCCCGAGCCCATGATGCCGCCGCCGATGATGACGATCTTGGGCACTTCAGATAAGTCCTTCGCTCAGTCGCGCACGGATTGGGTTTTCGGCACGCCCGGATCGGCGGCCTCGGTGCCCACTCTGTCCCGCACATGGTCGTAATTCTTGCGCGAGAACCATTTCATGTAGTCGGTATAGGTGGTCGGCTCGTAGCGCGGCGGGTTGTCCGGGCCCTGACAGGTCGGCAGGCATGCCATCGGATAGTCGACATAGGCGTCGAAGAAGAACGGGATGGCGTAGCGGTCCCGGCCGGGATTGTTGTTGATGGCGCGATGCGGCGTCGAAAGGAAGCGGTGGTTGGTCCAGCGCCGCATCATGTCGCCGGAGTTGACGACGATGGAGCCGTGCGGGGCGGACACCAGATGCCAGTCGTGGCCCGGCAG
>JAYPOZ010000175.1:0-5156 GCA_038131165.1 Rickettsiales bacterium | reverse complement strand
GTATGGTGATTGATTACGGAGATCTGCGTCAGCGGATAAGAGCTGCGCGTGAAAATGACTGACGATTACGACTGGGCAGAAGACGCGGTCGCTTCTTATGCGCTCGCGATCCAGACGCTCCGGGAACGGTATCTTGCGGACCGGCTGCCAGGTGAAAGTGCGAAGGAATGGCTCGAAAGAATGGGGCAATAAAGGTTAGACAATCGCTCATGCGCCCCCATGCGTTCCTATGCAACAATTATTTGTCTAACCTTCGTATAAGTCATTAATTTATATAGGTTAGGGCAGTCCCGTAGGGGTCACCATTTTTCCCCTTATCTCGCGATTTTCCCTCGTCGGCGTGCCATATGGATCACGCCGCAATGGACGCGTTCGCGCTCCGGCGCGATACTGGGGGCAATTCATCCAACCAGTAGGGCAGGGAATCCAAATGCCGGTCACGACGCGCTATTTCTTCGAAGTCACCATGGATATCGATGCCGAACACGAAGCGTTGTTCAACGAAGTCTATGATGAGGAACATGTGCCCTTCATCTCGACCGTGCCCGGCGTGCGCGCGGTTACCCGCGCCAAGGCAGAGCCCTTCACGGTGCCCATTGGCGGCAAGGATGTAACCCTGCCGAGTGCCGGCGTCGCCACCTATATCGCGATCTACGAAATCGACAGTCCGGACGTGCTGGCGAGTGCCGAATGGGCGGCGCAGGCGGAGAAGGGGCGATGGGCGTCGGAGGTGCGTCCGCACACGACCAATCGGGGCCACGCGCTGCGCCGGGTCCTCGGCGCCACGGCTTAGGACGGGCCGGGAAGGCCGCAGTCGAACGGGCCATACCGCGAGTTTATAGGAGAAGGAGAGACGCCATGCCGATCATCGATGCCCAGGTTCACGCCTATGAGAGAGATCGCCCGGAGCGGCCGTGGAGCGCCGTGTTGGCCGGGCCGCCCGAGGTCACCGGCGACGATATGGTGGCCGCGATGGATTCTGTCGGTGTCGACGGCGCGCTGCTGGTCTCGCCCTATACGATGTACCGCTACGATGCGAGCTATGCGCTCGAGGTCTACGCCAAGCATCCGGGCCGCTTCGGCCTGATCAAGCCGGTCGATCCGGCGGACCCCTCGGTGGTCGAGACCATCGCGGATTGGGCGGCGCTGGACGGTACGGTCGCGATCCGGGTGATGATGGCGTATCGGGATTCCGCCGATCCGGACGACCCGGGGATCGGGCGGGTATTGGACGCCGCCGCGCGGCATTCGCTTCCCGTCAACCTTCTCTGCTGGGGGTGCCTCGATGTCGCCGAGAAGCTCGCCGGCAAGAATCCGGACACCCAGCTGGTGATCGATCACCTCGGGCTGAAACAACCGTTCGAGCCGCCGGTCCCGCCGGAGCCGTTCGCCGATCTGCCGAAACTCCTGAACCTGGCCGCGTTCGACAACATCGCGGTCAAGATCACCGGAGCCTGCACGCTGTCGCAGGCGCCCTATCCCTATGACGATATCTGGGACCCGCTCGCCCGAATATTCGAGGCTTTCGGCATCGAGCGCTGCCTCTGGGGCACCGATTGGACCCGCGCCGTCAATCTGATCACCTACGCCCAGGGGGTCGAGCCGTTCCGTCTCACCGACCGTCTCTCGGACAGCGACCGCGCGGCCCTGATGGGCGGCAGCCTGGCGCGGATTTACGATTGGTCGCCCGAGGCCGGATGAGCGGGGAGGGGCTTCGGCTCAATCCGTGATCGGCGCGCTGCCGACCCGGGGATGCGGGCGGGGGCCGTCCGACACGGCCATGCAGAGCACGATCTCGTCCGCCCGCGGCGCGTCCGCGACCATGACGGTGATGGTATCGAAATGGTCGAAGGACCAGGCTTCGTCCTTATGGCCGAGCGGCAGGTCGATGGCGGTGCCCACGGCCCCGACCTTCGCGTTGGAGGGGATCAAGGCGGCTCCGCCGCCGACCGCGGCGCGCATCGGTTTGCCGAGTTTCGGATGGATCATCGCGCCGCCATGCTCCAAATCCCCGTCCGCGCCGACAATGGCGGCCTTGCCGTAGCTGACGGGGGCGCCGGCCAACATTCCGACGGCATCGCCCATAAGCCGCTCGCCGAGCTGTCCGCCGATATCGAAAAGCGCCGACAGGTCCTCGACCGATTGACCCGCGAACGGGTTCCGGATGACGGCCATGGCGACGACGCGCGTGATCGGTGCGCAGGCCCGCCCGAACGCATCGGTCTCGATCGTCTCTTTGACCATCAGGGTCTTGCGCAGTTTCATCGCGAAGGCTCCTTGCGTTTGTGTGTTAGCCGGCCGGGGTCGACAACCGCGCCAGGGGTTGCTCGCGGATCGGCCAATGCAGCGCGGCGGCAACCAACCCCAGGCCGACCGAGATCGCCCACATGAGGTCGTAGGAGCCGGTGGTGTCGTAGATATAGCCGCCGAGCCACGCGCCGGCGAAGCTGCCGAACTGATGGGACATGAACACCACGCCGAACAGCATCGAGAAATAGCGCGTGCCGAAGACCTGGGCGACGATCCCGCTGGTCAGCGGCACGGTCGCCAGCCACAGCAGGCCCATCAGCACGCCGAACACCAATGCGGTGATATTGGTGACGGGGATGATCAGCACCAGCGACATCAGCACCGCGCGGCCGAGGTAAAGCAAGGTGAGCAGGTTTTTCTTGCTGAAGCGGTCGCCCAGCGCGCCGAAGAGATAGGCGCCGGCGACGTTGCACAGGCCAACCAGGGCGAGGGAATAGGCCGCGAAGGTCGTGGAGACGCCCTCGTCGGTCAGGAAGGCCGGCAGGTGAGTGCCGATAAACGTGACGTGGAAGCCGCAAACGAAGAAGCCCAGGGTCAGCAGAACGTAGCCGGAATGCGCCCGCGCCTCGACGATGGCATCCATGATCGACTGTTTCGGCCCGCCGTCTTCGATGGCCGGAGCACCGCGCAGGCCGATCACGATCAGCGGCAGGACGCCGATGGCGATGGCGAGGGCGATGAAGGTGTGCCGCCAGCCCATCGCATCGAGCAAGGCCTGCACGCCGGGGACGAAGAAGAACATACCGAAGGATGTCGAGGCGATGATCGTGCCGAACACGAGACTGCGGCGTTCGTTCGGAACGACTTTGCCGACCGCGCCGAGAACCAGCACTTGGGTGGGACCGCTCAGCCCGAGGCCAACAAGCAGGCCGAGCGACAGGAACAGATCGAAAGACGAGGTGACCTGGCTCGCCCACCACAGACCGAGGGCATAAAGCACGGTCCCGGCGACGATGATCCGGATGGAGCCGAAGCGGTCGGCCAGCAATCCGGCGACCGGCTGCGAGACGCCGTAGATAAGCGCCTGGGCCGCGATCACCAGACCAAAGAACTGACGGCCGATCTCCAGGTCGATCGAGACGGGGCGCAGAAACACCCCGAAGGATTGGCGCAATCCCCCGCCGATCATGACGACGACGACGCCGCACACGACCATGAACCATACCTGCCGCGTCATAGGGTCGTCGCCGATGAAAGCGAAACTTGAAAGGTCATTGTCATGTTAGCTCTGCAATAATTGTCCCGCACAAGGGTTAATCGCCGGACCGGGCGCATGTCCAGTCCAATCGGGAAGGCTGACCGACCCCGATCGACACGGCCGGCTCGTTGGAGGGCGAAAGAAGATGATCGAAAGCATCGTGATCTTCGTTTTCAAGGCCGCGCTTTCCGGCCTTTCGTTCCTGCTTACGTTTTGGGGGACGCGGCACCTCTCGGCGCGGGTTTGGCCGCGTCGGCCCTATCATCCGACCGAGGACGAGGAACTGCAGCGCAAGGAGCCGATACACGATCTCTTCTTGCCGATGTTCTGTCTGTTGATGGCCCTCGCGGTCGCTCTTCTGATCGCGCTTGCGCTCGAATTATTCTGACGGTCCGATTATTCTGATTGGCCGTCGGGCGCCCAGCCGTAGATTCGCATCAGGTTTCGACCCATGAGATCGGCGCGCTCTTCCTCGGAGAGCCGGTCGGTCAGCCGGAACGGGGCGACGCCCTGCTCGTAGGTCAGGAGTTCCATCGCTCGGGTCCAGTCCGTTCCCCACATGCACCGCTCGAGGCCGAACGCCTCGAAGACGCGGGCCAGCGGGTCCCAGATGTCGTCATGGGGGAAAGGCTCGCGGGAAAGGGTGCAGGCGCCGGTCACTTTCACCGCCACGTTGTCGTGGGCGGCCAGTCGCAGCAATTTCGGCAATTCGGCGAACGGTTCTTGGGGGACGGGCGGGTGGTGCGGCTGCTCCAGGCCCAGATGGTCCACGACCAATCGGGTATCGGGATATCGTTCGGCGAGTGCGGCGACCTGGTCCAGGCGGCCCTTGCAGGAGAGGTTAACCGGCAGGCCGTGCCGGGCGGCGCTGCCGAGGACCCGCCGGAAGCCCGGGTCGTCCGCGTCGCTCGGCGCGGTTTGGCTCAGCATGATCCGGATGGCGACCGTGCCGGTGCGGGCGGCCCAGTCGGCGATCGTCTCCGTGACGCCGGGGTCGGCGATGTCGACCGGTTTGACCAGCGCGAACCGCCTCGGGTGCTCCGCCTGCACCTGCAGCGCGTAGCTCTCGTCGTATCCGTAAAGAGTCCAGGGGGATACCAGGATTGCGGCGTGTACGCCCACGGCGTCCATCGCGGCGACCATATCGTCGCCGGTGACTTCCGCCGGACCGGCGAGGACGGCGTTCCAGGGCCGTTCGGGCCGGTCGCGTTCATAGGCATGAACCTGCGCGTCGATGGTCAGCATGGCCTTCTCCTCCAGGGCGCAAACATACCTTGGCGAATATAGGGTTGGCGGCCATTATGGCGATGCGCGGCGTACTCGGCATGAACCCGACAAGCGGCCATCTTGTCGGCCTTGCACGCCCGGTTATCTCTTTTCCATCCGGCCTATCACGGGGTTCCCTCAATCTTCACGACGACTGAAACGATCGACGACCTGTTCGCACGGTACGGACAGTCCTACCGGGTTCTCGTGATGATCGCCGGTATGGCCGCCTCGTTCACGATGGTTGTCTCCGGCAGCATCGTCAATGTCGCGGTGCCGGCGGTGATGGGAGCGTTCGGGGTCGGCCTCGATCAGGCTCAGCTGATGACCTCGGCGTTCAATATTGCGATGGTGACGAGCCAGCTGTTGAACGCCTGGGTCG
>JAYPOZ010000174.1:3499-5237 GCA_038131165.1 Rickettsiales bacterium | reverse complement strand
TCTCTCCATTCCCACAGCGGCCCGCGCGCCGCAATCTGTCTCAATGATGTATGGCGAGGTACATGGAAAAGCGAATGGTCCCGAAACGTTCCGCGGCACATTTCAATCTTTCAGTGTGCCTGTAATAATTACAATTTTGAGTTAAGTTACTTCTTCCAGATTGATTTCAGACGATAGGAGGGTCCAATGCTGAGATATTTCGCGACCAATCGCGCGATGGAGAACCTCGGTCGGGCGGTCGGCAAATCGGTCAAGAAGAAAGACAAGGCCGGAGTGCGTCACAAATTGTCAAGCGGCGGCTACTATTTTGTCGATATGGAAGCCTACATGCGGTTCTATCTTGGAACGACCGATAGCGACGATATGCCCGTCGGCGCAGTCGTCCAGGATTCCGATGCGGAAGTCTTCGAAGGTTTTCTGAATGACAAGCGGATCGGATCCATTGTCGTGTGCGTGCACGGCTTCAACGTCAAACTTTTCGAAGCCTTCACGTGGTTCCGCGTCTTGACGGATACGATGAAGCATCTGCCGAATATCGGCTCCAAGGTTATCACGTCGCCCGACGACCTGAAGAATGCCGGGAAGGTCGCGGACGGCAGTCTGACAGCCTTCATCGGATTCTCCTGGCCGTCCAACGGCAATGTCCTGAGCTACCCTTCGGATCAAAAGGAAGCGATCGGTTCGAAGGCGGCCTTCGGCGCTTTGCTGGCGCGGATCAAGTCCACCGGCAAACGCGTAAATCTGATTTGCCATTCGATGGGCAATTTTCTGGCCTGCCATACCTTTGCGGCGCTGGTGAACAAGCTGATCGTGCCGCCTTCCGTCATCAACGATCCAGACCTCTTGAAACTGTTTGAGCGCGGCAAGAAGATCGGCGGCTCGGAAGCCGTCGAGCGCGACGACTGGCTCGTCGACAATTACGTCATGATCGCGCCCGACGTCGAAAGCCGCCACGTCACCAAATGCACCGCCAATGTATCGGACGAGGAAGACGTGGAAACCGATTACGTCGGCCCTTTCTATTCGGGACTGCAGCATCTGGTGCGGCGCAAGATCAACTGTTATTCGCGGTTCGATGGCGCCCTCGCCGTATCGGACATCGAGAAAACGCCGAGAGAAATCGCCCATTCCGTCGGCGATACCGCGAGCAAGCTGACTTTCGGATTGCTCGATTTCCTGCAGCGCAATCCGGATCAGAAATGGGAAAAGCGCCTCGGCGAAGCGCCTGCCCCGGTGAACGCCTCTCCCGGCTTCATCTCCGTAAACGCCACGGAACTCGCCAACCGCAAGATCGACCACAGCGACCACATCGATTCGACTCCGGTGGTGGCCCGGATCGCGGCGGAACTGGAGATCACTTAACGGGCGGCAGGCGATCCACTGGTGACCGGCAGGTCGAAATGCAGGACGTCTTCCCGCGTCCCAAGCTTCGTGTAGAGGGCGATGGCGGGATCGTCGCCGCGGTCCGCCTGCACGAAGACCACCCAGGCACCGCGCGCCGCCGCGATTGCCTGTACCTCTTGAATCAGCGCGGTCGCGATGCCCTCGCGCCGGTGCCCCTCCGCCACCGCCAGATCGTAAATATAGATTTCGCTCCGCTCCTGCTCGAACTTCGGAAGCTCATATGCGACAAGTCCGCCGACGACCGCCTCCGCCTTCAAGGCCGCCAAGGCGATAAAGGTCGGGCCGCCCAGCAAGCGCTCCAGATAGGCCCGGCCCGGCCGCGCCTCGCCGTAGG
>JAYPOZ010000174.1:0-3399 GCA_038131165.1 Rickettsiales bacterium | reverse complement strand
GGAAGGGTTGGAGCCGCTTCGAGACGGACCGATTGCCAGGCATCACGCCACTCTTCCGGCAGCGGATAGGGCGGCGCCACATTCGTCTCGGGCCGAAAGCCGAAACGCCCGTAATAGGCGGGGTCGCCCAGAACGCAGACGAGGGCGACACCCGCCCGCTTCATCCGCTCGAGGCCGCGGCGGACTAGGGCCGAGCCGATGCCCATGCCTTGCCGGGCGGGCGCCACGGCGAGCGGGCCGAGAAGCGCCGCCGTATCGCGAGCGCCGTCGATCCCGCAGGGCGTAAAGCATCCCTGTCCGGCAAGGACCCCGTCAGCGAAGGCGACGAGCGAAAGGACCCCGGGCGGCTCCGATAACAGTCTGCGCACCAGCGGCACCAGATCCTCTTCCGGAAAGGCGGCGGAGTAGAGGGACAGAATCGCTTCGACCTCGCCGATGACGCTTTCGCGGATATCGATTTCCGCCATCTTCACCGCTCCCATAGGTTCTTATGCTCATCCTTGCATATCGAACGCCCGGGCCCGAAACCAAATCGCAAACCACGTCGCGACCGGCATTGCGATCTCGCGCCGGTGTCTGCAACATGGCGCGGATCGCCACCTGAACAGGACATTCGAGAGATGACCACGACGACCCTGGGCCCCGACGGAGAACCGCGTTGCAGCTGGTGCACCGTCACGCCGGAATACGTCCGCTATCACGATACCGAATGGGGGTTCCCGGTCACCGACGACCGACGGCTGTTCGAGAAGATTTGTCTCGAAGGGTTCCAGTCCGGCCTGAGCTGGCGCACGATCCTGGCAAAGCGGGAGAACTTCCGCGCCGCCTTCCACGATTTCGATTATGTGCGCGTTGCCGAATTCACCGAGACAGATGTGGAACGCCTGCTCCAGGACGCGGGCATTATCCGCCACAGGGGCAAGATCGAGGCGACCATCAACAACGCGCGGCGCGCCGAGGAGATGATCGCGTCGGAGGGCTCGCTTGCCGCCTATTTCTGGAGCTTCGAGCCGGACGAGGCGGGCCTCCCCGCGCCGCAGACCATCACCACCTCGCCCGAATCCGTGGCCCTCTCGAAGGACCTCAAGAAACGCGGCTGGAAATTCGTCGGCCCCACCACCGTTTTCGCCTTCATTCAGGCAATGGGCCTGATCAACGACCATGCCGAGGGGTGCGTGACGCGGGCCGCGGTGGCGCGCGCGCGGGAGGGGTTAAGGCGGCCGGGACGGTAGCCGTGGCCGCGCGCCGTTAATCTCCGCGCGGGCCCAGTCTCACACCCACCATCTCCTCGTAGAGCTTGATCAGGGCGCTGCCGTCCTCCTTGTTGAGGCCGGCTGCCCGCGCCATTTGATAGACCTGCTGCGACGCGGCGGCCATGAACATCGGCACGCCGAGCGCCTTGGCATAGGCGGTCTCGTGCTCCTGGTCCTTGTAGGAGATATCGATGGTGCCGCCGGGCGAGAAGTCTCCGCTGAGGTAGCGGGGCACGGCCGCCTGGAAGCTGTTGGAGTTGCCCGTACTGACGCTGATGACCTCGAACATCTGCTTGGGGTCGAGCCCCGCCTTGGTGCCGAGCGCCATCGACTCGGCGATCACCACCTTGGTCACCTGGGTGATCATGTTGTTGCAGAGCTTCATGGCGAGGCCGAGGCCGATTTCGCCCATGTGGAAGACGTTGGAGGACATCGCCTCGAAATAAGGGCGGCAGGCGTCGACCGTCGCCGTCTCGCCGCCGACGATGATCGAGAGATCGCCGGATACGGCCCGCGGCACGCCGCCGCTGACCGGCGCGTCGAGCATCCGGATGCCTTTCTCCGCCAGGATATCGTGCAGCTCCTTGACCGCGAGCGGGTCGACCGTGGCGCTGCATACGAAGATATCGCCTTCCTGGGCGCCCTCGACGATGCCGCCGTCGCCGAGCACCACCTCGCGGACCTGCGCCGTCGTCTCGACGATGCAGATCACGGTCGAAGCCGCCTGCGCGACGCCGGCCGGACCGTTGGCGATCTTGGCGCCGAGGCCCGCGAAACGCTCATTCTTCGCCGGGTCGATGTCGTAGGCGGCCATGTCGAAGCCTGCCTTCAACAGGTTCGCGGCCATGCCGCCCCCCATCATGCCCATGCCGATGAAGCCGATGGTGGCGTTGCGATCGCTCATGAGAGCCCTCCCGAGACATCAATGGTCAATCCGGTGATAAAATCCGCGTCGCTGGAGAGCAGGAAGGCGATGACGCCCGCCTGATCGCGCGCGGTGGCAATGCGTTTCAGCGGTACCGCTTCGATTTCTGCCGCCTGATTTTCGGGGCTTCGCTTCTCCCAATGGGGCATCAGCCGCTCGGTCAGGGTGAGGCTCGGCGCGATGGCGTTGACGTTGATGCCGTCGGGCCCGAGTTCGAGCGACAGCTTGCGGGTGAGCGCGATGATGCCCCCCTTCGCCGCCGCGTAGGCGGAACTGCTCTTGGCGCTGAGCCCCCGCCCGGCAATCGACGCCAGGTTGACGATCTTGCCACTTCCCGCCTTCTTCATGACCGGAATGACCGCATTGCTGAACAGGAATGTGGCGCTGAGATTGAAATCGATGAGCTTCTGCCAATCTGAAAAGCTCATTTCGTCGATGGGAACGCTCGGGTCCTCGACGATGGTGCTGCCGCCGACCGCGTTCACCAGCAGGTCGATGCCGCCGTATGTGGCCTCCACGTCCCGGATCAGGGCGCGTACCTGCGCTTCGTCCATGGCGTCGATGCAGCGGCCGTCCACCGCACCCGGCGCGTCGGCCAGCTCCGACGCCATCCGGTCGAGCCGCCCCTGGTCGATCTCGACCGCGACCACTGTCGCCCCCTCGTTGACGAGGATATCCGCGGTCGCCCGGCCGATCCCGGCCCCCGCCGCGGTGATCACCGCCGTCTTGCCTTCGAACCTCATCCGTCGTCCTCCCCCAATACCGTGTCAGCGAAGGTAGGAGCCGGGCGGCGGAGCGCAAGTTAAGTAGATGCCGTTCGGCCGGCGCAATTCCGCTAATTCCTTTCCTGGATACTTAATCGATCTTTTTTCGTAATAAGTAGTACTGTGCAGGGGGTTGATCCGCGAGAATTCATAACCCTGTCGGCGGATTAAATTCCACGCAGACCGGCTCCCGGATACCGCCGCTGCGTTTCCGGGGAATGTAATTGGAAATGATGACCTGCGCGCAAAAAGGATAACTTTGCGTTTCCCGGCCGCAGAGCCGGGAGCCAGTTTCGCGCCGCGGTTTCGGGAAACGCATCTGAGACGACGAAGCCTTTCCTATTCCGTGCGTTCGATATCCTCGCCCCAACGCTTGGTCACGCCAATGTCGATGTCGAAGATGTCCAGCACCCGGCCGACGGTCTGGTCGACCATCTCCTCGATACTCTTGGGCCGG
>JAYPOZ010000173.1:0-5498 GCA_038131165.1 Rickettsiales bacterium | reverse complement strand
CGTACAGACCGCACTCCTCGCTCTCGGCGCAAACAAAACCGCCGCCGAAATCGCGGCCGGCGCTGCCGAGTAAGAACGTTCAAGCCGCGCGATGTTCCACACGGTCATCTGCGATCTTCTGAACATTCGCTATCCTCTCCTCCAAGGCGCCATGCAGGGCGGCGGCGGACCCGAGTTGGTTGCTGCCGTCAGCGAGGCCGGCGGCCTCGGCGTATTGCCGACATTCGGCGGGACAGAGGAAAAACTTCGCGAAGATATCGCATCGGTCAAATCGCGCACGGACAAACCATTCGGCGTTAACATTACCGCGATGGGCCGGGGCTTCACCGAATCCCGCGCCACCATCATCATCGAGACCGGCGTGCCGGTCTGCACAACGGGCCGCGCCGATCCGGGCGAAAAAGCCGTCCGAATGCTGAAAGACGCGGGCGTCAAGGTCGTCTCCGTAATTCCAACGGTAGAGCTTGCCCGCCGCATGGAAGCGGAAGGCGCTGACGCCTTGGTCGCGTCCGGCACCGAAGCCGGCGGTCATGTCGGCACCATTGCAACGTTGCCGCTGGTGCCTATGGTCGTCGACGCCGTCAATATTCCGGTCATCGCGACCGGCGGGATCGGCGACGCACGGGGGTTTCTCGCCGCGTTCGCGCTCGGTGCGGTCGGCGTTCAGATCGGAACCCGTTTCATGGCCACGGCGGAGAGCGACCTCAACTCCTGGGGCCTTGAACAGCTGCTCCAAATGCGGGAGACCGACACCATCGTCTCCCGCGCCATGACCGGTTCCACGGTGCGTTGTATCGCTACGCCGGAGCTCAAGGCTTATGAAGACGCCCGCCTTTCAGGCGCCACCAAAGAAGAGCTCGCGGAGCTCCGCAAGGCCGTGTTGCGCGGCCGTAAAACCGATAAGGACGACAAGCGCCAATCGGCCATGGGCCAGATCGGCGGCATGATCCACGACGTCCGCCCGGTCGGAGAGCTTATCGAAGAGATGGTCACGGAGGCCGCACAGCTTGCCGGCGCGGTAAAGGACATTGCCGAGAAGGCCTCATCCCAGGACAGGCCGGCGATCTGGAAAGCTTTAGCACGCAGCTCCTGATGGGCAGGGCGAACCATAAACGTGCGTAGCCCCCCTACCCCTTTACCCTGTACTTCTCCACAAAGGCTTCATCGATGCTCACACCCAGCCCCGGCCGGTCCGGTACTTCGACGTATCCATCGACCACGGGGAAATCCTCGACCGCCAATTCGTGCAGCATCGGATTGGCTCCAAGCGAATACTCGACAATGAAGCCGGTCGAGGCCACAGCCATCGTGTGCAGCCCCGAGGCGAAGGTCAGCGCCCCGCCCCACAAATGCGGCGCATAGCGGAGTTGAAAAGCACTGGCGATGGCTTCGATCCGCATCGCTTCGGTGATACCACCGCAGATCGAAAGGTCCGGCTGAAAAATGTCGCAAGCGCGAAGTTCGGCCAGGTCCCGAAATGCGAAACGGGTAAACTCGCTCTCCCCTGTCGAGATCGGCACATCGCTCGATGCGCGGACCTCAGCCATGCCGTGCTTATCGTCGGCAGTCACCGGTTCTTCCAGCCAGCCGATATTATAATCGGCAACCTCTCGGCAAAAGCGTTTGGCCTCCGATACACTGAACGTGCCGTGCGCGTCGCACATGATATCCACATCGTCGGCCAGGCCCGCTCGCGCCGCCCTGACCCGCGCCACCGAATGGGCTAAAGTCCCGTCGCCGGCGCCGACGCGCATCTTCACCGCTTTAAAGTTACCCCGGTCCACAAAAGATTGCAGTTCTTCGACAATTCGGTCGACCGGCGCCCAGCCCCCGGACGCGTATGCCGGATAACTCTCCTTGCGCCGACCGCCCAGCAAGCGCCAAACCGGCACTCCGAGGGACTTGCCGAGGATATCCCAAAGCGCCATGTCAATGCCGCTGATCGCCGAAATCAGATGGCCGCGCCGTCCTAGTACGGGAAAAACGCGCCCGCGATCAATCGCGAAATGCGCGCGGCTGCCGTTATACATCACATCCCAGAGGCGAGAGATATCGCGCGCATCCTCGCCCACCAGCAGCGGGCCCAACTCGTCTTCCACCATCGTGCCGAGCGCCGCATTGGTCCCGGCACTGCCGACAGCGGCTTTAGCCTCTCCAAACCCGACAATGCCGCCTTCGGCCTCGATCCGCACCAAGGTACTGTCGAAAGACCGGGTAGGGCCGAAATCCGAGGTGTGTTGCTGGTTCTCGGGAATCGGGACATGCAGCCAATCGGCCCTGACGGATTTAATTTTCATTACGTGTATTTCCTTCCAATCCGCGGCTCATTCCGCGGGATGCGTGGCCGCCCGAAGTATGGGCTGGAGAACAAAACACAGCGGCAAGGTCAGGAAGACGATAACCGCGATCACATACATCGTATCAGTGATACCGATGAGGTCGCCGAGCTGCCCGAATGCGAGCGGCGCGACGATGCCACAAGCCGCGCTGATCGTGAAGAACAACCCGAAGACCCGGGATTGCCGTTCGCCATCGACCAGATCGCCGATAGTTCCCTGCAATACCGACGACGTGCCGTTCAATGCGACGCCGAGCAACGGCAGCACCAGAAACGCCGTCGTACCCTCGACGAAGATCATCGCAACGATCCCAATCGCGGTGCCGATCTCCGTCAGGATCACAGTGCGTATGATGCCGATCCGCTCGGCCAAGAACCCGCAGGCCAGCTTGCCCCACATGCCACCCACAAGGATTGCCGGTATCGCCATCGCCGCTAACTCGTGATCGACATTGCCCTCGATCAGCAGGAAGGCCACGAAAGTCAGAAACCCATTCCGCGTGCAATTGTCGACGATCATGATCCCGCAGAGGGCGCTGAACCCAACCGGCTCGCGAATGCCCCATCCGGTGGCAGCCGGCGCCGCCGATCTCTCCGCCGGGAGTTCCGGCCTGCCGCCGACCCCAGCCGCCAACAGCATCACCAAAACAAGAACTGCCGAAACCGCCGTAAAGACGCCAAGTGAAACGACAGGCCCTCGCCAGTCCACACCGGCAGCCAACATAAGGCCAAGCCCGCCCGCCAATGCAAACTTTCCGACATCGCCCGCAAATGCGTAGGTGCCGAGGGCCGCGCGCCGGCCGCCTCCTGCATAGGCGGTAGAGATGATCGAGGCGCTTAAGGGGTGCTGCACCGCGCTTCCCATGCCGACGAAAAACAAGAAAGACAGCAGGGCCACAAATCCGCTCGACAGACCAAGACCGATATAGGCAAGCCCCGTCAACGCCGTCCCGATGACAAGAAGGTTCCGCTCACCGACCCGTTCCGACAGCAGACCTGCGGGAAGCTGGAAGAGCGCCAACGCCGCCCGATGCGCTCCACGGATCAAACCGATCTCGGCGAAGGACAACCCAAAACTTTTCTGCAGCAACGGCAATAGCACAAAAAGAATATCCGACAGCCCGTCATGAATTACATGGACGCCGCAGCAGGTCGCCAGCGCCTTTCGGGGTTTCGTCAGGATCATCTTCGCGCTTTCGTCTTCGTTCGACTACAGAAGTAGCGCGATTTCGGACGCGCTTCCAGAGCTGGCATGGAGTTTGCGCCATAAGATCACAGAGGACCGCCGGAGACGGCAAGGATGGAAAAAGAGGAGATCTAAGATGCTGATATTTATGAACTTAAACCGAACAAAGGCGCTGACCCTCATTGCCTTAACGCTGGCAATATTTTCCGTGTCCAGCCTGTCCGCTCCTATTGCCGTCCATTCCGCCGGGTATACAGTCCAAGCCCCCGAAGCGTTCTTGCTCGCCTGCCGTGCACGCGGAATCGATCCGGAACGCTGCCGGGAGGGCTTCGCCAAGGCGCGGCAATCGTCGGGTATGGATCATGCTCGGGAACTCATGACCAAATGCCGCCTGAGCGGACGCGATGCATCGACTTGCCAGAGATTGATCACAGCGTCGTTCAGTTCTCCGAACGCAGCCGTCGTCAACAAAGTAAAGGCCCATTGCCTGCGCAATAACATCAAGAGCCATCAGTGCAAGTCGCTGATCGCGGACAAGCTTGGCGGCGGTACCGACAAATCACAACATCTTATGTCGCGCTGCACGGCCGTCGGCCTGAACGAACTCGAATGCAAGAAGCGGATGGACGCCGCCAGCAGAGGATTGCGCCGGTAACGCGCTACTCGGCCGCATCCTTCGCATCGTCGCGGGCCGCCACATACATATCCAGCGCCTGCAGCAGGGTTCGGCTTTGATCTACGGTCTCACGCGTCTCCAGCGCGATGGGGGTGCGGTCGGCAAGCGCCATCATGTCGGCGGCACCTTGATGGAATTTCGGCGTGACTCCGGCTTCGGCGAAGGTGGCGGCAATTTCGTGCATTTCCCCGCGCCAGCGGGCGGCATCGAGCGGAATGCGCGGAATCATCCTTTCCATCGCCGCCAGCATTGCGGGCTGGCTCTCGCCTAGCTCTTTCAGATATTCCTCGGTCAGGCCCATCGCGTGCGCGGTCGTCAGCACGGCCGCATGCAGAGAAAACGTGCCCTTGGTCGAACTCGCATAGACCATCTTCATGCCCGAAGCGCGTCCGATCTCGTCGCCGATATTGCGCACGACCATCCCCTTGCCGTCCAATTCCTCGACCATCGACGTGTCAGGTCCGCTGACATAGAGTCGGGTACCGCCCTTTTCCGTTATGGGATTGTTGCCGATGATTCCGCCATCGATAGAGAGTCCGCCGGCACGCGCAATTTCACCGGCGACTTTCAGGCTGGTCGAGGGCGCAATGGCATTGCAGTCCACATAAGGCGGCGCGCTGCCGGCCGCGATCATCGCATCCGCGAAGATGCGGGCCTGCTCGACGGCATTCTCCGGCGGCAGGATCGAGAGCACCAGATCGGCTTGCTTGGCGACCTCCTCGAATGACCCCAAATCCTCGATTTGAGCCTTTGCCCCCAACCCTTTGGTCCGTTCGCTGCGGCCCACCAGGTTCGTGACCACCCGGTAACCGCTTTCGCGGAATGCGATGCCGCACCCATGTCCCATATCGCCCGGCATCAGGATTGCTAAAGTCTTCACGGTCATCTTCGCAGGCCCCTCAAATGTCATTGCGGCGCAGATAGTCGAGCACATTCTCCAAGGGCTCGACATCGCCGAATTTGGCGTCGATATCAAATAGGTTCCATTCCACCGCCCCTCGAATCCGATCGCCGACGCACTCCCGAACCACGATGGGGCGGAATCCTTCGGCAATCGCATCCTCGACAGAGTGGCGCACACAGGCGCACATGGTCACGCCGGTGACGATCACCGTATCGACCCCGATCGATTGGAGATAGCTCGTCAGATGGGTACCGTGAAACGCACTCGCCTTTTTCTTCACGATCACCTGTTCGGTCGGCAACGGCGCGATGCGGTCGTCGATTGCGACAGCTTCGCTGCCAAGCTTCAATTCTTCGACCGGAATCTTTTCTTTCCAAAGCCCCATGTCGGAGTT
>JAYPOZ010000172.1:0-5506 GCA_038131165.1 Rickettsiales bacterium | reverse complement strand
ACTTGATTGCACCGATCGCGATGGATGACGGTCTGCGCTTCGCTATTCGCGAAGGCGGCCGTACCGTCGGCGCCGGCGTCGTCACCGGCATCGTCGAATAGGCGACGCTGCGGGTTTAAAGGAGTGTAGCTCAATTGGTAGAGCACCGGTCTCCAAAACCGGGGGTTGCGGGTTCGAGTCCCTCCACTCCTGCCAGCGTTTGAATTAATGGGAATGCGGTCGGCGACTTTCGGTCGAACGGGTTATTACGAGGAATGACGGCGACGATGGCCAAGACAAACCCTGCCAAGTTTATGCGGGAAGTAAGGCAAGAAGTCAGCAAGGTGACGTGGCCGAGCCGCAAAGAGACGGGTGTGACCACGGCCATGGTTTTTGTGATGAGCGTCGTCGCGGCGTTGTTCTTTTTGATGACCGATGAGCTTATCTCGTGGCTTATTCAGCTCGTACTTGGGATTGGAGGCTGAGGCATGGCGCATCGTTGGTATGTGGTACACGTGTATTCCGGCTTCGAGCGTAAAGTTTGCGATTCGATTAAGGAGCAAGCCCAGCAGAAGGGCTTGGACGATGAAATCGGCGAAGTTTTGGTGCCGATGGAAGAAGTCGTGGAACTCCGCCGTGGATCGAAGGTTAATGCGGAACGTAAGTTTTTCCCCGGTTACGTGCTGATCAAGATGAACATGTCCGATGAGAGTTGGCATCTTGTGAAAGACACTCCGAAAGTGACCGGGTTCCTGGGCGGTGGCGGCAAACCCACACCGATCAGCGACGCCGAGGCGGACCGGATTTTGCGCCAGATCAAAGAAGGCGTGGACCGACCGAAACCGTCGGTGACGTTCGAAGTCGGCGAGCAGGTCCGCGTCTGTGACGGGCCTTTCAATTCGTTTAACGGCCTGGTCGAGGAAGTTGACGAGGAAAAAGCCCGCCTCAAGGTCTCGGTATCCATTTTCGGGCGCGCAACGCCGGTCGATTTGGAATACTCGCAGGTCGAAAAAGGTTAACGGTTACGAATTTTTTGGTGCGGGAGGCTTGCCAGGGCCGTACCGCGCACCCTTAGAAAGGGAAGTACATGGCAAAGAAGATCGAAGGATACATTAAGCTGGAAATTCCGGCGGGGCAGGCAAATCCCTCGCCGCCGGTAGGGCCTGCATTGGGTCAGCGCGGCCTCAATATCATGGAGTTCTGCAAAGCGTTTAATGCGGCAACACAGGATCTTGAGCAAGGGATGCCGATCCCGGTGATCATTACCGCCTATGCGGATCGCAGCTTTTCGTTCATTACAAAGACGCCGCCGGCGAGCTTTTTCATCAAGAAGGCTGCCGGTCTCAAGAAGGGGGCGTCGGCAGTCGGCAAGGAGACCGTCGGGCGGGTGAAGAAAAGCCAAGTGCGGGAGATCGCCGAGGCAAAAATGCCCGATCTGAACGCAAACGATGTAGATGCCGCGATGAAGATCATCGAAGGCACGGCGCGCTCGATGGGCGTCGAAGTTGTGGAGGGTTAAGCCATGGCTAAGCTAGGAAAGCGACTTAAGGCATCGAATGAAACGCGTGATCGCAACGCGATGTACAGCGTCGAGGACGCGGTCAAGTACGTGAAGGAAAACGCGAAGGTCAAATTCGACGAGACGGTCGAAATCGCCTTGAATTTGGGCGTCGATCCTCGCCATTCCGATCAACAGGTCCGCGGCGTCGTGCAGTTGCCGCACGGTACCGGCAAATCAATGCGCGTTGCGGTCTTCGCAAAGGACGCGAAAGCGGAAGACGCGAAGAACGCTGGCGCCGATATCGTCGGTGCGGAGGATTTGGCTGAAAAGGTGCAGGCGGGCGAGATCGATTTCGATCGTGTCATCGCAACGCCGGACATGATGGCTGTCGTCGGTCGTTTGGGTAAGGTCCTCGGTCCGCGCGGCCTGATGCCGAACCCGAAATTGGGCACGGTGACTCAGGATGTCGCGGCGGCGGTGCAGGCCGCAAAAGGCGGCGAAGTCCAATTCCGGTGCGAGAAAGCCGGAATCGTCCACGCCGGTGTCGGCAAGGCAAGCTTCGACGAGAAGGCGTTGGCGGAAAATGTGCGGGCTTTTGTCGAGGCAATACAAAAGGCGCGGCCCTCTGGTGCCAAGGGAACGTACATCTTGAAGGCTGCCATCAGCTCGACGATGGGGCCCGGAATCAAGCTGGACGTGCCGAACGCACTGGGGACCGACTAAGGAATTTCGTAGCCGGGTTTCGGCCCGGCCGCGGATTGCGGGAGCTCCTCGGAGCCTCCGTGTTCTGTCCGAGATTGCTGGTGTGACGCTTCGGCGGCACCTAAACGGGAAACCGGCCGGCATGAGGCAGAGGGGAAGACCGAATTCGATGGGTGTAAGACCCGTTGGTTTGAACCTCGCGGACAGTTGAACCGGGCGCGGTTGAAACGGCAATGCCGTGAAGACCGTGTTCATGTGCAACCAAAGTGGAGACGATCAGTGGACCGATCAAAGAAGGAAGCGCTGGTCGCCGAATTGCATCAGGACTTCGAGGATAACAACCTGATCGTGGTGACCCATCAAGCGGGTCTCACGGTGGCGGAAGTGACCGATCTTCGGGGCAAAATGCGCGAAGCCGGCTGTAAGTTCAAGGTGACAAAAAACCGGCTCGCTAAGATTGCCTTGAAGGAAACGAAGTTCGAAGCGTTGGAAGATGCGTTCACGGGGCCGACGGCAATTGCCGTTTCGAAGGACCCGGTAGCCGCCGCGAAGATCGCGGTCGAGTACGCGAACGAGAACGATAAGCTGACGATTGTCGGTGGCGCTCTCGATGCGGACATGCTGGACGCGGATGCCATTAAGGCGCTTGCGAAATTGCCGTCACTGGATTCGCTGCGGGGTAAGATCGTTGGTCTGCTCCAGGCACCGGCGACCAAGATCGCGGGCGTGCTTCAGGCTCCGGCAGGGCAACTTGCCAGGGTTGTTGGCGCATATGCCGCCAGTGGCCAGGAATGATGCAAGACGGATTGATCCAGTCTTTATAGGTTTGAACCAGGAGAAACGAGAAGATGGCTGATTTGGAAAAAATCGCTGAGGATCTTTCGGCACTCACCGTCATCGAGGCGGCCGAGTTGTCGAAGATGCTTGAGGAGAAATGGGGCGTATCTGCTGCGGCACCGGTTGCGGTGGCGGCGGCGGCGCCTGGCGCCGATGCGGGGGCTGCTGCGGCGGCGGAGAAGGATTCCTTCACCGTCATGCTGACCGCAATGGGCGATAAGAAGATCAACGTTATCAAGGAAGTGCGCGCGATCACCGGCCTTGGCCTCAAAGAGGCAAAGGATTTGGTCGAAGGTGCGCCGAAGCCTGTTAAGGAAGATGTCGCCAAAGACGAAGCTGAATCTATTAAGGCAAAGCTGGAAGAGGCCGGAGCTACGGTCGAACTCCAGTAGGCGGCGAAGACGTTTTCGCTGGCGAGGGGCGCACCATCCGGTGTCGCCCCTCACGGCGTCTCTACCAAGGCGGCGATCGTTGGTCGCGTGCCGTGCGTAAATAACTGAGGTTTTGAAATGACCAAGTCGTTCACGGGTCGCAAGCGCATTCGGAAAACTTTCGGACGGATCGGCGATGTCGCGCCGATGCCGAACCTGATCGAGGTGCAGAAGAGCTCCTACGATCGGTTTCTGCAGACAGGGGTTCTGGCCCCTGACCGCGCTGATTCCGGCTTACAGGAAGCGTTCAAGACGGTATTTCCGATTCAGGATTTTTCCGGACAGGCGCTGCTTGAATTCGTCAAGTACGAGCTTGAAGATCCGAAATACGATGTGGAGGAGTGCCAGCAGCGCGGGATGACATACGCCGCGCCGCTGAAAGTCACCCTCCGGCTGGTCGTTTGGGATATCGACGAGGACACGGGCGCTCGCTCCATTCGTGATATTAAGGAACAGGACGTCTACATGGGCGATATGCCTTTGATGACGGAAAACGGCACCTTCGTCGTGAACGGGACGGAACGGGTTATCGTTAGCCAGATGCACCGCTCCCCGGGTGTCTTCTTCGATCACGACAAGGGCAAGACGCATTCGTCGGGCAAGTATCTTTTCGCCGCACGGGTCATCCCGTATCGCGGGTCTTGGCTCGATTTCGAATTCGATGCGAAGGACCTTGTCTTCGTGCGCATCGATCGCCGCCGGAAACTGCCGGCGACGACGCTGCTTCTCGCGCTGGATGGAGTGGCCACCGCGGAGAAGCGCGCCGAATTGCTCGCCAAAGGGGAAACGCTCGATCCGGCCGACGCCGAGGGCATGTCGAAGGAAGAGGTGCTCGATTACTTCTATGATCGGATCGTCTACGAAGCTCATAAGCGGGGCTGGAAAGCGCCGTTCGATCCCGAAGCCTATCGTGGTGTGACGCTCGATCGCGATATGATCAATGCCAAGACGGGACGTGTCGTGGCCGAGGCTGGAACGAAGATGACGCCCCGCCAATGCCGCAAACTTAGCGAAGGCGGTCTTACGGATATCGTTGTGCCGTCCGAGGAATTGCTCGCGCGCTATGTCGCCTGTGATTTGATCAATGAAGATACCGGCGAAGTGATTGCCGAGGCGGGCGATGAGCTTACCGAGGAGATGTTCGAGCTCTTCGAAGCGGCGAAGATTTCGGAAATTCCAACGCTGGCGATCGATCACAACAACGTCGGTCCGTATATCCGCAACACCTTGGCGTCTGACAAGAATGAAGGACGCGAGGACGCGTTGATCGACATTTACCGCGTGATGCGCCCGGGCGAACCGCCAACACTCGAGACCGCGGAAGCGATGTTCAATAGCCTGTTCTTCGATTCGGAGCGGTACGACTTGTCGGCTGTTGGCCGGGTGAAGATGAACTCGCGCCTGGATCAGACGACCGACGATCAGATGCGTGTTCTCCGCAAGGAAGATATCCTGAAGATTATCAAGATCATGGTCGATCTGAAGGATGGGCGGGGAGAAATCGACGATATCGATCACCTTGGCAATCGCCGGGTGCGGTCGGTGGGCGAGCTGCTCGAGAATCAGTATCGTATCGGGCTGTTGCGTATGGAGCGGGCGATCCGCGAGCGCATGAGCACGGTCGATATCGACAGCGTGATGCCGCACGACCTCATCAATGCGAAACCGGCCGCCGCGGCGGTCCGCGAATTCTTTGGCTCGTCGCAACTCTCTCAGTTCATGGATCAAACGAATCCGCTGAGCGAGATTACGCACAAGCGCCGTCTCTCGGCCCTCGGGCCGGGCGGGCTGACGCGCGAGCGTGCGGGCTTCGAGGTTCGTGACGTGCACCCGACCCACTATGGCCGGATTTGCCCGATCGAGACGCCGGAGGGGCCGAATATCGGATTGATCAATAGTCTGGCGACGTTCTCGCGTGTCAATCAGTACGGCTTCATCGAAACGCCATATCGGAAGGTCGAAAAAGGTAAGGTGACCGAAGAAGTCTTCTATATGTCGGCGATGGAAGAGGGCCGTTACCGCATCGCTCAGGCGAACGCCGCGATGGATGCCAAAG
>JAYPOZ010000171.1:0-5514 GCA_038131165.1 Rickettsiales bacterium | reverse complement strand
ACTTAGATCGCCAGTGCGGAGCGGCAAGAATCTTCGGAACAGCCGAGAGTGCCAAGGACAGGCGCCTGAGGCCGGCGTGCCGACCCCTCCAACAAAGAAGCGGCCCGAAGGCCGCTTCCAAATGTCTTTCCTTCCGGCTCTCCCCCACGTGGATCAGACGCCGCCGAGAGAGTCCCAGAATTCCCGGTTGGTGACGGCCTGCAGGCCGCTGTGCTTCAGCTCGAGGCATTGGCGCATTGTGCCGACCCCGTAATGCGCATGGCGCTCGCAGGTCCGCACAATGCCGCCGACGACCGCCCGCGTCTTCTCGCCCGCCTCGATGGTCTCGAGCGTGGCGAAGGCGTCGATCATCGTCTGGATGCGGCGTTCCTCGGAGATCGTGCCCGCCTTCGGCAGCGAACTGATGAGGTTGGCCGTGATGGAAACCGCCGTCGCCATCTCGACGTTGCCTTCGAAATGGCGCTCCGCCGCCCGGCGAAGGGGGCCGGTTGCCAGCGCGATCTCCTCGGCGCTGTGGGCGGTCTTCGCGTCGGCCGCCACGACCGGCAATAGTGTGGCCAGCGGGCCGACCTCGACGGACAGCCTTACCGGGTTCAGCGTCGCGAGGCGCGCCTGGTCGAGCGACGCTTCGACGCCGGTGAAGAGCGTGCGGGTCTGAAAGCCGAGCCATTCCCGGCCGGACAGGCGCAGCGTATCGCCCGCCGCGGTTTCGACCAGCAGCGTGACCTCGGTCCGCTCGGCCAGTCGATAGGCCGTGTGGGATTGCGGCGACTTCCGGTGTTCCTCAAGGCAGAAGGCGCTGAGATAGGCGGTGCAGAGACCGTCCCGGCACGGCATCGGCGTCGGCGTGGCGGTGGCGACGAGGCCCAGCGCCTGCGGTGTCTCGGCCCGGGTTTCGCCAGCGGCAAAGGTGGCGGCGGCAAGCGCCACCGACAGCGCGGCGAGTGTGCGACGAAGGCTCATCGATTCCTCTCCCTCTCATGGCTACGCAAGGACGCCAGCGTCCCACCGAACGGGCGCCGGGGTCAATCCGAATTCGATGTCGCGAGAGCAAATGCGAGCCTTAACGGCATGCAGATCCCTTGCGTTCCGAAGCGGACGCCGTGCAAAGCGCGCGCCTCATCCGCTGGCGTCGGTGCACCGATTGTTCGCCTTGCCTCATTGCCAATCGCAAACGCCAGCTTCTAAAGTCGCGATATATCTGCGGCATGGACGTGACCCAAAGATGACAATCGAGCAATTTACGGTCTTTACAGCCGGGATGATATTCTGAACCGCCTTGCCGGGCCCCGGCCTCGCGATTGTCGTCTCGCGGGCGCTCGGCTCCGGACGACAAGCGGGCCTCGCCGTCATCGCCGGTTTGGTTGTGGCCGACGTTATTTTTATGGGGATCGCTTTCGTCGGCCTGCTGGCGATCGCCGCCGCGATGGGACCGATGTTTCAACTCGTGAAATATGCCGGTGCCGCCTATCTCATTTGGCGCGGCTACCAATTGATCGTCTCAGAGGCCGGCGAGTTGTCGGTCGAGGCCGACCGATACGGCAATTTATGGAAAGATGCCGGCCTCGGCCTGCTGGCGACGCTCGGCAACCCGAAGGCAATCCTGTTCTTCGGGTCGCTCATGCCCACATTCATCGATATGACGGTCGTGGCCGCCGCCGATTTCTTGATTCTGGCGGGTATCGTCGCGGGCGTCTCCTTTCTCGTCTACGGATGCTGCGTGATCCTGGCCGACCGAACGCGTCACCTGCTCGCCTCAGCAAGGGCGGCCAAGTACCTCCGGAAAGTCACGGGCTCGATCTTCGTCGGCTCCGGCGTCCTGGTCGCGACGCGATAGATCGCGGGGCTGAGTGGGACCGCAATCCATCGCCGCCAAGGTCCGCGAAATTGGTCTTCGGAGTTGCCCGCCTTATCCGCGAGCAAGGCCGCGCCGTCGGCTTTGCCGCGCGGGACACGGATAAACTTCGGTCATTCCGTATGGCCATCGACCTGTCTTTGATAGTCATCCGCATCGAACCAACCCAACGCCGAGGTGACTTTCATATTCTCGTCGAGATCCCACTCCTCCCAGCCGCTGATCTCCAGCGGGTTTCCCGTTTGGGCGTCATGGCCGGTGAACGTCCACATGTAGACGACATGATTTCCGGCGGGCCGGATGCCGTCGTTCCGCAGGCAAAGGTCCGGCACGTCGGCATGAAATCCCGCCGCCATGGCCGTCAGTCCATCGTGGCCGACGGAGGGTTCGCCGCGATTGATCGAAATCCGGCTGCTGGGCAGATGAAAGGCGGACACCCGCTTCGGGTCCTTGGAATTCCAGGCTTCGGTATAGCGGGTGGCGAGGTCCTCCAGGCGAGCTTGATCGTATGACATGGAATCCTTCCCTTGGATTGAACAACCGAAAGTCTCAATCGCGACCATGCGGCGAGACGGCGGCCGCGTCAATGCCGCTGGGGTGTCCCCGGCGTTGCCATTTCCCCTCATGTTGTAAGCTCGGACTTGGGATGGCATTTTTGCCAGGAGCCAGACTGGAAACGAGACGGCTTGGGCTGAAATGCAAGACGACACGATACAGAATATTGGGTTTCGCTGGCGTGGTATCCTCCAGCGAACTGGCGCACTCTGCGGGTTGGCGGCGATCGTCGGATGCGCCGCCAACGTGCCGGTCCCCACGATAGATCGAAACGACGACCGTCCGGTGCTCACACTGACGCAGGACGAGGCCAGCGAACGCCTTGTCGCCGCGACGGACGCAACGCCGATCCCGGCACCGACACCGCCAGGACCGGCTGGGCTGCCCTCCGTTGGCGATACCACCTCCTATGGCTTTACGGTTACCGAAACGTTTTCGAAAGCATTGCGGGAGCACTACGCCGGCGAGCATGCCCAGGCGATCAAGTCCCTGGACTCCGCGCTGACCGAGGCGGCCAAGGATCTCAATCTCGCGTTCGAATCCGATTTTCTCAAGGCGCAGGCCTATCTCCAACTGGGACAGTTGGACAATGCGGAAGCAGCGCTTTCGCGCGCCGAAAAGGTCGAAACACGTCTCTTCGGGACCAATGCGAACAGCCGCGCTTTGCTTGGCGAGATACGTCTCTGGTCGAGCGATTACGATTCCGCCATCGTCCTGCTCGGCAAGGTCGTGGCCGCCACGCGCGCCTGGCGACTGCCGACCAGTTACACCGGTCCGCCGACCAATTTGCCGCAATTGTTCAATATCACGACGGCCCAGTTGCGGTCCTACACCGCGCTGGCCGCCGCGTATCTCCTCTCGAACGACTATCATTCCGCAAAACCCTGGGCGATGCGGGCGGAACGCGGTTACGCGGATGTCTTCTACGTCGCACATCATCCGCTGTACGGCCCTTTTATCCCGACCCACGCCGACGCGTATTACGGGAGAGCTCTCAATCTGGCCGTATTGGCGGCGACACGGCTCGTCGTCGACAAAGACAGGGACGCGGCCGATTCCGTCTTTCGATCAGCGCATTCCTTTCTGGATGCCATCGGCTTCGACGCGCCGAAACTGACGGTCGACGCCATCAAGGCCCAGGCCTTGCTCGCCGCCGGCGCCCTCCATGAGGCATCGGAGCTCGCCCAAACGCTTTCGGCCGCCGCGGCGGCCCGAGGCATGGCCGATCTGGTGTGGCGGATCGAAACGTTGCGGGGAGAGGCCCTCCTTCAAGCCGAACAATATGCAGAATCGGAAAACGCGTTCCGAGCCGCCGCCGCCGCGGTCGATGTCGTCGTTGGCAGGCTGGCGACCGACCGATCAAAACTAAGATTCGGCATCGGCAAGGAGAAGATCACGTATCGGCTCGCCAACGCGGATATCGCCCGGGGCGATATGGGCGCCTTGTTCGTGGACATGGAACGGGGTCGCGCTCGGGCCTTCGTCGATATGCTGGCATCGCAAGTCGTGGCGCCGGATCGGCAGGCAGCGCTCGCGACCGCCATCCGCGCCCTGGACCGGAAGATACAGGCGGCGCGGCTGAAGGCGTCCGCGCCGTTGGAGCGGACGCCCGTGGATCGCGATCAAATCGAGGCGCTGATGGCGGAGCGTATCAGGCTGCTCGACGCTTTGCGGTCTGTCGATCCCGAACTCGCCGAGATCTTCTCCGTCTCGACCCGAAGGCTGGAGGATATTCAGCAAGCACTTGGCTCGGGGCAACTGCTTCTTTACGGTCTGCCGTTGATGCGCAACGAGAGCATTCGTTGGCTCGCGATCACAAAGACCGCCGCCACCGTGGAGACGCTTCCAATATCCCACGAGAAGCTGCGAGGCCATCTAGCTGCGAGGCCATCTAAACGAGTTTCGCGCGGCCCATGCCGCTTCGCCAACCGTACAGACAGGGCATACGGAGGAAATCTCGCGTCTGTTGGGGGTGGGAGGCTGGAAGGACCGATCCGCCGTTTACATCGTCCCGACCGGCCAGCTCTATTTCGTGCCCTGGGGGGCGCTCGATATCGCGTCCCCCGTCGCGGTCCTGCCGACCGCCGGATGGCTTGGGCGCAGCTCCGATGCCGGTGCGCGCGCGAGCGCCGTCATCGTCGGCGATCCCGAGTTTCACGGCAGCCTTCCGCAATTGGCCGGAGCGCGGCGCGAGGCCGAACAGGTTGGCAATCAATACCGGACGGCGCCGTTGCTCGGCGCAAGCGCGACCGACGCCGCGCTGCGGACCGCCGTGGGCGACGGCGTACAACTTCTCCATATCGCCACGCACGCGAAGTTCGACGAACGCGCTCCCTTGAAATCGGCGCTTTACCTCAGCGGCCGGGATAATGCCGATGCCCTCACCGCCGGCATGATATTCGAGCGTCCGATTACGGCCGACCTGGTCGTGCTTTCCGCCTGCGAGACCGGCGTCGGCAAGGCCGTCGCGGGCGAAGATTTCCTGGGGCTGCCGCGCAGCTTTTATCTGGGCGGCGCGCGCACGGTCATCAACAGCCTTTGGCCGGTCGACGACGCCGGCACCCTGGCATTCATGTCGGCCTTCCATCGGGGCGCTGCCGGGGGCGACATCGGCGGCGCCTGGCTCGCGGCGCGGGACCGGCTAAAACGGCAAGGTTATCCGCCCTTCGTCTACGGCGCCTTTGTCGTCGGCGGCGCATTGCGCCTTTAGATTTATAATCCGCGTCTCATTCAATGACGCTCGTACACCGGCGGCTTTGGCCTTCGGATGGCGGCCTTCCGCCGGTTCGCTTTCGCGAATGCGGTACCCTGTCACCAAGAGTCGTCTTGGAGGCGGATTACCGGAATTTCCGCCTACGCCCCGGCAGCAGACCAAAACCGCAGTCCGAGGCATGGTCCCTTCATAGCCAGAAGCGGAAAATAGCTGCAACGCCAATTGATGGTCGTCCTGCGTGACCCCAATTACAAGGGAACATTCGACGTAGCCGTTGGAAAACAATACAAAGCACTGCAATTATTTGAGCAGATTGAAGTCACATGTAATTTGGAAACTAAGTCTAATCCAACATATCAAAGAACGAATGCAGAATGTCTAAATCAAAAGC
>JAYPOZ010000170.1:0-5624 GCA_038131165.1 Rickettsiales bacterium | reverse complement strand
CGACGACGCACCCTACTCCACCCTCAACAAGGACTGGCGGCTACAAAATATTCTGCTGCCAGTTTGCGGTCTCTTGGATTCCCGCGTTTCTATCTTTGTCTGCAACTCGCGCGAGGAAGCGCGGCAAATTGAAGGCAAACTGGCCCGACATACCTTCCCCGCAGGCTATCGAACCGATGCGCCACGTGGAAAATTCCTTTGGTCCGGCATCACCTCCGCTTCCGCCCGAGGCATGGATATTCCAAAGTTCAAAGCCTCCGACCAAGCCCTTGAATACGTCGAGACATGGCTTCAGCGTGCCGCAGGCAATCGAAAAGTCGTCGCCATCACATTGCGTGAGACCAGCTACAGTGTAGCGCGTAACAGCAACGTGGCTGAATGGCTTAAATTTGCCGGTTCATTGGATCCGAAAGAATACCAACCGGTTTTCATCCGTGATACCGAAGCATTGTTCACCGAAAGCGAAGAAGCGTTCGAGGACTTCCCCTGTTTCCCGGCGGCTTCCCTGAATGTGGATGTCCGAATGGCCATCTACCAGCGCGCTTGGCTAAACATGATGGTACCCAATGGGCCGAATTCACTTTGCTGGCACGGTAACGGTATTCGTTCTCTCACCTTCAAGATGCTCACGGAGAGCGCCGACGCGAGTACACCGTTAATGCTGGCGTCCATAGGTATCGAGCCGGGAGGACAGTCAAACTATCTCGGACCCTTGCAGAAATTTATCTGGGAGGAGGATGATTTCGAAGTCTTACGCCGCGAGTTTGAGCAGATGGCGACGTATTTGAACACGATCGGCGACGCCGACAACAGCGACGACCTGACGGAAGAAAGAGAGGATGTGTTCGAAACCGGCGTCAGACTCCAAATGACCGGCCGTATAGAGGACGCCACCAGTATCTATCAGCACATCGTCAGTAAGGACCCGGGGCATTCCGATGCTTGGCATATGCTCGCCATCATCGCGCAACAGGCAGAGAAGCCGGAGACTGCCGAAAAGTTGGTTGGAAAGGCGATCTCCGTCGCCGGTGATCGCGCAAACTACTACGTCACCTACGGCCATATTCTCCAAAATCTCGGTCGCATCTCCGAGGCAGAGCTCGCCTTTCGCCGGGCCCTCGCTATTGCGCCGAAAGACGCTGGCGCTTTTGCGGATTTGGCCATGATTCTAGCTACCCAGGGTAAACAGCATGAAGCCGAAAACGCCATGATGTCTGCACTGCAGATCGACCCGGGAAATGTCGAATTCTACGAAATGGCCGGTCAATTGTTGGAGGACGGCGGCAATCCGAACGAAGCGGTAAAGTTTTACCGTCGCGCCATTGACGTCCGGCAGGAGACCATCGCCCGAATTCGCGAAGCTCGGAGCCATATGTCGGAAATTCCGCAACTCACCTTAAAGACCTAAGTCTCGGATGTCGGGCGTCAGGCACGCATATCGATCAATGGCCGGCCGATTTTTCCGTCTTCAAGGTCATCCAGCGCCTGATTGATTTCCTCCAGCCGATAGGGCTCTGAGAACAGCGGGCTCACGTCGATTTCCTGGTCGATCATCAAGGCAGCGAACTTCGGATAGTCGCGATCCGGAACCGAATCTCCTCCCCAAGTGCCCAGCAAGCTCTTACCAAGGTTCAATTGCTGGGGATCCAAGACGACTGTCTGCCCTTTCGGCGCATTGCCGATGACGACCGCTCGACCGCCTCGAGGCCGGGAGACAGATAGTGCGGTCGCCATGACGACCGGCCGACCAGTTGCTTCTATGGCAAGATCGACACCGCCGGCGCAAATCTCCGCGATGGCGGCGCTCGCGTCCACCTGGCTGGCATCCACGGTGTGAGACGCGCCGAAGCGACGCGCCATGTCGAGCTTGCTCGCGATCATATCGACGGCGATAACCGGCGCGCAGCGAGAAACGACGGCCCCCATTACGGCGCATAGGCCTACACCGCCTGTGCCGAATATCGCAACGGACTCACCCGGAGAAGGTTTGCCGACATTCATCACCGCGCCAAGCCCCGTCGGCAGAGCGCAGCCAAGAAGTGTCGCCTCCCGCATTTTCAAAGCGTCCGGCAGAACCGTTAGCCTGTTTTCGCTCACAACTGCCTGTCTTTGGAATGTTGTAACCGCGCCTGCGTTCACGCGTTTGGCGCCCCATTGATAAACTGCCCCGCCAGCCTCTATCCCCGATGACTTGATCCAAGACAATGCGACCCGGTCGCTGACTTTCGCCCTCGTTACATCAGGTCCGACTTCTAAGACAACACCACTCGCTTCATGCCCCAGGCAATGTGGTAGCCACGGGTCCTCGCCACGCCGGCCTCGCGCTTCCAGCAACTGCGTATGACAGGCGCCGGAATAAGCAATTTCGACCAGGCACTGTCCCGACTTTAAAAGCGGAATTTCCAAGCGGCCGATTTCGAGTGCCGAACCCGTCTCCACGAGAATCGCTGCGTCGGTTTTCATTGGGCGCCTCCGCTCGATTGCGTTTTGTACCGGCAATCCATTCGCTAATTCAGGCGATCCAACGCGGAGATAACGGCGTCGCCCATTTCCACTGTTCCAATCGGTGTCGTTCCTGCGGGCGCGATGTCCGGCGTCCGAATGCCGGACGCCAGCACCTCCTCGACCGCCGTCTCGATTAAGGCCGCATCGTCCGGGCGCTTAAACGTATGATCGAGCATCATGGCCACACTCAATATCGAGCCGCAAGGATTGGCAATCCCCTGCCCCGCAATGTCGGGCGCGCAGCCATGGATCGGCTCATAGAGCGCGCGCCGCCGGCCGTTTTCATCCTCGGCACTCAAGGCCGCCGAAGGCAGCATTCCCAGAGTCCCGGAAATCGAACCCGCGCAGTCTGAGAGGATATCGCCGAACATATTGGACATCACCAGGACATCGAATTGCCCCGGATTCTTGATGATCTGCATCGCACAATTATCGATGATCAGATGTGTCAGTTCGACGTCGCTATACTCCTCTTCATGCACGCGGGTCGCAACCTTCCGCCAGAGCCGGCCACTGTCGAGGACGTTCGACTTGTCGACGGAGCAGAGTTTATTTCGCCTACCCCGCGCCAACTCGAAGCCGAAACGCACAATGCGTTCGATCTCCGGCGTGGTATAGACTTCGGTATCGTAGGCTCGTTCGACATTGCCATCTACCGTTTCGGTGCCGCGCTCACCAAAGTAAATGCCCCCGTTCAATTCCCGGAGGACGATCATGTCCACGCCGTTCGCGACTTCAGGCTTCAGCGGTGTGAAATCGGCAAGGGAAGGATGCCCCCGGATCGGCCGGAGATTGGCAAAAACCTCCAATTCCTTTCGAATGCGCAGAAGGCTGCCCTGCCGCCGCACCTCCGGGGGCAAGGCATCATATTCCGGACCACCCATTGCTCCGAAGAGAACCGCATCAGCGTTCATGCACTCCTCGACAAGACCGTCGCGCAACAGTTTGCCGTGAACTTCGAGCGATTTGATCCCAAAGAGTTCTTCGCGATAGACGCAGTCGAAGCCTCGATTGGCGATGATCCAATCCAGAACCTTTAATCCCTCTCGGGTTACTTCCGGGCCGATATGCTCGCCCGGAATGGCAATGATGTTCGCGCTCATCAGGCCCCCCTAGCATCGGGATCCCGCAAACCCCATTTTTTCTCGAACTCCCAGACGTCGGAGAAGCCCATGAGTTCATGCATTGATCGGTTGCCGTCCTCATACGTCTTAACGTCGGTGCCCAGCGTTGTCCCATTCTCGCGCAGATAGGAATAGATCTGACGGAACGTCTCCGCCGCCGAACTGAAGCCCGCCGACGGATAGATGGCGATGTTAAACCCCCATTCCTTCAGAGTCTCAGCCGGAATTACCGGTGTACGGCCATTCGGCACCATGTTCGCCAGCAAGGGAGCATCGATTGTGGCACCGACCTTCTGAAGTTCTTCCTCGCTTTCCGGCGACTCGACGAACACCACATCCGCGCCCGCGGCCGCAAAAGCTTCGCCCCGCCGCAGCGCTTCATCGAGACCGTGATCGGTACGCGAGTCTGTCCGTGCGATGATCAACGTCTCCTCTGAGCGGCGGGCGTCGCAGGCAACCTTGATTTTCAACACCATATCCTCGAGCGGCACAACTTCCCGGCCAAGCGTGTGGCCGCATTTCTTCGGCGTGACCTGATCTTCAATCTGGATACCTTGGACACCCGCAGCCTCGTAGCCCTGTACGGTGCGCCGAACGTTCAACAATCCGCCATAGCCGGTATCGGCATCGGCGATCAGCGGCGTCACCGTTCCCTGCGCAATCCGAGCGGCACAATCCACCATCTCCGAATAGGTGGCGATGCCTGCGTCCGGCATTCCCAGATAGGACGCTGTCGCGCCATAGCCGGTCATATAGAGCGCTTTGAAGCCCATCTGATCCGCGACCCGCGCCGAGATCATCTCGAATACGCCCGGGGCGACGATGAACTCGCCGGAATCCAAAACCTGTTTGAGCGATTGCCCGTTGGCAGCCATGGGTCGTCTCCCGATTGGATTTGTTAAACGTTATGAGAGAAGTAGCCGCGTGAACGGAAAAGTCAGGCCACTAACAACGCAGACGTTACCGGTCGCGCATTCGCAAATGGCGTGAGTATGGCAGCATCGCCGCCGATATTCCCGCCAAGGGTTTTGGTCCCTCGTCCATTCGGTAGACCGGCAGCGGCGCCGGCAATTTTCCCCTCGTACGACGCGATGCGTAAACGCAGGCTACCGTCAGCATCCCGAAGAGGACCACGGGGATCAACACAAGCGCCACCGAAGAAGAGACTCCAAAGGAAATATTGACCAAAGTCAGCACCAGCAGGAACGGCATCACTTGCATGACGAAAGCAAGGATCACAATCACGATCCAAAGACCGGCATTCAGTAGACTCAGGGTCGGCGCGTTCATATTTCCTCGCTTGTCTTTAAACTACCGGGGGCTCAATGCCTGCGAATTCCAAATTGTTGCACTACCCACTTTGATCTGAAAGCCGGAAATCGACACGATCTCAAATCTGAGAGCTAAATTCAGCCAAAACCTTGCCTTTTTACACACTTTATTGCCGAATTAATTTCCCTATGATCTTCCTTTATGCATAGCGGTTCCGCAAAATGTGCCTACACTACGACGTCCGAAGAGGATTTCGCCTTAACGCGAATTTAACCAATGTGAAGCAAGTTACATTTCAACGGAAGTCGGCGAAGTAAATGCCTGCAGATTTTTCCCAGATGACGATCAGCCGCGTAGACGGCGAGAATAACTTCACAATCAAGGGATTGAGTGAAGACGAATTTGCACAACGTGAAACGGACTCTCATCTCGGCTGGTTGTATAACGAATGGAAGAACGGCCTCAAGGATATCTGACCCTATTTGGACCATCCGGACAGCCCGTTCGGCGTGGTCAGGGTCGAGGGCAGCGCATTCTCCTTGCGGCTTCCGACGAAGCTCCTGAAAGAGTTAGGTGAATTCGGTGCCGATTTGCGGAGTAATGATCCGCGATCGCCCGTAAACGGCATTCGCTGGATGATCCAAACAGCGGTACATTCAAACGAGATCATGTATTTCGAGATGCTTGCGACAAACAGCGACAACGTCCGGACCAACATTGTAT
>JAYPOZ010000169.1:3562-5643 GCA_038131165.1 Rickettsiales bacterium | reverse complement strand
AATACGAAGGCGTCCTTTCGAAGGAAGACATGGTCGACGTATTGGCGCACAGCAATGCGGCGACGCCACCCCCGGACCCAAACTCCGAGAGGGCCTAAAGCGCCCCGGTAATCGTGTAATTCAGAATTTTGACCACCTGCTCCGGAGTCTCCGCCACCGCCTGCGCGGCACCGTCGACTTCCTTCAGGGCGTGGGTCAGGGAATCGTCGTGGAGGGTGATAATCGGCTTGCCGAGAGCGGCCGCGAATCCTGCGTCGAAGGCGGCATTCCATTGCCGGTACTTATCGCCAAAGCGAACCACGACGACGTCCGACTTCTCGATCAGGGTGCGGGTCCGGATGGCATTCATCTTGGCGCCCTTGTGATCCTTCCAGAACGAGCTTTCTTCCTCGCCGAGGATATTCACCCCGCAATCGTCCGAGGAAGCGTGATCGGTCACCGGCGAGACGAAATCCACCGGCAGACCGGCGGCCTTGGTGCCGTCGCTGATGCGTTCACGCCAATCGGTGTGAATTTCGCCCGAGAGATAGACCGTCCAAGTGTTCACTGCCATGCCGCTGCTCCTGATTTCCGCGTGAATGCCGATCATGCCCCTTGCATCCGGGCACGCGGCGTTATTTTCTTCATTAACGCCAAGGATAAAAGGGGGTTGGAGAGATTAATATGAGCGGATTGCTGCAAGGACACTTGGCCGTCGTCACCGGCGGCGCCTCCGGTATCGGGCGCGCGATCGCGAAAGGGTACGCCGAACACGGCGCACACGTGGTTATTCTGGACGCCAACCTCGAGGCCGCCGCCGAAGTCGGCACGGAGATTCTCGACGCGGGCGGAGAGGCGTGGAGCTTCAAGCTGGACGTGACCGAACGCCAGATGTGCCGCGACCTTGCGGGGCAGATCGAGGAAAAGATCGGCCAGGTCTCGATCCTGGTGAATAATGCCGGGATCAACCGCCGCAACGCCTTCACCAGCGACCCAGAGGCCGTCACCACCGACTGGGACGATATCATCGGCATCAACCTGAACGGCGTCTTCAATGTGACCCACGCGTTCCTCGATCAGCTGCGCGCGACCAAGGGCCGGGTGGTGAACATCGGCTCGATCCAGTCCTTCGTCCATGTGCGCACGCCGAACTCGCTTGCCTACACCACCTCGAAACACGGCGTGTTGGGCTTTACCAAGGCACTGGCGGCGGAACTCGGCAAGGACGGGGTGCGCGTGAACGCCATCGGCCCCGGGCTGATCGAGACCCCGCTGAATGAGGCCGCGCGGGCAAATAACCCGGAGTTGATCCAAACCTTCCTAGATCACACGCCGCTTGGCCGCGCCGGCAAGCCGGAAGACATCGTCGGCCCCGCGGTCTTTCTCGCCTCCGACCTTGCCGGTTATGTCACCGGCGGCATCGTCATGGCGGATGGCGGGTACAGAACGATCTGACCCGTCAGTCGACGGATAATTCGAACTTCTCGACAATGCCCGGCTCCGCCACGCCGGCCATCAGCGTGAGCAGGGCGAGCTGGGCATCAAGGCTGTCGCCGCAATCGATGGCATGGCGCAAACGCGCCTCGGCGGCCTGTGCGGCGCCCTCGCTGTTGGCGTCGGAGAACGCGTCCTCGCCCAGCATGCAAAAGGCCAGCATCGGTGCGGCCTTCGCGCATTCGGCGTCCAAATCAGGCGCACCCTTGTTTTTCAAGAGTTTCAATGCCGCCAGCTTGACCGAGTCCGGAACCCGCTTCGGATGCAGACCGACCGCGCGCAGGGCGTCTTCGAGCCGGTAGACTTCTTTCGACCGGCCGCGGATGCCGAAGATGCTGAAGATGTCCATGGCTGTAGGATGCGGCATGCGGAGGCGGAAATCCACCGCGATTGGCTCCGGTTGCACCGGAGAGATATTCTGCCGAATGTGTGCAGCTTCTATTTGACCGACAGCCGCAGCACCGGAAAGCGCGTATTCCGCAAGCCTCCAATGGCCATCGCGGATTGTCGCCCCCCTATCCTTCCGCGTTCCGGGCTTCCTCGACCAGCATCGGCACGCCCTCGGTCGCGGCGTGGATGCCGAGCACGCTGACGCATTGGAAGACCTC
>JAYPOZ010000169.1:0-3552 GCA_038131165.1 Rickettsiales bacterium | reverse complement strand
CGGTTGCAGCGGAGAGACATTCTGCCGAATGCGTGCAGCCCCTATTTAGCGCCCAGCCGAGGAACCGGGAAGCGAATGTTCCACAAACCTCCAACGGCTATCACGGTTTTTCAAACTCTCTATCCTTCCGCTTTCCGGGCTTCCTCGACCAGCATCGGCACGCCTTCGGTCGCGGCGTGGATGCCGAGTACGCTGACGCATTGGAAGACCTCCATGATCTCCTCTTTCGTCGCCCCATGCTCCAGCGCGTTGCGGATGTGCTGGCGCGCGCCCTGGCGGTGCAGATGCGTCGTCGATGTGTCGATGGCGATGTAGATGAATTCCTTGATCTTGGGCTCAAGCGTTCCGGTCTTCCAAGGCACGGACGAAAACTCCAGATAGGCCTCGAAGAAGTCCGGACTCAACTTCAGCATGTCGTCCCAAAAGGGGCTCCAGTACCCGCGATTTTCAATGAACTGCGCTTTCAGAATCTCGTGGCTCTCGTCGAGTTCGATATCGTCGATTTCGTCGCCGCGTCCCATATCGCGCAATTCCTCGATCAGCAGCGGCACGCCGAGGGTACAGGTATGAATGCCGAGCACGCTCGTCAGTTCCAGCACTTCCATGATTTCGTCGCGGGTGGCGCCGAGCTTGAGTGCGTTCTGCATGTGCAGGCGTAGTCCCGGCAGATAGAGATGCGTTGTCGCGGCGTCGATCGCGATGTAGAGAAATTCCCGCACCTTGGGTTCGAGAGCGCCCGTCTTAGCCGGCATTGACGACAGCTTGGAATAGGCGGCGAAGAACTCGGGACTGAGTTCCAGAACATTGTCCCAGAATCCGCCCCAGTATCCCCGGTTCTTGATGAACTCGGCTTTCAGTTCCTTCTGTCGTGCTGTCAATTCGGTCATGTTCCCTCTCTTCCGCGGCGTTGCTCTGCCGGCTTTCCAAATTACCTGAGTATGAGAGTTACGATGGGTCGCGAGGCGGCGAAGGGAAACGGGGGAGATTACCATGCCGGACGCAGGCAGCGGAACGACGTTCAATCGGCGCGTTATGGAAATCGGCGGCGTCGAACTCGAACTGCACGAAGGAGGCGACGGCCCGCCGCTCCTTTACCTACATTCGGGCGGCGGTTTCCGCCCGCAACATCCGGCCATGCCGCTGCTGATGGAGCGCCACCGCGTCATCGCCCCGTCCCATCCGGGATTTGGACATTCCAGCCTCCCCGACTGGATGAATTCCGTCGACGATTTCGCGCATGTCTATCTGGAACTTATGCAGCGCCTCGATCTCAGAGACACCTTGCTGATAGGCGCCTCCATCGGCGGCTGGGTCGCTGCGGAACTGGCGGCCTGGAATACGTCGCGGCTCTCTCGGCTCGTGCTCATCGGACCGTCCGGGATCAAGGTCGGCTCGCGCGATCAGCTCGATATCCCCGATATCTTCGCCATGGCACCGGACGAGTTCGAGAAACGTCTGTTTCGCAATCCCGAAAAGTTTCACCCGGATTTCACCAAGATGGACGAAGCGGCGCTGCAGGTCGTCGCGCGCAACCGCCAGACCATGGCGCTGATCGCGTGGGAGCCCTACCTGCACAACCCGAAACTGCGCCGCCGGCTGCAGACCATAGACGTGCCGACACTGGTGGTCCGGGGAGCCTATGACGGCCTGATCTCCGCCGAATACGCGAAAGCCTATACGGACCTGATCCCCGGCGCCGTCTACCGGGAGATCGCCGAGGCCGGGCACGCGCCGGATGTCGAGCAGGCGCAGGAATTCGCCAATACCCTTTTGACCTGGATGGAGAGCTAGGATGCGCATCTGGCATTTCAGCGAGACCGCTTACCCCCACTTGCCGCCGGAGGATGAGTACGAGTCCGTGCGCGTCTCGATGCCGAACCGATACTACGATCCGGAGATCGGGCATCGCCTGTATCAAGACCGGATCGACGAATGGTGTCTTGCGGACGAGCTCGGCCTCGACATCATGATCAACGAACACCATCAGACGCCGACCTGCGTCGATCCCGCCGCACCGATTATGACCGGCGTGCTGGCACGCGAGACGAAGAACGCGCGGCTGCTGATTCTCGGCAACCCGATCGCCAACCGCCGCCAGCCCGTGCGTGTCGCCGAGGAAATGGCGATGATCGACGTCCTCTCGAAAGGCCGCCTCGAATGCGGATTCGTGCGCAGCGTGCCCTACGAGATCGCGCCCGCGAACAGCAATCCGGTCCGCATGGTCGAGCGCATGTGGGAGGCCCACGACCTGATCGTGAAGGCCTGGACCACCCACGACGGCCCCTTCACCTTCGAGGGGCAATTCTTCCACCATCGGATGGTGAATATCTGGCCGCGTCCCTATCAGCAACCCCACCCGCCGATCTGGGTCACTTCGCTCAGCACCGGCAATTCGGCGGAAATCGCGCGGCGCGGCTACACGCTCGGCACGTTTCTTACGGGCTACGAGAAAACCCCGGCAATCTTCGACGCCTACCGCTCCGCCTATAAAGCGGCCGGACACGGCGACGAGGTCCCGCCGGAGAAGCTCGGCTATAGCGGGCTGATCTTCGTCGGCGATACCGAAGAAGAAGGCCGCGCCGGCGGGCAGCATCTCCTGTGGTATCTCAGCCACAACAAGCTGCCGATGCATTTTCGCAACCCGCCCGGCTATGCCAGCATCGAGGCCAACGTCATGGCGCTACAAGGCAAGCAGATCGGTGTCCGCAAGCCCGGCTGGACGCCGGACCTCGACGAGGAAATGGCGAAAGGCGTGGTCTTCTGCGGCACGCCGGATCAGGTCTACGAACAATTGAAGAAATTCCACGATCATGTCGGCGGCTTCGGCAACCTGCTCTCGATGGGCAATGCCGGACACCTCTCGCACGAAGACACTCAAAAGAGCCTGCGCCTCCTGGCGAAAGAGGTCTATCCGCGGCTGAAGGAACTGGGACAGGCGAAATCGATCGCCGCGGCGTGAGGCCAAAGCACTCGATGCCGGCGGGATCCTCTGGGGCATACCGGAAATGCCGGGGCCGGACTCCGGCGCCGGTTCGTCCCTTGGCACTGGCCTGACCTACTGACAGATTTATTAGGCGTATATTCCGCATCCATGTAGGATGTATGGACATTTCGTCGGGATAAGCTTGCGACCATGGACAGTCAGGCAAAATTCTTCGAATCGCGGGCTCATATCCTCGAGCGGATCGTGGAGGGCGGCGAGATTTCGCAGACCCTGGAATTGCTTTGCCGCGATACCGAGGCCTTCGATCCCTCAATGCGATGTAGTGTCCTACTGCTCGATCGAAACACCAATTGCGTGCGTCATGCGGCGGCCCCCAACCTGCCCGATTTCTACAACGCGGAAATCGACGGTCTGAAAATCGGCATCGGCATGGGGTCCTGCGGCACGGCTGCGTTTACGGGCGAGCGTGTCGTCGTCGATAACGTATTCGAACATCCCTATTGGAAGGACTTCCGCGACCTCGCGCGAAAGGTCGGATTCTACGCTTTCTGGTCACACCCGATACGCTCGAAGGACAAAGAAATCCTCGGTACTTTTGCGATGTACTA
>JAYPOZ010000168.1:0-5651 GCA_038131165.1 Rickettsiales bacterium | reverse complement strand
TTACATAATTGAGGATCGCGACGCGCCCGGTCTCGGGGTCGACCTCGACCTCGACCACGGCGGAGCCGCTGGCGAAGGTCTCCTCTTCGATCACCAGCATTTCGGTCGCTTCCATGCCGGGCGTCACCCCGTCCGGAAGGCGATAGCCGGGCGTCCCCGCCACTGCCTTGGCGACATCGCCGAGGGTCACCTTGAGATTGGGCACGCCGCAGACGCGGATCTCCTTGCCTTCGATCTCCATATCGGCTTCCGAGGCCTCAAGCATATCAGCCGCGACCCGCAGCGCTTTCTCGCGCACCGCCAGCGCAGCGAGATGCGCCGAAGATCCGGCAGTCACCGTCAACCGACTGTTCGAGGTGCCGATGCCGTTGGCGATAGCGCCGGTATCGCCGAGGGTCACTTCGATGTTCGCAGGATCGCCGCCCAGCTGCCCGGCCACGACGCGGCTCAACATGCTCCGCGTCCCTTGCCCGATCGCCGACCCGCCAGTGGCGACATGAATCCGCCCCGACGTGCCGATCCGCACGGTGACCGCTTCGAAGGGACCGCGCCCGGTGCCCTTCACGTAGTTCCCGATGCCGATGCCGAGATGACGTCCTTCGGCGCGGGCGGCCGCCTGACGGGCCGGGAACCCCGCCCAATCGGCGCGGTCGAGCGCCTTCTGCTGGAGGGTCTTGTACTCGCCGGTATCGATGACCACCGGCAACCCGCTGCGCGCATGCAAATCCTTCGTATAGGGCATCGCTTCCGGCGGAATAAAATTGCGCCGCCGGACCTCCGCCCGGTCCAGGCCCAACTCGCGGGAGATCCGGTCGAGCAACCGTTCCATCGCGAAAGCAGCCTGCGGATGCCCGGCACCCCGCACCGGCGTCGTCGGCACTTTATTGGTCAGTGCCACCTTCACGTTCATCGTGCAGGCCGGCACCACATAACCCATCGTAAGCGTCTCGGCCGAATTGGCGGCGAGGTTGATGCCGCGTCCCGTGTAAGCGCCATGGTCGTGAATGATCCCGCCCCGGATACCCAGGACCTTGCCCTCGCTGTCGGCGGCCACCTCGATCTCCCAATACTGGTCGCGCTCCTGTGTGGTGGCGACGAAATGCTCCCGCCGGTCTTCGATCCATTTCACCGGGCGGCCGAGAATCATCGACGCTATACAGAGCGTCACATCCTCCGGATAGAAAACGAGTTTCGGGCCGAACCCGCCGCCGATATCCGGAGTCGCGACCCGCATGTTGCTCTCGTCACGGCCCAGCATATCGACCAAGGTGCGCAACGCCGCATGAGGAGTCTGGGTCGAGCTATAGAGCGTGAGGAAATCCGCCGCCGAATCGTAGTCCGCAATACCGCCGCGACACTCCATCGAATGCCCGCCGCCACGGTGCTGCCAGAAGGATTCCCGGAAGACATGCGGGGCTGTCGAGAAAACTCCCTGGACATCGCCGTAACCTATATCGAATTCGGACAGCAGATTGTCCGGCCCGTCGCGGTGGACCAGCGCCGCACCGGGTGCCAGAGCCGCGCGGCAATCTGCGACCGCCGGCAGGGGTTCGTAGACGACGTCAACCAGCGCCGCCGCGTCCTCCGCGACATAGCGGTTATCGGCGACGACGATGGCGACGGGCTCGCCCACATGGACGACCTCGTCTCCCGCCAGCGCCGGGCGGTTGCGGTCCTGCTTGTAGAGCTTGCTCGGCAGGCCGACGACGAGGAATTCGTTTTGCAGATAGGGTTTGAGATCCGCGCGGGTCAACACTGCGTGGACACCCGGCAATGCCGCCGCCGCCGCGCTGTCGATGCCGGCAATCGCCGCATGTCCGTAGGGGCTGCGCACGAAGGCGGCTTCCAGCATGCCGGGACGCACGATATCGTCGATGAAGCGCCCGCCGCCCCGCAGCAGGGCCGGGTCTTCCAATCGATTCGCCTGTCCCCGTTCGCTCGTCATTCGATCGCCGCCTCTTCCTTGCCAAAGCTCGGAGTTAAGGTAACACGGAGGGCGGAAATATGTAGCGAAGCAGACCCCGCCCCTAAGGGACGGCTTCGCGCCGGCCATGGAGAATTCGCAATTTGCGGACAATATGTTCTTATGGGACGAAACCGGCGCGAGGCCGGAACGCTTTGTGAGGAGGAGAGCTCCATGAACGACCGGTCATCGAGATGGATCATCGAGGAGGACGTCGAGGACAAGGGGCCGTCGACGCCTGAATGGTTTGAGAAGGCCATCGCCGACGCACCATCCTCCCACCATCTTTCCGTTGAAGGCTGCGATATCCATTATCTTCGCTGGGGACCCGCGGCGGCGGAAAAGCCAGGTATCCTCTTCGTCCATGGCGGCGCCGCGCATGCGCAGTGGTGGTCCTTCATCGCGCCGTTTTTCGCCGCCGACCGTCCAGTCGCCGCCATCGACCTTTCCGGCTGCGGCGATAGCGGGCGCCGTGAGGAATACACCAGCGCCCAGCGGGTCGCCGAAATGGCGGCGGTGATCGAAGATGCCGGATTGGGCGCGAAGCCTGTCGTCGTCGGTCACAGTTTCGGCGGCTATATGACCATGTGCTTCGGCCATCATCATGGCGCCGATTTGTCGGGTGTGGTCATTGTCGATTCGGCGCTGCGCCCGCCGAGCGATGAGGACGAAGGCCCCTCCGGCGGGCCGGGCCGCCCGAAGCCCTATTTTCCGAATAAGGACACCATCGTCCGGCGTTACCGTCTTTCGCCCTGGCAGCCTTGCGAGAACGAGTACCTCGTCCAGCACATCGCGCAACACGCGGTGGTCGAGGAAGCGCAGGGCTGGACCTGGAAGTACGACGACAACGCGCGCGGACGCGGCCGCCGCGACGAACCGCTCGCCGATTATCTGCGCGACATGGCGTGCCCGAAGGCGCTGTTCTACGGCACCGAAAGCGTGCTGATGACGGAGGAGGCGCTGGCCTACACAAAGGAGCAGTTCAAGACGACGGATCCCTTCGTCGCCGTCCCGGCGGCTGGCCACCATCTGACGCTCGATCAGCCCCTGGCGTTCGTCGTCGGATTGCGCTCGATCCTTGCGGGCTGGGATGCCTGAGCCCTGCGATTTGGCTCGAAGCGATACCGCCGTTCCGTAACGCACCTACCGGAGACACAGTCGGGCGTCGATATCGTGCGGTTTGCGGGTCCGCGGCCGCCACATTAATCTAAAATCCGGACAGTTCTTGTAGGAGCACTTGATGGAACCCTTCGAGGGCTCGTCGCGGCAATACGACCACACTATCGACCGGCATATCGGCGTCACCATGCCGGACGGCACGGTCCTGTATCTCGATATTTACCGGCCTGCCTTGAAGGGCGCGCCGGTTGAAGGGCGCTGGCCGGTCCTGCTGGAGCGGTCTCCTTATAATAAGGACCGACTTTCCTACTCCACGACCGGGCGCTACTTCGCGCAGCGCGGCTATATCTACGTGATCCAGGATGTGCGCGGGCGATGGTCGTCGGAAGGGGATTTCACGTTTTTGCGCAACGAAGCCGATGACGGCCTCGCCACCATGGAATGGATCGCCGTCCAGCCCTGGTGCGGCGACAATATCGGCACGATGGGCATTTCCTATACAACGGCGACGCAGCAGGCGCTCGCGGTGCGGAATCCGCCGAAACTGGCAACGCAGGTGCTGTTCGACGGGCCCTATAATTATTTCCGCCAGACCATGCGTCACGGCGGTGCCTGCGAATACGCGATCGCGTTTCACTACGTCGTCTTCATGGCGCGCTTCGGCAAGGATGCGAACGCCGATCCGCAGATCGCGGCGGAACTCGACCGGATGTGGAAGTCGCTGCCGCTCTGGCTCGCCCATGAGCCGATGCGCCCGGGCGCCTCGCCGCTGCGCCTCGCGCCCGGCTACGAACAATGGTTCTTCGATATGCTGACCCATTCGACCTACGACGACTATTGGATCACGCCGGACCTCTGCATCGAGGAATTCATCGACGATTACCCCGATATTCCCTTGCTACTGGAGACGTCGTGGTACGGCCATCACATCACCGCCACGCTCTGGAAGTACGAGGAACTCAAAAAGCGCCACCGCACGCCGAAAAAACTGGTGATCGGCACTTGGCTGCACGGTGGCGAGATGTTCGGCCAGACCTTCGCGGGCAACGTAGATTTCGGCAACGACGCGGCGCTCGAAGGCAATAACAGCATGCGGCTGCGCTGGGTCGACCAGCATATGAAGGGATTGCGCACCGGCCTCGACGAGGAAGCGCCGGTACAGATTTTCGTCATGGGTGGCGGCAGCGGCAGGCGGGATGCCGCCGGCCGCATGAAACATGGCGGGGCCTGGCGCGACGAACAGGAGTGGCCCCTGGCCCGCACCCGGCACGAGACATTGTACCTTCAGCCCGATGGCGGGCTCAGGCCGGACCCGGCCGCTGTCGGCGCAACGCCGTTCCGATACGACTTCGACCCCGCCGACCCGGTCCCGACGGTCGGCGGAAATTTCGCCAATTACGGCACCACCGGATTTCTGGAAGGCGGCGGCTTCGATCAGATCGCGGGAACGATGTCGGGCGACAGCAGCCTTCCCCTGCCGCTGGCATCGCGCCCCGACGTCCTGGTCTTCCGCACCGCGCCGCTGACAGAAGGAATCGAGGTCACAGGCGTCGTCACCTGCCGCCTCTTCGTGAGTTCCTCCGCCGTCGACACCGACTTCACGGTGAAACTGGTCGACGAGTATCCGCCGAATGAGGATTACCCCAACGGCTATGCGTTGAACCTCGGCGATTCGATCCTGCGGATGCGGTATCGCGACGGGTTCGCGGAGGAAGTCTTTATGAAGCCGGGAGAAATCTACGAGATTGAGCTCAGGCTCCAGGCGACCAGCAATTTCTTCGCGCCCGGACATTGCCTGCGGATCGACGTCTCCAGCAGCAATTCACCGCATTACGACGTGAACCCGAACACCGGCGAGCCGCTCGGCCAGAACCGTTGCCGGGAAGTCGCGCGGCAGACCGTCTACGTGGATGCCGGACGGGCATCGTCAATCGAATTGCCGGTGATCCCGCACTAACGGTCCAGCCAGGCATCATGCCGGGTTTCGGCCGTTCCGAGCTGAAAACCCCGGATCAAAGCCCCTTCACCCGGACGGAGCCTTCCTCGGTCGGGCCGAAGGTTGGGATAGAAGCGGAATGCTTGCCGGCACCGCCCGCGACCAGAACCGGAATCTTCTCGGGCGATTCGGTCAGGTTGAGATGGTCCTTCACGCACCTGTTTCCCCGATCCGCCGCAGATTGCACCTGCGCGGACGCCACGGACTCACATGAAACCTGCGAAAAAAGGGGGGATAAAATTCGAACCTGGTGCCGGCGCACCAGACCGGGCAGTGGAAGCAAATAGGAAATGGCGGAGAGACAGGGATAGCAACAGAATCTGCTCCTCGTTTGACAGAATATACGGTCTCATTCTCACTGAGTTGAGTGCTTTCGCATTAATACCTTGCTAGCCGTGGCGCGTAGAGCCTTCATCTGATTGAAACCTTTAAAGATCGAAAGGATGAAACATGTCGAAAATATTTTTAAACAATGAACAATTGGCTCGTCGGTGGCACTTAAGCCCGAGAACTCTGGATGTAATTAACGGTGCAAAAATCGGCCACAGTAGCGGTGGTAATTGTTCTGCCGTG
>JAYPOZ010000167.1:2758-5793 GCA_038131165.1 Rickettsiales bacterium | reverse complement strand
CGTCGGGCGCGGCGACGGCGATCGATCTCGGTAAGGCCGAAAATCTCGAGATCGGTCCGGCGGCGCCGCCGGGCTATTACGGAGACGAGGACACGCGGCACGCGGTCAATCTGGCGCCGCTTTTGGGCGCGCTCGAGCCGTTGCGCGCGCCGCCGGGCGGTGTCGCGGTGCGGGATTATTCGATCTCCGCGGAGACCAGCCTGGCGCCATGGTTGCTGTTTCTGGCCCTGCTTCTGATTCTGGCGGACACGATCGCATCCCTTTACCTCAGGGGTTTGCTGCCGAAATGGTTGCTCGTACTCGGTCGCCGGAAGGGTCTGGCGGCCTGGTTGTTGCTGCTCGCCCTGCCTTCGGCCGTGCCACTGGAGGCGCGGGCGCAGGAGCGCCTGAATGCCGAGACCTTCGCGTTGGAAGCGACGGAGTCGACCCGGCTGGCTTATCTTCGAACCGGCATTGCGGAAGTGGACGAGGTCAGCCAGGCGGGGTTGTCGGGCTTGAGCACGATCATCCGCCGCCGCACCGCGGCGGAGTTGGGCGCGCCGCTCGCCGTCGATCCGGCGCGCGACGAACTGGCCTTTTTCCCCTTGCTGTATTGGCCCATCGACGTGCGTCAACCGCCGTTGTCGGCCGAGGCGGTTCGGCGCCTCAATCGCTACCTCGAGCATGGCGGCACGATCATGTTCGACACGCGCGATCAGCATTTCGGCGGTGCCAGCGGCTCGGGCGAAGGTGCCGCCATGCTGCGCAATCTGGCGCAGGGGCTCAATATTCCGGCGCTCGTGCCGGTGCCGCCGGAACATGTGCTGACGCGCGCGTTCTATCTCATGCAGGATTTCCCGGGCCGCTGGACCGGCGGACGGGTCTGGGTCGAGGGTGTCGGAAACCGAATCAACGACGGTGTTTCGCGGGTGATCGTCGGCGGTCACGACTGGGCGGCGGCCTGGTCGGTCGACGAGCACGGCCGGGCCCTCTATCCCGTGGTGCCCGGCGGCGAAAAACAGCGCGAAATGGCCTACCGCTTCGGCGTGAACCTCGTGATGTATGCGCTCACCGGGAACTATAAGGCGGATCAGGTTCATGTGCCGGCGATTTTGGAGCGTTTAGGACAATGACGCCGTGAACGCGAACAGCATAGAGTTTACCCCCTTATTGCCGCTGCCCTTCATGATCGCGGCGGCGGTAACCGTGCTCGCGATCCTCGCGCTGTGTTTGGTCACGCGGGCACGCGGCGGGTGGTGGCGGGTGGCCGTAGGTGCCGGGCTGCTGTTCGTGTTGCTGCGGCCGACCCTCGTCTCCGAAATGCGCGAGCCGCAGAAGGACATCGTCGTCGTCGCGGTGGACGAGAGTCCGAGCACGGAGGTCGCCGGGCGCAAGGCCGAGATCGACGCGGCGGTTCAGCGGTTGCGCCGGCAATTGAGTGCTTATAGCGAGAAGCTGGATGTCCGCGAGGTCCGGATTCGCCACGAGTCGATTGCCGATGCCGGCGACGGCACCCGGATTTACACCCAATTGTCCGACGCGTTCGGCGATATTCCACGCCGCCGCGCCGCGGGCGCGATCGTGCTGACGGACGGACAGGTGCACGATCTGCCGAAGCGCCTGGATGCGGTGCCGATACAGGCGCCCGTCCATGTCTTGCTTGCCGGCAAGCCCGATATGCTCGACCGGCGCTTGGTGGTGGTCAATGCCCCGGCCTATGGCATCGTCGGCAATACGGTATCGGTGACCGTGCGGGTGGAGGACGCGGGCCGCGCGACGGGCGATCCGGCGCGCCTTGTGGTGCGCCGCGACGGCGAGACGCTCGTCGAGCGGAATGTCGTCGTCGGCCGAGATACCGTCGTGTCGGCCGTCATCGAGCATGGCGGCTCGACGGTGATGGAGTTTTCGGTCGACAACGGGCCGGAGGAACTGACCGTCGAGAACAACCGCGCGGTCCTGTCGATCAACGGCGTGCGGGACCGCCTGCGCGTGTTGCTGGTCTCGGGCGAGCCGCATCCGGGGGAACGGACCTGGCGGAACCTGCTGAAATCCGATCCGTCGGTCGACCTGGTGCATTTCACCATTCTGCGCCCGCCCGAGAAGCAAGACGGAACCCCCATCAACGAGCTTTCTTTGATATCGTTTCCGACGCGCGAACTCTTCGAGGTGAAGCTCGACGAATTCGATCTCGTGATCTTCGACCGGTATCGCCGCCGCGGCGTTCTGCCGCCGGTCTATCTTCAGAACATCGTCGATTTCGTGCGCGACGGCGGCGCTCTGCTGGAGGCTGTCGGCCCCAGTTTCGCGGGGCCTTTCAGTATTTACCGCACGCCGCTCGGCCAGTTGCTGCCCGCGGAGCCGACGGGGCAGACGATCAGCAAACCGTTTCGCCCGCAAGTGACCGATCTCGGCCGGCGCCATCCGGTGACCGCCAATCTGCCTGGCAGCGGCAGCGGCGGAGATGACGCGCCCACATGGGGGCGTTGGCTGCGTCAGATCGATGTCTCGCTGACGCGCGGGAGCGTCTTGATGTCGGGGGCCGGAGCCAAGCCGCTGCTCGTCCTCGACCGCTATCACAAGGGCCGGGTCGCCCAGTTCAACAGCGACCACATCTGGCTCTGGGCGCGCGGGTTCGAGGGTGGCGGCCCGCAGGCGGAACTGCTGCGTCGGCTGGCGCATTGGCTGATGAAGGAACCGGACCTCGAGGAGAACGACCTGCGCATGAGTTTCGATGGAAACCGTCTGAAGATCGTGCGCCGCAGCGTCGATAAACCGGAGACCGCGGACATCGAACTGACGGGCCCCGGCGGCGACGTCCGGCGGCTGACGTTGCAGGACGACGGAGATGGCCGCGGTTCGGCGGTTCTCGATGTGCGCCGTTCGGGGCTCTATACCGCGCGGGACGGAGAGCGCACCGCTTTGGCGGCAGTGGGCGCCCTGAATCCGAAGGAGTTTGCCGATCTGCGCTCGACGGAGGCTCTTTTGCGGCCCTTGGTCGAAAAGACGGGAGGCGGCATGATGTGGTTGGACGCCGCGCCGTCGCCCGCCAAGTCGTC
>JAYPOZ010000167.1:0-2658 GCA_038131165.1 Rickettsiales bacterium | reverse complement strand
CGTCGCCCGCCAAGTCGTCTCCCATCGATATTCGCAGGATTCAGCCGGGGCGAACGGCCAGCGGCAACCGCTGGATCGGACTGTGGCGGAACGAGGACTATATCGTGACCGGCGTCGAGCGGACGTCGCTGCTGCCGCCGCTGCTGGCGCTCCTTCTGCTCTGCGGCCTTGTGGCGATGGCCTGGAAACGCGAAGCGGACTAGAGCCTTTCGGGGTCAATATAACCCTGAAAGGCTGTAGCGCCCGGACCGGGTTCAATTCATTTGAGACATAAGAAACGCGCCGAGGGCGTCGACCGGCGCCCGGTCGTCGAACAGGCGGGATTTCCGCGTCGACACTTGTGTCGATGCTTCGCGGCGGGCCCCATCGTCGCGAATCAATGCGATTGCGATCGAAATATAGCCGTCGATGTCCTGCGCGATCAGGTCGGGGATTTCCATCCTCTCCAACATCGCCGAGGTGTGCCGGCCCCGCATCATGGGACCGGGTAAGGTGACCACGGGTTTGCCGCAGGCGAATGCTTCCAGCGACGTATTGCCCCCGGACCACAGGAAACTGTCCAGGACGACATCGGCGGCGAGATTGAGGCCGAGGAATTCGTTCTGGTTGAGATGCGGAAAGATCCGGCAAAAATCTTCGCTGCGCAGCCCATACGCCGCGAACGCGCGCTTCAGCCGCTCTTCGAAGAGCCGCGTCGCATGGAGCGATGCGGTACGGATGAACCAGAACCGGCAGGGCCCCGCTGCCTTGACGATTCGCGGATACACGTCGTCGAATTGCGGTAACAGCTTGTAGAGCGATTGCGTGCAGAGAAATGTTGGAATTTCGTCTTGCAGGTCGAGGCCGCCGGGAGGTGCCGCCTTCGAAAGAGGTGTCTCGGTATAGTGGATGGAAAGATTGGGAAGGCGCACAAGCTTTTCCCGGTAGTGCCGCTCCCCATGCGCAGGCTCCATCAGATCGCTGCTCAGGAAGAAATCGATCGTGTCGAGCCCGGTCGTAACGGGGTGGCCCCAGGAGACGCACTGAACCGGGGCCAACCGCAGGGCCGACAACAACTGAACGCGGGGCGACATGCCGATATCGGGATAAATCAGGGCGTCGAGTTCCATGCCGGCGATGCGTTCGACGGCCGACTTCGTGCCGGACCAACCGAAATGGAGGCGGTCGCTGGCCGCTCCGACTTCCCGGATATCGTCCTCGCCTTTGTCGCCGAGATAGAAGGCGTGGACTTCGAAAGTCGTGCGGTCGAGATGCTGCATCCATCCGGCGAAGAGTTTGCGGATCGTGTGGCTGTCGTGAAGGTTCGCGGACACGAAGCCGATGCGGCGCCGGTCCCGCCCCCGGGGGCTTCGCGCCATCACGTTGGGAAACGCTGTACCGGCTACCCGCTGCAGCATGCCGCCGTACATTTCCTGCAGCTCTGTGTCCTCGAATCCCTGATAGGGCAGGTAGAAATTGGTATAGGAACCCAATACCTCGACGAATGCCGCTGAATTGGAAGCGAGGCCGTCGTCGAGCCCTGCGGTCCATTCGCGCAAGCCCTGGCGGTATCTGTCGCGGGTGGTCTCTATCTCCGCCGGCGTTCTGCAGACAATCGGCAGGCTGAGCAGCGCCCGCCACCTGGCAGACAGGTCGTCCGGCCGCAAAGTCACGGCCCGCCGATAGGCCGCAAGCGCATTCTCGATATCGCCGAGCTGGTTGTGGATATCGCCCAGCACGAACCAGGCTCTGGCGTTCTCCGCGTCGTGGGCGAGGCCTTGCCGGTAGCATTCGATCGCCCCGTCCAACTCGCCCTGTTCCTGCAGAATGCCGCCAAGGCGGAAATACGTGCCGGCATCGTCCGGTTTGATCTCCAGCGCCGTGCGCAAATGTGCGGCTGCGGTTTCGGAATCGCCGACTTGATGCGCCGCCACTCCGAGGTTTATCCACGCCGGATGAAACCGCGGCACCAGAGCGACGATGGTTTCGAAGCGCTGGGCGGCTTCGTCCACCCGATCGAGGGCCATGAAGGAATTTCCCTGGCCGAAAAGCGCCGGGACATACTGCGGTTGGAGATCGAGCGCCTGTTGATAGAAACCGACGGCGGCGGCAAAGTGTCCGAGCCGATGCTCGATTTCAGCGCTTCGGTGCCACGCCTCGGGGTCGTCCGGCGCGAGCTGACGGGCGGCTTCGAACGCCTCCCGCGCGGCCTCCGCATTGCCCAGCGCCTCTTCGGCGATGCCGAGATTAAGGGCGAAATCGGCGTCCTGGGGATCGAGCGTCCGGGCGGTCCTGGTGATGGCGGCGCGCCGCCGCGCCGTCTCCCAGGGCCTTATGGACCAATCCTAGATTGTTTTGGATCTTTGCGCTTCCGGGATCGAGCGCCGCGGCTCTCCCGATCAGTTGCAGGGCATCCGCCTGGCGGCCCTGCAGGTGGGCCGTCAATCCCAGGAGATGCAGCGCCTCGCCGTTGTCGGCATCGATGTCGAGCGCCGCGCGGTAGCTTGCCGCGGCGCCGTCCAAATCCCCGGCCCGATGCTTTTCGAGGCCTTGCTGGAGGAGCTGCGAGCTTGTCGTGTCGGAAGGGGGCATGGCGCCTGCGACCGTTCTACGGGAGTTCAGGGAGCCAATGTAACGGGGGGCCTCCCCGGGAACAACCGCACGCGCTTGGTCATCGGG
>JAYPOZ010000166.1:0-5840 GCA_038131165.1 Rickettsiales bacterium | reverse complement strand
CCCGCAGACGCCTCTCGAGAGAGCCCGTCACCGCGCCTGGATCGAATACGCCTCCACCATCCTGAACGGCATCGTCGGATTGTATAATGCCCGGGATGCCGCCGAATTCGCCGACCATGGCGCCCGTCTGTCCGACCGCTTCGCTTGGCTGGAGCGGCACCTCGGCCCGGGCCCCTATTTCGCGGATGGCGCATTTTCCCTCGTGGACGCCGCATTCGGCCCCACGTTCCGTTACTTCGACACTTTCGAGAGCGCCTGCGGCATACGGATATTGGACGCTTTCCCGAAGGTCGGGCGGTGGCGGCGGGCGCTGATGTCCCGGCCTTCCGTATCGCAAGCGGTGGATGCCGGTTACGGAGATCGGCTCGAAGATTTTCTCCGCCAGCGGATGAGCCACATTTCGACCCTAGTCTCCGGCAGGGACGTCAGCCGAGCATCTCGATGAGAAGCGCGTTCACCTTGTCCGGCGCTTCGTACATGACCCAATGGCCGATTCCGTCCAAGGTCCGGAAATCGATGTCCGGCTCGTATTCGCGCAGGATCGCCTCGCGCGCGGGAACGTCGCCGAGGGAATAGACATCCTCGACCCCCCAAATTCCATAAAAACGCGCCGTGCACTCCGGCAGCGCGCGCAACAGGATATCGCTTTCCGGCACGCCCTTGGCGCGGATCCGGGTGCGGGACGTGTTGCTGTCTTGCAGCCGCAGCGACAAGTCGTCGACCGTCCCATCGTCGTGGAACATCACGCCGCCGAGATTGTTTGCGTGAACGGCACGCCGCGTCGGCCAGTCCATGTCGCGCGACAGCCGCTGCATGGGCCGCTTGTAGGCGACCGGCGCATCGATCCCCATGCCGCCGGCGCCGATCAGGACGACCTTGCCCACCCGGTCTCGGTGCCGGGCCGCCATGTGCGCCGCATGTATGCCGCCGAAGGAGAAACCGACAATGTCATAGGATGCCTCCCGGCCGACGAGCGCATCGATGTCGGCGGTCAATATGGCCGCGCTATCGATCACCACATCGTCGAGCGGCGGCAGCCCCGAATCGCCGTAACCCGGCATGTCCGGGACGAGCACCCGGTACCGCGCGGCCAGCGCATCCAAATTGCGGATAAAATGCGTCCACGACCCGTAATCGCCGTGCAGGAGGACGACCGGCCGCCCCGCGCCCCAGCACCGCCACACAGTATGCGCGCCGCCATCCGCCGCGACCGGGATATCGACCCGCTCGCAAGCGGCCTCCAGGCGCTCGTAGATATCGTCGGTCGTGCTCAATAGCCCTCGACGAATATCATATTGCCTTTGGAATTCTCGGTGCGGCTGGCGATGATGTTCTGATAGTCGGCGGAATTGTACCACTTCTTCAGCGTGGTCATATTCGGGAACTCGAGCACCACCATCCGTTTCGGCGCCCATTCTCCCTCGACGGTTTCCGCCTCGCCGCCCCGGACGAGATATTTGCCGCCATGTTTTTCGATCGTCGCCGGAACGGCCATTTGGTACTTCTTGAACCCTTCCGGATTGGTCACTTCGATATCGGCGATGAGATAAGCCGGCATGTCTTCTGCCTCCGGTCGTTCGGTTTGCCAATGTTCGGGAGGGAGTCTAGCATCCCGGCCAAAATTGCAAGCCCGCTTTCGAATTTCCGGACTCGGGGGCTGTCCTTGGAGGGATACCCATGACCATCGATCTTTATGCCTGGAACACGTCGAACGGCCGCAAAATCTCGATCATGCTCGAGGAGCTCGGCATCGATTACAACATACACCTGATCAATATCGGCAAGGACGAGCAGTTCGCACCCGACTTCCTCAAGATCAGCCCGAACAACCGCATCCCGGCCATCGTCGACAGCGAGGGCCCCGGCGGCGCACCTTACTCGATGTTCGAATCCGGCGCGATTCTGATCTATCTCGCGGACAAGTTCGGCAAGTTCTATCCCAAGGACGAGCGCAAGCGCTACGACACTCTGGTCTGGCTGATGTGGCAGATGGGCGGTGTCGGCCCGATGTTCGGCCAGGTCCACCATTTCGAGCGCGCGGCCAAGGAAGACGTGCCCTACGGCAAGAAACGCTACGGCGACGAAGCCCGCCGCCTGTATGGGGTCATGGACAAGCGCTTGGCCGAGTCGAAGTATCTCGGCTGCGACGAGTACACCATCGCCGATATCGCCACTTACCCCTGGGTAGCGCGCTACGATTGGCAGAAGGTCGATCTCGCCGATTTCCCGAACGTGAAGCGCTGGTTTGACGAGCTGAGCGCGCGCCCGGCGGTCGACAAAGGCATGAACGTCCTGGCTCCGCCGGCCTCCTGAGCCCAATGAGCCGAATTGAGCAGAAACTGGCGGAGATGGGGCTGGCGCTGCCGGAGCCCTGGCCCTATCCAAGCCCGAACCGCACCGCCGTCGTCCGGGTCGGCCCGATCCTCTACGTCTCCGGCCACGGCCCCGGGCTCCCCGATTTGCCGGGCGTGCGGCAGAAGGGGAAGCTCGGCGTCGACGTCACCATCGAAGAAGGCCAGGCGACGGCCCGCGCGGTGATGCTGATGATCGTCGCCTCGCTGAAGCAGTTCACCGGCGATCTCGACCGGGTGAAACGGGTCGTCCGGCTTTTCGGCATGGTCAACGGCGGACCCGGTTTCACCGATTTTCCGAAGGTGATCGACGGCGCGTCGGATTTCGTCTACGACCTCTGGGGACCCGAGTACGGTCAGCACGCCCGCACCGCCATCGGCGCCGGCGGCCTGCCCCACGACATCGTCGTCGAGATCAACGGCGAGTTCGAAGTGACGGACGCCTAATTGCGGGCCACCGCCCGCGGGGCAGCGGGAGCGCGAGGTTTTAGTTACCCCTGATCTCGTCCAGCACCGGCAGGATAAAGCCGCGGAACAGTTCCGGGTTCTCGGACATCGGGAAATGGCCGATACCCTGCATCACCGTCGCCTTCGAGCCTGCGATGCGCGCCGCCGTCGCCTGCGTACGTTCAGGCGTACAGGAAGAATCGTACTCTCCGGACAGCAGGTACACCGGACATTTCGAGGTATCGATCAGCGGCGAGCGGTCGTCGAAATCGCCATCGTGCCAATAAAAATACAGATCGCCCTTGAAGATGCCGGGCCCGCCCTGCATGTAATGCCAGAGCGTCTCCCAGCGGTACAAATCGGGGCTCTGCGGCGCCACTTGCGCCGAGACGAAGGCAGAGGCGATCTCGCCCCCATGTACATCCGGGCGGTGTAGCCAGTCGAGATCGTAGTACGCGTCGAGCTTGTCGGAGCCTTCGAGCGCGATCACCGCCTTGAAATAATCCGCCTGCTCCAAGGCCAGGTGCAGGACCACGCGACCGCCCATGGAGCAGCCCATGATCACCGGCGCGTCGAGTTCGTAGGCCGCGCAGAACGCCATGACCGTCTCTTTGTAGAGATCGGTGGTCAGCTTGTACTCGGTCTCGCGAAAGCCCGGGGGCGGGTTGGATTTGCCATGCCAGGGCAGATCGAAAGCGATGACCCGGTAATGATCGGTGATGGCCGGGTCGCACAGAAGGTGGCGATACTGCCGCGCGTCCGAGCCCGCCGTGTGCAGGCAGACCAGCGGAATCCCCGTCCCCGCTTCCTCGACATAAATCCGGCACGGCTTGCCGTCGACGTCCATGGTGAAATAGCGCCCGGTAATCGGCTCGAATTCAGGCATGTTCAGGCTTCCTTCCGCCGCGGACTGGCGATCACGTCCTTGAAATACTGCAGATTCTGCATCAGCGGCAGCAGATCGCCATCGATCTTCGCCAATCCCTTCGGCAGCATGCTCCAAATGTCGTGATAATCGCGCTTCGGCATGACCGACCAGTGCTCGGCCCATGTCTCCTTGCCGGCGCGGATCGTGAAGCGCCCCGTATCGGTCGCCAGACGGCGCGGCGCGACACTCTCCACCTTCCCCTCGGCGATCGTCACCAGAAAATCCTCGTCGTCGATTCCAAGCAGGAAGGTCAGGTTGACCCACCGGCCCCGCCGTACCAGCGGCGCATCCGCGTTGACGCTGTCTTTCAGAGTTTCGAGCATTCCGTACCCTCCTATTGCCGATCTAGCCTATCATGCGTGCACAAATCGCCGACACAAGATGGAACACCCTTCTGAGTACTTATCTAAATTGCGAGAAGGAGGGACATATCCTCCGCGTGACCCTGAACCGCCCCGACCGGCGCAACGCGCTTTCGACACCGATCTGCGAAAGGCTGCTGGCCTTGCCGGCTGAAATTGAAGCGGACATCGACATCCGTTGCGTCATCATTACCGGCGCCGGCACCGCGTTCTGCGCCGGAGCCGACCTGAAGGAGCGCAAGGAACTCGATGAAGCCGCCCGATGGCGTTATGTGGAACTGGTCGACCGGGCGTTACTCGATATCGAGAAGATTCCGGTTCCCGTGATCGCCGCCGTCAACGGGCACGCGCTCGGCGGCGGCACCGAGTTGGCGCTCGGATGCGATTTCAGACTGGCGGTCAAGGATGCGGATTTCGGACTGACCGAAACCGGTATCGGAATCATTCCGACCGGCAGCATCGTCCGGCTGCTGCGAGACGGCCATGACACTCTCAATTCCCTCCTCACCTATACCGCCGCCCGCATCAGCGCGGCTCGCATGACGGAATTGGGCTTTTTGCATCAGGTCGTCGATACGCATCGCGAACTCGAAGACATGGCGCGGGCCTTGGCCGATCAGATCGCCCAGAATGCACCGCTGGCCTTAAGGGCGGCGAAGAAAGTGAAACAAATGCTGGCATCGGACCGCACGGGCGACGCCTTGCACCGCGCCGAGACCATCCGCCGCTCGCTCGACAGCACCGCAGATTGCCTTGAGGGTATGGCTGCTTTCGCGGAGAAACGCCCACCTGTCTTCATTGGAAAATAAACTGCAAATTTATGCATTTTATAAATTTTTAATGAAATCCATATGCACTTAAGGATGATAACGGGACATATTGCCCAGAATTGAAACATCTTGGCCCATACTTGAGTCATGCAGGATTTCGCGACCGCTTTCATCGAGGCGTTCCGTCTCGTCGGCAGTGCCGACAAGGACTTGCTGGAGGTTGTCGCGCTGTCCCTGCGCGTCAGTCTCACCGCCGTCGCCCTGTCCTGCCTGATCGGCCTGCCGGTCGGGGCCGCGCTCGGGATCGGGCGGTTCCGTGGCCGTCAGGCGCTTATCGTCTGCGTCAATGCCCTGATGGGCTTGCCCCCGGTCGTCGTCGGCCTGATCGTCTATTTGTTTCTGTCGAACGCCGGGCCGCTGGGCTGGATGGAACTGCTCTACTCCCCGAGCGCGATGATCGTGGCCCAGACGATCCTCGTCGCCCCCATCGTCGCGGCTCTGTCGCGCCAGATCGTCGAAGACTTCCATGCGGAGTACGCCGAGCAGTTCAGATCACTCTCGGTCCCGACCCGCGTCGCGGTGCCGACCCTGCTTTGGGATGCCCGCCACAGCCTGTTGACCGTGGCGCTCGCCGGTTTCGGCCGCGCCATCGCCGAAGTCGGCGCCGTCATCATCGTCGGCGGCAATATCGATCATCTGACCCGCGTCATGACGACCGCGATCGCGCTCGAGACGTCGAAAGGCGACCTGGCGCTGGCGCTGGCGCTCGGCCTAATCCTGATTGTCCTGGCGTTGAGCGTGAACGCCGGGGTCGCCATCCTGCGCGGCACCTCCGGCCGCAATGTCCATGCCTGACGCAACCGCAAGCGCGGTCACGCCCACGGCGCCGCACCGCCAGACCGCCGGTCTTCTGCCGGCGCATGTCTCGGGCCTCGTCTACGAAGCCGACGGGCGCCGCCTCATCGACCACGCCGACCTGAAG
>JAYPOZ010000165.1:0-5878 GCA_038131165.1 Rickettsiales bacterium | reverse complement strand
TCTCGAATTAGGCAAAGCTACAGAGAATTCTTTAACAAATGGCTAATCCGCCGCCCTCGGTGACGGAGGCAAAAGAAAAGCCCGGCCGCGACAAACGCCGGGCCGGGCAATAAGAGGTATCTGAGTAGTGAGGGTCGCGCCTATCTGATGATACGCGTCAATTCCTCAAGCATCTCGTCCGCAGTCGTGATGATCCGCGTACTGGCCGAGAAGGCCCGCTGTGTTACGATCATTCGGGTAAACTCGTCCGCAAGATCGACCGTCGACTGCTCAAGGGCGGATGGAGCGATCTGTCCTGCACCGCCGCGTCCTGGTTCCAGTGCGACCGCCGGTCCTGAATCCGTTGTCTCCGTATAAATGTTACCGGTTCTTTCCTGCAATCCATTCGGATTGTTGAAGGTGATAACCGGTACCTGGAAGATATCGCGCGTCTCGCCGTTATCGAACAGGGCGGTGGTGATGCCGTTCTCGTCGATATTGACTGCGGAAAGAGATCCGAACTGTTTACCGTTCTGTTCGATGAAGTTCGGCGTGAAATTGCCCTGGAACTGGGTGAAGCCATCCGCTTGGCCAGGGGTGCCGAAATCAAGCGCCACAGTCACGCGATCGGACGTCGTGCCGGTTGCGGAGTCGAAGTCAAAGGTCGTCTCGAAACGGTTCGTCGTTGCATTCACGACACCGACGTCGGTACCGGTTGCGGAGTTGGATGTGATCGAAAGCAGTGTACCGTCGGTATTGAAGGTAAGAGTACCGACGCGAATACCGTTGGCCGCGAACGCGCCGGTGGTCGTCAGCGGATCGTTGGTGCCGTCATCGTTCGAATCCGGGTCGACGATACCGGCATTCGTGACCGATGCCGTGACGTCCCATGTGTTGGCCGTGGCCGTCTTGGTATAAGTCAGCGTCAACGAGTGCTGTCCGCCTTGAAGATCAAAGACCTGCGCCGTCAAGCTGTTGGCGTCGCCCGAGGTGGCCGAAGCCGGCAGGTTAGCCCCGATCTCGATCAGAGTGGTGGACACAGGTGCGGATGTCAGGTTCGCGGTATTCAGCACCGAGAATGCGCTCAACACGTTGGTCTGCTGTACCGTGCCATTGCTGTCGATCGGCCAGCCCATCAGGGTGAATCCGCCGGAGTTGACGAGATTGCCGTCCTTATCCGGTCTAAATTCGCCAGCACGTGTGAAGAAGGTATTGCCCGTCCCATCGGTCTGATCGTTGACCGTGAAGAAGCCGGAGCCTGAAATCGCGATATCCGTCGAAACGGAGGAGGCGGTCAACAGGCCTTGGGCATCGATCTCGCGCTCGACCCGGGACTGTACGCCGCCAGGGGAGTGCAGATCGGCCGAAGCCTGAGCGGTGACCAGGGTGGAGAACCGGGGCCGCACCGCCTTGAAACCGACCGTGTTCACGTTCGCGATATTATCGGCGATCATACCGAGCGCCTGGCTCTGTGAGAACAGGCCTGTCACGCCGGACCGCATTGCACCGAATATACTCATCTCAAGTTACCTCTTTTCGCGCTCAATCTGGTTATGGTTGCCGAGAAACAGATCTCGTAGTTCCACGCGCTCGCTATGTCTAAAGACCGCCCACTTCCTGTTCGACGCCGTTAATGTCGGAAAGCGGCACCGGAATATCGCCCATTCGCAAGACGGCGTTGCCGTTCTCGAAGACGACACCGGTGACCGTGCCGAACACGGTCTGGTCGTGGCTGATCAGTTCGTCGCTCGTATCCTTCGCCGTGATACTGAACGTGTATGGTCCGTCCGGTTGCTGGATGCCCTGGTTGTTCAGGCCATCCCAGACGAACGTATGGATGCCGGCGCTAGTCGGGATATCCCGAGTCAGCACCACGTCGCCCGACGCATCGGAAATATTCAACCGGGCTGTCAGGGCATTCTTCGGAAGGAAGTAGTTCGTCTTGGCCTTGCTGTTTTCCAACTGGGTCAGGTTTCCGTTCGCTTCGATAACCTGGCCGATATAATCGACCGAACCCAGCGCCACAGCGTTCTGCTGAAGGGTGACGAGAGCTTCTAGGTTCTTGTTCGATTGAACCTGCTGCTCGACGCTTGAGAAAAGCACCAACTGATTGGTGAATTCGTGCGTGTCGAGCGGTGACAACGGATCCTGAAACTGAAGCTGCGTCGTCAGGATGGTGAGGAAGTTGTCCAAGTTCCCGGACAGTTCCGCCAAGGCCCCGCTCGACGCGCTTGCGACAGCGCTGGTATTGGATGATGCAGCTGCAACCAAGGGATCTACTCCTTACCCATTAGACCTGAACGTTAATGCGTCCGTCGAAGGCGGCGGTCTGTGCGGCAAGCAGCGCGGCTTCTGCCGCATCGTTGCCTTCGCCTTCGCCGGTATTTGCGGTATCGCCGCCATTACCCCGTGGGGTGTGGCCGCGTTCCGCCATCTCTTGCTCGAACCTGCTGCCTTCGCCGCGCAGGTTGAAACTCAAACTGTTCGAATCCGTACTGAGACCGGCGTCCTGCAAGGCTTGGCGCAAGCCGCTGGCGTCGCGCTGAAGCAGGTCCAGCGTGTCGGCACGCTCTGCACTGACGATCGCTAACGCGCGTCCGTCCCCGGTCACTTCGAGCTTGATCTCAACCCGGCCAAGTTCTGCGGGCTTCAATTGGATTCGGATGTGATCGGAGCCCTCGCCGATAGCTTTCTTGATCTGGACGGCGATCTGGTTGGTCACCTCCTGGGGAGGCACGGGCGGGCGAGGCGGCTGAGGTGCTTGTGCCTGCTGCGGTCGTTGACTCGCCTGGCTGGCATTGCTTGTGGCCGGTCCGCCTGCGAGAGGATCGCCCAATGTCTGCCCGGTCTGCGCTCCGGTGTCAGCACGTGCCGTTGCGGCTGCTAATTGTGCTTGCTGGCCTGCCACAGCGGGTTGTGGCGGCAGGACGGGAGCGGCGGGTTGAGCAGGCGGTACCAGCCCGGCACTCGGCGGCTGAGGCAGCGGCTGAGCCTGCGGCGGCGTCGGTTGCGGGTGAGTGTTGTGACGTCCGGCGTTCGCGAGCGGCAGGCGGGGCTCGGAGCCAAGCTCGTCGGCGAGGTCAATCGGGGCCGCCATAGCCGGCTTTTCGGCCTTGCTGGTCTGTGCCGCCAATGTGGCACTAGCGGCTAGCGTGCTGGCGGGTTGAGAGACAAGGTCTTCTTGGACCTTGGTCACCTGAACGCCGCTATTTGCATTGGTGTTGTTGGCCTCGTTGGCCGGGCGAGGTGTGCTTGTTGCGTAGCGCGATTTTGGCAATTCTTCGACCGTGACGGTCTCCTTGCCTTTGGCAGCGAGCGCCTCATTGGCGTTCTGCTGCGGGGAGCCGTTCGACTGCAGCGCCTTGGCAGCGGCCGCGCGTTGCGCTTCCGCGGCGTTGGCCGAGCGGGTTACATCGACCGCGCTCTCCTGTACGGGCAGTCCAAGTGCCAACAATTCGTTTCCGTCGGCGATGTTGAACAGTCCTGCATCGGCGCCGTTATTCTCACCATTAGTTCCTGCACGTTGATTGGCGCCTTCCTGGCCGCGCTTGCCAGCGTCATCGGCGGAAAGCTCCTCGAGCTTTCTCGGCGCTCGAGTCGTCTCAATCGCGGCGGCGTCGCCGCCTTCCAGACCCAGGCCGTCATACTTCTGATGATCTTTCCCCATCTTGGCTTCGTGCGAGACGGTCTCATCTTGCATGTCGAGAGTTTGGTCGAACTCGTTCGACGTCCCCGCATAAGCAACCTGCTGCACACCCGTGGTTTGAAGCAAGGTCGCAAACACATCGCTGGTCGCGCCCAATGCGGCGGATTTACCAAATTTCTCGGCCGCCACGCTATCGGAACCGATCAGGCTGTAAGGTTTATCAAGTGCGGAAAGTGTCATGGCCTTATCCCAATGCATTATTTAGCAGGCCGATAACTGCATCCCGTGTGCCAATATTTAACTTATTGATTTTTTGTAATTAATTGAATTTTCAAAAGCTCGAGGAAGGCAAAGATCGCCCGTCTTCGGCAATAAATACTGGGCATTGTGGCAGAAATTGCCGCAACTTCCTGTCAGCTGAAACGGTCTCAATTGACCCTACATTTGGTAGGACGTGCTCCGGGCACGACTATAGGAGCCTCTTCTGTCATTCATGAAGAAGCGTGGACAAACCTCGCCCTTGGCCGGTCGATACACGCCCGGTTGGCTGGCGGGTAAAGTCAGAACCGCGTCGCGGTCAGACAGCCTCGTCGATCACGGCCCCGTTCGGACCGTCTTGCGGTCGTTCGACTCTCGGCTGAAGCTGCTCGCTAACGAACTGGACGAATTTCTCGGACGGGATTTGCTCGACCACTTGATCGGTACGCGTGTCCACGACTTCCAGAAAGACTTTGTTCAGTTCGTTGTTGAACCCGACTTGCGTACGCCGGCTCGAGAACCTGAGACTGTCGAGCGCTTGTTGGGCGCTCCGGAGCTCGGGCTGCTCTTGACGAGCGGGGCCGCGGTCATTGTCGCTTTTCGGACTAGCGGATTCGCTGGCCTGACTGACGACACTGCCGGGATTGCTTTGCAGTGTTTTAACCGCTGACGAACCGCCGGGTATGGGATTGGTCCCACTTTGTCCCCCGGACTGCGGCTGCAGCGAAGGTAGAGAAGTAAAGTTAACGTCCATTTTAACCTCCCGTGATGGCGTTCTGCTGCACGTGACGGTTTGTTACTCCGTGACCGCCGGGTCCTTGTGCCTATGGCGGTCATTTCGCGCTCCGAGCCGGGCGGAAGTTTCTATTCCGCGCCATTTCGAAGCTTCCTCCATCCAAACCCGCCGACGTCATTGTCGCACGGCAGAGGAGGTAGCGAGCAGAACTGATGCAACGGTTATGCCATTTTTGCCTAGCGCACCTGGGTAAGAAAAACTTCATAACATATTGAAAAAAATCATTAAGTAAAGTTTGGCAGATGCCGCCAACAGCGACAAGTCGGCAGATTTGTCCTCTTAAACAGGCATGTTTCGATCAAAATCGATCGGAATTTGGCAAGTTCCGCGGCTGTTTCCGGACCGGTTTTCATTAAAGCGTTTAGAAACAATTGGTTACGGCGATAGGCAAAAATTGCCGAGGTTCCCGTTGGGGCGGTAGATTTTGCCGGGCTGCAAAATGCGACGCATTCTGCCATGATATTGATCCAAATGCCTCGGCGAATGGACTGGAAATTGCTGACGCTAGTCGTGTCGGTTTTCAAAGGACGCAGTTTGTGGGGACGGCAGATTCATTAAGCGAATATAAGGAGAAGGGATTTACCGTTCTCCAAGCACTTCTGCCGCCAGGCGATGTCTTAGATCTCAAGTCGGAAATTGAAAATGTCTTTCGCCCTCTGCTCCGGCACCACGATATCGAGGGCGCGGACAGCCAGGGGGAGGCATTCGAGCAGGCGCTGGAGCGACTCTTCGATATCGATATGAAGGGGTATCTGGCAGCGGCGAAGGCCACTCAGCTCTGCCCCAGGTTGCATGCGATGGCTGCGACCGAGCCGATACTCGATCGCGTTCGATCCTTTGGCCTTAGCCAGCCGTTGATCGCGGTACGGCCGGTTGTCCATATTTTGTCGGATGCGCTTCAAATGCCGGGCGGTTATCACCGGACGCCACCGCATCAGGATTGGCGCAGTGTCCAGGGCAGTCTCGATGCGCTCGTTGTCTGGCTGCCGCTTGTTGATGTCGACCCAGGTTTCGGAGCTTTAGAAGTCATGCCCGGCAGTCATCGCCAGGGCCTTTTGCCGACGCATCGCGACGCTTTCGGTAATGTCGTCGACCTAGCGGCAATCGACAGCGACCGGTTTGTGCCGGTCTCTGCCAAGACTGGCGACGCGGTCGTTTTTTCGATGTTTACGGTCCACCGCACCGGTCGGGAACAGCGG
>JAYPOZ010000164.1:3913-5927 GCA_038131165.1 Rickettsiales bacterium | reverse complement strand
TCCCGGCGCAGCATTACTTCGTTACCGACGACAATTGCCCGCACGGCATCCGGATGTTGCGCCGCGACCTTGAGCGCGGCGTCGATCTCCATCCGGTTGCGGGTTTCGTCCGCGCCGATCCAAATGCCAAGCAGGACCTTCATTTTCATCCGGGCGGCCACAGGCAACACCTGACCCTGGACACCGTAGGAAGAGTAGGTGCGGATGCATCCGGTCAACGGTAGAAGGGCGGCGAGATCCCGCTCGATGAGGAGAGGGGGAATTTCGTAGTCCTGGCCGCGCAGCGGATCGCCACCCGGGTGTGTCGGGACATAGGACAGACAATTGAAACGGCCCTCCGGCACCGCAACGATGGCAGTGGGCCTTCCCAGCCAGAGCCATATGGCGGAAACCACGGCTGCCGAAAGCAGAAATGCCGTCAGCACGGGCCAATGTTGTCCGATGGGTTTCACCCAGCATGCCTCTCGGTTATCCGGCAGTGTCCATCTGTTTGGATGGGCTTTGTCGGTCCGACGTCGATAAATCCATGCAGCGACTTGACCATACCTGGCGGCGTGCGGCCAACGCTTCTACGGCTGCAAAGTTAATTGGCGAGGGCGTCGGCGAGGAAATCGTATACCAGACGCACCCGACGGCTCGTCTGAAGCTCCCGATGGGAGGTCAGCCACATGGGGGCGACGATGGGACCAAGCGACGGCATTGCCCGTGCCACGGAGGGCTCTTTATCGCCAATTTCCGCGAGCATCATGCCGATTCCGGCGCCCACTTTCACGAGGGCCCAGGCCGCCAATTGATTGTCCGTCCTGATCCGGAAGGCGCTTCGAGCGAGGTCGAGCCCCAGCAGCCTTAACGCATCGACCAGATCGTCGGAACTGTCGAAGCCGATCAGGGTCATCCGGCGGAGATCGTCCTGCGTTTCGGGAATGCCGTTCTCGGCAAGATAGGTATTGGCTGCGTAAAGGTGAATCGGCACGTCCTTGATCTTGCGCGCGATCAATTCCGGCTGGCTCGGGCGGTACATTCTGACAGCGATATCCGCCTCGCGCCGCTGCAGGTCGCTGGAGGCGTTGGAGACCGACAATTCTATGTCGATTTCAGGCTCGAGGCGGCGGAGCCTGGCGATGATCGCCGGCAGCTGAAACGCGGCGGTCACCTCGCTGACGGCGATCCGGATAGTGCCGGTAACCGCCTCCGACAGGCCGGTCGCGGAAAGCGACACCCGGCCGGCGGCCGCGCCCATTGCGCGCGCGTGCTCGCAGAGCTCCAGCCCGGCGGGGGTGAGGACCAGTCCGCGCCCAGTTCGCTCGAACAGCTGGACGCCGAGTTCGCGCTCCAATGCCGCGACCTGCCGGCTTAGGGTCGGTTGCGTGGTGTCCAGAGCCTTCGCCGCCCGAGACAACGATCCCTCCTCGGCGGTGACAAGAAAGGCACGCGCGCGGTTCCAATCGAACTTGATCGATCTCCAATCCATACATTTTTGTATAGTTCATTTGCTGATTTGGCGAATGGCAATCGCGAAGATGTATATATAGGCTCCGAGCCGGCGATCGGTTTTCGCCCTCGTCTCTCTGAACTGGAATGCCATGATCGCCCGTCTGTTTGAAATACGCCCGTGGTTCGCGGGCGTCTATTACGGCTGGTACGTTGTCGCGGCGTGCAATGGCATTGCCTTTGTGACTTGGGGCGTGACCATCTTCAATCAGGGTGTTTTCCTGGGGTATTTCGTCACTGCTCACGGCTGGTCGCCGGCGACCTTATCGGTGGGACCCCTGCTGTTTCACGTCGCCGCCGGTTTGGCCGGGGTTCCGGTGGGCCGGATCCTCGATATCCGGGGGCCGCGCGTCGTCTTGCTGCTCGGCGCAGCGTTGGTTGCGCTCGGCATGGTCGGTTTCGGATTTGTCGGGGAGGCCTGGCATACGTTCTTTGTCTTTGTGCTCCTCGGCTGCGGCTTCGCCTGCATCCATACCATTACGCTCGGCAAGATCGTGACCCGCTGGTTTGTCCGTGCCCGCGC
>JAYPOZ010000164.1:0-3813 GCA_038131165.1 Rickettsiales bacterium | reverse complement strand
TGGCCGAAGCCGCCGCACGGCAGACCGACGAGCGGATTTGGAGCGTGCCCGAAGCCATGCGGACGGTGGCGTTCTGGGGCCTGTCCAGTTGCCTTGCGGCCGGAATGTTGGCGCAGGGGTGCTATCTGGTGCATCAGGTGATTTTCCTCCAGGAGTCGCTGGGACTGATCGGCGCCGCCTGGGTCGTCACGGTGACGACGCTGATGGGAATGGCCGGGCGGGTCGGGTTCATGCTGATCGGCGACCGTTTTGCGCCGAGGGTCTGGGCCGCGCTGATGCTGGCGCTGCAGGGGGTCAGTTTCCTGATACTGGCGGCCGGTACGACGGAAATCCATCTCGTGCTCGGCTCGGCGCTCTTCGGGTTGACGATGGGCGTGCTCGTGGTGATACAGCCGGTCTCGACGGCTTCGGTCTTCGGGCAGCTGTCCTTCGGGCGGATTTTCGGCCCGATCTATCTCGCAATCCGGGTGGGCGCCGCCATCGGGCCGGTTTTTGCGGGCGTGCTGGTGGCAATGACCGGAGGCTATCAAACCTCCTGGTTCGCGTTGGCCGGACTGCTCGGCCTGGCCAGTCTCGGCATCTATTGGGCGATGTCGCCGGGGCGCCGATAGGGCAAGATCAGGTTAGGCTGGCGCCCGCAGCTTCCGGATACACACAAGCTCGACACAGGCGCAGAAGACCTCCATCGACAGCTTGACCTCGTCGAGCGTGGGGTAAGTCGGCGCCAGGCGGATGTTGCGGTCGCGCGGGTCCTTGCCTTTTGGATGGGTGGCGCCCGCCGGGGTCAGCTTAACGCCGGCCTCGCCCGCAAGCCGCACGACCTCGGCGGCGCAGCCGTCCAGCACGTCGACGCTGACGAAATAACCGCCCTCCGGTTTCGTCCAGGTCGCGATCCCCTTGCCCGCAAGATGCCGCTCGAGCGCCGCGTCGACGGCGGCGAATTTCGGGGCGATCAGCGCCGCCTGCTTCGTCATATGCGCCCGGATGCCGTCGAGATCCTCGAAGAACCGCACATGGCGCAGCTGGTTGATCTTGTCGTGGCCGATATTGGCGACGGACATCTTGCCGGCCATATCGGCGGTATTGGCTTTCGAGCCGCCCATCACGGCGACGCCGGCGCCCGCATAGGTGATCTTGGAGGTGGAGCCGAACAGCAGCGGCCGGTCGGGATTGCCCGCGGCCTTGCAGGCTTCCAGGATATTCTTGATCCGCGCGGGTCCGGATCCCAGATGATGCTCCGCATAGGCGTTGTCCCAGAAAATCCGGAAATCCGGGGCGGCCGCGGCCATCGCCGCCAGGCGGTCGACCACGCGGTCCGAATACACGGCGCCGGTCGGATTCGAATATTTCGGCACGCACCAGATCGCCTTGATCGCCGGGTCGCGGGCGACGAGGGCTTCGACGGCGTCCATGTCGGGGCCGTCGCCGTGCATCTCGACCGGGATCATCTCGAATCCCAGCTTCTCGCAGATCAGGAAATGGCGGTCGTAGCCCGGCACCGGGCAGAGGAACTTCGGTGGCGACTCCGCGCCCCACGGCCGGGTCGAACCGGGCACGCCGAACAACACGGCTCCGGCAACCGCATCGTACATCAGGTTGAGGCTGCTGTTGCCGCCGATGACGATCTCGTCCGGCGCTACCTCCAGAAAATCGGCAAACAGCCGCTTGGCTTCCGGGATGCCGCTACCGAGACCGTAGTTCCGGTAGTCCTCGCCGTCATCTCCGTCCGTTTCGCCCGGCCCGACTATGATGAGAATGCCGTCGCTCAGATCGAGCTGATCCGGTGCCGGTTTGCCGCGCGTCATGTCGAGCACGAGGTTCCGCCGGCTGAGATCGTCGTATCGCGCCGAAACGGCCGTTTCCGCCGCTGCGAGGGCCGAATTGTCGAGGGAAGAGAGAGTCATTCCGGTCGCCCTGGATGGAGATGTCCGGTCTCACTCATTACGCCTGCGCGTGGATCGGATCAATCGGGGGAATCCGAATCCGCCGCGATAGATTGTCTCACCGCGCCGATCGCGGCTAACCGAACTTCGCCGCGACTTCGCGGCGGATGTATTCGTTCCGGTCTTCGCCTTCATAGGCGTCGCCGGCGAAATAGATCTCGGCCACGGCGCGCTGCACCCGGTCGATCATGGCGCGGTCGTCCACGTTGTCCTTGGGGATGCGCAGCACCGTATCGCCGCCATAGGTGTGGAAGGGCTTCTCCGGGGTGCCTTCCGGCATGGGGATATCCTCGCCCCGGGCGACGGCCCGGATGTCCCGGCGCAGCTTGTCCCGCAGCAGGGCGACGCCTTCGTCGGTGGTGCCGAGATACTCGCGTTTGTGCACGTTCATCGGTCCCTGTCCCGTCCAGGCTTCCCAGTCGCCTGGATTGTCCTGCATCTCCTCGTAAGAGCGGTGGGCGGTTTGGCCGTAAAAGTCGACGTTCTCCCAGCCGACTTCGTCGCGGTTGCCTTGACGTAGCACCTCGTCCTTGTCGTTGAAATGCCGCCAGCCGAACTTGCGCGAATGGGTGTCGTCGACCGGCACGACCCATTTGGTCAGGCTGGTGCGGCTGAAGGTCTTGGGCTCGCTCAACACCTGAAACATGCCGCCGTTCTGCGCCATGCTCGGCAGGAAATGGTCGTGGAAGCGGATCAGGATCAGGTCGTCCCGGCGCCGCGAATGGCTGTAGACGATGCCTTCGGGGCGTGGATGATAGGCGACGACCGGCAGCGCCACGAAATGCTCCAGCCCCGGAAATTGCGGGCCGTTGACCCGGCCATGCAAAAATACGCTGTGGTAGGGATCCATCGCGTTCTCGCTCTCCTGCAGCCAATTGCAGGGCGAGGAGATGGAGTAGGGGACCATGTCGTGGTCCGGGATTTCCATCGAATCGTAGTACGGAAAGCCGGGGCGTTTTTCGGGCGGCCCCATATAGGCGAACACCAATCCCTTGAACTCGTGGACCGGGTAGGCGCCCTGACAGATGGTATGGCGAATTTCGCTGTCCTCGGGCTCGCCGGGCGTCTCCAGGATCGTGCCGTCCACGTCGAAGTGCCAGCCGTGATAGCAGCAGCGGATGCCCTTCTGCTCGATCCGCCCGAACTCGAGCGAGGCGCGGCGATGGGCACAGTGTTTGTGCAGGAGACCGACCGTGCCTTCGAGGTCGCGGAAGATCACCAGGTCTTCGCCGAGGATGCGGATCGCGACCGGTTTCTCGCCGAGCTGGCTGGTCATGGCGACCGGCTGCCAGAAGCGCCGGAAATACTCGCCGCCGGGCGTGCCCGGACCGACCTGCAGGAGTTCGAGGTCCGGCTCCAGCGGTTGGTTGATCGCGTGGCCGTCATATGGCCGTTTCGCCCATCGCGTTTCCTTTGCCATCTTGCGTCTCCCCGTACCGGATTGAGGGACGCATTATCAGGCGGCGCGGGCCGATTGGCCAGACGGTGCGCGCGACCGGATCAGGCAGGCGGCGGGAAGCTGCGTCGCCAGACTTCGGCAGTGGACGGCCGCTCGCCGATCGCGGCGGCGAGGCGTTCGATCTTCGGCAGGTTGGCGGGGCGCCAGGCATCCTGCTGCGCCCAGCGGCTGACCACCGCGATGTAGAAATCGGCGGCGCAGCAGCCCTCGGCCAGGAGGTAGCGGTCGCCGCCGAGGTTGGCCTCGACGATTCGCCAGCGCTGCCGCCAGAGCTCCCGCGCGATTTCCCGCACCGCGGCGGCGATCTCGGTGCCGGGCGGCGCGAAGCGTTCCGGATAGTCGTTGATCTCGATGACCGGATAGCATTCCGTCGCCGCGAACATCATCCAGCGCAGCGCCGTCGCGTAGGCC
>JAYPOZ010000163.1:0-5943 GCA_038131165.1 Rickettsiales bacterium | reverse complement strand
GATCGCGGCATCAACAATCAAGCGATCGACTACGAATATGTCGAGCTGAGGTGATCGATCAGAGGCCCTGTAACCTCTCCCGCAGGAGGCGGCCGTAAAGCGCCGCCCAGCCGGGTCGGCGCAGATGGTCTGGGTCTCGGAAGGCATGATCCGGGAACGTCTGACTTTCGTTAGTATTCGCAAATGCTAGGGGCGGGCAGAGGTCTTCGGCAATCCTGCCGATCCGTTCCTGCAGTCGCTCCAGTCTCCGGTCGCTTTCCCAGGCGGCGTAAGCGCTTTGAGGTACGGGCGACCAGATGATATCCAGTGAAATGTCGAATCTGGACGCCAAGGTGCAAATTCGCTGCAAGGCGAACCGCGCATTCGGGGCCACGTTCAGAATTGCTATTTGTCTTCCGGTAAGTTCGGAGGCTTCAACCGCGTTGCCTCCCGGGCCCTCTGGCACCTTGTAGATGTCGGGATCGGCAAGTTCACCGGGATTAGCGGTGGCAGAATTGAACACTCTACCGACGATGCGGTCGAAGATGCGTCGTTCGATTTCGAGAATGGCGGGTTTCCAGTATTTAGGACGCGGAGCCAGCCCGGCGAGCTTCAGGTCCGATACTTCTGAACTATCCGTAAAGACGGACGATAGATAGAGTTCCGCAGTCGCGGGTTCCGGCGTGTAGGCGAAGAATTCCGGTGTCGATGCGATGACAATGCTACTCGGCGGGCGATGGATTTCCAAGTATCGCCGAAGCAGAAAGTACGCCCCGATAAGGGCGCTTGCCTTGTTGGTCGTGAGGTTCGCGACCGTGTTCCTGCCATCCAGCGCATACTGCCCTGCGACATCCTGGGTGACACTGTCGCCAAACAACAGGATGTCCGCGTCGCCGGTCATATCGTATAGGGAGACGATGAGTCGGTCCAACGGGTGCCGCAACGGCCGCGAATCCTCCAGTATGGTGGCACTACCTTCCGCCAGAACGGCGATCGCGAGGATGGCCAGAGGCAAGCGGCGCAAGAGGAAGGTTTTCCAGTGTTTTTCCAATGGGCGCCCTCAGAACTGAAAATAGATGAAGGCTTGCGGGCGGTCGAGCAAGCCGAGTGCGAGAAGGAGCAAGCCCGCCGCCAGCGCGGCGTTGAGCCAGCTGGAGCGGATTTTCAGCGGCTCGGCTGCAGGGTTTTGAGGCATCATAGAGAGGCCAAAAAGAAGCGCTATCCACACCGTCAGCCGCAGCGTATAGGTGCCGGTCGCGAAAAAATCCAGAGTACGCCACGGCAGGTCCACGCGCTCGGCCCAACCGGAAAGCCAGTTCGGCAGCATGATCTCCTGCGGAGCCGCCATTGCCGACAAGATTGCGTGGGCGTCGGCCATGCTTTCCGCCCGAAAATATACGAAGGAGACAACAACCGTCAGCATCGTCAGCAGCCAGCCGACCGGGCCGGGTAAGGTCGGCAGTTTGGCTTCCCGCCAAGCGTGATTGGCAATCAAGCCGACGGCATTGACCGCGCCGAACGCAATGAAGGTCCAGGCGGCGCCGTGCCAGAGGCCGGACAGCAGGAAGGTAAGGCCGATGGGCACGCCGACCGCGAAAGCGAAAGCCGTCCCGCCGGTATATCCCGCGGCCATCGAACGCCGTGTCAAAGCGAGGGCGATCGGCGAATAGAGATACATCATGAAGAAGCGGGTCATGGTGATATGCCATCGCTTCCAGAAATCGACCATGGAGGTTGCGCGAAACGGCGTGTTGAAATTGATCGGCAGAAATATTCCCAGCATGAGGCCGAGCCCGACGGCCATGTCGGAATAGCCGGAGAAGTCGAAATACAACTGCAGACTATAGGCGATGGCCCCTGCCCAGGCTTCCAGAAAGGTCAGCTGTTCGGCCACGCCGAAAGCCGTGTCCGCGTATGGTGCGATAGAGTCCGCGAGGACGACCTTTTTGAAAAGGCCGAGCGCGAAAACTACGATGCCGGCACCGAACAACTCGAGGCCCGGGCCGTCACCTTCCTTAAGCTTCTTGAACTGTTCCTCGATTTCCCGGAAGAGAACGATGGGGCCGGCGATGAGTTGAGGGAAGAGAGCGACGAAAGCCGCGAAATCGGCGGGATCGCGAATTTCGACCCGGCGGTCCCGGACATCGACTAAGAGAGCGATTTGCTGGAAGGTAAAGAACGAGATGGCCAGCGGAACGAATATCGGCTCCAGGTCCCAGCTTTGACCGGTCAGATATCCGAGATTCTCCAGAAAGAAGTTTCGGTATTTGAAATACCCGAGAACGCCTAGATTGAGGATGATTCCAACCAGCAGAGGCCGGCCACTCGGCTTTCGGGTCAGGCTGCGGGCGAGCATGTAGTTTACCGCCATCGAGCCGGCCAACAGGGCCAAGAAGGGCGGGTTCCACCAGCCGTAAAAGAATAGCGATGCGGCGGCTACGGTTCCCAGCGCGGCGCGGCCGCCGAAATAGATTCGCGTCAGATGAAACGCCAGGAGGGCGAGCGGCAGAAATCCGAAAATGAACTCGTGGCTGCTGAAAAGCACGCGCGAATCCGCCTTGTTTCAATGGTGCGAGAGGAGAGAGCCGGAGCGTTTCCTAGACGCCGAGTTTATCCAGATGATCCAGCATTGCCCCGACATTCTCGAGAGAGTTGATGTCCCGTGCGTTGAGCCGAATGCCAAATGCCTTCTCGCATGCAAGGATGATCTTAATCTGATTGAGACTGTCCCATTCCTCTATGTCCTGTGCCGTCGTCTCTGCGGTCAGCTCAATGTCGTCATCGTCGAAGACGTCCCGGAAGACCGCTGTCAGTTTATTCAGAATCTGCTCGCGTTCGGAATCACTCATAGAATTATACCCTACCCATACCTTCGCCTAAGCGGGCGAGGTTGAAATAAAATGCGGCGGCATGTCCGGCGGCAGCGCGGTATCCGCCTGATACCATCCTTTATCCCCGTCGGCGCTAAATCCCAGCCGAGGCAGCAATCCCTCGATCAAGCCGTTGCGCCCGGACTTTATATAGCTCAATCGAATGCGTGAAAGTCCGAAATATGCCGCCTGTTCGCTCATTAATTCGCGGGTGAGGTATTCCAGACGGCGCGAAAAGACGCGGCAGCTCATTACCCAGTTTCGGACGATCAGGGCTTGCGCTTCCATATCCGCTTCCGTTACGGCGACGGCGACAATCCCGTAATCCTGCAGGCGGTCGACCAGACGGATCGCGATAACCCCGGAGGCCGCGTCGCGAAGTTCCGCCGGGCTGAAGGTCGATGCATTGAGTTTGAATTGATTTGTCTTGCCGACCAGTTGAGACATTCGCTCGACGGTATCGTCGCGCACGGATTCTATTCTTGCCGTGGGTTGCAGGTCTCGCAGAAAGGCATCGATGTCGGTCGCCGTGTCGATTTCGTCCTGGACCGCCGCAAGTTTTTTGTAACTCTCGGCGCGGGTCATGTCCTCCCGCGTCAGTCGACCGACGGGGAACGGCGTGAACCGATCCAGCAGGTGCGGGAATCCGGAGGGATCGCCCGACAACTCGACGGTCCAGACTTCCGGTATTGTGTCGCGGACGAGCGCGCATTCGACGGGACTGTCGTCGGCGAAGACGAACGCGTCGAGACCGAGATTCAGGGTTTTCGAAATCGCCCTTATATTGGCGGCCTTGTCGTCGAAATTGGCGCGGAAGTCTGCAAAATCGTCGGCCGTCAATACCATTGCGCCGTGGCGCTCGAAAGGCTCGCGAGCGATCTTGGAGTCGTTCTTGGAGCAAACGCAGAGGGCGATCCCTCGTTTGGAAAGGGATTTTACGTAGTGTTGGAAAGCGACGTAGGATTCGCCTTCGGCGCTCTCCGGGCCGAGCCGGATGCCATCGAGCCCGTCGTCGCCGATCACTCCCCCCCAAAGCGTGTTGTCGAGATCCAATATCAAGACCTTGCGCGACAGACCGAGTGCCCCGGCCGTCGCCGCGGCAACGGTATTGGCGATCGTCGGTAACGCATCCATGGAAAATGGCTGTTTTGCCAGTCGGAAGAGGCGCTCGTCCCACCAGCTCCGGCCCAACTGCGCCAGAAGCTGTTCCGCATCGATGAACGAGACATGTTCCGGCGCCTCGCGCGTCATGGCGTTGTTGACGGCGCGTATGTAATGGAGTTGGCCGCCGGGGAACAATCCGTCGGCTTCTGCCAGCGATCTCGTCGGCGCCGGGTCGAAGGTGAACTGAACGATGGGAGATTTGATCTTTGCCCAGATCCGGCGCCAGACTGATAATTCAAGCTCGACGGCATCTGCGACGGCCTTGTGATCCGCACCTAGGGGCGGACGGTGTTGGAGGTCGCGGTGGGTCGGTGCCAGGAGAACGGCTTGCGGGTCGAAGGTCCAGAATTCGCTTTCCTTGTCGAGGACCTCCATTTGGAAAGCTCCGTAGGGAGATTCCCGAACATCGGCTGCGAAACCTCTCTGCGCCAAGAACAGCGGGAGCAACTCGGCGAGAAAACTGGTCGTATAGCCGCCATTCACCGCGAACCGAAGTTGCCGCCGTCCGGCCCGGATGTCGTCGCCGGCCCGGCGATAGCGCTTTGCCAGTTTCTGCAGCACTTCGACCGGGTAGTCGAGCAACAGCGGGTCGGAAAGGGCGTTCTGCAGGTCGGGTATTGATTGGGTTACCATGGATCAGTCGTACCGGAAGATTAGCGGCGGCCGGCCCGCGATACCGGGATGACGGTGCCGTAAAGAGGGTCTCCACCGGCGGATATCAGGAATCCGCATAACCGGGCCACATCATCGGCCGATGTCAGTCTACCTTCCGGCATTTCGGCGGCAACCATGTCGAGATACTCGTCCGGCATGTCCGCCGTCAAGGCGGACTTGATCATGCCCGGCGCTACGATATGGACCCGGATGCGCGCCTTCAGCAGTTCCTGGGCCAGCACCTGGCCGTAGGCCGTAAGGGCCGCTTTGGCCGCCAGGTAAGGAGCGATTTTCGGGGGTGGCGCGCCGAGGACGTACTCGGTTGACAGAAGGATCACCCGGGCGCCCTCATCTCGATTTTCCAGGGCCGGCTTGAATTGTTGCATGACCAAATGGAGCGCTTTTAGCTGACTGTCGAGCTGTTCCTGAAAGACGCTCCAGTCCGTGCGTAACGTCAGCTTGTGTGGAAAGGGCCGCGCCGCAGCAAAGATCAGCCCCGATAGGCGCGGGGTTCGTCTTTTGACAGCATTGCCGAACGCCAGCGCTTCCTCCGTATCGGAAAGGTCGCCGGCGAAGGAAGGCGCGCCAAGTGCTTTCGCCAGGGCCTTTAATTGTGCGCCATCTTCGCGGCCATGAAGAATGATCGGCATTCCGGATGCGGAGAGGTTTCGGGCGATCGCGCTTCCAATAGTGCCCGATGCCCCAATAATCAGGGCAGGATCTTGCACGTCACGGTTCCTCTGACCACCCTCGGTAAACTGCGCTCGTTACCCGCACCGGATTTTTTGCCGGATGCTTTCAATTCGACAATACCCAACTCAGCATGAATGTTTCGAACCTGTACCTCCAGCAGGATGCGATCCCCGGCGTAGACGGGATTTGGATACGCGAGGGATTGCTCCAACAGCAGACATCTGCGCCCGGGCAACTTCATTCCCAGGAGGCCGGATAGTTTCGCGCCGATCAGAAGCCCGTGCGCGACGCGGCCGTCGAATCCCGCGCCTCGCGCATAGTCCGCATCCATATGCAATGGATTGCGATCTCCGCTGAGCGTCGCAAACGCGGAAATCTGTTCGGAGGTTACGAGCCAGGTTGTGCGGGCGGTATCGCCGACTTTGATATTATCGAGAAGCAGGTCTGTGGCGTCTTCACTCATCTGGCCACCCTCTTTGCGCCTGGGTTTCCAGTTGAATGGCAGCAGTCGGAATAGCTGCCAACACCGCGAACACAGTCAACCACCACGCCGACCAAATCGAGAAATTGGCGAGCGAACTCG
>JAYPOZ010000162.1:0-6107 GCA_038131165.1 Rickettsiales bacterium | reverse complement strand
GGGCGGCGGCGCTGCCGCATGCATGGCGGCGCCCGGGGCTCCGGGGCGCCGCCCGGCAACCGCAACGCCTGGAAGCACGGCGCCGATGCCGCCGCCGAACTGGCCCGCGTGCGCGCGTTGCGCCGCATGATCCGCGAGATGGAGGACTTCCTCGCCGCCCTGCTGCCGCGCCCCGCGCGATGGTCGGCGCGGCCCTACGCACCCCGATTGCCCGACACGCGAGAACGGTATCGTTCTACTGTGTATGGGGTCGTTCCCGAAATTTTGAAATACAAATCCGAAAATTCGGACTCCGGGCCGCGCGGTCGTGCCCGTCTGAATTCCCGCCTGCGCGGGAATGACGGCAAGGATCGGATTCCGGGCGGCGCCTGTCCCCGCGCAGGCGGGGGACGGGATGACGAAACAATCGGCCTTTCGGGCGAGGGACCGCTAGCGCCGTCCGCCGGCGATCTTGCGCGCTTCGGGCAAGGCGCGCAGGCGGCCCATCGCGATCACGCCGAGGAACGGGCCTATGGCGAGGAAGGCGAAGGCGTATTGCCAGCCGACCCAGTCGACGAGAGGCGGCACCAGATGGATGGTGGCCAGGGTCAGCAGGAAGCCGGTGCCGGTCTGCACCGTCAGCATGGTGCCGACGAGGTCCGGGTCCGAGAGCTCCGCGATGCTGGCGGAGAACTGCGCGGAATCGGCGACGATGGCGAACCCCCAGACGAGGCAGAGCGCCACCAGCCAGGCCGGATCGCCGCCGAACAGGAAGCCGACGAGCAATGCGCAGCTGCCGCTCACCGCCATGCTGGCCATGGTGACGACGGTGCGCCCGGCCCGGTCGGCCCAGAGCCCGGCGAAGACGCAGCCGAGCGCCCCGATGCCGACGACCGCGAAAGTGGCGAGGGAGGCATTGGCGAGCGCCGCCTCCTGCGGCATCGAGAGGCGAAAACTGGCGAACAGGAACACCCCGATCCAGGTCCACATGGCGTAGAGTTCCCACATGTGACCGAGATACCCGAAATTGGCGTAGCGGAGCGGCTTGTGGCGGAAGGCGGCCAGCGCCTGGGCCGGACGGTCGGGCGGCGTGCGGCCGGCCGGGGGCCCGGTCCGCACGAACAGGATCAGCCCCGCGGCGGCGAGCGCGCAGCCCGAGGCGGCGGCGATGGTCGCCCGCCAGTCCACCCCCGCCAATACGTTGAAGAGGTGCGGCGCGGCCGAACCCAAAGTCAGCGCGCCCACCAGGGTCCCGACCAGGAACCCCATGTCGCCCTCGGCCCAGGTGGTCGCGATCTTCATGCCGACGGGGTAAATCCCGGCCATGCAGAGGCCGGTAGCGAAGCGGCAGAGGATGACCATCGGCGAGGCCGGCTCGAAGGCCAGGATCGCGAGGTTCGCCGCCGCCGCGACCACGGCGGAGAGCGCGAAGAGGCGGCGCGGATCGATCCGGTCGGCGAGCGCGAAGAGCGCGCTGACGATGGTGCCGGCGACGAAGCCCACTTGCACGGCGCTGCTGAACAGCGAGGCGACGAAGGGATCGAGATTCTCTTGCGCGCGCAACGCCGGCACGATGGCGGAAGCGGAGAACCAGAGGCCGAGGGCCGCGACCATCGCCAGGGTCGCCATCGCGATGGAAGCACTCCGTCCCATACCCTTGCCGACACCCATGCCAATTCCCTTCCCCGACCTAAATCCCTCTCAAGGCCCATCCTGTCGGCAATTCCCGGCACCCACAAGCGACGCACGACGACATCGCCATGACCGAAACGACCCTTGCTCCCAGTGAATGCCGCGCGGTGACTTTCACCGAGCGGCACACTTACGGCGTCATTCCCGCGCAGGCGGGAATCCAGGAAGATTCGGCGAAACGCTGGATTCCCGCCTGCGCGGGAATGACAAACGAGAGAGGCCGATGACCAACCCCGAGCCCTACGAGATCTACGCCGTCAAATACGCCTGGCGCGACGCGACGCAGAACGAGCATCTGATCTTCAAGGACCCGCACGACGACCCGGCGATGCCGATGGACTATTTCGTCTGGGCCATCGTCGGCAAACACAAGACCTGGGTGCTCGATTCCGGCTTCGACCGCGCCGAGGGCGAGAAGCGCGGCCGCACCTTCCATCGCCTGCCGGCGGAAGGCCTGCGGATGATCGGGGTCGAGGCGGAGCGGGTCGAAGACCTGATCATCAGCCACCTGCATTACGACCACGTCGGCACCTGGGACCATTTCCCGAAGGCGAAGCTGTACCTGCAGGAAGCGGAAATGCAGTTCGCGACCGGCCGCCAGATGCGCCACAAGTCGCTGCGCCACTCCTTCACGGTCGGGCATATCGAGGGCGTCATCCGGGCGCTCTACGACGACCGCCTGGAGTTTGCGGACAAGGAACATCAGCTCGCCCCCGGGCTGAGCCTGCATCACGTCGGCGGGCATACGGTGGGCCTGCAGATCGCCCGCGTCTGGACCCGGCGCGGCTGGATGGTGCTCGGGGTCGACGCCGCCCATTACTACATGAATTTCGAGGAAATCCGCCCCTACCGCACGGTACACAGCGTCGGCGACATGCTGGAGGGCTACCGCGTGATGGCGCGGCTTGCGGATTCGCCGAAACACATCATCCCGGGGCACGACCCGCTGGTCATGCAGCGCTACCCCGCCGCCTCGAAGGAGACGGAAGGCATCGCGGTCCGCCTCGACGCGGACCCGCTATACTGAGATATGACCGTGCGCGCACACCAACCAACATCCCGGACACCCCTACCGTCATTCCCGCGCAGGCGGGAATGACGAGAAACGTTTCTAGAACGACCGATTTTATTGCGCCCCGATACAGAAGGAAGACGACATGACCGACATGCCCGAATACGAGGTCTACGCCATCAAATACGGCGATCATCAGCGCCGGCGCTCCGAGAACTTCCTGTTCAAGGACCCGCACGACGAGGCCTCCAGCATCGATTTCATGGTCTGGGTGATCCAGGGCGGCGGCAAGACCTATGTGGTCGATGTCGGCTTCGAGCAGAAAGAGGCGGAAGCGCGCGGGCGCTCGCTGCACCGCCTGCCGTCGGAGGCGGTGCGCATGCTCGGCGGCAATCCCGACAAGATCGAGGACGTCATCATCAGCCACATGCATTACGACCATTGCGGCGATCTTTCGAGTTTCCCGAACGCCCGGTTCTACCTGCAGGACCGCGAGATGTCTTACTGCACCGGGCGCTGCATGACCCACGCGCCGCTGCGCCATCCTTACGCGGTGGACTACGTGGTCGACATGGTGCGCCTGGTCTACGACGACCGGGTGCAGTACGTCGACGGCGAGATGCAGGTGGCGCCCGGGATTTCGGTCCACCACATCGGCGGCCACACGGACGGGGTGCAGTCGGTGCGGGTCTGGACGAAGAAGGGCTGGCTGGTGCTGGCCTCCGACGCCAATCATTTCTACGACAACATGGCGATCCCCAACCCCTTCCCCATCGTCTACAACGTCGGCGACATGCTGGACGGCTACGAGAAGCTGCGCGCGCTTGCCGACGGCAACGAGGACAAGGTCATCCCCGGCCACGACCCGCAGGTGCTGAGCCTGTTCCCGGCGGCGTCGAAGGAGCTCGAAGGCATCGCGGTGGCGCTCCACGAAGACCCGATCGGCGACATGGACAAAGTCTGGCGGAGGGCGAGATGAGCGCGCCCTCACCCCAGCCCTCTCCCGCTTGCGGGAGAGGGAGCGAACGCCGTGTCGACTTTGCCCTCGCCCGCTTGCGGGAGAGGGAGGGGCCCGCGAAGCGGGAAGGTGAGGGCAAACGTGAGGGCTCGTCATGACTCTGCCTACCTACGAGGTGCACGCGATCAAATACGCCGAGCGGCCGACCTCGAGCCACGGCACCTTCATCTACAAGGACGCTCACGACGCGCCGATGGACATGGACTATTTCGTCTGGTCGATCAGCGGCGGCGGCAAGACCTATGTCGTCGATCTGGGCTTCGACCGGCGCTACGAGCGCGGCAGCCGGCATCTGCTGCGCAGCCCGGCGGAAGGGCTCGACCTGCTCGGCGTCAATCCGGCGGAAGTCGAGGAAGTCATCGTCACCCACATGCATTACGACCATGCGGGCAGCATGCCGGACTTCCCCAAGGCACGCTTCCACATCCAGGACGACGAGATGGCATTCGCGACCGGACGCTATCTCAAGCACAAGGCGTTTCGGTTCGGGAACTTCGTCGAATATACGGTGGATTTCGTCCGCGCGGTCTACGACGACCGGGTGATCTTCACCGACGGCGAGGGCGAGATCGCGCCCGGCCTGACGGTGCACCGGGTCGGCGGTCATACCCACGGCATGCAGATCGTGCGCGTCTGGACGCGGGGCGGCTGGCTGGTGTTGGCCTCCGACGCGATCCACATGTACGCCAATATGGAACAACAGAACCCCTACCCGGCGGCCTTCAACGTCGGCGACATGCTGCAGGGCGCGCGCACGGCGGTAAAGCTTGCCGACGGCAGGCCCGAAATGGTTATCCCCGGCCACGACCCCCTCAAGATGCAACGCTACAGCGCGCCGACCGGCAAGCTCGACGGCATCGCCATCAGACTGGACTAGCGCCCATGCCCACCATCGAAGAGAACGGCCTCACCATCAATTACGGCGAGGCCGGAGCGGAGAACGGATCGGGGGCGCCGACGCTGGTCCTGCTCCATGCGGCGGGCAGCACCGGGGCGCAGTGGCGCGGCGTGCTGGGGGAGTTCGGCGACCGGTTCCACACGCTGACGCCCGACCTCTGGGGCCACGGCAAGACTTCGTTCTGGCCCGACCCGGAGACCCTGCTGCACGATCACCAAGCCGATCTGGTGAAGCGCATTCTCGACGAGACCGGGGTCGAGGCCTTCGATCTGGTCGGCCATTCCTACGGCGGCGGCACCGCGATCCGCTTCGTGCTGGAACACCCGGAGATGGTCCGGTCTTTGGTGCTCATCGAGCCGATGATGGCGTGTTTTCTGCGCGAGTTGGGAGAGACCGAGGCACTCGATCAGCTGGAAGGCATTCAGGACGATTTCCGCGAACGTCTCGCCGCCTCGGGGCCGGAGGCGGCGTGGAAAGGGTTCCTCGATTTCCGCAACGAGCCCGGCACCTGGGACGGCTACGAGGAACGCACGCGGCAGAACTTCATCCGCCGCACCCCGGCGCAGCTCGCCAATTTCAACGCCAATGCCAACAACCGCACCCGGCTGGCCGACATGGCGGCAATCGGCAAGCCGACCCTGGTGATCCGCGGCGTCGACACCTCGCTCTACGACATGCGGATGTCGGAAATCGTCGCGGAGAATATCGCCGGCGCGCGCTTTCTGATTCTGGAGGACGCGGGGCATATGTCGCCGCTGACCCATCCGGCGCGGGTCGCGCGCGAGATCGCGGCGCATGTAGAGGCGGCGCGGGTCAGCGCCTGAGAGCCGCCGCCTCCTCGCCGCGCCCGAGCTCGCGCAGCACCGTCGCATAGGACGCCCGGCGGCGGGACAGGTTGGTGCGCGTCGAATCGGTCTCGAAGATGGCCAGCGCCTTCGCCATCAGGGGCTGCGCCGTCCGGTAATCGCCGCTGACTTCGAGAAACCCGGCCAGCTCCCAGAACGCGTCGGCCAGCGCCTGGCTCCCCGGCGGCAGGGCCCGCTCCAAAAGGGCCACGGCGCGGCGGTGCAGCGCCGAAGCCTCGGCGTTGCGGCTGGCGCCCCAATACAGGCGCGCCAAGCGGATCAGGCTGTAGGCCACGTCCGGATGGTCGCCCCCGAGCGCCGCCTCGCGGTAACGCAGCGCCTCGCGGTAGCGGCCCTCGACCTCGACGACGCGGCGCTGCCACCACAGCTCCCCCGCCTCGCGGTCGAGCTGCTCGGCAGAGGCGAGGTATTGCCGCTGGCGGATCGTCAACTCCGGCGGCTTCGGCGGCGGCGGCGCGACGGCCGCCGGACTCGCTGTCGGCGGCGCGGTGGGCTCTGGCGCGGCCTTTGGCGCGGGCTCTGGCGATGCGGGCGCACTGACCGGCAGGCCGCGGGCGGGCGTCCCTTGATAGGCCGGCACCGGCTTCGGTTCGGGAGCGGGCGGAATGGGCCGTTCGGGCGCCGGGCGGGCCGTCACCACGG
>JAYPOZ010000161.1:0-6361 GCA_038131165.1 Rickettsiales bacterium | reverse complement strand
AAAGAGACCTTCGATACCTGCCGCGAGATGGCGGACGGCGATCCGGAATGGACGACCAGCTTCATGGGCGCCAATCAGTGGCCGTCCGACGAAGACTTGCCGGGCTTCGGAGCCTTCATGCGGCAGTGCCTGACCCTCAGGCTCGGCCTGCTGCGCCGCCTGATGCAGGCCATCGCCGTCGGCCTTGACCTGCCGGAGACATATTTCGATGCGGCTCATGAATACCCCGGTGTCACGATGCGCCTCCTGCACCACCCGTCGATCGACCTCGAGACGGCCGACGAGACCCAATGGAGCGTCGCCCAACATGCGGACTACGGTAGCCTGACGATCCTTGCGCAGACGCATGACGGCCTGCAGGTCATGAATGCCGCCGGCGACTGGATCGGCGTCCCGCCGGTGCCGGGCGCCTTCGTCGTCAATGTCGGAAACCTGCTGGCACGTTGGACCAACGATCTGTTCCTTTCGAGCATTCACCGAGTGGCCAACCTGACCGGCGAAGCGCGGATATCGACACCGATGTTTCTGATGCCGCAGGGCGACTTTCCCATCGAGTGCATCCCGACCTGTTGCAGCGCCGAGAATCCCCCGCAATACCCGCCGACGACCTCGAACGAAACGGCGGCGGAGAATATCAGACAGGCGAAGCTGCGGGGCCGCCCGGTTGTCACCGGACAGGCGGCGAAGCGCCTCGGAAACGGCTGATCGCATGCCCGACTACTACAAACCCGATCTCGGCGCCGACCCGAACGATCCTTTCGCGCGTGATCAGGACGGCAAACTGGTGCGGCGTGCCTATTGGCTCGACATGCTTGATCGCTCGGTGATTCTGGCACTCACGCAAGGGGTGGGCGCCCACCTCACAAACGAGGAGAAGCGCGCGCATCTCGCCGATATCGGGCGCGCGCATTTGGTCGACGACATCTGCATCCAGGAAATATTGCCGCCGGAACGTTAGAGACGGTCGGTCAAAAGGCTTCGAAATTTGCGGTCCCGCTTCAGGTGCCACTCGCGGCTCATCGCTTCCTGGCGGTCGCGGTGCCGCTCCGCATAGAGCAATTCCCATTGACGCCCGCGCGTCGAGCGCGCGCCCTTGCCGGTATTATGCTCGCGAAGGCGGCGCTCCAAATCGATGGTCCAGCCGACATAGGTCCGGAAGCCGCCCCGACTTGGCGCGCCCAACACATAGACATAGCAGGCAACGGTCGGCGCGCGCATCAGTCGAAATCGCGTGCCTTGCCGCGCGTCTTCTTGATAGAGCCGCGACGTTTCTTGGCATCGATGCGCCGCTCCTTCGCACCCCGGCTCGGTTTGGTCGGGCGGCGGTAGCGGGGCGGCGTCGCGGCATCGCGGATCAGCTGGATCAGCCGCTCCAACGCATCCTGGCGGTTGCGTTCCTGGCTGCGATGTCTACTGGCAGAGATAACGATCACGCCATCCCGCGTCATCCGGCGGCCGGCTAGGGTGGCGAGACGGCGCAGGACCGACGGCGGAAGATTGGGCGAATGCGCGGCATCGAAGCGCAACTGCACCGCCGTCGCGACCTTATTGACGTTCTGGCCGCCAGGACCGGGCGCGCGCACGAATTGCTCCTCTAGCTCGTCCTCGCCGATGGCTATGTGTTCGGTCACGGGGATCACCGGACGATCTCCTTTCTCCCCGCGTCCGGGCGGGACGGACTATCCCAAACGGTTCACGCCATCGAAGGCGGCCGTCTTGTAACATTCCGCTAAGGTCGGGTAGTTGAAGACGGTCTCGATGAAGTAATCGATCGTCCCCTTCATCGCGAGCACCGCCTGGCCGATATGAATCAATTCGCTGGCGCCTTCTCCGATGATGCTGACCCCGAGCAGAACGCGTGTATCCGCATCGAATATCAGTTTCAGCATGCCCGAAGAATCACCGAGGATGGTGCCGCGGGCGATCTCGCGATACTCAGCCTTGCCGATTTCATAATGAACGCCTGCCTCGGTAAGCTCTTCCTCTCCCTTTCCGACCATCGAAATCTCGGGAATGGCATAAATACCGTAAGGAAAGAGAGCCGATATGCTCTCCGCCTTAACGCCGAATGCATGGCAAGCCGCCAGACGCCCCTGCTCGCTCGAGGTCGACGCCAAGCTCGGGAAACCGATGACATCGCCCACGGCGTATACATTTTCCGCCGCGGTCTGAAAATTCTCGTTGACCGCAACCCGGCCCCGCGAGTCTGCTTCCAATCCGGCGGCTTCCAAATTCAATCCGTCCGTCGCGCCTTGACGACCGATACTGTAGAGCGCCTTGTCGGCAAAGATCTGCTTGCCGCTCTTCAGCTTGATGCGGACATGCTGGCCGCGGTCGTCGTCGACAGTCTCCAATCCGGTAACCGCCTCCGACATCCGCAAGGTCACCCGGTTTCGACGCATTTGATAGACCAGTGAATCGATGATCTCCGCATCGACAAATTCCAGCAGCCGCGGCCGCGCGTCGACCAGTGTCACGCGGACACCGAGGATCGCGAATATGGTTGCAAACTCGACGCCGATCACGCCGCCGCCGATGATCGCCATCGTGCGCGGCAAATCCTCCAGCTCAAGCATGTCGTCACTGGTAAAAATGCGCTGCCCATCGAACGGAATATGCGTATCGCGCGCCGCATTCGTCCCGACTGCGAGGACAACTTTGTCGGCGGTAATTTCCTGATGCTGGCTGGAACCCGGGGTCTCCAGGCGGATCGTATGGTCGTCGACAAAGCTCGCATGTGCCGTATGCAAATCAATTCCGTTCCGCAACAATTGATGGCGGATAACATCCATTTCCGTCCGGATGACGTAATCCGTCCGATGCAGCAGGTCCGCCATAATGATCTTCTGTTTTACGGAATAGGATGCGCCATATACGTTGCGCTCGCGGTATCCCGACAAATAAAGCGCGGCTTCGCGCAGGGTTTTGCTCGGGATCGTCCCCTTGGCGATACAGACACCGCCGACAACGGTACCGGCTTCCGCGATCCCGACGCGCTTGCCTAGTTTTGCCGCTTGAACAGCCGCACGCTGGCCACCGGGCCCACTTCCAATAACGAAAAGATCGTAATCGTACATATTCCACCACTACCAAAATACTGCGCGCCGCCGCCCCGGCGCTCGACATGACTGGCACTCTATATGCTTGATATTTAATAAAATCTATACATTCGTTCAAATTTTATGTTTCGAGCTTTGTGCGCAGGACAGCGATTCGGCGGACAATGCTGCCGCGCCGAAGACTCGAAATCAAACGGAATGGCCACACTTTTCTCTCCAAGGGAACGTACCCACAACCGTCTCGGGGGATAAAATGACCAGCTCGATGATGTCCAGCGTCGCTTTGGCAGACGAATTGTCAGCACTCGAATTCAATCGGTTATCGACCGAAGATATAGAACAAATTCAGCGCCTTATACTGGATTACTCCGCCGTCACCCTGTGCGGCTCGGTGCAGCCCTGGGGCCGGATGTTGACGGCCTGGGCGGCTCAGAACGGCACTGGCAAATCTCTTCTGATCGGAAGCGGTCGTACAGCATCCGCCGCGACGGCAGGGCTCGTCAACGGCACGTCGGCGCATGGCTATGAACTGGACGATACGCACGACCGTTCGATGAGTCATCCGGGTGCCGTGGTCATTACCACCGCCCTTGCCGTCGGCGGCGAACTCAGCGCATCCGGCAAAGACATCATGACCGCCATCGTCGCGGGCTATGAAGCCATGGCGCGGGTCGGCATGGCTGCAAATCCGCTGTCCGTCATCGAGTTTGGTCGTCACCCCACCTGCCTCTTCGGACCTTTCGGGGCAGCCGCGGCGGCGGCGCATCTGCTGGGAATGGACGGGAGCGGATTGGCCAAGGCCTGGGGCATCGTCCTGTCGATGGCCAGCGGCGCGAACCAATTCGCGTTCGAGCCGAAAGGCACCATGGTCAAGCGCATGCATGGCGGCATTCCGGCGCAAAATGGGATCACCGCCGCACAGCTCGCGCATTTGGGCGTCGAAGGCCCGATACAGGCGATCGAGGGAGAGCTCGGCTTTCTTCACCTGTTCGGTATCGACACCAGACCGGAACTGTTGCGCAAGGAAAGCGATGCCGCCTTCGAGGTCCATAACATCTCGATCAAGCCTTACTCGTGCTGCCGAAAATTCCACTCTCTTATCGATGCCTTGGACAGCGCGACGGATGGGTTCTCCCTCGACGCCACGTCCATTGACCGGATCACCGTCCATTCGCCGGAGACCGCGGTCGTATCGCATCAAATGAAGCGCCCGGATTCGGTGATGGCGGCGCAATACAGCATGCCGTACATCGTGGGAGCGACCCTTGCCTATGGGCCTACGCGCTTCGACGCGTTCGGCGAGGACCATCTTAACGACACCCGTATTCTCGACATCGTCGACAGGGTGGAGGCTCAGCACGACACCGAACTGGACGCCTTGGTGCCGGCGAAAATGCCTAATCGGGTCGAGATTCACATGCGCGACGGATCGACACGATCGGCGGAAGTCTTCGACAGCCGCGGCACGCCGGTCCATCCGCTGTCGACCGACGGCGTGCTGGATAAGGCGAAAGCGCTGGTTGAAACCGTCGATACGGATATCGACCTCGCGGGCATCGTTGCTGTCGTCGACGGGTTCGTGGACTGCGACGACGTTAACGATCTGATCGCGCGGCTGACCGTCCCGAGCTTCGAGGCGGGAATGTCGAAATATGGCGGCGGTCGGGAAGCCCGGAGCGCTGCTGAATAACCGGCAGATTATTACGGGGATACGGTTTCGGGGAACCGGATACGGAACTGGGTGCCGCCATCGCCGGTCCGCCGCAGTTCGATTGTGGCGTTATGGGCGTCGACGACCCGCTTTACGATCGACAGTCCAAGACCCGAGCCCGTTACCTTGCGGTCGGCGCGCAGGAACCGTTCGAATATCCGATCCTGCATATCGTCGGGGACCGCATCGCCGAAATTGGTCACCCCGATCGAACCATCTTCGCCCACGTCGATGGTCACTGTCGTGTTCGGATACGAGAATTTCAATCCGTTCTGCAGGAGATTGCGGACCGCTTGCTCCAGGGGCGCTTCCAGGCCGTTGACGAGGACCGGCATTTCCGATCCGGTGACTTCGATCATGCGGTTCTGCTTAACCACCAGCGGTGCAAAATACTGCGCGACACGCATACAAACCTGGCGCAAGTCGGCAACGTCCCCGGGCGTCACCGACAGCCCCTCCAAGTCCGTCTCAGCCAGCAGTTGCGAGATCAACCGCGACATCTCGTCGACATGCTCGACCAGCGGCTTCACCCGCACGTCTTCGCCAAGGTTCTCCAGCCGCGTCCGCAAAACGGCCAGTGGCGTGCGCAACTCATGCGCCACGTCCGCGGCAAACTCCCGATTTCGCCGCTCGCTCTCCCGCAATGCGTTCTCGGCCCTCACCCGCTCGCTGACATCGCGGATGACGGACAGATAGCCAAGCGGTTTGCCGCCGATATCCTGCATGATGGTATGAACCGTCTCGCCTGGAAACGTCTCGCCGCTCTTGCGGCGGTATTCGATGGTGTAAGCTTCCGTCTGCGGCGTCTCGTCGGCCCGGCTTCCCGTTACGGAAGACGCGGAATCCGCCAGCAATTGTTCGGATTTGCCACCGACCACTTCGCTTGGCTCATAACCAAACATGTTCTTGAAACCAGGATTGCACAGAACGATTTCATGGTGCGCGTTCGACATGACCATGGCATCCGGCACATCCCTGAAGACGGCTTCAAACAGCGATTTCTGGCGTTCGAGTTCGCGGCTCACCCGTTTGCGCTCAAGAGAATAGCGTAGCGCCCTGTCGAGCATGATGGCGATCGACGTCCCCTTGGAGACGAAGTCTTCGGCCCCTTCGCGCAGAGCCTGTTGGGCGATGTCGCTCTCGCTGTGGGACGTCAGGATGACAACGGGCAATTCGGGATGATTGCTGCAGATACGCCGCACCGTTTCGATGCCCGAGGAATCCGGCAGTTCAAGGTCCAGCAGCGCCGCGTCGATGCCGCCCTGCTCAAGACGCGCCTGCGCCATGGCAATGCTGTTGGCGCGCTCGACGGAATAGGGGCCGCTCTTCTCGATGATCATCGTAATCAATTTTGCAATGGCATTGTCGTCTTCGATCACCAATATCTTGAGCGGCTCTCTTCCGCCCGAGACACGAGCCTGCTGAAGCGCCGCAGCCGTCACGCCGCCGCCTCTTCTTCGGTCATCAGATAACCGACACCGCGAAGCGTATGGATCGATACCGTCGCACCGACTTTCGCCAACCGTTTGCGCAACCTGGAGATGCCTACTTCCAGGGAATTCGACGTCACATCGTCGTCGAAACTATAAAC
>JAYPOZ010000160.1:2093-6389 GCA_038131165.1 Rickettsiales bacterium | reverse complement strand
ATAACCGCGCCCCGCCTCACGCCCTGCTGCGATACCCGCTCAGACCGAGGTTCTCGCGCAGCGTCGTCCCGGCGTAATCCTTGTGATAGAGGCCGCGGCGCTGCAGTTCCGGCACGACATAGCGGGTGAACTCCTCATAGGCGCCGGGCATGTGGGTGGCCGCCAGAACGAAGCCGTCGCAGGCCCCCTCGGCGAACCATTCCTCGAGATTGTCCGCGATCTGCGTCGGGGAGCCGACAAAATGCGGCGCCTCGCGGATGGTGCCCCGCCCGCTGAATTCGACAAAATCGCCGAGCGTCGGATTCTGCTTTCCGCTCATGCGGATGACCCTGTCCAGAATCCCGCGCAACCCGTTGATCGAGCCGAGTTCGTCGTCGGTGAAGGCCTCGTCCATCTTCTTCGTGGCGAAATCGAAGTTCAGCGCTTCCGACAGTAGGGCCAGGCCATCGATGGGCTTCGCGAGACTGTCGATATAGGCGTATTTGTCCTCGGCGATGGATTGCGTTTCTCCGACCGTGACGTAGATGGCCGGCGCGATGGTGATCGTGTCCGGATCGCGGCCCATCCGCCCGGCATCGGCGCGCATTTCGGCGCGGACCTGCTTGCCCTGCTCGACACTGGTCAGGATCGTGAAGATCACCTCGCCCCATTCGACGGCGAATTGCCGCCCCCGGCCGCTTTGTCCGGCCTGGATAATCACCGGATGCCCCTGGGGCGACGGCGGCACGGTGAAGGTGCCCTTGGTCTGGAACCACTCGCCGTCGTGCTCGGTGCGGCGGACCTTGCCGGGATCGGCGAAAACCCCTCCCGCCTTGTCGAGCTTGATCGCGTCCGGCTCCCAGGCGCCCCACATCTCGACGACCGTCTTCATCAGCTCGTCGGCCCGGTCGTAGCGCCTGTCATGCTCGATGGTGCCGGCCGCCCCCATGTTGAAGGCTTCGGAATCGTTGAGCGAGGTCACGACGTTCCAGCCGGCCCGCCCGCCCGTCATGTGGTCCAGGGTCATGAAGGTGCGGGCAATGTGGAAGGGGCCGTAATAGGTCGTGGAGCAGGTCGCGGCGAGGCCGAGACATTTCGTGCCCATCGCCATGGTCGCGAGGATCGGCACCGGGTCCATCTTCACGACCCGGACTCCGTTCCGGACCGATTCCGCATGATTGGCGCCATAGATGTCGGGCATTGCCAGCCGGTCGTCGAAAAAGGCGAGATGGAACTTCCCGTCTTCCAGGGCCCGCGCGATCCGCTGGTAATAGGCCGGCGACATGAAATCGCCCGCGGATTCCGAGTGACGCCAGGACGCCGGGTAGTTCGAACAGTTCTGCGCCTGCAGGAATCCCACCATTACGATTTGCCGATCCGCCATCGCCATTCCTTTCGGTTCTCTCCAACGCCATCAAAGCCAAGTCGCCCGGGGCGTGCTTTAATCTAAATCAATCGCAGGACGGCGACAGAGCCGGAAGAACATTGAAAGGTGCGGCAGATGGGGAAACTCGACGGGAAACACGTAGTGGTCACCGGCGCCAGCCGGGGGATCGGCCAGGCGATCGCCGAACTGTTCGCCCGGGAAGGCGGGCGTGTCGTCTGCGCGGCGCGCACCTTGAACGAGGGCGACCATATGCTCGAGGGCTCGCTCTCGCGCACCGTCCAGAACATCAAGGACGCGGGCGGCGAGGCGACCGCCGTTACCTGCGACATCTCCGAGGAGGAGGGCTGCGAGCAATTGCTGGACGCGGCGCGGGCGGCGTATGGACCGGTGGATATTCTCGTGAACAACGCAGCGCTGAATTACTACATTCCCATCGCGGACTATCAGACCAACCGCTGGATCCGGTGTTTCAAGATCAACGTCCACGCTCCCTTCATTCTCTCGCGCAACGTGCTGCCCGACATGAAAGCGAAGAGCGGCGACGGCGCCGCCGGTCACTGCGCAATCGTCAACATCAGTTCCGGTGCCGCCATCGGACCGGGGCGCGGCCCCTATGAAGGCGTGTTGCGCCACGGCGGCACGATGTACGGCGCCACAAAGGCCGCCCTGGAGCGCTTCACTCAGGGCCTCGCGGAAGAAGTGGCCGAACTCGGCAACATCGCCGTCACCGCCGTCTCCCCCTCGCGGGTGGTCCCCACGCCCGGCACCGTGCATCACAAATTGGTCGACAGCATGGACGACCCCAAGGGCGAGCCGCCGTCGATGATGGCGAACGCGTCGCTCCTGTTGGCGACAGAGCCGGTCCAGAAGGTCAACGGCCGGGTGACCTACAGCCAGATGATCCTCGGCGAATTCGGCTGGATCGAGAACCCGGTCGGCCGCGGCATCGACTCCAGGGGATCGGGCTACTCGGAGATCTAGCATCCCATCCCGGCGGCCGAGCGTAAGAGTGAGAGGTTTGGCCCGGCAATTCCTATTCAGGCATGAACCGGATACCGCTCGCAGGGCGCCGGAAACCGGCCCAACTTGGAGATATCGGGAGTATCTGGATCATGACTGATTTTCCGAGCGATTTGGATGGAGAAGCAAGGGCGTGGCTGGCGAAATTCGCCGACGCCTTGGAGCACGCGAACAGCGAAGCCCTCGCAGCGCTTTTCCAACCGGACTCGCACTGGCGCGACGTGCTGGCCTTCACCTGGCACCTGACCACGGTCGACGGTGCAGCGGAACTGGCCCAAGCACTGGTCGCGGCGCAATCGGAGACGCGGGCGTCGAGCTTCGCGCTCGACCCGGATCGTACCGCCCCCAGGATGGTAAAACGCGCCGGGACTGAGTGTCTCGAGGTCATCTTCCGGTTCGACACGGCCGTGGGAAGGGGCAGCGGCCTCTTCCGCCTCGTTCCGGGACCGGCGGGACTGGTCGCCTGGACGTTCCATACGGCGCTGCAGGAATTGAAAGGCTTTGAAGAGAAGACCGGTTGGAATCGGCCGAAAGGCGACTCCTATGCCCGCGATTTCGGCGGCCCGAATTGGCTCGATCAGCGCCGCGCCGCGCAGGCCTACGCGGGGCGCGATCCGGCGGTGATCGTCGTCGGGGCCGGACAGGCCGGCCTCGACATCGCCGCCCGGCTCGGTCAGCTCGGCGTGGACACGTTGATCGTCGACAAGCACCAGCGCATCGGCGACAACTGGCGCAATCGATACCACTCGCTGACGCTGCACAACGAAGTGCATGTCAACCACATGCCCTACATGCCCTTCCCCGAGACCTGGCCGACCTTCGTGCCGAAGGACAAACTCGCGAATTGGTTCGAAGCCTATGCCGATGCGATGGAACTGAACGTATGGACGGACACGTCGTTTGTGGGCGGTACTTATGACGATGCGGAGGAGCGCTGGACCGTTACCCTGCGCCGGGGCGACGGCAGCGAGCGCACAATGTCCCCGCGCCACGTGGTGATGGCAGTCGGCGTCAGCGGCATCAAGAACGTGCCGGAACTTCCCGATCTCGACAGCTTCGCGGGCAGGATCGTGCATTCCGCCGATTATTCGGATGGCGCGCCCTGGCAGGGCAAGAACGCGTTGGTCCTGGGCACGGGCAACAGCGGGCACGATGTGGCGCAGGACCTCCACAGCCACGGCGCGAAGGCGACCCTCGTCCAGCGCCACCCCACCACGGTTGTCAGCGTGGAGCCCAGCGGACAGATGGTCTACGCCCTCTACAAGGAAGGACCGCCCACCGCCGACTGCGACCTGATCACGACCTCGACTCCCTTTGCGCTCCTCAAACGCACCTTTCAGATGATCGTGAAGGAAACCCAGGAAATCGACCGGGATTTGCTCGAAGGGCTGAAACGTGTCGGCTTCAGGATGGATCTCGGGGAGGATGAAACCGGCTTCCAGATGAAGTACCTGCGGCGCGGCGGCGGCTATTATCTGAACGTCGGCTGCTCGGAGCTGATCATCAACGGCGAGGTCGGCCTGATGCAGTTCGACGAGATCGAGCGCTTCGTCCCCGAAGGGGCGAGCCTGCGGGACGGCTCAGTGGTGCCCGCCGACCTGATCGTGCTGGCGACCGGATACAAGGGCCAGCAGGAGCTGCTGCGCCTGCTCTTCGGGGCGGAGATCGCCGAGCGGACCGGACCCGTCTGGGGTTTCGATGCGGGCGGCGAGCTCGCGAATATGTTCAAGCGGACGGGCCAGCCCGGTCTCTGGTTCATTGCCGGCAGTCTCGCGCAATGCCGCATCTACTCGAAGTATCTGGCCCTCCAGATCAAGGCCTGCGAGGAAGGCATGATATCGCGGAGTTTGGATCCGACACCCAAACCCGCACTGGCGGCGGAATAACCGCTCGCGAAGATTTGCTTTCCC
>JAYPOZ010000160.1:0-1993 GCA_038131165.1 Rickettsiales bacterium | reverse complement strand
CGGGCCTGCGGCTTTGCCGGGCTCGCGGTCTTCTGCATGGTCTTCGGGTTGCTGTTCGACCCTGTCCTGGCCGCCCGTACCGGCGGCCTGATCAGTCTCGCCGTCGCGGCGACGCTGGCCCTCTACGCGCATTTCGCGCGCACCCGTCCCTACAAACGGACGGAAGTCTGGATGATCCTGCGCCAGGAGGAACGGCCCCCCGAGACCGTCGCCCAGCAACTGATCGGCGAAGTCCTCCGCGTCACCTACATAAAATTCGCCCGTCAGACCGCGCTTGTCGCTCTGACCTTCCTGACCGTCTCGGTAATTCTACAGCTCTACGCCGCGTTTGCCTGACTTCTTCCCGATAACCGCGTATTGAGCTGCATCAATGCGCGGATACCAAATAGGCGCGAACCTCATGAACAGAACATGGCTAATTGGAAAGGCCATCCGTTAAAGGAGGTTTAGCAATGGCAAAATCATCGGAAAAAGTGCCCGCAAAAACAGGACAAGGACGCGCGGGTGTATTGGAGAGCATGTAGCCGCCGCTTGGCACACTGCATAGCGAAATCGACCGGCTTTTCGAGGAATTCGGAGACGCATGGCCGCTCGGCCGGATGCGCAGCGGTCGCTTTGCGGATGCGTTCCGCGGCACCCCCTTTGCCGCCGACGCGGCGATGCCGGTCGTCGACGTGGTCGACAAGGAAAAGGAACTCCTGGTCAAAGCGGAGCTTCCCGGCATGAACGAGGATGAAATCGAGGTCAATCTCTCGGATACGACTTTGACCATCAGCGGCGAGAAGAAGGAAGAGCACCAAGAAGGCGAGGAGAAAGGCAACCATTTCGTATCGGAGCGGATTTACGGCTCGTTCCAGCGGTCATTTCCGATCCCCGAAGGAATCGACCGCGAGAAGATTGCCGCGCATTTCGATAAAGGCGTGCTCACTCTGACCCTCCCGAAGAAACCCGATGCGCAGAAAAAAGTGAAGAAGATCAAAGTGAAAGCAAAGAAGTAACGACGGCCGCGAGGCCAAGACACGCCAAAGAGGCCCGGGCGTCACGATTGAGAACGCCCGGGCCTTCTGACGCCGACCTATAACAGGGAGAAAATGAGCATTGACCCTTCAGCGACCGAAGGGTTTAGAGTTCGACCATAAATTCAGTCGGTCCGAGCTATCCCATTGGGAAAAGGACCAACGAACGGAGAGAACACGATGATCGGATCGATATCGCGCCGCAGATTCGCCGAAGGCCTGCTGGCAACATCTGCAATAGCGTCGACGGGGCTGTTCCCTCTGCCCGTGATGGCCGCAGGCGATAAGCTCACCGTCTATAAGTCGCCTACTTGCGGATGCTGCCAGGCATGGGCGCAACATATGCAGCGCGCCGGCTTTGATTTAGAGATCGTGGAAATCGAAGACCTTGCCCCGATCAAGGCCCGTCTCAGAGTGCCGCAAATTCTCGAAGCATGCCATACAGCGGTTGTCGGTGGTTACGTAATCGAAGGACACGTCCCGGCCACGGACGTGGAACGGCTTCTGAGAGAGAGACCGAAGGCGATGGGATTGGCCGTCCCCGGAATGCCGATAGGTTCACCCGGTATGGAGCAGGACGGCCGCCGTGAGCCTTTCGAGACCATTCTATTTTCGCGCCAAGGACTGTACGTATTCGCGCATCACACATGAGCATCCGATTTTTCCATATCGCTCGCGTGCTGGCGATGTCGCTCGTGGCGGTTTCGCTCGTCCTGTTCGTGCCCGCATCTCACGCGCACGGCGCCGAGGCCAAATCTGGCGCCACGGCAGCGGCCCATCACCACCACGACGCTGGCAGCCACCACGACCATGACGCTCCCGATAGTGCCAAGGCATGTTGTCACAGCCACATGACCGGATGCTCGAGCCTCAATTTCTTAAGCACCGAGCCACCCGCGCTCGACCATAAAGGCCGCGCTCATCAATACGACGGCCGGACAAGCTACCTGATCGGCCGCAAAACACAGCCCTCCGAC
>JAYPOZ010000159.1:0-6409 GCA_038131165.1 Rickettsiales bacterium | reverse complement strand
CTCAAGCAACGGACGATCGTGTTCCGTCCCCCAAGCCGACCCGCATGCCGGGCGTACGGCGTGGGAGTCAAAGCGCCGGTCCCGCAGCGAGCCTTGTCGTGAAAAGCGTGCCCGCACCGATGTCGACCGGCGGCAGGCGGACCGCACGAAAAGCGCGCCAAAGCGTTGCGGCGTTCGAGGAGACGACGGGCTTGCCGAGCGCCTCCTCCATCACCGCAAGCCGGTCCATGGTCTCGAGGTTGGTGCAGCTCACGAAGAGCGCGTCGCTCTCCTGGACTCTTTCGCGGTGGCGATAGGCCATCTCCGCCACGTCGTCCGAGGTTAGCCGCCGGATCATCTCCGATCGGGCGCAGGCGAAGGTATCGAAGCCCGTCATCTCGAAACCGAGCGCCTCGAAGAAAGCGGCCTCGTCGCGGGTGATGTCCTCCGGATAGGGAGTGATCATGAACAGGCGTCTTGCCCGCAGCGCCCGCAGCGCGTCGGACACCGCTGTCGACGTCGTGATCCCCGGAATACCCGTGGCGGCGGTCACCCGCTGTCCCAGCTCTTCGGCCGCTGTCGTCCCGCCCAGAAAGCTTCCGCTCGTGCAGGCTGCCATGATCACCTGCACGTCGATATGCGAGAGGAGCTTCGATTGGGCGTCGACGCTCTCCATCATCTTGAGGAGAGATCCCGCCGTCATTTCCGCCTCTTCGCGCGGCAGGCGGGAGAAATGCGCCGTCACGCCGTCCGGAAGATAGCGTGGAAACTCGGCTTCGCAGGTGACGTTGCGTTCCGGCACGAGAAAGCCGAGGCGGATGGGCTCTTCGCTCGGTGTCAACGGCATGGTGCTGTCCTACGCATGGGTGACGGCTCGGGGCTAACCCTGTTCCTTCTTTGCCAGTTCGCTGAACGGGATGCCTTTGTCGACGCGGATGTCCTGCGGCAGGCCCAGCACGCGTTCGGCGATGATGTTGCGCAGAATTTCGTCGGTGCCGCCGGCGATCCGGCCGCTCGGCGCCGACAGCAGAGCCTCCTGGAAGAGGGCTCGCATCGGTGCGTTGTCGGCCTCGGCGATGGCGCCGGCCGCGTCCATCAAATCCATGCCGAAGGCGGCGATGTCCTGGCGCATTTTGCCGGTGATCGCCTTGCCGATGGAATTCTCCGGCCCCGGGTCCGCGCCCCGCGAGAGCGCCGTCATGCTGCGGAAACGGGTCAAGGTCACGCCGCGGCCGTTGACGTACCAATCCGCGAGTTTCTCGCGCACGCCGCCGTCGTCGATGGCGAGCCCGTCCTCGAGTTCGATTTCCTTGGCCAAGGCGAAGGCTTCCTCGAAACCGGGCGGCGGGCGCTCCCCGATGGCGAGCCGTTCGTTCATCAAGGTGGTGAGAGAGACCCGCCAGCCGTCCCCGACGTCGCCGAGCCGCTGGCTGTCCGGCACCCGCACATCGGTGAAGAAGACCTCGTTGAAATTAGAGGCACCGGAGATCTGGTGAATCGGACGGCATTCGATGCCGGGCGATTTCATGTCGACGAAGAAATAGGTCAGCCCCTTGTGCTTCGCCAGACTTGGGTCGCTGCGGGTAACGATGACGCCGTAGTCGCAGAAATGCGCGCCCGAGGTCCAGATTTTCTGACCGTTCAGTATCCAGTCGTCGCCGTCGCGCTCGGATTTCAGGCGCAGATTGGCGAGGTCCGAGCCCGCCTGCGGTTCGGAGAACAGCTGGCACCAGATTTCCTCGCCCCGGAAGGCGGGCGGCGCATAGCGTTGTTTCTGTTCTTCCGTGGCGTAGGCGAGCATGGTCGGAATGCACATGCCGAGGCCGATCTCGTAAACGCCGGTGGGCGTCAGATAGTTGGCCTCTTCCTGATTGTAGATGACCTGTTCCATGGTGGTGCCGCCGCGCCCGCCGTATTCCTTTGGCTGCGTGATGCCGGCAAATCCGGCTGCCGCTTTCTTGGCCTGCCATGCCTTGGCGACCTGCACGAGTCCCTCGACGCTGTCCGGCGTCCGAAATGTTTCGCCGGGCTTCTTCGGTTCCGCGTTCGCGTCAAGGAAGGCGCGCGCTTCGGCGCGGAAGGCGGCTTCTTCCTTGGTGTCTTCGAAATCCATCTCTTCTCTCCTCCTCAGGCCGCGACGTTGCGGGTCTCTAACCGCGAGATCAGTTTGTGCTTCCAGCGCCGCTCGCCGCCAAGGGCCAGATTCAGCAGTTTGGCACGACGGTAGTAGAGGTGGCAGTCAAGCTCCCAGGTAAAGCCCATGCCGCCGTGGGTTTGAATATTCTCGGAAGACGCGAGATAGCAGGCCCGGCTCGCGGCGACGCGCGCCGAGGCCGCCGCGACCGCGAGGTCAGGTGCGTCCGAAGTCAGCGCCCAGGCGCCGTAATAGGCGTGGCTACGCGCCAGTTCGGTGGCGATGAAGACATCGGCCAGCTTGTGCTTGATGGCCTGGAAGGAGCCGATCGGCCGCCCGAAGGCGAAACGCGTCTTGGCATACTCGGTCGCCATCTCGAGGCACTGCTGCGCGACGCCCAATTGCTCGAAGGCCATCAGGATGGCGGCATGATCGAGCACGCGTTCGGCGAGGTCCCAGCCGTCGCCGCCCCCCAATCGTTCGGCGGGCCTGCCGTCGAAAGCGAGCTTGGCGTGGGAGCGGGACGGATCGACCGTCTCCATGGCGGTGCGCTTCGCTCCCGCGAGGTCGGCGATAACCAGCACCGGCCCGCCCTCCGGCGCGCGCGCCAGGACGACGGCGAAATCGGCGACATCGCCATCCGCGACCGGGTTCTTCTCGCCGGTCAGTTTGCCGTCGGCGAAGACGGTCGCGATGGCGGCGGGATCGGGCTTCTTGATCCCCTCGGCGAAGGCGAAGGTGCCGACGATCTCGCCCGCCGCGAGTTTCGGGAGGTATGCCGACTTCTGGTCGTCGCTGCCGGCGAGCAGGATCGCCTCCGTCGCCATATAGACGGAGGAGGAGAACGGCGTCGGCGCAATGCTGCGGCCGATCTCCTCGGCCAGCACGCACAGGTCTTCGTGACTGAGCCCGATGCCGCCGTATTCTTCCGGGATCACCGTGCCCATCCAGCCGAGCTCCGCCATGCCGTGCCACAGCTCGCGGTCGAACGGCGCGTCTCCTTCCAGCACGCGGCGGGCCGTCCCATCCGCATTCTCGCTGAGGAACCGGCGCGCCTGTTCGCGGAGCAGGTTCTGTTCTTCCGAGAAGTCGAAATTCATGACGTGTGCGTCTCCCTGCTGTCTCCCCGGCATTCTAGAACGCCGGGACCCAACCGCCAGCAATTCTTCTGCGGCCTTATGTCCGCCGGGTCATGTCCCCGGAATATTGCCGAAAAGCCAGGCGTGCAGGCGGGCCGAGAACCGGTAGCCGCGCGCGAGCGTCTGTTCGGCAAGAGCGGCCTGGGTTTTCTCCAGCCGTTCGCGGGTCCCGCCGAGCGGCATGATCGTGACCTCCCAGTCGACCCCAGCCTGACGGAAGAGCGCCGTTGCGCGCGCCACCTCCGCCCAACACGCCTCGCTGCCGTCGGCGACGAATTTCAACTGCCCTGCCGGCGAGAGCTCGTTGTAGGCGGCAAGGACTTCCGGGCGGACGGCGTCTTCCCAGGTCTCTCCGGAGAGAGCGAGTTTCGGGCTCGCGGACCAGAACCACTCGCTGGCACCGTCGCCGTAGTGCGCTTCGATGAAGGCCGCGAGCGGCGCGCGCGGCGCCTGGGTGGCGTTGGTCTCGACAGTAACGAATCGCGGCAGGTTGCTCCGTGCCGCCAATACCTCCAGCACGTCGAGCAGCGCCGTCTGGCTCAGCATCGGCTCGCCGCCCGTGACCACCAAGTGGGTCCATTGGCCGGAGGCGGGATGCCGGAAAGCGGGGCTGAACTCCGTCAGCCGGTCGCAGATTTCCGCAGCCGTCAGTTCCTCGGACAGATGCCGGTAGGTGGGATTCCAGGCGTATTCCGTGTCGCAGCCGGATTCCAGGACCGGGAAATCGGCGAGGCTTTCTATGCTCTTCTCGGGCAGCGGCGCATCGCCGAACCCCCGGCACTGAAAATTGCAGCCCCAGAAGCGCAGAAAAAGCGAGGGCATGCCGGTATAGCGGCCCTCGCCCTGCACGGAATGAAAAATCTCCGAGATGCGGTAGCGTTTCATTCCGCTATAGGCGTGCGGCGCCTAGCGCTTGTAAAGCCCCATGATGGCGGCCTTCTCCAAGGTCGCGAAATGCAGGTTGAAGCCGACCACCGCCGGCATGATGTCGGCGGGCAGTTCGAGTTTGGAGTTGCACGCGTGTACGGTGAACAGATAGCGGTGCGGGTGATCACCCTCGGGCGGGCAAGGACCGCCGTAGCCGGGCGCGCCGAAATCCGTGCGGGTCTGTAAGGCACCGTCGGGCAGGCCGGTTCCGCCGCCGGCCCCCAGCGCAAGTTCGCGAATGTCCGCCGGAATATTGATGACCAGCCAGTGCCAGAAGCCGCTGCCCGTCGGTGCGTCGGGGTCGAAACAGGTGACGGCGAAACTCTCCGTGCCTGCGGGCGGCTCTCCCCAGGCAAGGTGCGGGGACTGGTTGTTACCGGCGCAACCAAAACCGTAATTCTCAGACAGGACATGATCGTTGGCGAGATAGTCGCCGTCCTTGAAGCTGTTGCTGGTGACGGTAAAGCTCATGGCATCCCTCCGGGTTGGTGTTTTATCGGCACTTCCTTGCAGAAAAAGATAGAACGCGCTGCCGGGGAAGAAAAACGAAACACGCACTTCCGATTCGGCGGTCGATCCGAGTTATGCTATATCTGCGGGCCCGGTTGAGGAGGAGAGGCAGCATGCCGGTAAGGATATCAGGGCGTTCGCTAGGGGGATGGTTGGCTTCGCTGTCTACGATTGCAATTCTGACCGCTTGTCAGGCGACCCATCAGTACACGACGCCGTCGAAGACCGCGCCGCTGGCGGCCGGCGAATCGAAGACCTTTCAGATTGTGGCCGGCGGGCATTGGCGCAACACGGGGATCGAGCTGAAAGCTGGCACGGCTTATCGGATTACAGCCGAAGGGCAATGGCGGATGAGCCCGCATTGCAATCAGACCAACGCCAGTGGCGAAGTGCTGCAATACAACCTGTTCTGCCAGGATCCGCTGAATACGCGTCCTTTGGCGGCGGTCAATTTCCAGACGCTGATCGGCCGGATCGGTCCGGTGGGCGCGCTTTTTCCGGTCGGTAAGCACCTGGAGTTCACGCCCGAAGAGAGTGGCACGCTCTACCTCGGGCCCAACGACCTTGAGTCTTTTCTGTTCGACAATACCGGCCTGCTGAGCGTCAAGGTCGCGCGGGTCGATACTGCCCCGCCCGTGAGGGTGGCCGAACGGGCGCAGCCGAAGCAATTCGACGCTCCGGCGGCCGTCGCTTCGCCGGCGCCGTCTATCGATACGGCCAATCTGGATTTCGGCAGGTTTCATGCCCTGGTGATCGGCAACGACAGCTACAGCGATTTGCCCCGTCTGGGTACGGCGCGGGCGGATGCTGACCGCATCGCGGCGGTCTTGAATCGGGAGTACGGTTATGCGGTCACCCTCCTGCGCGACGCGACGCGCGACCAAATTCTGGACGCCTTCGACCGGCTCCGCCGCGAGCTCGGGGAAGACGACAACCTGTTGATCGACTATGCGGGTCACGGCTGGCTCGACCCAGATGCGGACCGGGGCTATTGGCTGCCGGTCGATGCGCGGCGGGACACGCGGTCGCGCTGGTTGTCCAACGGCGACATCACGGACCTGTTGCGGGCGACCCGGGCCCGGCAGGTCATCGTGGTGGCCGATAGCTGCTATTCCGGAACGTTGACCCGTGGGGTCAAGATGGCGTCGGGCGGATCCGGATATCTCAATAAGCTGATGAGCAAGCGCTCGCGGACCGTTCTGACTTCGGGCGCGTTGGAGCCGGTCGCGGACAGCGGCGGTGGCGGTCACTCCGTGTTTGCGATGGCGTTTCTGGAGGCGTTGGCGCGTAACAAAGGAATGGTCGACGGGACGCAACTTTACGCCGACATCCGCGAGCGGGTCCGCCTCAATGCCGACCAGACGCCGCAATATTCCAACATTCGCAAAGCTGGCCACGAACTCGGCGGCGATTTCGTCTTCTCCAGGAAATAGGAAGGGTTTGCCGACGGACGCGCGGCCCTTCCTATCGCCAGTCAAGGCTGTCCGTCGAGCGCCTTTATGCCGTCGGGGACAGGGACCCAGCCCTGGGCGCTTTTCAGCCAGACCATCGCGGTCGGCCGCAGCCAGCTGGTATCGTCGAGCGTGCCGGGCTTCAGGGTGACGACGCCGTCAATGTAATGGGGCGTGTTGTGGATGCGCACGCCGCACTCGGGACAGAAGACGCCGGTGTTCTGGTTGCCGCTGTCGGCGGTGCGGGTATAGCTCTTGGTGGCGCCGGT
>JAYPOZ010000158.1:0-6442 GCA_038131165.1 Rickettsiales bacterium | reverse complement strand
CGGTCGAGAAAGCCGATGCGGTCCCGTTCCGCTATTGCCCTGCCTCGGCCGCAATCGCTGGATGTGAAAAAACCGGCCCGTGGGGATAGCAATAATGTGTTGTGTTTCGTTATCGTATACATGTCAGCGGCGCCATCCTGCCCGAGGCGATGGATCGGGTTTTCGACCGATACCTCTTGGGCTGTCGGTCACACGTGGGTCCTCACCCTAGCACACCGTATGGGCGCTGAGATTCGGCGCAATAAGCGAGTCGCCCGGAAATACTATAATAATCATAAGTAATGGTTAAAAATATAAAATTGTTTCCCAATTCATAAATTAATAATAGACAATTTCATCATAATTTTTATAGGTATTAAAATAATTTTTAAAAAAATTGTTAATATTTTTATTTTTACGAGTTTATTATAAGTATAAAAATATATAATCATCAAAAATTATATGTTTATATAATTTAATATAATAAATAATGTATATTTTATCAAAAAATATTCCATATAATTATACAACGGTTGTGCGTGTATTTTGATGCCCTCTATTATTATTGGCAGGCTGCGGGTGAAAGGGGGCAGAATATAATTCTCGTCACGATGTGTAGGACGCTGTCTGGCTCTTCGTAGTTTCGAATTTGGAGGCAGTGACGCGCTCGTCGCCGCGGTTCACGAGAATGCCTAAAATGAAAGCGTCAATTTAGCGCCCCGCGAGCGCGAATGCTTGCACCATTTGGCGCTGGCATTGAGGAGCGAAGAAATCGCCCGGCAGCTGAACGTGGCGAAAATCACGGTCGATTTCCGCATTTCGAATGCGAAGAACAAACTGCAGGCGAATACCCGGGAGCAGGCCGCTGCCATCGTGGTCGGGTCGGGGCTGATTAAACTTTAGACTGCTTTCGCGTCTCCGTCTTGCCAAACGGCGCCATTTCTCCACAATCACTCCACCTTCCAATGACAAGGGTGGCAGACCGATGAACGATATGACACCGAGCGCCCCGCTGACCGCCGAGGAACACGCGCGCGAGATGGCGGCGTATATCGAAGAAGGCACCCGGAGAGCGCGGGAAATCGGCAATCGCGGACCGATCCGGCGCGACGGATCGGGGAAGCTCGCGGGCGATATCCTCGATGCCTATTGGGAACACGGATTCTACGTCTTGGAAGGCGTCGTGGACGCCGAGGAACTGGCCGAATTGCGCGCCGATGTCGAGCGTATGCTGGAGGCCGCGCCGGTCGACCCCAAAAGCGACGTCGACGCCAAGGGCCGGCCCGCCTTCGGGCGCGCATTCGGCCGCGAGCCCTATCGCTGGGCGCGCCCGCTCTCCGACCCGCTCGGCGGGACCGATCTCTATAAGGGCCGTCACCCGTCGAAGATGCGGGAGGCGGTTCCGGCCGAGGGCGCGCCCGCCTGGACGGTGCAGAACCTGCACGGCAATCTGCAGCTCATGGACACAACACTGCGGCTCTACGGCCATCCGGGTCTGCTCGCCGTTGCGGAGGCGGTGCTCGGAGCCGATTTCGTGCCCTATAACGAGGTGACCTTCCTCAAGGAGCCGGGACTCGGTCCATCGGTCGCCTGGCACCAGGACGGCACGACCCACTGGGACGCGCCGGATTGGGATCACGGCGCCCATGGCTTCAATTTCATGACCCAGCTCTACCCCAGCACGGCGGCCAACAGCGTCTGGATTCTGCCGGGCAGTCACAAGCTCGGCCGCGTGGATATCCGCCGAATGGTGAAGGAGGCCGGGTCCGACCGTATCGGGGGCGCGATGCCGTTGCTCTGCGAGGCCGGCGATACCTTCATTCTCAACCGGCAGGTGGTGCACGGTTCCTTCGCCAATACGTCGGCGGAGCGCCGGGTCACGCTGAACGCCGGGTTCTTCCCGCGCCGCCGGGTGCAGGACATGACGGTGACCCATCTGGACAACCGGGTCGTCACTTTCGACGACGCGCATATCCACGAGCGCAGCCGGATGATCCCGATCGGCATCGACGCCCGCCGCCAGCGCTTTCCCGACGAGACGCCCTACCATTACGCGCCGCTGGCGGACGAGCTGGAGGCGAACCGCTGGAACGAAGAGACCCGTCGGCGCGTGGTGAAGGACTACAATCTGCGGGATATGTATATCTAGCGGGCGCGCGTTTATTCCAGGTCCATCTGTCTTTTCGCACTGGCGCGGGAGGGCGGAAAGGTTACATTTCTCGCCAAAGCAATCCGGCACAGGGAGTAACGCCATGCGCGAAGCCGTCATCGTTTCCACCGCCCGCACCCCCATCGGCAAGGCCTATCGGGGCGCCTTCAACAATACCGACGGGGCCGACCTCGGCGGTCATGTGGTCAAGCACGCGGTCGAACGCGCCGGCATCGATCCGGCGGAGGTCGACGACGTGATCATGGGCACGGCCATGCCGGAAGGGGCGACGGGCAACAACATCGCCCGGCAGATCGCCCTCCGCGCCGGCCTGCCGGTCACCACCTCGGGGACCACGGTCAACCGCTTCTGTTCCTCCGGCATGCAGACCATCGCCATGGCGGCGCAGCATATCATCGTCGACGGCGCGCCGATCATGGTCGCGGGCGGTCTCGATTCGATCAGCCTGGTGCAGAACGAACACAAGAACAGCTACCGCGCCGCCAACCCCTGGCTGGTGGAGCATAAGCCGGCGATCTACGACGCCATGATCGATACGGCGGAGACCGTCGCCAAACGCTATAACGTCAGCCGCGAGGACCAGGACGAATACGCCCTGCAGAGCCAGATGCGTACGGCGGCGGCCCAGCAGGCGGGCAAGTTCGACGACGAGATCGTGGCGATGAAGACGGTCAAGCTCGTCACCGACAAGGCCACCGGCGAGACCAGCGAGCAAGAGGTGCTGCTGGAGCGGGACGAATGCAACCGCCCGAGCACGAACTTCGAAGGCTTGGCCGCGCTGGCGCCGGTGCGCGGCGACGAACACTTCATCACCGCCGGCAACGCCAGCCAACTGTCCGACGGCGCCTCCGCCGCGGTCCTCATGGAAGCGAAGGAGGCCGAGAAACGCGGCCTCGATCCCCTGGGTTATTTCCGAGGGTTTGCGGTCGCGGGCCTGGAGCCGGACGAGATGGGCATCGGGCCGATCTACGCCGTGCCGAAGCTGCTCAAGCGCCATAACCTGAAGATGGACGATATCGACCTCTGGGAGCTGAACGAGGCTTTCGCGGTCCAGGTGATTTACAGCCGCGACCAACTCGGCATTCCGAACGAGAACCTGAACGTCAATGGCGGCGCCATTTCCATCGGCCATCCTTATGGTATGAGCGGCGCCCGCATGGTTGGCCACGCGCTGATCGAAGGGAAGCGCCGCAACGCCAAATATGTCGTCTGCACCATGTGCGTCGGCGGCGGCATGGGCGCGGCGGGCCTCTTCGAGGTCGCCTGAGCGCGTCCGCTCCTTCGCACCGCTTCGCGGCGGACAGTTCCCTTTCTCGCCCCCGAGAGAGGGATCGTACGAATGGCCTGCCTCTCCCTCTCCCGCACGCGGGAGAGGGTTGGGGCGAGGGCAGACAAGCAGCTAAACGGAGACTCTCATGAGCGACGAACACCTGTTGGAACACGTCGAGGACAAGGTCGCGACGATCACCATGAACCGGCCGGATGCCTTGAATGCCGTGACCCGCGACATGCTGAAAGGCATGTACGACATGGTGGAGCGCTTTGCCGAGGATCCCGGTGTCGGCGCCATCGTGCTGAAGGGTGCCGGCCGCGCCTTCTGTTCCGGCGGCGACGTCAAGAACATGGCCTCCGGCGGTGATGCGGACATACCGTTGGAGACGCGGGCGCAGACCCTGCGGGCGCGCATGGAAGTGTCGCGCCTGCTGCACGAGGTGGCGAAACCGACCATCGCCATGGTGCGGGGGCCGGCGGCGGGCGCCGGCATGTCGCTGGCGCTGGCCTGCGATCTGCGGATTGCGAGCGAGACCGGCCGGATCATCACCGCCTTCGCCAAGGTCGGCCTGTCCGGAGATTTCGGCGGCAGCTGGTTTCTGACGAAGCTCGTCGGTCCGTCGAAAGCGCGGGAACTTTATTTCCTGGCCGACCCGGTCGGCGCCGAAGAGGCGCTGGCGCTGGGCCTGTTCAACCGGGTGGTCCCCGACGACAAGCTTGAAGCAGAGACGATGGAATTGGCCAAGCGGCTGGCACACGGCCCCACGGTGACGCTCGGTTACATGAAGAAAAATCTCGACGCGGCGATCTCCCAGCCCCTCGCGCAATGCCTGGACCTGGAGGCGATGCATCACGCCCGCACCAGCCAGACCGAGGATCACCGCGAGGCGGCACAGGCTTTCGTCGAGAAACGGAAACCCGTCTTCCAGGGACGCTAGCATGCTCCGCTTGCGCCAAATCTGCCTGATCGCCTCGGAGCTGGCCGGCCCGGTGGAGAATTTGAAGGCGATCTTCGGCCTGGAGACCTGTTTCCACGATCCAGCGGTCGGCAAGTACGGTCTCGAAAACGCCTTGCTGCCCATCGGGGCCAACTTTCTCGAAGTGGTGGCGCCGATCCGCGAGGGGACGGCCGGCGGGCGGTATCTCGACCGGCGCGGCGGCGATGGCGGGTATATGGTGATCCTGCAATGCGACGACGCCGAGCGGCGGGCCGGGCGAATGGAAAGCATCGGCGTCCGGATCGCCAATCGGCTCGACTACGGCACCTATCTCGGCCTGCAGCTGCACCCGAAGGACACCGGCGGCGCCATTCTGGAGACCAGTACGGATCCGCGCGGCGATGCGCCGGACGGTCCCTGGCATCCGGCGGGCGACGACTGGCAGTCGGCGGTCCGAAGCGGCGTGGTCTCCGACATGACGGCGGTCGAGATGCAGGCGGAGGACCCGCACGCCCTGGCAAGACGGTGGGCCGAAGTCCTCGAAGTGCCGCTCGGCAACGATGCGCAAGGCAACCCCGCCCTGCGGCTCGAGAACGCGGAATTGCGCTTTATTTCCGCGGAAGACGGTCGCGGCGAAGGACTCGGCGGGCTCGATCTCAAGGTCGTCGACCGGTCGCATGTCCTGCGGGAAGCGGCGGCACGCGGTTGTGCCTCGGACGGCGATACGGTCCTTGTCTGCGGGGTGCGGTTCAAACTCTTATAGGGAGCCTTCTATGAGCGATGGCGAAAAGCGGCTCGATATCGTCCGGCTGCAGGAAATGGTACAGGGATTCTGGCACTCCGGCGCCTTGATGGCCGCGGTTGAACTGGGCCTTTTCACGGCCGTCTCCAAAGGGGCGGGCAGCTTTGCGGAAGCGGCGGCGGCCCTCGATATCACGGAGACGAATGCGGAACGCCTGATGACCGCCTGCGTGGCGCTCAAGCTGCTGGAATTGGGCGATGACGGGCGGATGACCAACGCGCCGGATGTCGAGCGCTTCCTGGTCGAAGGGTCTCCGCGCTACGCCGGCCCCTGGATGCTGTTCACCAAGCCGCGCTGGGACGATTGGGGAAAACTGTCGGAGAAGCTGAAATCGAAGACGGTCGACCGGTTGGGCAAGTACGGCGAGTTTACCGTCGAGCGCGCTCGCGAATATCATAAGGCGACATACAGTATCGGCATGGGGGCGGGCCGGCGGTTCGCGCGGCAGGTCGATATGAGCGGCCGCAAGCGCCTGATGGATTTGGGCGGCGGCTCGGGCGCATACAGCATCGTCGCGACCGGGGCGTACGAGGGGTTGAAGGCGGTCGTGCTCGATCTGCCGGCGGTGGTCGTCGTGGCCAGGGAGGTGATCGCGGAGAATGGGGCATCGGAGCGGGTGGCCGCCGAAGCCTGCGATTTTACCGCCGATCCTTTTCCCACCGATTGCGATGTCGCCGTCATGGCGAGCAACCTGCCGATTTACAGCCGGGAGATCATCGCCGACGTGGTCAAGAAGACATTCGACGCGCTTCTGCCGGGCGGCGAGATGCATCTGATCGGAGAGACCCTCGACGACGACCGGAGGGGACCCGTCGGCCCGGCCCTCTGGGGCCTGAGCGAGGCGATCAGCGGGACGACCGGCCTGGCGCACACCAACGCGGATTGCATCGGCTATTTCGAGAATGCCGGATTCCACGATGTTACGTTGAATGAGTTCGTGCCTGGTTCTCTGGCGCGGATCACCGGACACAAGCCGGCCTAGGATGCCGATTTGGCTGTGACAGGGTTCTCGCGTTCCCGCGCGGAAATCCCTAGACTGGAGCCGCATAGCGGTTCTCGCCGCTGCGGTTGTTGTTTGTGACGCCCAGTTCATCGTTACGGATGGGGCTCTGACAGGTTGTTTCAATGGCGAAGGCGCCGGCTTCCCATACGCTTGTTCTTGGATTTGCGGTCGCCGCAATCGGTCTTTGTGGGCTGGCGCTCGGCCTCGCACTGACGCTCGAACTCTCGGGCTATCGGCTCTGGCACATCGCCATGGCGGCGGTTGCGATTTGTGCTGTA
>JAYPOZ010000157.1:0-6473 GCA_038131165.1 Rickettsiales bacterium | reverse complement strand
GCCGCGCCGGACCGCCAGGTGATCCTGCTCGAGGGCGACGGCAGCGGCATGTACACGGTGCAGTCGCTTTGGACCATGGCGCGCGAGAAACTCAACATCGTCACCATCGTGTTCTCGAACCGGATCTACAAGATCCTGCGCGGCGAGCTGACCAATGTCGGGGTGCAGAATCCCGGCCCCCGGGCCATCGACATGCTGACCCTCGACCGCCCGAACCTCGGCTGGGTCGACATGGCGAAAGGCATGGGCGTCCCTGGCGAAGAGGTCACCGACTGCGAGGGCCTGATGCGCGCCATCGAAGCCGGGATACAGACGGACGGCCCGTATCTCATCGATCTGGTGATGTAGGCGGTAGCCGCCTTCGAGTTAGGCGATACCGCGAGCACGGCCGCGCAGGCTTTCGGCAAGCGGCATACGCTTACCCGCTCAGCACTTCGTCCCGGCTGCCGTCGATGGGGTCGACCCAGGTCTTGGGGCCGACTTCGGCGTTGCGGTAGCGCATCGGGTTGTTGGCGATGAGGAAATCGCCGTCGCCGTCGTTCATCGCGATCATGCCGCCGGTCTCGCGCAGCGCCGGGTCGCAGACCGCGTCGGCGACGGTGCGATAACGAGTGGCGGGACAGCCCGCTTCCAGGAGCAGGCGTTCGGCCTCCTCGGCCGTATGACCGAGCGACCATTCCTCCAACTCGGCCAGCAACTCGCTCCAGTTTTTCCAGCGCTCGCCGACCGTGTTGTATTTCGGGTTGTCGGCCCAATCCCTGCCGGTGGCCTTGGCCATGGCGCGCAGGTTGGGGTCGCTGACCGGGACCACCATCAGGAAGCCGTCCGACGCCCGCACCGGCGAGTAGACCAGCGGCGGGATATCGCTCTCCACCTGCGCCGCCTGGATTTCGTAGTAGAGCAGGTTGTGCATGCCGCCCTCCAGGGTGACGTCGATGCGCTCTCCCCGCCCGGATCTAGTGCGCCCGAAGAGTGCGGCGGATACGGCGCCGAAGGCATGGGCGGAGGCCAGGATGTCGCCCGCCGTGCTGCGGTTGCTGAGCGGCCGGTCGCCGAGCTTGGCGTATTCGAAGACCGTCATGTCGTAGCCCGCATGGGCGTGGACGATGGGGGCGAAGGCGGGGCGGGTCGAGTTCGGCCCGACCGGCCCATATCCCGAAATCGCGCAGTAGATCAGGCCCGGGTTGATCTCCGCCAGCGCCTCGTAGCCGAGGCCGAGACGCGCCATCACGCCGGGGCGGAAATTCTCCAGCACCACGTCGCTCTCCGCGGCCAGCTTGCGGATCGCGGCCTTTCCGGCCTCCGACTTCAGGTCGAGGGCGATGCATTTCTTGCCGCAGTTGAGCTGCGCGAAATAGCGGCTCTTGCCGCCGACAACGGGATGGGCGCTGCGGATCGTCTCGCCGCCCGGCGGCTCGATCTTGATGACCTCCGCCCCGTGGTCCGCCATCAGGCGGCCCGCATAGGGCCCCGCCAGGAACATCGAGAAATCCAGGACCCGCACGCCGTCGAGCGGCCCCGGCGTCTTCGCGTCTTGCGCCATCTCCCCACCTTTTCGTCTGTCGAAGCGTTAGGGGAATAGCTAAGGCGAATCCGGGGCCTGGCCATTGCGCCGGCGCACGTATTCGCGGTGCAGGATGTAGAGGCCGCTGGCGATGACGATGCAGGTCCCGGCGATGTCCCAGCCGTCCGGCACGTCGCTCCAGATGAAAAAGCCGAGCAGTCCGGCCCAGAGAATGGCGGAATAGCGGAACGGCGCCGCAACCGCCGCCTCCGCGTAGCGGAACGCCTCGATCATCGTGTAGTGTCCGCAGGCGACGATCGGGCCCGAGACGGCGACCAGCCAGAGGGCGCGGCTGTCGGGCGCTTCCCAGCCGAAGGGCAGCGTGCAGAGGCCGAACAGCATCAGGGTCAGATTGGCCGTCGCCATGATCGCGACCGAGGATTCGCCGGCCGTCATCTTGCGGGTGATGACGTCGCGGCCGGCGCTCGCCAGCGCGCTGATCAGGGGGAACAGCGCCGCCGCCTGGAAGACCGCGGTGCCGGGCCGGGTGATGACGACGATGCCGAGAAACCCCACCGCCACGGCCGACCAGCGCCGCCAGCCGACCGGCTCGCCGAGCAGGGGCCCCGCCATCGCGGTCACGAACAGCGGCGTCGCGAAGCTCAGCGCCACGGCGGTGGCAAGCGGGAGGAACTGCACGCTGAGGATGAAGAAATAGGCGCTGAAGCCCATCGTCACCGCGCGCATCGAATGGCCGCGCCAACTGTAGACGCGCAGCGCCGACCAGCCGCCGCTGAAATAGGCGAACACGCCGATCACCGGCAGGATGGCCACGCCGCGCATGAACATGATCTCGCCCGCCGGATAGCCTTCCGTGAGCAATTTCAGGATCGCGTTGTTGATCCCCATGAACAACGCGCTCACGACCAGGAGTGCGATGCCCTTGAAGGGAGCCGAATGCTGAACGGTTACTGCCATCGGGGGTGATTTTCCTCCTGAACGGCGTACCCTATATGGCGGACAAATGCACGGCCAGCCGGAGGATACGGACATGAAACTGAAACGGGTCGAACACGTCGCCATCGCGGTCAACGACATGGCGGCATCGATGAAGATGCTGGAGGACACGCTCGGCATCGAAATGGAATACGAGGAGCAGATCGGCGCGACGCGGCTCGCGATGTATCCGGTCGGCGAGACCTATCTGGAGCTGCTCAGCTCGGACGCCAGCGCCCAGGACAGCCGGGTCACCGAATGGATCGAGAAGAACGGCCAGAGCCTGTTCCATCTCTGCTTCGAGGTCGACGACATCGACAATGCGCTGGACGAGCTGAAGGCCAAGGGCGTGAAGCTGCTCGACGAGACGCCGCGCACCGGCCACGGCGGCAGCCGCATCGCCTTCATCAACCCGGAATCGACGGGCAATATCCTGATCGAGCTCGCCGAAATCGCGGAAGGACACTAGCCGGCGATGGAATACCGGACGCCGGAGAAAGCGCGCCGCCCCTATGGCTGGCGGGCGCGGATCGGGTTGATCGTGCCGTCGCCCAACACGGTGGCGGAGACCGAGTTCTGGCAGATGGCGCCGGAAGGGGTGACCGTCCACACGACGCGCCTGCTCTACCGCGCCGACGAGGTCGAGGACCCGCTCACCGACATGGAGCAGTTCCTGCCCCAGACCCTGGAGGAGTTGCGCGGGCTCGAGGTCGATGTCGTCGCTTACGGTTGCACCGCGAGCGCCCTGCGGACGCCGCACGAGCACACGCGGGACGAGATCAAGGGCGCGCTCGACAAGCCGACGGTCACGACGATGGGCTGCATTCTGGACGCGTTCCGAGCGCTCGGCGTCACCAAAATCGCCGTGGGCTCGCCCTATCCGGACGCGGTCAACGAGGCGGAGCGGGCTTATTTCGAGAGCCAGGGCCTCACCGTGACCGCCGACGAGGGCGTGATCCTGTTCGAGGCGCAGGCGCGCCTGCGCCACATGAACCTGGTGCGCGAGGAAGACGTCGAAGCCCTGGCCGACAAGATCGACAGCCCGGAGGCGGAGGCGGTCTTCCTCTCCTGCGCCGACATGGCGACCTTGGGGGTGATCGAGCGGCTGGAGCAAAGGCTCGGCAAGCCGGTGGTGACCAGCGTGCAGGCGACGTTCTGGGGGGCGCTCCGCGCCGCCGGGATCGAGGACCGGATCGACGGCGCCGGGCAACTGCTGCGGGAACATTAATCGGACGGCCTGGCGGCCCTCTTCACGGAAGTGTCATTTGATCTGCCGCGCCAAACAAGTTCCTGATTTGTTCTTAATTAAAAAGAACTGCCGAATCATACAAGGAACACGGACCATGGCGAACCATATGCCCGAGGGGGCCAGCCCGCTCTCCCCCTATCTCACGGTTAATAATACCGGAGCCGCCATCGACTTCTACAAGCGCGCCTTCGGCGCCGAGGAGGTCATGAGCATCAACGTGCCCGACACCGACCGGGTCATGCATGCGGAAATCCGGATCGGCGGCACCATCGTGATGCTGTCCGACGAGAACAAGGACTGGGGCACCAGCACGGTCGAGACTCTCGGCGGCAGTCCGGTCTCGCTGCACATCTATGTCGAGGATGCGGACGCGACGGTGGCGCGCGCGATCGAAGCGGGGGCCGAACTCGCCCATCCGATGGCGGAGATGTTCTGGGGCGACCGCATGGGCTCCGTCATCTGCCCGTTCGGCTTCAAATGGTCCGTCGCCACCCATGTACGGGATGTCGACCCGGCGGATTTCGAGGCCGGCGCCCGCGCGATGATGGCGGAGATGGGCGGCTAGCCGCGTTTCAATTCGATGCCGAACTGATCGTGAAGAATCCGCGCGATTTCGAGGAAACATACGCCTTCGCGGACGAGCGTCATGGTGCGGAAGTCGATCTGCGTGCTGGAATAGGCGTAGCCTTCCTGGAGGTATTTTGCGGGACCGTAGTCGACAATCATATCGGCGACCGCCCGCACCTCGGGCTCGATGTCCTCGGCCCGGTATTTCGTCCCCTGCTGCGAGCGGTTGGCCGACGACGCCATCAGGGGCAGGCCCGCGTCCAGGCTCAACTCGGCGATCCGGTCGCGCAGCGGACTCGAATTCAGCAGGAAATTGACCGTCCCGTCCTTGGTGCACATGCCGCGCAGGAACGGCGTGATCCGCTGCATCAGCGGATGGTCCTCGCGGTAGGGCGCGATGACGGAAAGCGGCAGATCGTGGTCTCCGGTGACGGCCCGCACGATCCGCTTCGCCTCCGGCGAGAGGATTTGTATCTCGTCATGGGTGCGCAGATTGGCGACCACGCCGCTCGGGCGCCCGAAACTGCGCTGCTTGGCGGCATAGACCCGGCGCAGCGCCGCTTCCGTGCCGCTCATGATGGCATAGGCGACATCCATGTGAACGATGGCGATCCCGCCGTCTTTCAAGCAGTCGAAGACGCGCGCGGCATCCGAATCGTAGTCCGGGGTACGATCAACCATTTTCGTCATCCCCGCGAAGGCGGGGATCCAGCCGGAAGGTCGGTACATTTTGGATTCCCGCCTTCGCGGGAATGACAGCTATACAGCGCATCTTCCGAAATGCCGCCTATCGATCGGCCCGGGCGACGACCGCGTCGAAGAACACGTTGACCGCCTCGACGGTGGGCTCGCGGCGGATGTCCTCGGCTTCGTTATGGGTGATGCCGTCGACGCAGGGGCTGAAGACCAGCGCCGTCGGCGCGATGCGGGAGATGTAATAGGCGTCGTGCCCGGCGATGCTCTTGATGTCCATCCGGGAGACCCCGCGCGCCGCCGCCGCGTCGCGCACCAGCTGCGCGCAGTCCGGGTCGAAGACCTCGTCGCCGAAGGTCCATTCCGCCGTGATCTCGACATCTACATTTGCTTTCCGCGCGGCTTCTTCGAGGGCGACCCGCGTCTTCGCCACCATCTCGTCGGTCAGGGCACGCTCCAGATGGCGCATGTCGACGGTGACCTCGGCGTATTCGGGCAGGATGCCGAACTTGTTGGGCCAGATGATCATCCGCGACGCCGAGGTGCGGCCAACCGGCTCGTACTCCCAGCCGATATCGTTGACCGCGGCCAGGAAATAGGAGGCGCCGATCATCGCGTTGCGGCGCTTCTTCATCTCCGTCGGCCCGGTATGGGCGCATTCGCCGCGGAAGACGCAGGTGAGCGCGTGGGACATATAGCCGCCCGTGACCACGCCGACCGACTTTCCCTCCTTCTCCATCAGGTCGTCCTGCTCGATATGCAGCTCGAAATAGGAATCGAGGTCGCGCCCGCCGACCGGGACGTCGCCGAGATAGCTGATCCGCGCCAGCTCGTCGCCGAAGCGGATGCCGTCGTCGTCGCGCAAATCGTGCAGCCATTCGATCGGCTGAATGCCGGCGAAGACGCAGGAGGCCGCCATCGGCGGCGCGAAACGCGCCCCTTCCTCGTTGGTCCAGTTGACGACCTCGATGGGCCGCCGGGTCGTGATCCCGTTGTCTTCGAGCGTGCGCAGAATTTCGAGCCCCGACAGCACCCCCAGAATCCCGTCGAAACGCCCGCCCGCCGCCTGCGTGTCGAGATGGGAGCCGACGACCACCGGCGGCAGATCGTCCTCCCGCCCGGCGCGGCGCGCGAAGATATTGCCCGCCGCGTCCACGGTGACCGTGCACCCGCAGGATTTGCACCACTCGACGAACTGGTCGCGCATGATCTTGTCGTCGTCGGAAAGCGCCACCCGACGGAGCCCGCCCGCCTTGCCGACCCCGATTTCGGCGGAGCGCTCGAGGGTCGACCACAGGCGGTCGGCGTCAATGGAAAGGTTGGGGAGAGTATTCATCCAGATAAGCCAAATTTTTTCACCGGATCACCTTTTTCCATTCTCAAGCAGGTTTCTATCCGCTGCAATTTTTTGAACCGACATTCCCCAGATGGCTTCCAAACTCGGCCCATCTGGTAGCCGAACAG
>JAYPOZ010000156.1:6357-6771 GCA_038131165.1 Rickettsiales bacterium | reverse complement strand
ATCCAGAAGAGGTTCGGCTCCCGAGTCATCAGGGCAACACCGTCAAGCCAATGGAAATCGTGCGGCAAGGCCGAGAATAGCCGACGCAGCAGGACGAGGTCATCGGCCTCGTCTAACGTCCATCGCAGGTGGCTGAAGTCCACGGGATGGACGATGTTGTCCCGTGTGAATACCCCGCTCGGCAGCCGGTCGGCGAGGCGCCCGTGGATATAGGGTGTTACATGCGTCCGCAAGAAGGCGTGGGTAGACTTGATATCCGCCTCCTCAAGGGCCGCGCGGGTAAATACTTCCACATCCAACCCGTCGGGGAACGAGCGGATGAGATGGTTCGAGACATAGTCGACGCCGCTCCGATCAATCAGGTCGACAGCAGAATCGACGATTTCCGCAGCGATCGCAGGCCACTCGCCGGTG
>JAYPOZ010000156.1:4701-6347 GCA_038131165.1 Rickettsiales bacterium | reverse complement strand
GATCCGCACAATGCGGTCCGCGTTTGTGTCGTGCGCGATAGCGGAAAAGCGGCCCAGCACGTCATGCTCATCGCCGCGATAGACAGGTATCCCGAGGCTATCAGCAAGATCGGCCAGCGGGTCGTCAGCGACCGTATCGCTGCACGCAAGCCAAACCTCGTCGAGTCGGGTCGCCGCCCGGGTCCGCCTCAGCGTATGGGAGATCGCGGGCTTTCCTCCGAGATCGGCAAGGACCTTGCCTGGGAACCTGGAGGAATTCATCCGTCCCTGAACGATCGCAATCGTTTTCGTCATTGGTCTGCACCAGGCCTGTTGCGAGATATCATGTCGGTCAGTGTTGCCAGGGCTTCCACGTCAATAAGCTTCCGCACTAACCGTTAACTGCGACGAGATCGAAAAAGGGCTTCGCGCCTTTTCCCCAAGGAATTTCAACGTCTGGGACGTCTAAACCCAGTAACATAAGGATCGCGAACTCAAGCAGCCGCACACCATGCATAACGGATACCGCAATGCTGGCACTCATCCGAGGATTGACTTCCAACAACCAGGGCCGGCCCTCTGAATCCAAGATAATGTCAAAATCGAACAGATTCGGATATTGGAGCAGGCCCTGCGTCCGTTGCGCCAATTCCAGTACTTCTTCGTGTTTATCTAACCAGCATCCGCGGAATGGAGTCGTGCGGACGTGAAATCGGCGGCGCGGCACGGTGTAGAAGGGGTTACCTCGCTGATCCGCCAGAATATCGACATCGAACATATCTCCCGAGAGCATGGGCATGGCCATCAGTTCCTGAAAGTCGCCGTCTTCGGCCGAGGACAGATATGTATTTAGACTAAGAGCGTCGATTGCTAGGCCGGCGTTGCGTTCCGCCATCGAGGGAACGCGATCAGAGATAACCCAGACACCCCTGCCGCCCCTGCCGACCGTCGGTTTGATAACGAAATCCCGATCCGGGTAACCGAAAGTCTCTGCCGCCTGCCTGAGCTCAATTTCATTCGAGACCCGATAATATGCGGGGACCGGAAGGCCAGCCCGTGCCAGATGGTCGTACATATTCGCTTTGTTCTGGAGAACCGGAACCGCATCAGCTGTCGGGCAGGAGACCTTCACGCTCATGGTCTCAAAAGCCGCAATATTCATCGCAAGAGCGAATGCCTCTTCGTCTGATGCAGGAAAGACGACATCGACCTTCTCCCGCTTGCAAATGTCCAGTATTCGCTCCGGATACGCAGGATCGTTTCCCATGGGGACCTGATAGAACGCGTCCGAGAATGCACGGCCGAGCGCTGCGGCGCTGCCATCCGCACCGATCGTCCTGAGTTGGATGAGCGAGGAGGCATTGAGGGTCTGGAGCAGCCATGGGGACAATTGTCCGCCAACGCTCGTGAGGAGTACGGTTGCTTGTTCCATTGCTAGCGTTCCGTCCTTCCGGGTCTATTCAGAACATGACCTAAGTGTAAGGCTGATTAGTCTGCCAAATACTCGGGCTTGATGATTTGGTATCGCGAGAGACGACGGGCAACGCGGCGCCCTTGGAATTGCTCCCACGTACTCGGAGGTAAGCCTCGCCCCTCGGGGGCGGTTCGCATGAAACCGACATTCTCAAATGACAGTGTCTCGCCTGTGTCGATGTCGCGACGTGCGA
>JAYPOZ010000156.1:2677-4691 GCA_038131165.1 Rickettsiales bacterium | reverse complement strand
GTGGTCGAATCCGGGTTTCGTCGGGTCCAGGCTAAAGTGCTTCTCCAATGCGTTCGCGCCAGCGGCGACCGCGAGCGACGCCGCCTCGACGCCGAGACTGTGGTCGGAAAAGCCGGAAGGGCATTCGAAATCCCAGCGTAAGGTTTCGATACTACGAAGGTTAAGCGTTTCTGCCGGGGCAGGATAAATAGACGTGCATTGCAACAGGCATATATCCGTACCGCCCGCTTCCCGTGCGGCGCGGACTGCCGCGCGCGCCGCGTCCAGATCTGACATACCCGTCGATATAATCAAGGGTCGCCTCGTAGCCGCGGCAGCCCGGATAAGCGGAATATGGGTGATCAGGCCCGAAGAAATTTTATGCGCCGCGGGATGCAGGTCGTCGACCCAGGCCAGTGTAGCCAGATCGCCACACGTCGTTAGCGCCTCCATTCCCAGCGATCGCGCCAGATCGAAGGCTTTGGCGGTTTCTTCCCGAGAGAGCCGGCCTTTGCTGAAGATATCGTGAGATTCGGTGCCGGGGACATAGTTCTCATCTGCGTCGAGGGTTTGAAGCTTGATGGCGTCCGCTCCGGCTTCGGCGGCTTTCCGTACGAGTTCAAGACAGATGCCGGCATCCCCTTCATGATTGATGCCGATCTCGGCAATAATGACCGTTGGATGGCCGGGGCCGATGCAGCGTGTGCCAAACGGAATAGGGCGTATATCAGTCACTATCGGTCTCCATCGAAAGGCCGCCGGTTTCCCTGGGATTCGGTTCGGTCGGCATTCATCAGTATCTGGGCAACGCGTTCTGCGCCGCGGCCGTCGCATACCCGCGGCCCGGCCTTGGACATGTATTGTAAGTGGCGCGGTGACCGAAGGAGAAAGCGGAGTCGGTCCCGAAACGCTTTCCTGTATCGACCGTGAATCCCTTTCAGTTCAATTGCGGCTCCTGCCCGGGCAAGGTACGAAGCACCCGATCGCTGATTATCCGCGACAGGCAACAGGATCGCCGGAAGGCCGGTTGCAGCCATTTCCCATGCGCCGCCGCCAGCGGCGCAGACGGCAAGATCCGATTGCGTGTACAATGCGAACATATCTTCAACAGACCTAAGGAGTTCGAAATTGTAAGTCACCGTAGCGAGTGCGCGGCGAATACTCGCGTAATGTCGATTCAGTGGTCCGAGGAGTATCAGCGCCTTGTCTTGCGGACCCAGAACGCCTTCCAAGTTGGCCAGTATCGAACGCGTCACGTTGGCTGAATCTGCTCCGCCGAACGTTACCAGAACGACGCGTCCCCGCATGGAGCGCCGATACCAATCTCGACGAACATAAATCAAGTCCGGATTCAAAAGACGAAACCGTGGTCCGGTCAGGAACATTGTCGAATCCGATGCGTGATACGCCGCTTCTGCTGCGTCGTGTTCCGGCGCGAGGATGATCGGCGCCTGATATCGCGGCAGTCGTGCCCCGTCGTCGATCAGGAGAACCGGAAACCCGGCGGCAACCAACCGTTCCTGCCATTCCGAGCCAAAATGATATCCGTCGAGAACGATCCGGCATCTTTGGAGACCGGCTCGACGCAGAATGTCTATCGTTTCTTCAGGACCGGAACCTGGATCAATTACCCGGAAGCCTTCTTTTTCCAGGCGTCGCAGCATGAATTTGTCGGCGATGCGGCTGCAAAAAAATACGGATCCACCTTTTCGCGCCCATGTCAGAGCTAGGGCGAAACACCGCATCACGTGACCGGCTCCCATCGTCGCATCTGCGTCGGCTCGGATGACGAGCATCTTACTTTGTGGTGCCATCGCCTCGTTCAAAGTAACGGGAACGCCTTGTCAGTCCGCCGGATAACGCAGCAATCAATGAATTAGGCTTTCTCGGCACTAATGATCCATTCATTGATCCGGCGGCCGAAAATCTTGTGGGCCGAGAAACCGGTATCAATGATTTGAAAATAGGGCGCGACCAGTTCGTTGAAGGACGCTTCGTCCGGGAGGCACAGGCAACGGACCGGAGCGTCTTCACC
>JAYPOZ010000156.1:1646-2667 GCA_038131165.1 Rickettsiales bacterium | reverse complement strand
CAGGAATACGTTTGGCTCGACTTGCTCCTGGCCGACGGAGAATTCCGACTCATGATCGTTAATGTCCAGAATGATTTTTCCGCCTGGTTTGAGTACCCGGCGAAATTCCCCAAGCAAATGCTTTACGGCAGCCTCCGATCCGATAAGCGACAGAATGCTCATGCCAACGAGAAAGTCGAAACTTTCATCCTCGAAAGGGAGTTTGTCCGCATTGCGCTCAATACGCGAGAGATGCGCTCGCGCTGCCAGTTCCGGGCGTTTTGTGAGTTTCCGGCCGATAAGATCCAAGGCTCCTTGTGCGGCGTCGACGCCATAAACGTCGTAGCCGCATTCAAGCAGATGAATCGTATTTACTCCTGATCCGCATGCGTACTCCAGAACGCTTCCCTGGCCGGGATGGCCAAAGAGCCAATGTTCCAAACGTACGAGTTCAAGCGATGGATAGCTTTTGTCTGAACCCGATGCGTAAACGGCTTCCCATTTGTTCAGAACATCTGGTTGGACAAGTTGCATAGCTTTTCCCCGACCTAATAGCCTTGATTCTTTTGGACTGGATTGAAGAGTCGGTCGCCGCGTAGAAATCGGGCGATGTTATCGCGAACCAACTCGAAACTGCGGCGCCGATTGTGATCCGAAGGGCCGGCCATGTGCGGGGTGATCAAGACATGGGGGAAGGCCTGGAGTGGATGATTTTCCGGTAATGGTTCCGGGTCCGTAACATCCAGGCCGATGCCGCGGAACTTGCCGCTCTTAACCGCTTCGGTAAGGGCATCTGTATCAACGATGGCACCCCTGGAGACATTCACGAAGATACTGTCATCCTTCATCGCCGCAAAGTGATCTGCATCGATGAGATGGCGCGTTCGGGTTGTGTTGGGAGCGGCGCAGACCACGACGTCGGCACGAGGTAGCTGGCGCAAAAATTCTTCAGGCCCGTAAAGCTCGTCGACCACGGAAAGCATCGGCGGCAGGTCGTTTGCGATGCCGATCACCGACATGCCGAAGGCCTTCACCCGCTCGG
>JAYPOZ010000156.1:0-1636 GCA_038131165.1 Rickettsiales bacterium | reverse complement strand
ACCGAAGACCAGGCAGGTCTTTTTTCGCAGTTCTATGGCGCGTGGCATTTCGTTGCGGGGCTGTCCCTGGAGCATGCGTGCCACGTTTCGACTCAGCGCCAGTATGAGGGCAATCGCGTGATCCGAAACCTCAGGTCCCTGAATGACACGCCCGTTGGTGAATTGGATGTCGGCGTTTATGAATTCATCGAAAATAAACTCCTCTACGCCGGCACCCGAACTGTGAACCCAGACCAAATTCTTCGCCTTCTCCAGCAGGCTTGGGGTGAAGATGTGGCGCGGACAGCCAATGAGCACGTTGGCCTCGGGAATCGCCTCTTCGATTGCCGCCTGATTGTCGTCCGCCGTCAGGAAACATGCTTGCGGGAAGAGCGATTCCATCTCGTCCACCCAATCTTGCGGAAAGCCGGCAGATCGAATCAGGAGGATGTTAGGTGCATTGCGGGCGTTGGAAGCCATTCGTTAAGTCCTTTAGGCCAGATGCTTTTCGTACCACACAGAAAAATTCCAGAGCTTCCACAAGAAAACGTTAAAGGAGCAGGTCTCTTCGTCTTTCTGCGCGTTCAGGAGCCGCGAAACGAACTCGGGTCGGAAAAGCCGTTCGCGCGTATATGCGCCATCCAGAACCGCCGATTCGAGCGCTTTGAAATTCTTGTTGAACAAATTCTTAAACGCCGGTTTTTGGAAATCCAATCCGGCGCCCTTAAAATGCTCGCGGCGTGCCGCCGGCAGTCCAAAGGGCGATTTCGGTCGATTGAGCGCCGCTTCGGGCAAGATGCCAGCCATAACCTTTCGCAGCATATATTTAGTTGTCCCGTCACCGATGCGTTGCGCAATGGGTAGACGGTACATCAGTCGGACGAGTTTATCCGAAAGGAATGGAAAGCGCATTTCGACACCCTCGCCCATCGACGGCCCTTCGGCCCGCCGGAGGAGGTTCTCAGGCACCTACTGGGCGTAATCGATATAGATGAGTAGGCGATCGATGTCGGCTGGCGCCGCGCCATCCGAAGACGAGAGTTCATTCGCGAGACCTCGAATCTGATCACGAATTAAGCGCGTCCCTTCGGCGCCTGGGCCGAAAACCTGAGTGCGGTCGTTGTCGTAGTCGATATTCGCGCCACCGCCGAGAAATAAATCCGTCAGCGTTGCCGTTTTCCGGTCGAGTGCATTGAAGTATTCGCCCCGCAACTGGAAACGGTCGGACAACCAGGCGAATTCTGGCTTCAAATAACCGACGGCCGCCATGTAGTGATCGTATCCGAAGAACATTTCGTCGGCCCCTTCGCCCGAGAGCGCGACATTGACACCGGCGGCGGATGCCGTTTGGGCAAGACGTTTTACGACGGAGTCGATAATCCCGGAAGGCGGTAAGTCGAACTTCCCAATCTCGGCCACGACTTCCTCCTGCGTCATGACGACTTCATGATGCACCGTGCCAAAGTGGTCCGCCATCGAGCGAGCGAACTGTGCCTCTCCGATAAGCTCGCCGGAGAGAGCGTCTGCGAAGCCGGCGGAAAAGGTTTGAATCGACAGGTCAGGCTGCAAACGTTTTAGCAGCGCAAGGATCGATAGGGAATCGATTCCGCCGGATAGATAGATACCGACCTGCTTATCCCCCAACATACATTCATGG
>JAYPOZ010000155.1:0-6861 GCA_038131165.1 Rickettsiales bacterium | reverse complement strand
CCGTGACGACACAGACAGTCGCGGTTTGCGCTGTGCATATCTACGGCACGCCCTGTGACATTCAGGGCCTGCAGTCCGTTTGTGACCGCCACGGCCTCGCCCTGTTTTTTGACGCCGCGCACGCGCTGGGCTCGAGTTACCAGGGACATCCCATCGGCGGGTTTGGTACCGCCGAGGGTTTTTCGACGTCGGCCACCAAGGTTGTCTCGACGCTTGGCGAAGGTGGTTTCATCACCACGAATGATGCTGGCGTCGACGAGAGGATTCGGCGGCTTCGCAACTGGGGCCATGGCGGCGATTACAATGCTGACATGATTAGCATTTGCAGCAAGCTACCGGAATTTTCGGCGGCGGCCGGGCTGATCGAGCTCGAGCGGCTCGACGATTATATGTTGGCTCGCCAGAGTATAGCGGCGCGCTACGAACACGGCCTTGAAGCCGTCCCTGGAATTCGTTTTCCCCAGGTCAGGGAGGGCGATGTCAGCTCGTATAAGGATATCGCGATCCTCGTCGACGCTGAGCAGTTCGGCATGACGAGCACGATGCTCGAAAAGGCGCTGGAGACCGAGGGCGTACAGACGCGGCGATACTTCTCACCCAGCCTTCACCAGATGGATTGCTACCGCAAGCTCAACACTGGCCGCCATGTCCCTCTCGAATATACGGAAAGGGCATCGCGAGAAGTGATTTGTTTGCCGATCTATAACGCGATGGATCTGGAAGCCGTCGATCGTATTTGCGCCTGTATCGGAGATCTTCATCGTCACGCTTTCGAAATCTCATGGAATGACAAAGAATAGAGATGTTTGACAAACCCCAAAGAATTATCGTTTCCGGCGGAAACGGCTTTATCGGCAAATACTTCGTATCGCGGTTGCTGGAAGACGGCCACGAGGTGTTCAACCTCGACAAGCTGACCTATGCGGCTGATAAGAGAATACAGAGCTGGTTTTACTCGCATTCGAACTATTCGTTCCTGCATGGCGACGTGGCGGAGATCAACAACCTTCCCGAATGCGACATCATCGTAAATTTCGCCGCGGAAACGCACGTGGACAACTCGATCCGGTCGTCAAAGCATTTCACACTCAGCAACGTCATTGGCGTCCAGAACATACTCGATTTGATGCGCACGATGGACGAAGGCATGCGCCCCTATTTCGTGCAGATCAGCACCGACGAGGTCTATGGCGACATCGTCGAGGGCAAGCACTTCGAAACTGATGCTCTCAATCCGTCGAATCCGTACGCCGCCAGCAAGGCCGCTGCCGAACATATTCTCAAGTCCTATGCCCGAACTTACGACCTTGGTTACAAGATCGTGCGGATGAGCAACAATTACGGCAACCGCCAGTTCCCGGAGAAACTCATCCCGCGTTCGGTCTTAAGGCTGCTTGGCGGCAGGCCTGCCCAACTGCATGGCGACGGCTCGTACATTAGGGCCTGGCTGCACGTGAGGGATGCGATCGAGGCGATTCTGCTGGTTGTCGCCAAGGGCGAAATGAACAGTATCTACAACATCGCCTCTGACGAGGAACTCAGCAACAACCAGGTCATTGAAAAGGTCCTCGATATGATGGGTTTGGATTTCGAAAGTTGGGTCGAATATATTCCGAACCGACCTGGTCAGGATTTGCGCTATGCTCTCGACACCGAAAAGATCACTTCGCTTTCCTGGAAACCCATGATCCGGTTCGAGGACGGACTCGGGGCAATCATCGATGAAATGAAACATGATCCCCATTGGGGTGGTACTTCGTCGAACATGCCGCATGAGTTCGAACAATTCTATGCTTCGGGACAGTCGTGACGGGCGCGTTCCATGCCGTCGCTTGAAGACCTACTTATCATCATCCCGGCACGAGGCGGATCGAAAGGTATCCTACGCAAGAATATCCGCCCGCTTGCCGGCCACCCCCTGATCGAGTGGTCCTTTCGTTCCATCCGCGAAGCCGGCATGGACTCGGCGAAATGTCTGTTGAGCACGGACGACGAGGAAATCGCGGATGTCGGCAGGCACATCGGAATCGACGTTCCGTTTCTCCGATCGCCGGCGGCAGCCTCTGATACGGCGACCCTGCCCGATGTGGCGTTCGATGTCATCGAGAGACTCCCTGCACAAAGGCTGGTCTACTGCTTGATGGTGCTACCCACGCACCCGTTCAGGCTTCCCGCACTGATGCGACGTGCCTACGACCGGTTCGACGATCCCGCCGTTGACGGTGTCATGGCGGTACGCGACATCCATAGGTCCCTGGGTACACTGTTCTACGAAATCGATAAAAACTCACTGACGCCGATCGGCACGCCGGTTGCTGCTGAACGGCGGCAAGACGTACGACCGATTTATACGCCGAGCGGATGCTTTTTTTATGCCCGTATCGACGCGCTTTACGAGCAGAAGACTTTTTACACGCGAAACGTTTTTCCCATCGCCACCGGGCATATTGACAGCACAGATCTGGATTCGGAAGAAGAATGGAAGGTCGCGGATGCGGTCGCGCGCAGCAACCTTTCCTGGTGGAAAATGTAAGCCGTATGGCGAAACTCATAATCCATGTCGACGGATCCAAAGAGGTCGGCTTTGGTCACCTAGGGCGTATGCAGTCCCTAGTCGAGATCATCGGCTGCGCCGCCACGGTAGTCACCATGACCCCTGGATCTGCAGGCTTCTTTTTCGATGCCTCCCGTATACAAATTGTCCCTACTCTGTCGCGGATGGAAATCGACACGGAGTTGAAACGGCTTTCGCGACCGGGCGATGTGGTCATACTGGATCCGCCCTACTACCCACACACGCCCGGTTCTGGTGCGGGCGAAGCTTGGCAGGATCTTTCCCGCACACTTCGGGATGCGGGCGTGTTCGTGGTGCGCATCACCGATGAGGAGACGGCGAGCGTCCATGACTGCGACCTCCTGGTCAATGATCACCCTGCCGCCGTTCGCCAAGTCGGTCGCTACCGGGAAGCTGGCGATATCGGATCTGCTATGGTCGGCCCCGAGTATTTTATTGTCGACCCTTGTCACCATGCTGCTCGACCGCAGTCGAATGGCTTGCTCGTCTGTCTGGGCGGAACCGATCAGAATGACCTGTCCCTGCGGTTTCGAGATGCATTCCGGGATGTCGCCCGCCACCATGAAGTCACGGTCATATCGAATTCGCCCGATCTGGGGGCGGTGACTTTGCCCGATAACCTCGTCGTAAAATCAATCATGCCGCGGCCCGATTTTAGCTCCCTGCTGAAGGGCGCAACGCTGGTTTTCACGGCCTCCGGGAATCTGTTGTTCGAACGTATCTTTCATCACCGGCCGGGGCTAAGCGTCTCGCAGTTCGCGCGTCAGGAGCTGATCGGCCTAGCCTTTCAGGAGAGAGGACTGACGCGTCATCTCGGACCAGGCCAGGGGGTCCCGACGGCTATGCTGACAGAGGTAATCCTCGGGTTAATGGCATCAAAAGACGAGAGAAATCGCCAAATCGATGTTTGCAAGAAGCTCTGTATCGCCAGCGGTTCCGGCCGAATCGTCTCGGCCATCATGGCATTGATGGCCGATCACGGCAGGCATGGGGGCGGAAAGCGCCACGCGATCTGATGGTGGTATCCTTGGTAATCGTTGGTGCCGGCGGTCACGGCAAGGTGGTCGCTGAAGCTGCTGCGCTTGGAGGACGGTGGGACCAGATCGCTTTCGTCGATGACGCTCGGCCAAAAGGTGAAAGGGTGGCGGGGTTCGAAATCATCGGCGCAACCGGAGACCTGGAGAATCTTCGGTCGGATTTCGCCGACGCTGCGATCGGCATCGGCGACAACGGCACGAGACTGTCGCGCGCGCACCGTATTGCCGAGGCGGGGTTTCACCTTCCGGCAATCATTCACCCGACCGCTTCGATAAGCCCCTCGGCTGTGGTCGGGGCGGGCACGGTGATATTCGCCCAGGCGGCGGTAAACGCAGAGGCTAGGCTCGGTACGGCGGTGATCGTCAATACCGGAGCCGTCGTCGAACATGACTGCATCATTGGAGATGGCGCGCATTTGTCACCCGGCGTTCATATGGGAGGCCACGTCGTCATCGGCGAGCGGGCCTGGATCGGTACTGGAACGGCGATCGTCCCGCGTGCAGAAATCGGGAGCGGTACGATTGTCGGTGCTGGCGCCGCGGTTACTGGGAACCTGCCCGAAAACGCCGTTGCTGTCGGCGTGCCGTCGAAGGTTCTAGAGGCCGCAGAAACGGCGATAGATGGCTGAGCCCTTCCGCGATGCCGGTACGCCAGTCATATGGCTTGACATTCTGTGCCTGCCATCACTGGTCGCCCTTCTCCAAGTCGCGGATCTTACGCGTTTTCGCACGGTTCAGTACGCCAACGTTTCGCCGTGGATCAGACCGTTCGTCCCGTTGCTCCCGCGGCTGTTGCGATTGCGGTTCAGACAAATTCTCTGGCTCGATTACGGTACCCGCACGGACGACGATAGATGTCTGTATGAAACGGTGGTAGAGAGATTCTGGACGTTTTGGCGCACGGTCGAGAACAGTGCCGTTGTCAGCGAGGCGGTAAACCGGTTCGCATCGGCCTTCGGGTACGCGCCGGTCAAAATACGCAAGCATCTTGCCGAACGGGCCTTCGAGATACTGATCCGGCCGATTGAGCTTTGCGAAACGGCTCGCCTCATGGGGACCGGCGGGGACCGGCTGATTCTGCAACGAACAGATTTTCTCGATGGGCTGAGACGGCTTTACCCGGAATTAGCGATCTCGGATTATTCCCTCCGGCTCATGCAGGTCAGGCCGGCGCGACGGGCGCATTACTATTTCGACCGCGTTGTCTTTCCCAGTTATGGCCAGTCGCCTCTGATGCGGCACGTCAACACAGCACTCAGAGTCATCGCCCCCATCGCGACTGCATCTGTTGGTGCCGCCTGTTCCTGGTTCGACCGCAAACAGTCTACGATACGGCGCGCGATCTGCAAGCCGGGCATCCTCGTCTATTATTCGCAAAGCCATTTCAAACCGGGCACGCCTTCGGACCTTTACTGGTGGCCCCATACCCGTATCCGGTCGGAAAGCATTATCGTACTGCTCAGGGCAGACCTCGATGCAATCTCGCTCGAGAGGCTGCGGGCGGCGGGTGTCACGTTCGCAATCTGGCTCAACAACCCCATAAGCGCCTTGAGAAAACTGCTTAAAAGTCGTGCCGAAGGTGGAGACTGTCTTGTCCTCACTCCGTCTGTGTTCGGTGCTATCGGTGCGGTGGGTGCCTATCTATCTGCGTTTCGGCTCCTCACGAGTTTCGCTTCGCCCTGGGTTCGGATTGCTCTTGCCGAATTTCACAATCGCACGAGCTGGTATGCCGATATTTACGCGAGATACGGCATAAAGCTGGTGTGGAGCATGGAGGATTCGGACCGCGACAAAATGGTCGCCATCCAAGCGATAGCCAAAAGTGGCGGTATGAAGATCGGTAGCCACACAAGTTATTTCTCGGTTCCCATCGCCGTCAATGACCACGCGGAGGATGTCCTATTTGCGTGGGGCGAAGACTCGGCTGTTCGGTTCGCGGAACATTACTGCAACGGTGCTTTTCACATTACCGGAAACCCGTTTAGCGATGATTCGTCTGTTCTGGAGCACGAAAGGGACCGGCTGACCGACAGGATCAAGGACCGGTTCGTCCTCGGATACATGGACCAAGCTGCCATCATGGACATTCCGATGGGCCCCGATGCCCATCGCCAGATGTGGAAGGTGTTTGACAATCTGATGGAGGCACGGCCCAATTTGGTCATCCTCTGGAAACCTAAGAATCCTTTGGTCGCCCTCAAAGCCGTTCGGAGGCTGTACCCGAAAATCGACGAAAAACTCGCAGTCGGACAGGTTGTCATTGCATCCAGCCCGCAATATCGGCGGCTCCCGCCGATCGCAATCGGGCGCATATCCGACATCGTTGTCGGTATTGGCCTCAGCACCGCCGCCATCGAATGCGCTCTGATCGGCATTCCAGCCGTCTGTTTCAATCCCGCGGGCCTTCTGGGTAACGGCTATATCGCCAAGGTTCGCGACCAATTCGTTTTCACCGACCAAACGGTTCTGGAGAAGCGGTTGAAGGCACTGATGAACGGGGCGCCGTATGACAGCGATGGCGCGATCGCAAAGTTTCTCGACAAGGTCGACCCGTATCGCGATGACGGCGCGGCGCTTCGGAGCGGTCGGATCGTGCAGGCCTATTATCGCGAAATATCTGCCGGAAAAGCCGTAAGCGACATCAGGGCGGCCGTGGAAAACGAGTTCCCGACTTGGCAGCCGGACACGGAAGTAACCATTGAACCGGCATCGGCGGAAAGTCGGAAATGATGATCACCATGAATCCGGCGCTGATCCCCGGCAAGCCGATCAGCGTCTGGGTGATTGAGGCGGCCCGCGAGTCTGTTGCCTTCGACAAGGTCGTGATTAATGCCTATTACGACGCCTTCGAGCCAGTAGCTTGGACGTTGGGCACGGATTTCTATTGCGAGACCTATAAAGGCAATAACTGTCCGGCTTACCGCCTCGGACCCGTTCCGATCGCCGGGGATATGCTGACTGTTCTTGACGGGCTTAAGCCGGTCAGGGAGTCGCATATTGCCACCGTCTTCGACGGACGCGCAGTGGCCGAGGCGTTTCAACGGCTTCAAGAGCCATGACGGACGACTTTACTTCGACGGTTCTGATCGTCGGTGCAGGCGGACACGCAAAAGTGTTGCCGGATCTCCTGCGCGTGGCAGGGAGACCCGTCTATGGCCTCAGCGACGCGGACCCCGCGGCGGCAGAATTGAAGCTGCCGGGAGAAACCATAATCGGCGACGATGCAGCAGCGATGGCGCTGCCGGTGGA
>JAYPOZ010000154.1:1546-6887 GCA_038131165.1 Rickettsiales bacterium | reverse complement strand
ACCTGCTGATCGTCACCCTGGCGCGGGAATGGAAGCTGGAAGGCTTTTACAACGACCTGATCCTCGTCTTCGCGCTCGGCTTCGCGTTCTTCCCGCAGGTCGCCCGTCTGGCCCGCGGCTCGGTGCTGTCGGAGAAGAAGCGGGAATATGTCGAGGCTTCCCATGCCATGGGAGAACGCGGCTTCCGCATCGCGCTCAGGCAAATCCTGCCGAATATCGTATCGCCGCTGATCGTGACCGCGACGGTCCGGCTCGGCGTCGTCATCCTGATCATCGCCGCGCTGTCCTTCCTCGGTCTTGGCTCGCCACCGCCGACGCCCGACTGGGGTGCCGATCTCGCGTCGGGCCGCGACTATATGGAGAAGGCGCCGATGATCGCCGTCTGGCCCGGCCTCGCGATCTGCTACACCGTGCTGGCGTTCAACCTGTTCGGCGACGGTCTGCGCGACATCCTCGATCCGAGAATCGTCGAGCAATAACCGGCGAGTCATCACCGACAAAACGAAACGCCCTCATCCTTCGCGCGAAGGATGAGGGCGTCTTGATTAGGGCTGTTTCGCGCTGTCAGACGTTGTGACAGGCGACGAAGCGGCCGGCGCCCTTGTCTTCCATTTCCGGCATCACGTCGGCGCAAATCGGAGTCTCGAGCGGGCAGCGACCGCAGAGCCGGCACCCCGGCGGCGGGTCGATCGGCGTGGTGACCTCGCCCTTCAACGTGAGTTTCGGCGGCGGCTTCGTGGGGTCCGCCTCCGGCACCGCCGCCAACAGCGCCTTGGTATAGGGATGGATCGGCTCGCTGAACAGTTCCGCCGCGGTCGCCGTCTCGACGATCTTGCCTACATACATGACCGCAACCCGGTCGCTGATGTGCCGGATGACGCTGAGATCATGAGCGATGAAGAGATAGGTGAGATCGAACTGTTCCTGCAGGTCGCGGAACAGGTTTAAAATCTGCGCCTGGATCGACACGTCCAGCGCCGAGACCGGCTCGTCCCCGATGACCAGTTCGGGATCGACAGAAAGCGCCCGCGCGATCGCGATGCGCTGGCGCTGACCACCCGAGAATTCATGCGGATACCGGTCGATATGCTCGATCCCGAGACCGACAAAGCCGAGGAGCTCCAGTACGCGTTCGCGCTTTTCCTTCCAATTGTTGGCGAGTCCGTGAATCTCCAACGGCCGGCTCAACATCTGCATGATTGTCTTGCGCGGATTGAGCGAGCTGTAAGGATCCTGGAAGACCAGCTGAATTTCCTTGCGGACTTCCTGCATTTTCTGCCGGTCGAAGGCGAGCAGGTCCTCGCCCTTCAGATCGACCTCTCCGGAGGTCGGCTCGATCAGGCGCGTGATCAGCCGCGCGGTGGTCGATTTTCCACAGCCGGACTCGCCGACAAGCCCCAACACCTCGCCCTTGCGGATGTGGAAATCAATCCCGTCGACGGCTTTCAGCGTCTGCTTCTTCTCGCCCGCCAGTTTCGAGTAGAGGTCGTCCTTCAGCATGAAATGCTTGGTGAGACCTTTCACTTCCAGCAAGACGTCGTTCTGCGCGGTTGCTTCTGACATGGCTCAGCTCTGATCGTGAAGGTGACAGGCGGCGAAGTGGCCCGGCGCCACTTCTTTCATCTTCGGGATTTCTTGCCGGCAGATATCCATCGCATGTTCGCAGCGCGGGTTGAACTTACATCCCGTCGGCGGGTCCATCATATTGCAGACCAAGCCCTTGATCGGCGTCAGGTACTTCGACTGCGTGTCGAGCCGCGGTATGGAATTCAGTAGACCCACGGTATAGGGATGCTGCGGATTCTTGAAAATCTCGTGCTTGTCGCCGAGCTCGACCAGGTGCGACGCGTACATCACGCCGATCGAGTCGCAGGCATGCGCGACCACGCCGAGATTGTGGGTGATGAAGATCAGCGACATGTCGAAGCGTTCGATCATGCTCTCGATGAGCTCCAGGATCGTCGCCTGAATGGTGACGTCGAGCGCCGTCGTCGGCTCGTCGGCGATCAGGAAGTTCGGATCGCAGCTGAGCGCCATCGCCAGCATGACCCGCTGGCGCATGCCGCCGGAGAACTCATGAACGTAACTGTCGATGCGCTGCTCCGGAGACGGAATGCCGACCAGTTGCATCAGTTCGATGAAGCGCTCGCGCGCCGCCCGCGCATCGAGGCCCATATTCGTGCGCAAGGCATCGGTAATCTGCGCGCCGACGCTGTAGACCGGGTTGAGCGCGCTTATCGGCTCCTGGAAACCATCGAGATATGCGTTCCGCGCAGCTCCCGTATCTCGTCGTCGGACAGGCCATAGATGTCCCGGCCTTCGTAGCGCACCGATCCTTTCACCAGTTCGCCGGGCGGCATCGGCACCAGACGCATGATCGACCGTGCCGTCACCGTCTTGCCGGAACCGGATTCGCCGACAAGGCCGAAAGTCTCGCCCTTGTTGATCTTGAATGAGACGCCGTCTACCGCTCTCAACTCGCCATGCTTCAGCTTGAAGCGAATGGTCAAATCGTCGACTTCGAGTATTGGTTCGGCCATATTCCCCCCGGTGCGCCGTATTGCTCGGCTTTGCCTCCCGCCACTGACCTCAAGCATGCAGAAACCAGCCGAAAGAGGCCAGAATTATCTTTGGTTTTTTGAACTTGAAGGCGATAAAAATACCGCCTGTACAATGTCCGCATTCGAAAAGAAGGCACCATGAGCAAGACCATACTATGCTGGATATGCATCACGGCCGGCGCCATTGGCGCGCTTGGCGGCTGTTCCGGCGACGAAATCGGCCGGGCGCTTTACAATACCGGCAAAGGCTATTGTAAGCAGAATCCGGCGACCTGCAGCGACGGGGAGGTCCGGCCCGGCGGATAGAGCCGGTTCGGAAACGCGCCCGTTACGCCCGCTTTTCGTATTTCTGCGAGACGTAATCCTCGACGATCTGCTGGAACTGTTCGGCCAGGCCTTCGCCGCGCAAGGTCATGCGCTTTTCGCCGTCGATGAAGACCGGCGCCGTCGGCGCTTCGCCGGTGCCGGGCAGGCTGATGCCGATATCGGCGTGTTTCGATTCGCCGGGCCCGTTGACGATACAGCCCATGACCGCAAGGTTCATCTCCTCGACGCCGACATATTTCTCGCGCCACTCGGGCATCCGGGTGCGCACATAGCCTTGAATCTTGCCGGCCAGATCCTGGAACACGGTGCTCGTCGTGCGGCCGCAGCCGGGGCACGAGGTCACCAGCGGCATGAAGGCGCGGAATCCCATGGTCTGCAATATCTGCTGGGCGACGATCACCTCCTCCGTCCGGTCGCCGCCGGGCTCCGGCGTCAGCGATATCCGGATGGTGTCGCCGATCCCCTGCTGCAACAGGACCGCCAGCGCCGCCGTCGAGGCGACGATCCCCTTCGAGCCCATGCCGGCCTCGGTCAGCCCCAGATGCAAACAATAGTCGCCCCGCTTCGCCATTTCGGTATAGACCGAGATCAGCGACTGCACTTCGCTGACCTTGCAGGACAGGATGATCTTGTCCTTGCCCATGCCCAATTCTTCGGCCCGCTTGGCGTTCTCGATGGCGGAGACGACGAGAGCTTCGTGCATCACGTCGGCCGCTCCCCGCGGCTCCTTCAGCTTGCCGTTCTCGTCCATCATATGGGCGAGCAATTCCTGATCGAGGCTGCCCCAATTGACGCCGATCCGGACCGGCCGGTCGTATTCGAGCGCGGTCTCGATCATCGAGGAGAACTGCGTGTCCCGTTTCTCGCGGAAGCCGACATTGCCCGGGTTGATGCGGTACTTGTCGAGCGCCTCGGCGCAGGCCGGGTACTTCGTCAGTAGCTTGTGGCCGATGTAGTGGAAGTCGCCGACAAGTGGCACGTCGACGCCGCGCGCCAGGAGCTTTTCCTTGATGTAGGGAACCGCTTGGGCCGCCTCTTCCCGATCGACGGTGATCCGCACCAGCTCGGACCCGGCGCGGTGCAGGGCTTCGATCTGATCCGCCGTCCCGTCCGCGTCCGCGGTGTCGGTGTTCGTCATCGACTGCACGACGATCGGCGCGTCGCCGCCCACCGTCACCGATCCGACCTTCACCGGAATGCTTTTCCGCCGCTCGACCGCATGGCTGACCAATCCCGTCATTCCCAAACCCTTCCTAAGCGTCTGTCCCGTCGCTAGTAGGTGGCGTGACGACGGTCGGTTGTCAAATGTCTTAAGGCTAATTTTCCGTGACAACGGACAGCGGACCACCGTCTCCGGCGATGTGACGCTGGCCCGTGTCCTCGGGCGGTGCCAAACCGCGCATAGGTGCGGATTTCCGGTCAACCCGGCTGGCCTCCCGAAATGACGCTCGCTAAGCTGTTCGTCCAACAAGCGGGGACAAGGACATGAGCGAGTTCGACACAGTCATCCGGGGCGGCACCGTCGCGACGGCGGCGGATGTATTTTCGGCCGATATCGGGATCAGGGGCGGCCGCATCGTCGCGCTCGGCGAAGGTTTGAGCGGCGCGGAGGTGATCGACGCCTCGGGCAAGCTCGTGCTGCCGGGCGGCATCGACGCGCACGTGCACATCGACCAGCCGAAAAAGGGCGGCATCGCCATGGCGGACGATTTCCGCTCCGGCACCCGCTCGGCGGCGGCCGGCGGGACGACGACGATCATGCCGTTCGCCTGCCAGTACCGCGGCGAATCGCTGCGCCAGGTGGTCGAGGATTATCACAAGAAGGCCGATGGCAAGGCGGTGATCGACTACGCCTTCCACCTGATCATCTCGGACACCAACGAGCAGGTCATGGGCCAGGAACTCCCCGCCCTCATCGAGGACGGCTATACGTCCTTCAAGATTTACATGACCTACCCGGACCTGAAACTGAACGACCGGGAATGCCTGGAGATATTCTCGCTCGCCCGGCGCACCGGCGCGATGACCATGGTCCATGCGGAGAATGCCGACTGCATCGAGTGGATGACGGACCAGCTGCTGATGGCGGGCAAGACGGGGCCGAAATATCACGCCGTCTCGCGCCCACCGGTCGTCGAGCGAGAAGCGACGCACCGGGCGATCTCGCTCTCGGAATTCGTCGACGTGCCGATCCTGATCGTCCATGTCTCCAGCGCCGAGGCGATCGAACAGATCGCCATCGCGCGGCAGAAGGGCCTGCGAATCTACGGCGAGACCTGCCCGCAGTATCTGTTCCTCACCGCCGACGATCTGGAGCTGGAAGACGAGTTCGAGGGGGCGAAGTTCATCTGCAGCCCGCCGCCCCGCGACAAAGCCAACCAGGACAAGGTCTGGCAGGCGCTCGCCAACGGCACCTTCGACGTGCTGGCCTCCGACCATGCCCCCTACAGTTT
>JAYPOZ010000154.1:0-1536 GCA_038131165.1 Rickettsiales bacterium | reverse complement strand
GACCGGACGGCAAGAAGGTCGTCGGCGAGGACGCACCCTTCAACAAGATTCCAAACGGCGTCCCGGGCCTGGAGACCCGGTTGCCGCTGCTGTTCTCCGGCGGCGTCACGGAGGGCCGGATCAGTCTGCAGAAATTCGTGGCGTTGACCTCCACCAACCCGGCGAAGCTCTACGGCCTGCATCCGCGCAAAGGCACCATCGCCATCGGCTCGGACGCGGACATCGCGATCTGGGACCCGGACAAGAAAGTCACCATCGCCAACGAGAACCTGCATCACAACGTGGATTACACCCCCTACGAGGGGATCGAGTGCACCGGCTGGCCGGTCACCGTCCTCTCGCGCGGCGAAATCGTCGTGCGGGATGGCGAGGTGGTCGCCGCGGAAGGGCGCGGGCAGTTCCTGCGCTGCGACAAGCCCGACCCGGCACGGCCCGGCATGGGCACGCTTTAAGGCCGTATTGACCAGGATGCGGTTGCGGCTGTCGCGCAATACGGAGGTCGCCTGAAGTGAAGATGCCGGTCGAGCCGCTGCATCCCGTCGCCGGGCGGACGGTCTGGCGGGGCGCCGACCTGCGGGGCCGCGACGACTGGGCTCTGACGCTGTCCACCGCGCAGCTCGCCGAGCTTCAAGCCGCCGTTGCCGAAGCGGATTCCGGCACTCCCGATCTCGTCGACCTCGAGCGCGCCGATTTTCCCCTGCCGACGCTCGGACCGGTCCTGCGGGACGTGCAGGAAGAGATCGTCGATGGCCGCGGCTTCGTCCTGATCCGCGGCCTGCCGGTGGCCGATCTGTCGCGCCGGGAGGCAGCGCTGGCATTCTGGGGACTCGGCCTCCACCTAGGGCGCCCGGTGTCGCAGAACATGGCCGGCCATATGCTCGGCCACGTGAAGGACATCGGCGGCGATTTCCACGATCTCAACAGCCGGGGCGGATATCAGTCGCGCGCCCGGCTCCCCTATCACACCGATCTCGGCGCAGATATCGTCGGCCTGCTATGCCTGCAGCCGGCCAAGACGGGCGGGCTCAGCAGCCTGGTGAGCGCGCACGCCATCCACAACGAGCTGCTGGCGCGCGATCCCGAACTGGTCGCGACGCTGGCGGCGCCGATCTACCGCGACCGCCGCGGCGAAATCCCGGAAGGCAAGGCGCCTTTCTACCAGGCGCCGGTCTTCTGCTATCACCGGGGGTTCCTGACCACGACCTTCGTGCGCCGGTTCATCGACTCGGCGCCCCGTCATGACGGCGTGCCGCCGCTGACGGAGCGGCTGCTCGCGGCCTTGGAGGCATTCGAGGCCTGCGCCGACGATCCCCGTCTGCGGTTGGATATGGAACTCGCGCCGGGCGATATGCAGTTCGTCAACAACCTGACCACGCTGCACAGCCGAACCGCCTTCGAGGATTTCCCGGAAGCCAGGCGCAAGCGCCACCTGCTGCGCCTCTGGCTCGCCGCCGACAACGCCTGGCCGCTGCCGCCGGAGCATTACGAGCGGTTCGGCGTCAGCCGCGACGGAAAGCGCCCGGACGGCATGATCGG
>JAYPOZ010000153.1:0-7050 GCA_038131165.1 Rickettsiales bacterium | reverse complement strand
AGGTATAGCCGTGGAAGAAATCGACGCCCTTCTCCGGGGCGGCATCGACGATGGTCTTGTAGATATCGTCGCTGACGCCGACGGCGCTCATTGGAATCGAACCGTTGGTGAGCGCCTTCGCCATGGTGATCATGTCCGGCTGCACGTCGTAGGTATCCGCGGCGAAGACGCTGCCCGTCCGGCCGAAGCCCGTGATCACCTCGTCGAAGATCAGCAGAATGCCGTTCGCGTCGCAAATCTCTCGCAGGCGCTTGAGGTATCCCTTCGGCGGCAGGTACGCGCCGACGGAGCCGCCGACCGGCTCCACGATACAGGCCGCGATGGTGTCGCCGCCATAGGTGTCGCAGGCGCGCTGCAGATCCTCGGCCAGCTCGACCCCGTACTCCCCTTCGCCCCGCGCGTAGGCGTTCTCCGGAACATTGGTGTGGCGCATGTGCACAACACCCGGAATGCCGAGGCCGTACATTTCGCGGTTCTTGACCATGCCGCCGACCGAGAAGCCGCCGAAATTGACGCCATGATACCCTTTCTCCCGTCCCACGAGGCGAAGTCTCTGCCCCTCGCCCTTCACGCGATGATACAGCAGCGCGATCTTCAGCGTCGTCTCCACCGCTTCCGAGCCCGAACTGCCGTAGAAGACATAATCCAGATTGCCCGGCAACAGCTGCGAGACCCGGCGCGCCAGTTCGAAGGCCGATGGATGGCCGTGCTGGAACGGCGGACAGTAGGACATCTCCTTCAATTGCGCGTATACCGCATCGGCGATTTCCATACGCGCATGGCCGAGAGGCGAGCAAAACAGCCCCGAGACGGCGTCGATCACCTCTTTGCCCTGATGCGTCTTGTAAGTAATGCCTTTGCCTTCCACCATCATGCGCGTATGGGTGTTCTTGAAATGCTTGTTCGAGGTGAACGGCATCCAGTGGGCTTCGAGATCGTTCGGCATGACGCGCATGGCAGAATTCCTTTCGGCAGCGAAGACGCCCGCCATCGGGGCTTCGGCGATTGAGACGGGTTTCGTTAAGAATGGTGGAATTGACCGCCGACGACCAGCCTGAATTCGACTTTACCGGCCCGCTCATTACATCGGTATCGCAAACTGTCCTCGACGGCTAAACCCCACGCAGAACCGTCCCATGATCGACCCCGTTAGCCTTTCCCTGCTCTTCGCGTTTACCCTTGTTGTGGGAGGATTCGTTGGCGGCACGGGGATCGGCGGCGTCTTGTTGGTCCCCTACCTCGTTTTTGTCGTGGGAATGGAGGCGCAACCGGCCGTCGCGTCGACGATGTTCGCCTATATGTTCAGCGGCGTCGCCGCGACCTGCGCCTATGCGCGCCGCGGCTCGATCCGCTGGCCGATGGTTTGGGCGATCTGCGGCGCCGCCGCGCCGGCGGCCCTGCTCGGATCGATTACGGTCTGGAGCGTGCCGGGCGAGTTCCTGCTCGCCGGAATTGCAACGCTGACGCTCTTCTCTGCCTATCGGACATTGCGCCCGCCCCCCGGAGGCCGCACGGACAACGAGGCCATCGGGACGGTGACGCTTGCGGGGATCGGCGGCATCTCCGGCTTCGTCAGTGCGCTTGTCGGCGCCGGCGGGGCGGTCGTCGTCATTCCGTTGATGTTTGCCTTGGGCGCGCCAGCGCTGCTCGCCATCGGCCTCTCGCAAGCCATCCAGTTCGTCATCGCCGCGACCGCGACAATTGGCAATTACGCCGTCGGAGAGATCGACTATATTGTCGGCGGCGTGATTGCCGGCGCCTTGGTCGGCGGCATTCTGATCGGAACCCGCGTGGCCCACGCTCTGCCGATCGCCGTTCTGCGCAAGACCGTGGCCTGGGTTCTGGCGCTTGTCGGCCTTGCCATCACCTTCCAACTCGCCCGCGACGCAATCTCATTTTAACTTCGCTAGCAATCGACGCGAGCCGACGTATTCTCAATTGCCTTATTGCGGCCCGATCCGTCTTTCACTCCCTGGGATAACCGAGCGCCCATATGACCGCCACCGAAGCCGCACCGACGTCTTCCATGAAGGGCATTCTGCTGATGCTGCTGTCGCTGTTCATGCTGACCTGCTCGGATGCAGCGACGAAATGGCTGGGGGCGGATTACCCGCCAGGGCAGATCGTCTGCTTTCGTGCGCTTTTCTCACTGCTGCCGGTGCTTGTGATGGTCAGGTTCTACGGCGGCTTCGAAAGCCTGCGTATTGTCGACCGCAAGGGCCAGCTCTGGCGGGCTTTTTACTTCGCCGTCGGCACGACCTTGATCGCGCTCTCCATGATCCTGCTGCCGATCGCGGATGCGGCGGCGATCCTCTATGCGGGGCCCTTGATGATCACGGCGCTCGCGGTGCCGATGCTGAAGGAACGGGTCGGCTGGCGGCGCTGGACGGCGGTCGCAGTCGGTTTCGGGGGCGTGGTGATCATGCTCCGCCCGACACCCGGTCTCGTTCAATGGCTGGGCCTTCTCCCGCTCGCCGCCGCGTTCTGCAGTTCGATGCGCGATATCTACGCGCGTCGCCTCTCCGCGACCGACAGCAGCAATTCCCTCATGTTCTGGTCGGCGCTCGCGACGGTCTTACTGGCGGGACTGTCCCTGCCTTTCGCTTGGGCGACGCCGACACCGTTCGATCTCGCGCTAATGGTCGTCACGGGCCTTTTCATCGGCGTCGCGCATTACTGCATGATCGAATCCTACCGCATCTCGGAAGCCGCCGTCGTCGCCCCCTTCAAATACTCGGGCATCCTGTGGGCGGTGGTCTTTGGTTATTTCGTCTGGGGCGACATTCCCGATGCCTTCATCCTCACCGGAGGCACGGTTGTGGTTGCGAGCGGTCTCTATATCCTGCATCGCCAGACACGGCGGGGAGCAAGCGTATGAACGACACCGACGGGCGCGGGCACGTCTTCAAGGGCATCTCGCTGATGGTGCTCTCGATGTTTCTGCTCGCGGTCACCTCCGTGATCACGAAAATGCTGGGACAGAGCCATCACGTCTCGCAGATCGTCCTGGTACGCAACATCTTCGTCATGATTCCGGTCGGGCTTATGGTCTGGCGCTACGGCGGCCTTGCAAGCCTGAAACCGCAGAACATCACCGGCCAGATCCTGCGCTCCTTCTTCCAATTGATGGCCGCGACACTGATCGCCGCGAGTTTCATTCTGTTGCCGCTGGCCGAAGCGGATTCGCTGCTCTTCGCGGCGCCGCTTTTCGTCGCCTTCCTGGCGGGCCCTCTGCTTGGCGAGCGCGTTGGCTGGCGCCGCCGGGCGGCGGTTTTCGTCGGCTTCGGCGGCGTGATCGTCATTCTGCGGCCGACGCCGGAGTTGATACAGCTTGTCTCGTTGACCGGCGTCGCGGCGGCGCTGTTCATCTGCTTGCGGGACATCTGGACGCGCCGCCTGCGGCGCACCGAGTCCACCAACGCCATCATGTTCTGGTCGGAGCTCGGCGTGATCGTCGGCGCCGCCCCCGTCGCCGCGTGGTTCTGGCTGCCGATGACTGCCTACGACCTTGCGTTGATGGCGGCGTCGGGCGTGCTGTTGGGCGTGGCTCAGTTCACCATGACCGTCGCCTACGTGTCGGCAGAAGTGGCGACCGTGGCGCCCTTCCGCTACAGCGCCATCATCTGGAGCGTCATCTTCGGTTACATGTTCTTCGGTCATATTCCCGACGTCTGGGTCATCACCGGCGTTACCATCGTCATCGCCAGCGGGCTCTACATTCTGCACCGCGAATCGAGCGGCGGCGACCGGTGAACGCGGTGGCGGCCTCTCCGCTGCGCGGTATCTTCTGGATGCTGGCGGCGATGAGCCTGCTGGTGCTCTCCAACGGCACCACGAAATGGTTCAGCGCCGACTATTCGCCGGGCCAGGTCGTCTTTATCCGCAGCCTTTTCGTGCTGCTGTTCCTTATCCCTGTCGTCTGGCGGCACGGAGGATGGCGAAGCCTCCGGGTCGCGAGTTGGCGAAACCAGGGTCTGCGCGCGGTCTTTCACACCCTGACGGCTCTTTTCATCGTCTCCAGCGTGATCCTCCTGCCGCTCGCCGACGCGGAGGCGCTCCTGTTCGCCGCCATCCTGTTCATCGCCATACTCTCCGGACCGGTGCTCGGCGAGAAAGTCGGCTGGCGGCGCATGATGGCGGTCGCCATCGGATTCATCGGCGTGATCGTCATGCTGCGTCCGACACCCGAGTTGATTAAACCCGCGGCCCTGGTCGGGGTCTGCGCCGCCCTCTTCACCGCGTTGCGAGACCTCTGGTCGCGGAAACTCGCAGGGACGGAGACCACGAACGCGATGATGATTTGTTCGGAGGCTGGCCTCCTGCTCGCCAGCGGGCTTACCGTCTTCGCCTTTTGGTCGCCGCTCGTCTGGCAACCGCTCGATGCGCGCGACCTCTTCCTGATGGCGCTGAATGGGCTCGTCTTCGGTGCGGCGCAATACGCGCTTCTGCTCGCCTACCGCCACGGTAACGCCGCAGCAGTGGCGCCGTTCCGCTATAGCGCCGCCATCTGGGCCGTCGTCTTCGGGTATGCGATGTTCGGCGAGTTGCCGGACGGGTTCGTCATCGCGGGCGCCGCAATCGTCATCGCCAGCGGACTCTATATCCTGCATCGGGAAGCAGGGGGACAGCGAACTTGAACAAGGTGCCTCATATCGATTCTCCGGCGCGCGGCATCGTCCTGATGCTGAGCGGACTGCTGCTGCTTACCCTGAACGATGCCACGGCGAAATGGCTCACGACCGGATATCCCGTGCCTCAAGTCATCTCCCTGCGGGGCATCTTCATCCTGATTCCGTTGGCCATCGTTATCTACTGGCGTGGCGGTTTCGCCGCCTTCAGGCCGCACCGCATCCGCAATCACGCGCTGCGGGCGCTCTTCTTTCTCGGCTCGACATTCTTCATCATCACCGCACTGAGCCTGATGCCGCTGGCCGACGCCATCGCCTTCACCTTCTCGGGACCGCTAATCGTGGCGGCACTGGCACCCTTCCTGTTGGGAGAGCGCGTCGGATGGCGGCGCTGGAGCGCCATCCTCGTCGGGTTCGCCGGGGTGGTGGTCATGGCCCGCCCGACGCCGGACGCCTTTCAATGGGCGGCGCTGATCGCGCTCTGCGCAGCCTTCTCCGGCGCGATGCGGGACATGGTCACACGGCGGATCAGTGCCGAGGAATCATCCGACCTGATCCTCTTCACATCGACCCTGGCGGTGACGTCGGCCGGCGCTCTGGCCGCAGTGTCCTTCCCTTGGCGCATGCCGGACGCTGTGGATTTCGGCCTCTTCGCGCTGCTCGGCCTTCTCAACGGCGGGGCACACTATTTGATGATCGAGGCGCACCGCTGGGGCGAGGCCTCGTTGATTGCGCCCTTCCGCTACACCGCCCTGGTCTGGGCCTTCATCCTTGGTTATCTCGTCTGGGGCGATCTTCCCGATGTCTGGCTGCTGTCGGGTTCGGTTTTGGTCGTCGGCTCCGGCCTCTATATCCTTCAACGCGAGACTCGCGCAAAACGCCCCTAGATTGGAACGTCCCATGCCTGCCATCGAAACCGCCACCGGCCCCATTTCCTACGAGATCACCGACCTCACCCCGCGCTGGCGGGAGCCTCAGGAAACCATTCTGTTTCATCACGGCGTCGGTACGGACATGGATATCTGGATCGACTGGCTACCGATGCTGGCGACCGATTTCCGATGCGTGCGGCTCGACATGCGCGGCTGCGGCCGCTCGGTCGTCCCGCCGGCCGGCCACGTTTGGACAATGGACGGCATGATGGCCGACCTCCTGGCGGTCGCCGATGCGGTGGACGCAGAGCGGTTTCATCTGATCGGCGAGTCGATCGGCGGAACCATCTCGCTATACACGGCCCTCCACGCGGGCGACCGCCTGCACAGCGTCACGGCGCTCTCCACCGGCCATCGCGGCAATTACATCAACCATGTCGGGGGCTGGCGCGAGATTGTCGAACGCGACGGCTTCGCCGCCTGGACCGAACGCATGATGGAGCACCGCTTCTATCCGGGTGCGGTCGACGAGGACGTCTATGATTGGTTCGCATCGACACAGGCCAATTCCGACCCGGCGGCGACCCTGGCACTCGGCGAGCTTTTAATGGGACAGGACCTCTCCGGCGAACTCGGCAAGATCGATTGTCCAGTGCTCCTGATTCATCCGGATTCGAGTCCCTTCCTGCCGGTCTCGATGTCGGCGGAAATCCACAACCTGCTGCCGAACTCGGAGATGATGGTCATCCCGCACGCGAAACACGCCATCGCCTGCAGCCACGCAACAGAAGCCGCGCTCGCGTTCATGGATTTCGTCAGCGAACGGGTGGCCTGAACAACTCCGATACCGGCAGCTTGGAGTCAAGCTATCTCGCCAACGGACCGCGCGGCTCCGGCCGGCCCTTCGGTTTAGACCCATCCGGTCGCGGCCAAGCGGTTGGATTACCGGGCATCATTTCCGGGGAGGAGTTGGGGCCGATACCCATGATATGGAGCGCGCGTTTATAGTATTCGTCGGCCTCCAGGGCCCGGTTCGTCCGGTAGTAGAGCCGGGCCAGGTTTTCATAGGTCTTCGCAACAAGGGGATCGTTCGGCTCCAGCGTTTCCAAAAAGATGCCGAGGGCGCTGGCGTAGGCCGCGTCCGCGTCCGAAAATCGCTCCATCTGCGCGTAGAGCGCACCCAGATCGTTGTAGCTCAATCCGACCGCCGGGTCTCGGGGGCCGAACGTTTTTTGCCGGATTTCCAGCGTTCGCACCAACCAAGGCTCCGCTTCCGCAAGGCGCTGCATGCGGATCAAGAGGCTCGCATACCCCCGAAAACTTCTCGCGACGTCCGGATGCTCCGACCCAAGCAATTCGCGTCGGGTATCGATGGCCTGTTTGTAGAGCGGAACAGCTTCGCCGAAACGGCCCGATTCCTTCAGAGTCTCCGCGAGACCGAAGACACTGGTCGCGGTGAGCGGGTTCTTTGCCCCGAGCAACGCCGTGCGGGTATCGATAGACGATGCAGAGAATACAGGCCCAGGATCGCCGCGCTGATAAAGAAGAAA
>JAYPOZ010000152.1:0-7139 GCA_038131165.1 Rickettsiales bacterium | reverse complement strand
AATCAACTGCTGCGTAGCGTGCTGACAGTTGAATTGGAACGGCCGCAGGGTGCCTATATCGCACCGACCTACGGACAGGCAAAACGCATTGCCTGGTCGTATTGTCATGAGTTTGCCGGATCTATTCCGGGAACGCGGTTTAATGAGGGCGAGTTGCGGATAGATTTCGCAAGCGGCCAAAGGGTTTGGTTGCTAGGTAGCGAGAATCCCGATCGTTTGCGAGGTTTATACTTGGATTATGCCGTTTTCGACGAGTATGCCGATATTAATCCGCGCCTCTTTCCCGAGATTATTCGTCCTGCACTCATAGAGAGGAACGGTGGGGCGATGTGGATCGGGACGCCGCGCGGCCACAACCATTTCTGGGAAATATATGAGACGGCCCGGAGTGCTTCCGAAGACATTGATTCGGAATGGTATGCCTGCCGCCATAAGGCGTCAGAAACGAAACTGATTAAGAATGCCGAACTCTTGGCCGTGGCCAAGACAATGTCCGAAGAACAGTACGCGCAGGAGTTTGAATGTTCTTTCGACGCCGCAATAACGGGATCCTACTTTTCCAAGGCTCTTCGGGATGCAGAAACACAAAGCAGAATTGGCCGCTTCCCATGGGAGCCCCTTCGGCCCGTTCATACGGCGTGGGATCTCGGCATTAGCGACTCCACAGCGGTTTGGTTCTTTCAAGAAGGGGAATTGGGCCGACGCTATATCGACTATTACGAGGCAGCCGGGTAAGGTCTGCTGCACTATGCAAAGCTCCTGTCGAGCAAGCCGTATGTATACGGTGAGCATCTGCAACCGCACGACGTGATGGTGCGTGAATTGGGAAGCGGTAAGTCCCGCTTGGAGATGTTACGCGAGCTCGGCATTCGATGCCGGGTCGCGCCGAGACTAACGGTGCAGGACGGAATCGAAGCGTCACGGGTCTGCTTGCAAACCAGCATGTTTGACGCGGAGGCTTGTAAGTCCGGCCTCGCCGCACTTCGACAGTACCGGCGTTCGTACGATCCCGCGCGGCGCGACTTCAGCGACAGACCCCTGCACGATTGGACCAGCCATGCAGCAGACGCATTCCGGATATCCGCCGTGAGCAGGATCGTGGATGGGCGTGAAAATTTAAAATTTGTCGCGAGGACCGGTAAGACAGAGATGGGTGAGCAGGCGGTGATAGGTCAAGATGCCGAGTTCGATTGAGCTGAGGAAGGCGGGTTATGCCGAGATGGTATACGTCGCGCGCAACATGCGTCCGCTCGACCGGCGGGAGCTGTATGCGTTCGATCATTCGGAAAACCCTGAAAACTGGGCAAGAGAACTGAGCCGGTTCGACCGATTCCATTGGGTGGCTTGCATTGGGTGGCGGCCGGTGACCATCGTCAGCGCGATCGAAAGGTCTCCTACGCTCTGGCACGTAGGCATGTACTCCACACCGGACTGGCCGAAGGTCGCCCTGAATTGCACCTTGTTCTTTCGCCACGTCATTTATCCCACACTTGAAAAACTGGAATGCAATCGGGCCGAATGTCGATCCTATATCGGACACGAAGAGGCGCATCGATGGCTTGCTTTATTGGGGGCCGAACGAGAGTGCGTGATGCACGATATTGGGTATAAACGGGATTCTTATGTTCAATTTTCCTGGACAAGGGCGGCCTTGGAGCGCAAAAATAAATGGACAAAATGTCGCTGAGTTGATACGATGTGTTATCGTTAAAGAGTCTAAGGGCATCGAGCGAGATGCGAGCCCAGACTCTGTCTCATCTTCCAGTGTCAGCCCAATTTGCCGCCCCGCCTGTCTCGGGGCGAAGGAACGCGCATTATCGGCATGAGAACGAGACCGTTATTTAAGAGAACAAAAGAAGAATATTATTTCCGAGTCGGATATATTTGTTCGTGATTTGTGTGCTAATTGATTCATGTTATGTTCCATAACGCGATATCATTAATTTAGACAAAATGTATTCTATTTCGAATGCAGTTCAACAGAATTCTTGATTATTGGCCAAATGAAACTCCGATGAGAGTTCGGTCGAACTGAAATTCGGATTGTCACAACTTCAACATGACCAAGTGTGTTTCAAGTAAATAAAATATGTTTCGATATCAAAATTAACTGCGCCGTCAATCTCGATCTTCTAGCAACCCTAAACATATCATCGGAAAGGGAAATCAAAGATGTGCCTCGCTCCGTCGCCGCCTCCGCCACCCCCGCCACCGCCACCTCCGCCCGAACCCGAGGATCCTGGCGGTCAGGATGCCGCCCGTGACGAAAGGCGCAGGCAGCGGCTCGTGGCAGGCCGCGAATCGACAATTCTAACATCGGGATTGGGCGCCGCCGGTAGCGTGCCCACTCAGCGTAAGACGTTACTTGGTCAATAGTCGAAGGAGAAGTTCTATGCCCGACGTGCAGGATTTGATTACGCGTTTCGAGAGATTGCGCGCGGATAGAGCGGTCTGGGACTCCCATTGGCAGGAAACCGCGGAACGGGTCCTGCCGCGCGCCGCGGAATTCACCGCCCGCAGTCAGAAAGGGGCCAAGCGAAGCCAGAAGATCTTCGATTCCACCGCGCAGCTCGCTCTTGAACGGTTTGCTTCCGCGATGGAAAGCCTGCTGACGCCACGATCCTCGCGATGGCATGCGCTTAAAGTCTCCTTGCCCGAACTCGATCGCGTCGATGCGGTGAGAAGGTACTTTGAAACCGTCGAGGACGTTCTTTTTTCGCAACGGTATGCGACGTCTGCAAACTTCGCCTCGCAACAGTTCGAAATTTATCTATCCCTCGGCGCCTTCGGCACGGGTGCATTGTTCGTCAACGAAGTGCCCGGCGAAGGTTTGGGATATCGGGCTGTGCACCTTTCCGAAATCTTCATTGCGGAAAACGAAGCCGGCCGCATCGACACCATCTTCCGCAAGACCGAAATGACCCATCCTCCAAGTTTTTCCACAGTTTCCAAATTTTTCTCCAGTTCCATAAAAAATACTCCGGCTTTTCCCTACCCTTGTAGGCACGGTACACTATTGCGCGGTGGCGGCAGACCGCAACGGTGGAATTGGAGAGATGTATATGGATGTCTTGGCGATGATCTCACTCGCGTTTGGTGCGTCCTGGGCGAGCGGCATCAATCTCTACGCGACTGTCGTCGCACTCGGGCTGCTCAATGCCTTCGGCACGGTCGATTTGCCGGAGTCGCTGGACGTGCTTTCCGAGCCGTTGGTGATCGCAATTGCGGGGTTCATGTATTTCGTCGAATTTTTCGCCGACAAGATTCCCGGCGTCGACAGTATTTGGGATGCCATTCATACGTTCATCCGCGTGCCCGCCGGGGCGCTTCTTGCAGCAGGCGCTGTTGTCGATGTCGGAGAGCCTTATCAAGTGGCAGCGGCGCTGCTTGGCGGCAGCGCCATCGCGCTTGGCAGCCACGCGACCAAGGCGGGCACGCGCGCGATGATCAATACGTCGCCCGAGCCTGTCAGCAATTGGATTACATCGTTCTTGGAGGACGTATTGGTAATCGTGGGAATCTCGCTCGCGGTCCTGAAGCCGGTGCTATTTTTGATAATGTTCGGGCTGCTCTGTCTTTTCGCGCTCTGGTTTCTGCCGAAAATTTGGCGTGGCCTGAAAGCGGTGTTCGGCCGGCTCGCCGGAGCGCGCGGCTCGCAAGCGCCTCGGATCGAAGGGCCGGAAAGCCGTGGTTTCGATTTATCGAGTTCTAACGACCGCTAGTCGGGTCACGCCATAATGGGAAAGTCATTTGGGCCTCGGGCAGTTTGCCCGGGGCCCTTTTTTTGTGCCCGAAATTCGGCGCGAGCTAGAGGTCGATGACGATATTGCCATTCGCGTCTAGGTGCGCCTCGGCACCCGGCGGGATCAGACAGGTCGCATCGTACTCTTCGATGATGCATGGTCCGGTGCGCGGGGTTGCGAGGTCTCCGCGATGCAGTACAGGCGTGTCGTGCCAACCCTCGCGCGGACCAAAATAGGCGCGTCTGGCCGGCAGATCGCCCTGCGGCCCGCGCCGTTCGACGTTGACCCTTTCGGGTATACGCGGGCGGTCCGGCATGCCCATGCCGATCAGTTGCGCGTTCACTAGTTCCACCGGCTCTTCCGGTCCGGCGCGGTGGCCATAGGTACGTTCGTGCTCGCGTCCAAAGGAATCTTCAAGCTCGGCGATCTTCGAGGCATCGAATTTCCCGTCAGGCGCCGCGACTGTCAGTTCGAATATCTGGCCCTTGTAGTGCATATTAGCGGCTCGGCGGAACCGCATCTGCTCGTCGCGGAAGCCATCGATGGCGAGTTGCTCGCGGGCTTGTTTCTCTAATGCGCCCCAGACGTCGGTCAGGTTGTTAGAATCCATGTCCCGGATCACCCGCTGAACGGTGCGCGAGTAGTGGTGCTCTACATCCGCGTAGAGCAGACCGAAGGAACTGAACAGACCTGGCGACGGCGGCACGACGATGCGTTTCATCTGGAGCTCGCGCGCCATACCGGCGGCGAACAGCGGCCCGTTGCCGCCAAAGGGCACCATCGCGTACTGCCTTGGGTCGCGCCCGCGTTCGGAGGAGACGGCGCGGATCGCCCGGATCATATTGGAAATGGCGATCTGATGCGCGCCATAGGCGGCATGCTCGACCGACAGCCCCATGGGGGCGGCGACGCTTTCTTCGAACACTTTATGGCTCAAGGATGCGTCGATCTTGAGCTCTCCACCCACCAGGTATTCCTGGTTCAGGTATCCAAGAATGACGTTTGCGTCCGTCACCGTGGGTTGGGTGCCCCCAATGCCGTAGCAGACCGGCCCCGGATGAGCGCCCGCACTCTGCGGGCCGATCTGCATCGAGCCACCGGCATCGATCCAAACGATGGACCCGCCGCCAGCGCCAACCTCCGCGAGATCAATCGCCGGCACTTTCAGCAAATATCCTGCCCCGGTCATCAAGCGGGATCCGGTCAATATGCCGCCGCCGACCTGGAACTCAAGCGACCGGGTATACTCGCCCCCCTCGATTAACGATGCCTTCGCCGTCGTGCCGCCCATGTCGAAGGTGATGATGTCTTCGAGGCCCACTTTGCCGCCAAAGGCATGGCCACCGACAACCCCGCCCGCGGGTCCGGATTCTACGATGTTGCAAGGCAGACGGCCGGCCGCCTCGGCGGTCATCAAGCCGCCATTCGATTGCATGAGCAGCAAGGGCGCCGTAATCGAGGCGCCTGCGAACTCGTCCTGCAGGTTTTGCAGGTAATGTGAGACGATGGGCAGCAGATAGGCGTTAATAACCGTCGTCGAGGTGCGCTCGTATTCCTTGATTTCCGGCAGGACGTCAAAACTGATGCAGACCGGCAGTCCGGGTGCTTTCCTGTGAACGATTTCCTTGATCATTTGTTCGTGCTTGGGATTGGCGAAGGAATTGATCAAGGAAACGGCAATAACTTCGACGCCCTCGGCGATCAGGCGGTCGACGACCGCTTCCGCGCCGGCTTCGTCCAGCGCCTTTACGACCTCGCCCCGAGTATTCATTCGTTCATCGACGACGAGGCGAAGATAGCGTTCGACCAATGGTGCCGGTTTTTCCCAATGAAGGTCATAAAGGCGCGGCATGCGAAGGTTTCTGATTTCCAGCACGTCGCGGAATCCCTTCGTGCCGATCAGGCCGGTCTTGGCTCCCTTGTGCTCCAAGATTGCGTTCGACGCCACCGTCGTGCCGTGCAGGACTTCCAGAACATCGGTACCCGAGAGGCCGTGAGTTTCGAAAACCTCGGCTAATCCCTCGACGATCGCGCGGGCATAATTGTCGACACTCGAGGAAATCTTTTTGGTGAGTACGCCACCGTCCTCGCTCATCAGGACGATGTCCGTGAAAGTGCCGCCGATATCCACACCAACGCGATAGCCTGTCATTGTATTGTTCCGTTTCGTCGCGAATGAGTTCGATTATTCGGCTGCCGCCAGGGCTTCTTCCGTGCCGTCGTCGTCCCACGCGACAAAGGGCGGATTCGTCCAGCCGCGTTTCTCCTGCAACTCGCGGCGCAGGGCAGACGTTGCGTCCTGATCGACGGTCCAATTTTTCGGATCGATAACGACACCGTAGTCGTCCCGTGCGGATGCAAGACCGACAAGTTCGTTGCGGACATCTTTGAGGACATGAATCGGATCGCGCTCCAGGGGATCCCCCCAGCCGCCACCGCCGGCCAATTCGTGACGAAACACGTCGCCGCGCTGAATATTCATTGTCGGCTTGGATGTGAGTTTTCGATTCTCTTCTTGAGGATTCAGGTAATTTGCCGAGGCTTGGCCCGGCATGCCGCCATAGAGACCGTAGGGCCGGAATCGTGCACGGTCAGAGCGAACCTGCAGCACGGCTTCCTTCTCGGTGAACTTGTAATCGCGGTAATAAGGCGCGCCGCCGCGGAACTTGCCGGCACCTGCCCGGTCAGGCAGAAGTTCGTAGGCCAAAATCTCGATGGGCTGCTCGGCCTCTATGACCTCGACCGACTGCGAAGCCATATTGGCGAACATATTCGAATTGCCCTGCAGCCCGTCGGCCCAAGGGCGGCCGCCCCAGGTCCCGCAGGCAAAGTCGACATAGATGTAAGGTTTTCGATCCGCATCGTAACCGCCGACCGAAACACCGGAATTTCCACCGTCGGAAGCCGCGCAAACTTGGTCCGGGACCATCTTCGCGAGCGCGCCAAACATGCAATCGACCATGCGGAAACCTGTCAGGCCGCGGGCCGCGCAGGCCGCCGGCAGGACATTATTGGCAATCGTGCCCGGGGGCGCGGTGACGTCAATGACGCGGAAGACGCCTTCATTGTTCGGAATGCCGTCCGGCAGCACGGAGCGGATGGCCGCATAGCTCGCGGCCTTCGTATAGGAGAGCGTGTTATTGATGGCGCCTTTGACCTGGTCTGACGATCCGGTCCAGTCGACCATCATCTGGTCGCCCTTCTTATTGATCTTAACGTAGAGGCGGATGGGTTGATCGATATCGATGCCATCGTCGTCGATCCAATCCTCGAAATCGAACTCCCCATCCGGCAATTCCGCGACCGCAGCGCGCGTGAGCCGCTCCGCATAGTCGATCACTTCGACCATGTAGGCATCCACGTTCTCCGCACCGAAGCGCTCGATCAATTCCAGGA
>JAYPOZ010000151.1:0-7146 GCA_038131165.1 Rickettsiales bacterium | reverse complement strand
CGGCGCCGGCGGAAAAGGCGCGTTCGCCGCCGGCGAGGATGATCGCGGAGACATTTTCGTCGGCATGCGCCTCGTCGACGCCCGCGATAAGTGCGTTAACCAACTCTTCGCTGAGCGCGTTCAGATTCTTGGGACGGTTCAGGGTCAGGAGGCGGATCGCGTCCCGGTCTTCACGGAGGAGCACGTTTTCGGCAGTCATGTCATGGCATCCGGTTGAGGTTGTTTTCGGCCTTCGCCGGTACGGCAAGGGCATGCGCTTTAAAGGATAGGGCACGTGCCGGAATTGTGAATTGGGGCGACGGCTGTCGGTCTACTGCCGGCCCGTTTGCTCGAAGATGCAGAAAAGAGAATCGATCTCACCGGCCTCGTTCTGGAGCGGCATGGCCAACCGCCGGAAATGGAACTGTCGGCGATAATTCCGTTCGTACGTACCGTCCAGCAGTACCGGGTTGCGGCGCTCGCAAACGTGTCGGTAGAACGCAATGATTTCGTCGAAAACGGCCCCCAGTCCCAGTTCGTCGATATACCGGCCAGTATAATTTACCCCGAAGATCTGCAGGACGGCATTGCCGATGAGACGGTAGCGAAAGCGGAAATCCGGCTCGACGTCGATCAGGATTACGTGCGGCAGCACGCGTGAGCCCAACTCTACCGGGTCGATCGCGGCCCGGCGCGGCAATGCGCCGGCCCGCGAAATCGATTGCCAGTACTCGAAAGCGATCCGGATCGGCGCCTCCGCACCGAGGTCTCGTATGAACAGGGCGAGGTCACCGTCGGCGATGCGGCGGCGCTGGGTCGGATTGACCGCCCCGGCCGCAATAGCACCCGCCAGCCCTCGGTCCCGATGATCCATTCCGATATGCGCCCGTTCAAAACAATTCCCACGTGAATCATACCGGCTTGGAAATTAAGCATTCGTTAATCGGAGGACGTGCCTTCCTTCGCGATCTTCACACCGGCCCAATTCTCGTAATACTTGACCAGCGTGATGCTCGGCTCGTCGCCGGTTCCCTGACCGACGGCAAATGTAAGGAATTGCCGCACCGCCGCCCCCATCCACATCGGTACGCCGAGGGTTTCTGCTTCCTCGGTACAAAGCCGGACATCCTTGAGCAAGAGCCGCTGGGCCATGCTCTTGTCGTAGGTTCCGGTAAGGACCGATTTCGGGAATTTGTCCTGGGTGGCGCTGTTGCGGCCGGAACTTGCGTTCAGGACATCGAGCATTACGGCGGGATCGAGCCCGGCCTTCACGCCGAGGGTGACAGCCTCTGCGGTGGCAACCGTACCGATGGCCGAGAGGAAGTTATTGGCGAGCTTCATGGTTTGCCCGGCACCGCGAGTCTCGCCGATAAAGAAGAGATTGCGTCCGATATGTTCCAGAACGGGTTTGACCCGATCCGCCAAATCCTGCGGTCCGGACATCATCAGCGCCAGCGAGCCAACCTCCGCGCCGCGCACGCCGCCGCTGACCGGACAGTCGAGCACGTTGATGCCCTTGGCTTCCAGTCCCTCTGCGACCTTGATCGCCATGACGGACCCGGTGGTCGACAAGTCGATGAAATCCTTCACCGCCGAGCCTTCGGCAATGCCGTTCGGGCCGAGAGCCACATGAAAAACCACGTCCGGAGTGGGCAGGCTGACCAGAACCGTCGACTCTGCGTCGGCGACGTCTTTCGGCGTGGCGACCCGCACGGCGCCTTTCGCGACCAGCGCCTCGGCCGCGGCATCGTTCACATCGCAGATCGTCAAGGCGTAACCCGCATCCAATAGCCGCCCCGCCATGGGTCCGCCCATCGCGCCCACGCCGATAAATCCCAGTTTCTTGTCGCTCATATTGCTTTACTCCTCATGTGTTTCCCGAATGCTAGCCCGCGAGCAGCGCCATCAATTTTGAAATCCGCTCTGGCGTGAGTTCGTCGAATCGGCGGGCAAGACCGATGATCTCCTCGCGCTCCGACTCCCCATATTTCAGCGCCAGGCAATCTCGAACCTTTACCAGATGGTCTTCTTCGGGGATCGGCGGCGTGCCCCACTTGCCGCGCGGGCCGTTGCATTTCGCGCTCACGGTCGAACCGTCGCTCAAAGTGGCTTCGGCCACGACATGCATGCGGTCGAAATCCCCGGGAATATCGTCGTGCATCTCGACGTCGATCCGCTCGAGCATCGCCTCCATGTCCGGCGCGAAGCGGCGCGCGTTGGTGAAACTGTCCATGACTACCTTGCCATCGAGCAGCGCGCAGGCGGTGGTGTATTGCCAACTGAACTTGCCGTCCAGACCGTCCAGCGGATAGGGCCGGTCGATATACGCCATCATCGGCGTCGTCAGTTTGACCCGTTCGATTCGAGCCGGGTCGCCGATCTTCTCGCGCAACTCCAAGCCGGCGGTGATCACGAAATGCGTGCCGAACTGGCTGGGAAACATCTTGATGGCGTAACCGGGATCGGTGACCCGGAAGGGCGGGCCGTAGTTGAGCAGTTTTTCCGGCTCGAACCGCTCGTCGAAATAGCTCGCGATATAGCCGCGCGGATGCTCGATCACGTCTGGGTTGGCGGTAAAGCCGCGCTCGGCGAGCAGCGCCGCATCGACGCCTTCCCCCACGGCATGGCCGCAATTGATCGATTTCGACATGGTGCCGACATTGGCAAGGATGCTGCCGACCCGCGAGGCTACGATGCCGAGCGCGCAGCGCAACTTGGTTGCATCCAACCCCAGGAGATGGCTCGCCGAGACCGCGGCGCCCAGGGGGCCGGCCAGTCCGGGCGGATGAAAGCGGACCGTCTTGATATCGCTTTGGTTCGAGGCTTGACGGATCCAGCCCATCAACTCAATCCCCTTGACCATTGCGGTCAGACACGCGCGCCCGTCCGAACCCCGTAGTTCGGCGATGGCCAGCACGGCGGGCAGAGTCGTCGAGACCTGATGGTTTGCAGGCTGCCACATCGGCTCGAAATCCAGGACATGCATGGAGGCGCCGTTGACATAGGCGGCGTGCACCGGCGAGGTCTTGAAGCCGAAATTGATGAGTGTCGAGTCCGGGTGGCCGCCCAGCGCCTTGACGTGCGCCGCCAAGACTTCCGGCGCCTCTTCCTGTATCGTGCCCGCGACGGCGACGGCTATACCGTCCAGGATGATGCGACGGGTCCTCTGAATTGCCTCGTCGGTCAGATCATCCCATCCCGTCGCGACAATCTTGTCGCAGAGTTCCGCCGTCAGCCCCATTGTCACCGCTCCCGTTTCGCCAATTTCGTTCGACGGGATAGAGTCTATATCGGCACAGGCACCTGCCGAGGGGTGCCGAAGCACGCCCTTCACCGCGGAACGGAGAAATACCATGGATTACAAGGCAATTACCTACGAGATTAAGAACGAAGTCGCGCTCGTCACGCTCAACCGTCCGGAGGCGCGCAACGCGCTCGATATCACGATGCGCGAGGAACTTGCGGATGCCGTCCTCCGAATCCGCGATGACGAGAGCCTGAAGGCGATGGTCCTGACGGGGGCGGGCGGTGCGTTTTGCGGCGGTGGCGACCTCAAGGCCCTGACGGAGAAACGGCAGACTTCGGTCAGCGGCCGCAAGCGCATCCAAGACCTGCATCTGTGGTTCCCGACTTTGGTGAACCTGGAAATTCCGGTCATCGCGGCCATCGATGGCGCGGCTTATGGCGGCGGCTTCAACCTCGCGCTGGCGGCCGATTTCATCCTGGCGTCGCCCCGTGCGCGCTTCTGTTCCGTCTTCGGCCGGATCGGCCTGGTGCCGGATGTCGGCGGATTTTATCTCCTGCCGAGGATCGTCGGGCTGCAGCGCGCAAAGGACATTATGTTTACCGCACGTTCGTTCGGCCCCGAAGAAGCCAAGGAGATGGGCATCGTCTACGAAATTCACCCGCAAGAGGCATTGCTCGAACGGGCGATGGCATTTGCCGGACGGTTCCGCCACGCATCCCGCCAGGCCATCGGCCTGACCAAGAACGTGCTCAACCAATCGCTTCACTTGGACGAAGGCGCCGTGGGGCAGTTGGAGGCCTATGCCCAGAGCGTCGCGTTCACGACGGACTATAGCGCCGCGGCGATTCAGAATTTTCTGGAGAAGAAACCGTTGGAATTCGATTGGGACAAGATGGCGAAAGCCGCGGAGAAGGACGATTGAGACCGTCGGTAAGGTTAAGGAAAGGTTCAGGGGTCATTCTGCGTCTGTTCGAACTGCCAGATTCGGATTGGAAATTTTGAAATGAGCAACCGACGGTTCGCCGTCGTCCTGTCGATGGTCGCCCTTCTTTTGGGGGGCTTTGCCGCGCACGCGATCTATCGCGGGCTCGATACCGTTACCGATTCCCATTTGCCCCATATTCTTGAGGCCTGCGTCGATGGCGATGGGGCCAGCTGCTATTCATACGCAGGCATGCAGATGTCCCGAGAGCGCGATATGGCTCTGGCCGCGCTTGAGATGTGCGCGAGCGACAGTAAGGGCGAGTCGCGCTTCGATTGCATGTATAAGCTGGCGATGGCCCACCAGACGGGGCGGGCCGGGCAGCGCAATTTCGTGCTTGCCTACCGATGGTATTCGACCTTGATCGAGCATCGGGGGCCGGCAGCCTTGGTCGAGGTCGCGCGAAACCGACTGCGGACGGTCAGATTGGTGATGTCGAGCGATCAGATCGCCGTGGCACAGGCGCAAACCCGGTCCTGGCTCGGATTGCCGGTCGAGCCGGACATTGGGCCCATCCCCGCCGTCCTCGGATCGCGCTTGTAGCACAATCCGAACCGCCCCATGCTGTTGCAAACGAGCATGCGAAGGGGCGAATTCATGGCGAACTATCCATATACCAAAGGGTTGCACGATCTGGGAAATGGCGCGTGGGCGTATCTGCAGCCGGACGGTTCCTGGGGCTGGAGCAATGCCGGCCTGGTCGTCGACGGCGAGGCGACGCTGCTCGTCGACACGCTGTTCGACTTCAAATCGACTGCGGCGATGCTGGCCGAGATGCGCCGGGCCGTCCCGAAAGCGGAAGCCATCGATACGCTGGTCAATACTCACTCGAACGGCGACCACACGTTCGGGAATAAGCTCGCGAATGCGGGCGAGATCGTCTCATCGCAGATCTGCGCCGAGGAAATGGCCGAGCGCGGTCCGGAGAAACTTGCCGAGTTGATGCGGAACGCCCATACCCTCGGCGAGGGCGGGGCGTTCCTCTACGAAGCCATGGGGCCGGCCAAGTTCGATTTCGAGGAGATCGACGAATACGCGCTGCCGACCCGCACGTTCAACGACGAGTTGACCCTCACGGTCGGCGATAAGGAGGTCCGCCTGATCAATGTGGGCCCGGCCCATACCGGCGGCGACGTATTGGTTCATGTGCCGGGAGACCGCACCGTCTTTACCGGCGATATCCTGTTCAACGAAGGACACCCGGTGATCTGGGAAGGCCCGGTCGCCAATTGGGTGCACGCCTGCGATCTGATGCTGTCATGGGATATCGAGACCGTCGTGCCCGGACACGGCGCCATTTGCGGCAAGGAAGGGGTCCAGCGGATGAAGGACTACCTCCTCTATCTCGATGCCGAAGCCCGCAAGCGATACGATGCGGACATGGAAATCGAGGAGGCGGCGCTGGACATCTCAATGACGGATTTCGACGGTTGGCTCGATGCGGAACGCATCGTCCTCAATCTGCAGACGCTCTACGGCGAGTATGCCGGCGAACGGCCGGCTTTCGACCGCATCAAACTGTTCGGGATGATGTCGCGCTATGCCAAGCGCAAAGGGACGCGGTGAAGTAGGTGTGTGAGTAACCAGCGCAAGGCTCCTGCATGGTAACCCGTGTTATGTCGAGATTTTTCGCGGTCTTATTCCTGACGTCACGCCCGTTTGGCGGCGTGTGCCTGTCGATTTTCGCGGCTGTTCTCGCCATTTGGGTGCGATACGACTTCATCGAGCCCGAGAAGCTGGGTGCTGCCTGCGCTGACGGCGCGTTTTGGTGGTGTGCGCCGCGCACGGGCTTAATCGTGGCCGCTGAACTCGATTTGCTTGGGACCGTCGCGCTTGGGGCGGTGGCTCTTGGGGCCCTCCCCAGCGTCCGCTTGCATCTCTTTGCCACTCATCTTGCGTTGTTTGTCGGAGGCGCGGGACTCGTGCTCTATAACGCCACTTTTTCAGCGGTTGCGGTCGTGCTGGCTGTTGTCTTGCTGGCGTATCGCCGCGAAAATCCGCGCTAGCCTGCGGGCTTCTACCGTAATGGCAGGCCAACCGGGCAGGGCAAGAAGCACGCATGTTCCCGCCCAGGCGAAGGCCTCCCGATTGCCGAAGGCTTCGACGGACATCGGGCCTGCGATGCCGATCAGAAGGCTGATCCACGCGTCTTCGGCTGTTTTGGCGTCGCCGCGATACGTCCGCGCCTGCATTGCCAAGGCAAGCGCCGGTAATACGAATGCCAGCGTCAGAAAATCACGATGACGTCCATCCACGGTGAGCGATACGGCCAGAAATCCCGCGGGCAGCAATACCCCCCAGCGAAACAATCCAAGTATCTGGGCCGGCGCCAAGGCCCGTCTCCGGCATCCCGCCAGCACTTCGCCAAGACGGGACGGTTCCTGGCGCCATGCTGCGGGCAAACCCGCCGCTTGGGCGCCAAGAAACAAGCCGCCGGTTGCCGCCACGACCAGAAGATATGTTCCCCAAAGCAGGCTCACTCCCCCAGTAGCCATCGATTCTATCTGGACGTAGAGCAGCGAAAGGCAGGTGCCGGTCGCCGCGCCTGAGAACCCGATGCCGAGCGCAGAGACTAATGCCGGCCTGCGGCCCGCGAAGAGAGCCGATCCAAGAAACAGCGCCGCCAGGCTCGCCGAAATCAGCAATCCCGGCCATGGGCTCGCCCACTCCCGGACCGGCCCGGAAAGCGGGAATTTGAGCTCGCGGTCCGCGTTGAGGAGGCCCCAAAAGCCGCCTACGGTTCCCTCGGGCACTTTTTTCCAAGACTGATCGATCGCTTCGATCAGATTGTAGCGTACGCCGAGGTCCCTGGCCTGTGCGGCGAACTCGCGCATGAAACGGGCCTGATTGACGAGGTTCGGGACGGCATGGCCGCGTGTCCGCCCGGCGCTCGGCCAGCCGATCTCGCCGATCTCCAGGTCCTTGTGAGGGTAAGCCG
>JAYPOZ010000150.1:0-7164 GCA_038131165.1 Rickettsiales bacterium | reverse complement strand
CCCACATAGTCGCTGCTGCGAAACGCCGGGATCGTGAACAGGCCCTGCACCCTGGAGCGTTCGAGCGCATAGGCAAGTTCCCGCGGCCGGTAGGCGGGGTTGATGTTGACGAGGATGACGCCGATCCGCGCGGTGGCGAGTTGCACCAGCAACCACTCGATATTGTCCGTCGACCAGACGCCGATCCGGTCCCCCTTGGTGAAACCCATCGCCAGCAGGCCCTTGGCGAGGCGGTCCACCTCCACGGCCAACCCGGCATAGCTCAGCCGCCGACTTTGCGGTACGGAGACGATCGCATCATTCTCGGGATAACGTTCGGCCATATCTGCGAAATGCGCGGGCAGCGTTGCTCCCAAGAGCGGAGTCTCGCCCCCGTGATGCAGATAGCTGGTCGTGAGGCCGGTCATCCGTCCGACGCCTTCGACCAGTAGCGGTCGACGCGATCCTGAATTTCCCGGATCAGCGTTTCGTTGCGTTCCGGCTCGAAAAGGTGTCGGAAGCGTCCCTGCAGCTTGAGATACTCCTCGACCGGCAAAAGCGGATGCGGTTTGCGGGTATGAATAACTTCGCCATCGATATATTCCTTCAGCGGCCAGATGCCCGTGCGGACAGCCAGGCGTCCGATTTCGGCGGAATGCCGCGGGTCGAAGTCCCAGCCGGTCGGGCATGGCGCCAGCGCGATGATCATGCGCGGGCCTTTGATGCCGCGTAGTTTTTCGAACTTGCGGGCGAGATCGAGCGGCTCGGCGGCGATGACTGTCGCCAGATAGGCCGGCTCGTGGGCTTTCCATATCTCGAACAGGTCCTTTTTGAAACCCGGATTGCCGAGCGCGGAGGTCGCGGTTGCGGTCTGCGCGCCGTGCGGCGTGGCGGCAGAACTCTGTTGTCCGGTATTGCCGTAGCCTTCGTTGTCGTAGCAGAGGTAGATAAAATCGAGCTTCCGCTCAAGCGCTCCCGACGTCGCCGAGAGACCCATGCCGTGGGCCGAGCCGTCGCCGGTCAGCACGACGACCTCAAGATCCTCCCTGGCCGACAGTTTCTTTTTCTCCAACAGGATGTCAAGCGCGTCCCGGATGCCCTGAGCGCCCGCCGGCGCAGACGCCATTGAGGTGTAGAGCCAGGAGCCCCGGAACGGCGTAAACGGATAAATCGACAGCAGAGTCATGCAGCCGGCGGCATTTACGAAGACCGTATTCTCGCCAAGTACGTCGTAGGCCTCCCGCACCGCCGCAAGACCGCCGCAGCCCGCGCACATCGCGGTCCCGGCGCCCAGCAGGTGTGTCGACGGCAGATCTTTCATCCGCTCGAAATGGGTGTCGCTCATGGCCCTACCTCCGGCTCGTTCTGTTCGGCCGCCGCGATGGCTTGCAACTTTCGGATCTGCTTCAGTTCGTCCTCGCTATAAAGGAGCCTCGGGCGTGGCGCGTCGCCGCCTGCCGCCACTTCCTCCGTTAGTCTTGCGATCTCCAGGAGCTCGTCCTCGCCGATGTCCCTGCCGCCGAGGCCGCCGATGAAGCTCAACACGCGCGGCGCGCCTTCGATGCCCGCGAGGATCGAGGAGACTTCCGTGTGCAGAACGCCGCCTTTGCCCATCGAAATGTTCTGGTCGATCACCGCCACGGCTTTTAGTGGCCGAAGAACGGTCTTGAGCGCTTCTTCTGGAAAAGGCCGCAGCAGGCGCGGGCGAACAAGACCGACGCGACGGCCGGCTTCGCGCAGCCGGTCGACTGCCGCCTTCGCCTTCGTCGCGTAGGATCCGATCATCAGGAAGGCGCTCTCCGCGTCCTCCATCCGGTAGCATTCCACGGCGTCGTATTCGCGACCGAAAGTCTTGACGAAATCCGATGCCGCTGCCTCGTAAGCATCGAGCGCCGCGAGGACGGCGAGGTGCGTCTCGTAGCGGAAATACGAGTACGGTCCGCCGCCGAGAACCGCGACCGCCTCGCTCAACGGTCGCCCGGCTCGGAAGGCAAGATTGCCCGGATCGAACGACGGCAGGAACTCGGCGACCGCTTCGGGCTCCGGCAAATCAACCGGTTCGCGGGTGAAAGAGAGATAGAAACCATCGAGATTGACGATGACGGGCAATCGGACGGCCGGGGCCTCGGCTACGCGATAGGCGATCAGGGTTGCGTCGACGACCTCCTGGCAGGTGGCGCAATGAATTTGTAAACAGCCGCTGTCGCGGGCGGCCAGAATATCGTTGTGATCCGGCTCCAGCGTGATGGGCGCCGCGAGGCCCCGCGAGACGTTTGCCAGCACGAAGGGAGCCCGCCAGCCGGCCACGGTATAAAGCATCTCCATGCCGTAGAGCAGGCCCTGGCTCGATGTCGCGGTGAAAACCCGGACACCGCTCAAGGCCGCCGACCCTGCGGCGGTGATCATCGAATGTTCGGAATCGAGCGTCACCATGCGGGTCGGAATTTCTCCGCGGTCGATCCAGCGGCCGATGGTTTCGATGATTTCCGTCTGGGGCGTGATGGGGAACGCCGGCAGGTAATCCGCGCGTGCGAGCCGCGCGCCCCATGCCGCGGCTGCATTTCCGGTCAGCAGCATAGGTTTCATATCGAACCTTCCTTTGCTGCGGCTTCCGATTCCGGTACCGGCACGAGGGCATGTTTGGGACACTGCACGACGCAGATCATGCAGCCTTTGCACTGGTCGAAATCGATCTCGGGAAATTCCTCTGCATCGACGGAAATGACTCCGTCTGGGCAGAACGAACCGCAAACCCAGGTGCATTTGTTGCAGGCATCCTTATTGAGCACCGGTCGCACGGTGCGCCAAAGTCCGGTGCGTACCTGCACGCTTGTCATGCCGTGGTGAATGGCCGGCGCCGAAATGTCGGCATCTTCGTGCGGCAGGTCGATCCAGCGGGGCGCCATGGATTGCTGCGCCGACAGGGCCGGCCGTTCGGTCACGCATCCGGCGTTGTCCGATACCGCCTCGTAGGCTTTGAGGGCGCCCTCTACGTTTTCGGTAATGATCTTGGTGGGGAAATCGGCCAACTCGGTCTCTACCGCCGTCTTTAGGGTCTGCGGCGAGACGACCCCCAGCAGGCGTGCCGCTGCGCCGGCGCAGGCCGCGCCGATATGCGGTCGTTCGAGCGGGTCTGAAGCGGTCTCGACCCTCAACGGCAGCAGCCGGGCTTCGGTCTGCAGTCGCTCGCGCCATTCGCCGAGATCTTGATTCGTTGCCACCAACATGACGGTCTGGGCATCCATGCCCTCCGATGCACCGGCGGCGGTGACGCCCATCAGCGTATCGTCGGCGACCACGACAAGATCCGGCACCGCGATGATTCCGCGCTCGTGGATGGGCGCTTTGTCGGCGCGGACGTAGGCGAAAATCGGTGCGCCGCGACGCTCGGCGCCGTAGCGCGGGGCGTCTTGGACTTCGTACCCCTCCAAGAACAGCGCGGTTCCGAGAATTCGACTTGCGGTCTTCATCCCTTGGCCGCCGCGCCCGTGGAATCGAATTCTCAACATTTCGTCTTCCTTCGATTTGTCGCGTCGTCTCCTAGAAGCTCGACCAGCGGCGCATGGCCATTGCGCTGCGGACCCGCTCAGCCGCCATCGACACCGCCGCGTCCCGGGGTGTGCGGTTTTCCCGTTCGACGACCGCCAAGACGGCTTCGGTGTTGGCACGGATCTTCTCCTCGATCGTCTGTATTGCGCCTGCCTGCGTGCCGCCGTGATACTCGACGGAGGCGCAGATGACGCCGCCCGCATTGGCGATGAAATCGGGCAGGCAGAGCACGCCCCGGCGGTGCAGTTCGAGTTCCGCGCCATCGGTAACCGCGATATTGGCGCCCGGCACCACGAGCCGGGCCTGCAGCCGGTCGAGATTATCTTCACGGATCACATCAGGCCGCGCCGCCGGTATCCAGATATCGCAAGCGAGGCCGACGGCGTCCTCGCCGTCGAGAACCTCACCCGCGCCAAACTCGAAGACGCTCCGGCCTCCTTGTTTCAACGCGATCAGGCCGGCGACATCCAAGCCACCCGAATTGTGGATCGCGCCGTGCGTATCCGAGACGGCCACGACGTGGCACCCGAGGTCGCTCAAGAAGCGGGCGGCGAACTGTCCGACCGCACCGAAACCCTGGATGACGACCCGTGCGCCGTGCATGTCGATGCCGAGGTGTTTGGCGGCGACCGCCGTGGCATGACTGACGCCGAAGCCCGTGGCGCCGATCTCGTCGAGCGGGATACCGCCGATCTCCCGCGGCAGCCCGACCGCGCGGCCACCTATTTCATCCCGCACCCAGGCCATGCATGTCTCGTTCGTCCCCATATCGGGTCCGAAGATATACATATCTTCCGTCGCGAGGGCGGAGGCGAAGGCCCGTATCATCCGCTCCTTCGCCTCAATCGGCATCGCCGGATCGCCGACGATCACCGATTTCCCGCCGCCATGCGGTAAGCCGGCGGCGGCGTTCTTCAACGTCATCGCCCGTGCGAGACGCGCGCATTCCTCCAACGTGACGTCCGGTGCCATGCGCAACCCGCCGATGGAAGGGCCGATCGCGACGTTGTCCACAACCAAGATGCCCCGCAAGCCGCAACTGGCTTCGTGGACATGAACGACCTTTACCGGGCCAAATTCATCTGCCAGCGAAAACACATCCGTAGGACCCATTTCATCGTCCTTCCATGGCTGCAGAGTTACAATCAATCCAACAGATTGGATTCGGTTTCTTCCGCATTAGGATATGGGGCCACCCTTGGCGGCGCTTTGATGAAGATCAAATCGGCGGGATCGAGTCTTTCCGGCGAAGTCGTCGATGCATTGCCGGGCGCCGACAATTGCGATGCCGGCGTCAAATATCAGATGCCGGTCTGAGCCGGCGGCACCACGAGGGGAAAGTCTGTCCGGACCGGCTCTGTTTTTCGGTTTGGAGGTCTTTTGTATACCAGAACTTGACCCACCTTAGCCAAAGCAGGCACATTCCTAGGCAAAGCGGCGGCCCGGACCGATCACTGTCCGGATTATACCGCGTCTATTAGGGAATCCGGGGAGGAATTAATGGGAACGAAGTACAATACGCTGATCATGGGCGCATCTTACGGCTCGTTGTTGGCGATAAAGCTGGTCTTGGCCGGGCATTCGGTAAGACTGGTTTGTCTGCCGGAAGAGGCAGAGCTGTTCAATAGGGATGGCGCGATCGTCCGTATGCCGATCCGGGGCCGCGACGACCTGGTCGAAATCAATTCCAAGAATTGCGAGGGATCGCTGTCCGCCGGCGGGACAGACGATGCCGACCCGTCGCAATTCGATCTCGTGGTTCTGGCGATGCAGGAGCCGCAGTACCGCTCGCCCGGTGTGCGCGAGCTGCTGGACCGGGTAGGTAAGTCCGGTAAGCCCTGCATGTCGATCATGAACATGCCGCCCTTGCCCTATCTGGCGCGGATTCCGGGGCTCGATACCTCGAAGCTGGTGAAATGCTATACAGACGCCAGCGTCTGGGATTCCGTGGACCCTAAGAACATCACCCTGTGCAGTCCCGACCCGCAGGCTTTCCGCCCGCCGGAAGAGCCGCTCAACGTGCTGCAGGTCGCCCTGCCGACAAATTTCAAGGCGGCGCGCTTCGAATCCGACGCCGACACGGCGATCCTGAAACAGATGCAGGCCGACATCGAGGCGATTCGGTTCGATCCCGGCGACGGGCCGCTGGAATTGCCGGTAAAGTTGAAGGTGCACGATTCCGTCTTCGTGCCGCTGGCGAAGTGGAGCATGCTGCTTACCGGCAATTACCGTTGTGTCCAACAAGATGACATGCGGTCCATTCGGGATTCCGTGCATTCGGACTTGGAGCTCTCGGCCAAGGTCTACAGTTTCGTTCAGGACGTCTGCGTGGCGATGGGTGCCGATCGGGCCGATCTGGTGCCGTTCGAGAAATACGCAAGTGCCGCGAACGGTCTGGCGAAGCCGTCGTCGGCCGCTCGCGCGCTGCTCGCCGGGGCGCCCAACATCGAGCGGGCCGACTGCCTGGTGAAGACGATTTCGGCGGAGAAAGGCATGCAGCTGGACACGGTCGATCAGACTGTCGCCATGGTCGATTCCTGGCTCGAGAAGAACCGCGCGAAGGCGGGGTAACTTCGGCCGCCTATCCGGCGCTGCGCAGGGCGTTGATCTCGGCTTCCTTGAAGCCGACGATCACGGTGGTCCCGGTCTCGAAGACCGGACGTTTGATCAGCGCCGGCTGGGCGAGCATCAGGGCTTTTGCCCGGGCGGCGTCGACGCCTTCCTTGTCGGCAGCCGCCAGCTTTCGCCATGTCGTACCCCGGCGGTTGAGGAGAGTCTCCCACCCGACGGCATCGATCCAGCCGTCCATCTGACCCTCCGTCACGCCATCGGCACGAATGTCCTTGAAGGTGTGCTCGATTCCTTCCGAAGTCATCCATTTCAATGCCTTGCGGCAGGTGTCGCAATTCTTCAGGCCGTATAGCGTTATCATTGGTCTCATCTCCTCTCGGCGGTTGGAACGCTTGCCGGGCAATCGGTAGCTCCTAACTTACCGTTTAGCCCGCCGGCGTCCACCGGCTGCAGATTATTCAAGGATCCATCGACATGACCGCAGGCTTCATCGGCACCGGTAACATGGGTTTACCGCTCGCGACAAACATACTCGACCAGGAAAAAGGCCTCTCCGTCTTCGACATCAATCCCGAGGCGACGAAAACGCTGGCGGAGAAGCAGGCGCGGATTGCCTCATCGCCGGCCGAGGTTGCCTCGCAGGCCGAGGTCGTCTTTGCCTGCATGCCGAGCGTCGAGAGCTTTCACGCGGTTGCGAGCGGCGCGGACGGCGTGATTCACGGCAGCGCGATCAAGACCTTCGTCAATCTCGGGACAATGGGGACCGAAGCGGCAGGCGAGGTCGAGCGGGTGCTGGCCGAGAAGGGGATCGACATGCTCGACAGCCCGATCACCGGGGGGACGGCGCGGGCCTGGGACAAGGAGATCACCGTCATCGCATCGGGTCCCAAAGCCGTCTATGATAAGGTCGAACCGTTGTTGAAGGCATTTGCCGGCGAAATCGTCTACATCGGCGACAAGGTCGGTCAGGCGCAGGTCGTCAAGGTCGTGAACAACATGATGTCGCTCACCAACCTTGCAACGTGTGTCGAGGGTATTGTGTTGGCCGCAAAAGCGGGTATCGAA
>JAYPOZ010000149.1:0-7256 GCA_038131165.1 Rickettsiales bacterium | reverse complement strand
CCGATGTTGCAGTGCGGCTTGTTTCTTTCAAACTTCGCTTTCGCCATCTGTCGTCTCCAACCTTAAAAACGGTTACGCAAGATTTGCACGTACTTCTTCGGCGACTGCCTGAGGTACCTGCGCGTAATGATCGAATTGCATTGTGAACTGCGCCCGCCCCTGACTCGAAGAGCGCAGCGTATTGATGTAGCCAAACATATTAGCAAGCGGGACCAGAGCATTGATCACCCGGGCGTTGCCCCGCTGGTCCATGCTGGTCACGTTGCCGCGCCGGCTGTTCAGGTCGCCGATGATATCGCCCATATAATCTTCAGGCGTCACCACCTCGACCTTCATCATCGGCTCAAGCAGTTTCGGGCCGGCCTTTTGCATCGCTTCGCGGAAGGCCGCACGAGCCGCCAACTCGAATGCCATTACCGAGGAGTCAACGTCGTGCGAAGCCCCGTCGAACAGCGTCGCCTTAAAATCAATCACCGGGAAGCCGGCAAGGATACCGCTTTCACGGGAATCCGAGATGCCCTTCTGAACGCCCGGAATGTATTCGCGCGGCACGGATCCGCCGAAAACCTTGCTCTCGAACTCGAAGCCGCCACCGGGCTCCAACGGCTCGAAATGGATTTGCACACGCGCGAACTGGCCGGCACCGCCCGTCTGCTTCTTATGTGTATAGTCGATATCGACCGCTTTCGAGATCGTCTCGCGATAGGCAACCTGCGGCGCACCGATATTTGCATCGACGCTGAACTCGCGTTTCATGCGATCGACGATGATCTCCAAGTGAAGCTCGCCCATTCCCTTAATGACCGTCTGGCCGCTCTCCGGGTCGCTCGCGACGCGGAAGCTCGGATCTTCGGCCGCCAACCGCTGTAGTGCCGTCGACATCTTGTCGTGATCCGCCTTAGTCTTAGGCTCGACCGCGATCTCGATGACCGGATCGGGGAATTCCATGCGCTCCAGGATGATCGGCTTGCTCGAATCACACAGCGTGTCGCCCGTCGTGACCGCCTTGAGGCCCGCAATCGCGACGATATCGCCGGCGCAGGCTTCCTTAATGTCTTCCCGGCTATTGGCATGCATGAAAAGCATCCGGCCGACCCGTTCCTTCTTATCCTTAACCGTATTCATGACGCTATCGCCCGTGCTCAGCGTACCCGAGTAAATCCGGGCAAAGGTCAGCGTGCCGACATAGGGATCATTCATGATCTTGAAGGCAAGCGCCGAGAACGGCTCCTCGTCCGAGGTCTTGCGCTCGTCCGGTGTCTCGCCATCGAGCTTCACGCCTTTGACGTTATCGACATCCTTCGGTGAGGGCAGATAATGCACCACAGCATCGAGAAGCGGCTGCACGCCTTTATTCTTGAATGCCGAACCCAGGAAAACCGGGACAAAATCGGCAGCAAGCGCACCCTTGCGCACGCAGGCGCGAAGCGTTGCCTCGCTGGGCTCCGTGCCTTCCAGATACGCTTCCATCGCGTCGTCGTCCTGCTCGACGGCCATTTCCACGAGCTTTTCACGGTATTCGGCGGCCATTTCGGCCAAATCGTCGGGGATTGCCTGCTCTTCGAATTCGGCGCCGAGACTTTCGTCCTTCCAGATGATCGCCTTCATCTTGACGAGATCAATCAAGCCGACGAAATCCGACTCCGCGCCGATCGGCAGTTGCATAACGATCGGGCGCGCGCCCAATCGATCCACAAACATGTCCACGCAACGGAAGAAATCCGCGCCCATCCGGTCCATCTTGTTCACGAAGCAGATTCGCGGGACCGCGTATTTATCCGCCTGCCGCCACACCGTTTCCGACTGCGGCTCAACACCGGCGACACTGTCGAAGACCGCGACGGCGCCATCCAAGACGCGGAGGCTGCGCTCCACCTCAATGGTGAAATCCACGTGCCCGGGCGTATCGATGATGTTGATCCTATGATCCATCCAGGAACACGTCGTTGCGGCAGAGGTGATCGTGATGCCGCGCTCCTGCTCCTGCTCCATCCAGTCCATCGTGGCGTTGCCATCATGGACTTCGCCGATCTTATGCGAACGGCCGGTATAAAAGAGAACCCGCTCCGTGGTCGTCGTCTTGCCAGCATCGATGTGGGCCATGATGCCGATGTTGCGGTAATGATCGATCGGGGTTGTGCGTGCCATAACTCAAAATCTCTCTAAAAGCGACTTACCAGCGATAATGCGAGAAAGCACGGTTGGCCTCGGCCATACGATGCGTATCCTCGCGCTTCTTGACAGCCCCACCCCGATTATTCGCGGCGTCCAGCAATTCGCCAGATAACCGCTCTGTCATAGTGTTTTCCGAACGCGACCGCGCGTTTTGAATCAACCAGCGAAAAGCCAACGCCTGCGCGCGATCCGGCCGCACGTCGACCGGCACCTGATAGGTGGCACCGCCAACCCGGCGCGAACGCACCTCCAGTTGCGGCTTCACGTTATCAAGGGCGTCATGGAAGCTCTGAACAGGATCGCCGCTCCCCCGGCCCTGCATCATTTCCAGTGCGCCATAAACAATACTCTCGGCGGTGGATTTCTTTCCATCCCTCATGACGATGTTGATGAACTTGCTCAACACAACATCACCGAACTTTGCGTCCGGCAGGATATCCCGTTTTTCTGCGCGATGACGTCGCGACATGACAGTAAACTCCGGTCCCGTTATTTCGGCCGCTTGGCGCCGTATTTCGAACGGCGTTGGCGACGATCGTCGACACCCTGCGTATCCAAGGTGCCCCGAATGATGTGATAGCGAACACCCGGCAAATCCTTAACACGGCCACCACGGATCATGACGACCGAGTGCTCTTGAAGATTGTGCCCTTCGCCAGGAATATAACTTGTGACCTCGAAACCATTGGTCAGGCGCACGCGCGCAACCTTCCGCAAAGCCGAGTTCGGCTTCTTTGGCGTCGTCGTATACACGCGGGTACACACACCACGCTTCTGCGGACATGCCTCAAGCGCAGGAACCTTGTTCCGTGTCGGCTTATTATGGCGTCCCTTGCGAACCAACTGGTTGATCGTCGGCATTCGATGCCCCTATTCAGTCCAAACGGTTTCCGGTCGACCCACTCAAAAGTGTGCAACCAGTGTTCAATTGCCCCAAGCGCGAAAAAAGCTCCGCTCCCGGGCCAACCGGTTTTCATTTCAGCCGGACTTACGGCTTATATGTTTACTTCTGATTCCGTGGGACTGCGTCTAGGCTTGCCCCGGTACGACAACGTCGAACCGACACCTACAGCCAGTCACCCCCGCGAAAGTGGGCGCATACTAGTTACGCCCCTATGTAGCGTCAAGCAAAAGATCGCAGAAAACTTAGCGATTTCTTACTCTTTTCGAAACAAAGAGCCTTCCGCGCAAGATGCTGCCGATTTGCGCAGAAGGTCTTCATTTTCATGCGTCCCCCTAGGCCACTTCGGCTTTCTCGACCTCGGTGGCGTCGGCCGGCGCCTCCAGCGCCGCTTCCTTCGCTTGCTCGGCCGCAATGACCTTATCGCGATCTTGGGCAACGGCACGAACTTCGTTCATGTGGCTGCCCGTGCCCGCGGGAATAAGACGGCCCACAATCACGTTTTCCTTCAGCCCATCCAACGTATCGACCTTACCATTGACGGCCGCTTCGGTTAGGACGCGAGTCGTTTCCTGGAATGAAGCCGCCGAGATGAAGGATTTGGTCTGCAGCGAAGCTTTCGTAATGCCTTGCAGCACCGGAGTCGCAGACGCGATCTCTCCACCGTCCTTTTTCGTCCGCTCATTGACCTCTTCGAATTCCTCCCGGTCGATTTGCTCGCCGGTTAGGAAGATCGTATCGCCGGGATCGCTTATTTCGACTTTCTGAAGCATCTGACGGACGACAACTTCGATATGCTTGTCGTTGATCTTGACGCCCTGCAGCCGGTACACGTCTTGGATTTCCTTGACCAAATACCGAGCCAGAGCCTCAACCCCGAGAACCTCGAGAATGTCGTGCGGAACAGGATTACCATCCATAAGAAGGTCCCCTTCCCGCACATAATCCCCTTCTTGCACGGTGATATGCTTGCCCTTCGGAATGAGATATTCAGTAGGCTCGACGTTCTCGTCGTCCGGCACAACCACAATGCGGCGCTTCGTCTTATAATCCTTACCGAATTCGACGCGACCTTCCGCCCCGCTGATGATGGCGTAATCCTTGGGACGACGCGCTTCGAAGAGTTCCGCCACCCGCGGCAGACCACCCGTAATATCGCGTGTCTTGGAAGATTCACGGGGAATACGCGCAACCACGTCGCCGGCTTGGACTTCTTGTCCGTTCTCTACCGACAGAATGGCGTCCACAGACATGAAGTAGCGGGCTTCCGAACCGTTCGGCAGCTCAACGACCTTGTTATTCTTGTCGCGCAACGTAATCCGAGGCCGGAGTTCGGCACCGCGGGGCTGTTGCTTCCAGTCGATCACGACTTTCGACGAAAGGCCTGTCGCATCATCCATTACTTCGCGGACAGACACACCGTCCATGAGGTCGACGTAGTTAGCGATACCATCCTTCTCCGTAATGATCGGAATCGTGTATGGATCCCAGTCCGCCAGCTTGTCGCCTTTCTTGACCTCCGAGCCCTCGTCGATGAATAACCGCGCGCCGTAAGGAATACGGTGGCGCGCCCGTTCACGCTCTTGCTCGTCGATTAGAACCAGCTCGCAGTTGCGGCCCATGATGACCGGGCGACCCGTCGAATCCATGACGATATTGCGATTTTCGATCGCTACCCGACCATCAATCGAAGATTCGACCGACGAAACTTCCGCACCACGCTGCGCGGCACCACCGATGTGGAATGTCCGCATTGTCAGCTGAGTACCGGGCTCGCCAATCGATTGCGCGGCGATCACACCGACCGCCTCGCCGGAATTGACCGTCGTGCCACGGGCTAAATCGCGTCCGTAGCAAGTGGCGCAAATACCGCGCCGACTTTCGCAGGTCAGAGGCGAGCGAACACGCACCTGATCCAAACCTGCAGTCGCAATCGCGTCCGCCTCCGGTTCAGTTATCATTTGGTCACGCTTCACGATGACATCACCGGAAAGCGGGTCGATAATATCGTCCGCGGCGTAGCGTCCGACGATGCGCTCGGAGAGGCTCTCAATGACTTCACCACCCTCGATCACAGTTTCCAGAGTCAAGCCGCCTTCGGTGCCGCAGTTATCCTCGATGATGATGCAATCCTGCGCGACATCGACGAGACGGCGCGTCAAATAACCGGAGTTAGCGGTTTTCAACGCCGTATCGGCGAGCCCCTTACGGGCACCATGGGTGGAATTGAAGTATTCGAGGACACTCAATCCCTCCTTAAAGTTGGAGATGATCGGCGTCTCGATGATCTCACCCGACGGTTTAGCCATCAGGCCACGCATTCCGGCAAGCTGTTTAATCTGAGCGGCCGATCCACGCGCGCCGGGATGTGCCATCATGTAGACGGCGTTCACTTCACCGCCAACGCTCGAGGACATGACCTTCATCATTTCGTCGGCGACTTCGTCGGTGCATGTCGACCAGACGTCGACCACTTTGTTGTACTTCTCGCCCTTGGTGATCAGGCCATCCAGGTATTGCTGTTCGTATTGCTTTACCTTGTCCTGAGCTTCGCCAATCAGGCGGGTTTTCGATTCAGGGATGACAAGATCGTCCTTACCGAATGAAAGCCCCGCCCGCGCGGCTTGGCTAAAGCCCATCGCCATCATTCGGTCGGCGAAAATGCAAGTCTCTTTCTGCCCGCAATGCCGGTAGACCTCATCGATGACCTGGGTGATCTCACGCTTCGTCAGAATGCGGTTGATCAGACTAAAAGGAACCTTCGGGCTGCGCGGAAGAATTTCCGCGAGATACATTCTGCCCGGTGTCGTCACAACGACCGGGCTGATCGGATTTCCGTCCTCGTCCACAGTGTGGTATCGCGCCTTAATACGAGCGTTCAAGGAAACCGAGTCCGTAGCAATAGCGTGCTCGATTTCACCCAGCGTAGAGAAACGCGGCAGGCGGTACGCCTTGAGAGCGCCGCTTTTCAGCGCCTTGAACGTCTTCGCGGCGTCCTCGATATCCGGCTCTGCCGGCAAATTCTTCGGATCGCGCAAAAGGATGTCATGGTTCTCCAGCGCTTCCTCCAGCATCTCCTTGCTGGTGATCTCGATTTCTTCACCGACATGATCGAGGCGCTCGTGCGTCAGATAGTAGAGCCCGAGAACGATATCCTGCGACGGCACGATAATCGGCTTTCCGTTCGCCGGCGAAAGAATATTGTTCGTCGACATCATCAGCACGCGCGCTTCGAGCTGCGCTTCGAGCGACAACGGCACATGGACAGCCATCTGGTCGCCGTCGAAATCCGCATTGAACGCCGCACAGACCAACGGGTGCAGCTGAATGGCCTTGCCCTCGATCAATACAGGTTCGAATGCCTGGATGCCGAGCCGGTGCAGTGTCGGCGCACGATTCAGCAGGACCGGATGTTCGCGAATCACTTCCTCGAGAATGTCCCAGACTTCGGGACGCTCCTTCTCGACCATCCGCTTGGCCGCCTTAATCGTCGTCGCCATACCATAGAGCTCAAGCTTCGAATAGATGAACGGCTTGAAGAGTTCCAGCGCCATCTTCTTCGGCAAGCCGCATTGATGCAGCAGCAGTTCCGGCCCCACGACGATAACCGACCGGCCGGAATAATCGACCCGCTTGCCGAGCAGGTTCTGACGGAAACGGCCCTGCTTGCCTTTCAGCATATCGCTCAACGACTTCAGCGGCCGCTTGTTCGCTCCGGTAATGACGCGGCCCCGCCGACCATTGTCGAACAAGGCATCCACCGCCTCCTGCAGCATCCGCTTCTCGTTTCGGACGATAATATCCGGCGCGCGCAGCTCGATAAGCCGCTTCAGGCGGTTATTGCGGTTAATCACGCGGCGGTAGAGATCGTTGAGGTCCGAGGTCGCGAAACGGCCACCGTCGAGCGGCACCAAGGGGCGCAGTTCCGGCGGAATGACTGGGATGGTTTTCAGGATCATCCACTCCGGGCGTGTCCCGGACTGCACAAAGGCTTCCACCAGCTTCAGCCGCTTGACCAGCTTCTTGCGCTTGGCTTCCGAATTCGTTTCCTTCAGCTCCACTCGAATCTTATCGCGCTCGGCTTCAAGATCGATGCCCTGAAGCATGTCCATCAGCGCCTCTGCACCAATCTTTGCAGTGAACGATTCCGCGCCATACTCATCAAGCGCGTCGTAGTATT
>JAYPOZ010000148.1:0-7381 GCA_038131165.1 Rickettsiales bacterium | reverse complement strand
CTGCTCTTTGAAATCTTAAAGAAATTCTTTGGCTTCTATGTCACGGCGGTGCCGACCTACGAGACCATCTACGGCGCCCTGGCAACCTTCCCGATCTTTTTGATCTGGATGTATATCTCGTGGCTCGTCGTCTTGATCGGAGCCGAGATCACAGCCGCTCTGCCGGAGTGGCGAAGCGGCCGCCATCAGATCGAGGAAGACCGGATTGACGATCCCATGCGCCGTCTCGAGCTGGCCCTGTCGATTCTCTACGTGCTGTCGGTCGCCGGTCGCTCGGGACGCACCGTCTCGCTGGATACGCTGTCCAGCGCCGCATCGGTAAACACCGCACTCCTGGTCCCGGCCCTTGCGGAGCTCGAATCCGCCCGGTTCGTTGCGCGTTCCGAATCGGAAGAGTGGTGCCTGACGCAAGATTTATCGGTCGAGACGCTCTATGGACTATTCGCAAGGTTGGGCCTGGCGGGCGAAACACCCGAAATCCGTGAAAACGAAGCTGGCTGGAAAGGCCGATACGCCGAGATTTGTCGCGGCCTTTCCGATGTCACGGAAACCGCCATGGCGATGGATCTGAAATCTCTGATCGCCGCGGAGCCCGATGTCACCATCGACGATCTCGTGTCGTCGATGACGTCGAAGACGCCGCCGAATCCGAACAGCCGGGTTGCCCGCATTTTGGCCTGGATCGGCCTCGGCTGGGTCGGCAGTTCCTAGCGCCGCAAGGAAAGCATTATTCCATGCCTGCCTTGCGGCGGACATCGGAAGGATGCTTTTCCGCCCATTCGCGAATGAACGCGACCAACTCTTCGTCAGTTTGTTCGGGCAGAACAATCTTCAAACGCACATATTGATCGCCGGGGGTGCCGCTCGGGCGGCTTGCGGGAACGCCCCGGCCCTTGAGCCGCAGACGCGTGCCCGAACTCGTCCCTGGCGGTACGGTCACCGTCACCGGCCCGTCGACGGTCGGCACCTTCACTTTCGCGCCCAGAATGGCCTCGTCGATGGAAATCGGCACGTCCACCTCGATATCGGCCTTATCGCGCTTGAAATGCGGATGCGGGTCGACTTGAACCTCGACGAATGCATCGCCCGCCCGGCCGCCGCCCTTGCCTTGTAGTCCCTGCCCTTTGAGTCGAAGACTCTGGCCGTCTTCGGTCCCTGGCGGGATATTCACATTCAGCGTCTTACCGTCATGCCGATTGATTTGCCGGCGCACGCCCTTGACCGCCGAGAGAAAATCGATCCGGACCGTGTATCGCACGTCGGCGCCGGGAATTTGTCCCATACCCCCGCGCCGGCCGCCACGCATGCCGCCAAACAGCTCGGAGAAGATGCTCTCCGCATTTGCGGACCCGCCTCCGAAGCCATATCCGCCGCTGTTGCCGGAGTAGGCACGGTTAAAAGCGAACTCCGCGCGCGGTTTGCCCTCCGCGTCGATCTCGCCCCGATCATATTGCCCGCGTTTCTCCTTATCGGAAACAAGGTCGTAGGCAGCGGTCGCTTCCTTGAATTTTTGTTCGACGAGATTGTCGCCCGGATGCGTGTCGGGATGCGTCTCCTTAGCGATTTTTCGATAGGCGCGTTTAATCTCGGATTCGCTCGCATCCTTCTTTACGCCCAAGATATCATAAGGATCTCTCATATCACTCCGTCACTCGGACCTTACCCACGCATCAATACGCGCCGGCGGCATCATCCGCCACCGCGCGCGCAAATCAAGCATCTATTGCGATTCGCGTTATTAGCTCACGATTTTCCAACTGCCGTCCGGTTGACGGCACGCGGTGCCGTAAGCCTCTTCGCTCCGTCCGTCAATCGTAACGGTCTGGCGGAATTCGCGGCAATAATTGCCCGTGGCGGTATCCCGGCCTTCCCGGGTCGGCGTCACGCTCCCCGAGTTTCCGCTCTCGGGATTGCTCCAATTGATGGTTTGCCCGATTGGCGCGACACGCGCCCGCTCGCCAGCGCGCGCCAGTTCCGCTTGGTCCGCCTTATCCAGCGACTTTCCGATCTCATTGCCCGCAAACGCGCCAAGCAGAGCGCCGATCGCGACGGCAGCCATTTGCCCTTTACCGCTTCCGATTTGGGAGCCTGCGAGCGCACCGAGACCCGCTCCAACAAGGGTTCCGGCACCTTCCTTTTGCCCGATGCCACGCTCGGCACAGGCGCCCAAGAGCGCGACGGTCATCAACAATACAACGGTCTTTTTCAACATAACTTCCATTCCTCTTGCAGAACTTCCACCGCCCCTAAGTCCCATTTAAAGACATTGGCTTAGCAGACTCCAAGTGCATTGCAAAATCTGCGCTAACCCGGTTTATACAGAGATAAGGAGCTTTTTTGCGCAATTAAATGATTGAGCGCATAATTACTGCAAATTCTCTCGCAATGCGAACGGTACAACGATGGCAATAGACGGTGACAAACCGCCGTTAGAGCAATTCCGGGCCTGGTTCGAAGAAGCCAAGACAACCGAGTCTCTGCTGCCCGAAGCCATGTCCGTCGCCAGCGTCGGGGCTGACGGTAGACCGTCCTCCCGCATGGTACTGCTCAAGGAAGCGGACGAGCGCGGTTTCGTTTTTTACACCAATCTGGGGAGCCGCAAGGGTCAGGAGATCGGCGCCAATGCCTCTGTCGCTTTGCTGTTCCACTGGAAGTCGCTGAAGCGGCAAATCCGCATCGAAGGCAACGCCGAACCGGTGGCCGACGAAGAGGCGGATGCCTATTTTGCCTCCCGGGACCGAGGCGCGCAGATCGGCGCCTGGGCCAGCGATCAGTCGCAACCGATGGAAGGCCGTTTCGATCTTGAGAAACGCGTCGCGCAGTTCACCGCGAAATTCGGCATCGCCAAGATCGACCGTCCCCCGTTTTGGTCGGGCCTGCGTGTTGTGCCGGACCGGTACGAGTTTTGGAACGACGGGCGCTTTCGCCTGCACGAACGCCTGATTTACATCCGGGACGGCGGCGACTGGCGAACCGAACGGCTGTACCCATGAGCGAACTGGGTCCGGAGATCATCGACCGTCCGGAAGCACAGCGTGCCATGCGTCTGGCGAGTTATGCCTCGGTCAGCGTCGCTCTCGTCCTGATCATTGCCAAGACATCCGCCTGGCTGGCCACCGATTCGATCGCCGTCCTGTCGAGCTTGATCGATTCCCTGCTGGATGCGGTGGCTTCCATCGTCACCCTGGTCGCCATCCGGCATTCGCTGCAGCCGGCCGACCGGGAGCATCGCTTTGGCCACGGGAAAGTCGAAGCGCTCGCGGCCTTGGCCCAGTCTGCATTCATCGTCGGATCGGCGGTCCTGTTGCTCTTCGAGGCCGGGGCGCGTCTCCTGGCGCCGCGCGCCGTGTCGCATGGACATATCGCGATATACGTTATGGTGTTCTCCATTGTCCTGACCTTCGCCCTCGTGCTGTTCCAGCGCTGGGCGATCAAGAAGTCCGGCTCCGTCGCGATTTCGGCCGATTCCCTCCATTACAAGGGCGATCTGCTGATGAATGCGGCGGTGATTGCCGCCATTCTAATCGTCACCGAACTGGGTTGGGTTTTCGCCGACCCGATCTTCGGCGCGGCCATCGCCGCCTATATTATCTGGAGCGCCTACCTGATCGTGCGCAATTCCCTCGATATGCTGATGGACCGGGAGCTGCCCGACGACGAACGTCAAAAAATTCGCGGCATCGCGCTCGAGCATGAGGAGGTCGAGGCTGTCCATGACCTGCGCACCCGGCAGTCGGGCCTGACCTACTTTATTCAGCTCCACCTCGAAATGGATGGCGATATGAACCTGCTTCAAGCCCACGAAATCGCGGACGAAGTCGAATTGGCCCTGATGGAGGCCTATCCGGGAGCCGAGATCATCATTCACCAGGACCCGGCAGGCGTCGAGGAACCGCCGCAATTCCGTTAAATCGAAATCTGGATCATCCGCGCAAGAAATATTAGTGCTACCAACTCCTCGAAGGACTAAGTTCTTTCAAGCCGCCCATACCGTCACACGATTACATTGAGAATTCGATGCCATCAGGGGTCCAGATTTATCCCCTCATCCGCCTCTTCGCGGCGCTTGCGCTGATGACGATCGGCGGCACGGGGATGTATGCCATCGTCGTATCGTTGAAGCCCGTCGCCGTGGAATTCGGCAGCGGTCGGGGTGCGGCCTCCCTCCCTTATACACTGACCATGATCGGATACGGGTTGGGCGGCATCCTGATGGGCAGGGTTTCCGACCGGGTCGGCGTCCTGTGGCCTGCACTGTTCGGCAGCTTCATGCTGGCCGCTGGCTTCGCGACCGCCTCGCAGGTTGAGACGATCTGGCAACTCTGCCTCGTTCAGGGACTGATGATCGGCTTGCTCGGCAGCGCCGCTACCTTCGCGCCCCTGGTGGCCGACACCTCCCACTGGTTCGTGCGGCGGCGAGGCATCGCGGTCGCCATCGTCATCAGCGGAAATTATCTTGCCGGCGCCGTCTGGCCGCCGATCATTCAACGTATCATCGATGTCGACGGATGGCGGGGTGCCTACCAGGAACTTGCCCTTTTTTGCGTGATCGTCATGCCTCTCCTGGCACTGGCGCTTTACCGGCGGGCCCCGCTCCAGCATACGGATAGCACAGCCACCGGCGGAACCTCCGGAGAGCGTCCGCTCGGCATGCGGCCCAACAGGCTGCAGTGCATTGTCTGCTTCGCCGGCATCGGTTGCTGCGTCGCGATGGCGGTGCCACAGGTTCACATCATCGCCTATGTCACGGACCTCGGCTTCGAGGCGCGCGACGGAGCCAACATGCTGGCGATCATGCTCGGCTGCGGGGTCGTCAGCCGATTGGTTTCCGGGATGATCTCCGACCGTATCGGCGGCCTGAAAACCCTCTTGCTCGGCTCGGGTCTGCAGATGTTGGCGCTGACGCTGTTCCTGCCGTTCAAGAGTCTGATTGCGCTTTATCTGATCGCAGCGCTCTTCGGTCTTTCGCAGGGCGGAATCGTGCCTTCCTATACGATCATCGTTCGAACCTTTTTCAGGGCGGAAGATGCCGGATGGCGAATTGGCATGGCACTTTTCTTTACCTTGCTGGGCATGGCGTTGGGGGGATGGCTGGCCGGCGCAATCTACGATATTACAGGCTCTTACGAAGCAGCGTTCATAAATGCGATCGGCTTTAATATCGCAAACCTGGCGATGGCCGCCTATCTGCTCAATCGCGTTCGGCAGTTATCAAACGTCTAACGACACGCCGCCTCGATAGCCCGGCGTTTAACCCTCTCTCGGAAAGACGATGGTCACGGTCGTGCCGTCTCCCAGTCTGCTTTCGATGGCCAAGGTGGCCCCGTGAATTTCCACGAGCCGCTTGGTAATAGCCAAGCCAAGCCCGGTCCCGGGCTCGCTAAACGACAGCGGACTGCCCTGTACGAATGGCTCGGTCGCCTTTTCCAATATCTCCGGCGACATGCCGATGCCATCATCTTCGACCTGAATGAAATAGCCGCGGGCGTCGAAGCCGGCAGCCGCACCGACGCGGCCGCCGGGGCCGGTGAATTTGATCGCATTGGAGAGCAGATTGAGCACCATCTGGCGAACCGCCCGCTCGTCTGCCAGCATCAGCGGGAGATCACGGCGAATTTTGACATCGAGGTCAATTTCTCCCTTAGCGGCCCGAGGCATCATGAGATCCGCCGCAGAAGCAAGTATGTTGCCCAGGGAAACCTGTCCGCGTTCGAGGTTGTACTCGCCGGCCTCTATCTTCGACATATCGAGAATATCGTTAATCAGGGATAGAAGATGATGCCCGGCATCCCGGATGTTTGCGGCATATTCCGCGCGTTTCTCGTCATTCATGGCGAAAGCATCGTCCTGCTGCGCCAATATTTCGGAAAACCCGATTATGGCGTTCAGCGGCGTCCGGAGTTCGTGGCTCATATTGGCGAGGAAATCCGACTTCGCCTTGTTCGCAGTCTCCGCGCGTTCTTTTTCGATCTCCAGCGCCTGTTCGCGCTGCTTCAGGGTCGTGAGATCCGTCTGCACCAGAAACGTGCTGCCGTCCGGCATGCGCTGTTCCCGCTGCATCAGCCACCGCCCGTCTTGACGTGAAGACAACATTCCTTCGCCCGCCGGATTGCGGTGCAATGCCAAGCGTTCCTCGATATAAGCTTCTTCGCGTCCGCGCGCTTCGTTGATCCGCCCATGCGCGACATTGTCGCGGAGCATTTCCTCGAAGGTCAGGCCGGACCGGATATTCGGGGTCAACTCGGGATTCAGTTTCTTGAAACTGCTGTTGCAGAACACTAGGCGGTCTTCGGTGTCAAATAAGGCGAAACCGTCCGTGGTATTCTCCATCGCGCCGGTAAACATGTTCCGTTCGCGCCGCAGCGCCTCGCTCGCCGCGACACTCTCGGTGATATCCTGACCGGTTCCTCGGTAACCCTGAAACGTTCCCAGGCCATCGAAGACAGGGATGCCGCCAACCGAAAGCCAAACGATGCTGCCATCCGGTTTCGTGCGGGAATGTACGAAGTTCCGGAACGGACGGTGTGCCACCAGATCGGCGACGTGCGCCTTTAAGACGGCAGGATCAATCTGCGTCTCGAGCCCCGATTCCTCGCGGCGTTTGCCCAGCAAATCATCGGCCGGAACACCCGTTACTTCGGTAAACCGAGAGGAAAAGTACGAGAACCGAAGATCCGCATCCATTTCCCAAAAATAATCCGACGCGGATTCGGCAAAAGCGCGCAATCGACTCTCGCTCTCCGCAAGATCGAGCCGAGCCTGTCTCTCCGCGCTAATATCGACTCGTTTCGATATGAAATAGCCGTCCTGCGTGCGCGTGTCCGTCGCGCGGATCCAGCGACCGTCGTAGGTTTGATGCTCGGTAATGCCGATACCGCTGCGGTGCTCTTCGAGTCTTTTGCTGAGGTACTCCTCTACACTCGTGCCGTTGAGCCTTACGATCCCACGCAGTACAACGGCACGCGTTACATCCTCGAAGGTTGCCCCCCCGCACGAAAACTTCGTCCAAACCGCCATAAATTTCATGATACTTGCGCGAACAATAGACGAGCCGGTCCTCCGGATCGAATACGGCAATCGCTTCAGGCATGGTGTCGAGCGCCTCGAAAAGCGCATCCAGCTTGGCCTCGTCGCCGACTTTACCGTGCACCACTTCATCCAATCGCGAGAGCCGATCAACCATCCCGGCTCGAAGGTATAAGGTTCATTCTAGGTCACCGAATTTATCCAGTCGACCTTTACGATAATTTCCCAACACACAAACTACTTTTTGCACCAATATTCAGCACCTAATAATGCCGGTAACCGGCGTCAGGCCAAGGGCCAACCGCTTTCCTATCGGCAAGCATAGGTCGTGCCAACCGCATGTCTGCACTCTGAG
>JAYPOZ010000147.1:0-7546 GCA_038131165.1 Rickettsiales bacterium | reverse complement strand
TATCAGAATCACGCCGCCATGTCGTAAATGGGTGGCTCCATCTGGGGAATAGGGGTTAAGAAGGTAGCGGATGGGACGGTTACCAAGAAGGCGTTGGCGGCTACCGATGCGAAACGGTCCGAAGGGGCGGCAGCACGGGGTCCGGTAAAACCGAAGCTCTCCACCGCGATTGGCCCTGCAAAGCTGGATGCCGGGACGGCAACGAGGGGGCTGATCAAGGGCAATGCCGTTACGCAAGCGACAAATAGAACTGCCGGCTCGGCAACGCTTGTAAGCAGCGGCGGTACGCCGCCGGGTCAAGGAGGCATTCCGCCAGGCCAAGGAGGCACTCCGCCGGGTCAGGGCGGCGGTCAGGGCGGCGGCCAAGGCGGCGGTCAGGGTGGCGGTCAGGGCGGCGGCCAAGGCGGCGGCCAGGGCGGCGGTCAGGGCGGCGGTCAAGGCGGCGGTCAGGGCAATAATTAGTTAACAAGGTGGGTAGCGAGCGCTCTCCGAATTTACGATAGGATCGGCACGGAAACTTGAAGCGGTACGTTCCATATTTTCTGATTTTTGTCTTGATTGCCGGATTGCATGGATTCGGCATCCTCTCCCCGCTCGACAATCTGCTGACAGATCATCGATTCCGACTGACGGAACGCCCTGGCACGGGCGATCTCGTCCTGGTGGAGATCGATGCGGCAAGCCTCAATCAATTGGACGAATGGCCCTGGCCGCGGCGATATCACGGCGCGCTGCTCGACCGGTTGATGGCGGCGGGGGCGAAACGGGTTGCCTTCGACATCGATTTCAGCGGCCGTTCGCGAGAAGAAGACGACGCCCTTTTCGCGCAGGCGATCGAACGCGCGAAGGGCCGCGTGGTTTTGCCGGTCTTCGAGCAACATGCCACCTCCGCGCCCGACGATCCGACGACGTTGGTGAACCAGCCGATCGCGGCGTTGCGCAAACATGCGCTGCTGGCCTCCGTCACCGTCTATCCGGAAGCCAACGGACAGGTCCGTCAGATGGCGCTCGCCGAGAATTTGGGCGGCACCTGGTATCCGACCCTCCCGGCGCTGTTGGCGGACGAAACCGTGAGATCGGAAGGACGCTTTCTGATCGATTTCGGAATCGACGTCCGCACGATTCCCCGTCTTACATATGCCGACGTTCTGGCGGGCAAGTTCCGGGCGGACTTCTTGCGCGGCAAGACGGTCATCGTCGGCGCGGTCGCCCTCGAGCTTGGCGAACAGATATCGACGCCGCTCAATCCGGTTTTGAGCGGGCCCGTTTTGCAGGCTTTGGCCTACGAATCCATTGTGCAGAACCGGACGCTGCACCGTTTCGTCTGGATTGGGATAATCGTCGTGACCTTCCTGATCTCGATGATTGCGGGTCCGTACATCGTCGCGCTCGATTGGCGCTATGGCGCAATCTCGGTCCTCTCGGGCATCGCGGTTCTTCACGGTGTGGGCTATGCGGTGCAGGCCACTGTACCGATTGCGGTCGAAACGGGACCCTGGATGCTGACGCTGGCCGCAGCATACGGCTATGGTTTGCTGACGCAGGTGGAACGGTTCTCCCGCTCGGCGTTTCGTCGGCGGATGGAGGCGGAGGATCAACGGGTCATCGTCTTTACCGCTGTCGAGGACGCCGTCGACGGCATTATCGTATTGGGCTGGGACGACCGGGTGCGGCTCATCAACAAATCGGCTTCGGAGTTGATCGGCGTTGAGGTCGAGGATGCGGTGACGAGGCCGATCGACGAACTTTTGCGTCCATTGAACTTCGGCGCATCCTGGTTCCAGGGTGAGCCCACGACCGAATTCATTGGACGGCTGGCCGATACGGGTGAGCCCGTGGAATTTACGGGCAGCAATCTCAGGGGCTCCCGGCGGACCGTCGAGATGATAGCGCGCCGGTCAGAGCTGAAACGCTCCGGAGATCGCTTTGAGCGCCGGAAAACCGACCGAAATTTCTTTAGCATTACGCTTCGTGACATCACGGAACTGAGGGCGGCCGAGAGGTCGCAGCGCCACGCCGCGGAAGCCGCGGTCGAGGCAAATGAGGCGAAATCCCTGTTTCTGGCAAATATGAGCCATGAATTGCGGACCCCGTTGAACGCGATCCTGGGGTTTACGGAGATGATGCGGAAAGGCGTTCTGGGCCCGGTTAGACCCGCGAAATATCAAGAATATGTCGAAGACATCCATACGAGCGGCAGACATCTGTTGTCGATGCTGGGCGACATTCTCGATCTTTCCAAAGTGGAATCGGGCCGCCAGGAGATCGAAGCGAGAATCGTTGGAATACGCGAACTTTTTACGGAATGCCTGACCATCATTGAAGGCCGGGTGGCGCATCTTGACCGGCTCATCACCGTGGATATCGATGCGGCTGCGGGTTACATTTGGGCGGATCGGCGGCTGCTGCTGCAGTCCATCCTCAATTTGGTCTCGAACTCCATCAAGTACAGCGATCCCGGAACGCAGATATGGCTCCGCTCGTATGTCGACGACGACCGGATGGTAACGATCGAGATCGAGGACATGGGATGGGGTATCTCCGAAGAGGACATGAAATCCGTCAAGCAACCCTTCTTTCAAGCGAAATCCGACCGTAGACCGGGCGAAGGTCTTGGGCTGGGCCTGTCATTGGTCACAAAATACGCTGAGCTGCATGGCGGCAGATTTGAAATCAAGAGCCAGGTCGGTCTCGGCACGACAGCGCGCATCATGCTCCCCTACATGATAATTGAAGGCGGCAAATCCAATACAGCCGGAAAAATTTGAGCGCCGATTATCGTGCCGGGTCGTCGATTCCGGCTTCGGCAAACCCTTTGGCGCGCAACAGGCAGGAATCGCAATGGCCGCACGGGGCCGGCCCGGCGTTGTAGCAACTCCAGGTCAGGTCGATCGGCGCTTCGAGTTGGGCGGCAAGACGCACGATATCCGCCTTTGACTTGTCGATCAGCGGTGTCGCGATGGTGAACGGAACGCCATATTGCGTCCCCAGTTTGCTTCCCAGACGCAGGCTTTCTTTGATGGCGTCGTAGAATTCGGGCCGGCAGTCGGGATAACCGCTGTAGTCGATGGCGTTGGCGGCGATGACGAGGACCGCTTCCAAGGTGCCGGGATCGGTGCCGTCGTTCTCGATCGCGGCCAATGCTTTGCTTTCCAGCCAGGCCGCCGCCATCGTCAGGAAGAAGGTATTGCGGAGCGGCACATAGGTGTTGGGAATGCCGGTCGCCATTTCGTCCGTCTCGCGGTCTTCCGGAATGGCCATCGTCGCCGGATTGGTCAGCGCGGAGTGTGCCGCGAGGTCGCGGTAGAAGGAGACATCGACGACGTTGTGCGAGAGGCCGAGCCGCGTGGCGACCTGACGGGCGGACTCCAGTTCCTGGCGGTGGGTCTGACCATAATCGAAGCTGACCGCCGAGACCGTCATGCCTTCGTTGAGTGCCCATGCGGCGGCCGTCGTCGAGTCCAGACCACCCGACAGCAGAACCAATCCCAATCGCATATCAGTCATCGTTTCCCCAATCCGTGAAGCGCGCCAAGATAGTCGCCGCGCCGAAGGGCCGCAACCGTCGAGGTATGGTTCCGAAGTCGGCGGAGGTCTGCCGAAATGCTTGCCCGATGCCGTCCGCGAAGAAGGCCTCGAACGTTCTCGCGTAATGCGGCAGGCAAGCCTCGTCGCGACCTATCCCACCTCACATTCTTAAAATCATAGCCACGGCGAAATCTAAAGAATAGGATGGCGGCGAAGAATGCGTGGTAGGGGGAGTGAGATTCGATGGACGCTGCGAATACGGCTTGGATTTTGACGTCCACGGCATTGGTGCTGTTTATGACCTTGCCGGGCTTGGCGCTTTTCTATGGCGGCCTGGTACGTTCGACGAATGTCTTGTCGGTGCTGATGCATTGTTTCGCGATTGCGTGCCTAGCATCGGTCGTCTGGCTGGCGATCGGCTATACCCTGGCTTTCGCGGAAGGGACTTCTTGGGTCGGCGGCTTGCAGAAAGCCTTCCTGATGGGTGTTGGCAAAGACGCCTTGTCGGGCGATCTGCCTGAGACGGTCTTCTTCATGTTCCAGATGACGTTTGCGATCATTACGCCGGCCCTCATCGTCGGCGCCTATCCCGAGCGGATCAAGTTCGGCGCCGTCATGTTGTTCAGCGGCCTTTGGCTGATCATCGTCTATGCCCCGGTCACGCACTGGATCTGGGGTGGTGGCTGGCTTGGCGAAATGGGGGTGCTCGATTTCGCGGGCGGTCTTGTGGTCCACCTGACAGCGGGCATTTCCGCGTTGGTCATCGCGTCGGCGCTCGGTGGACGGCGTGGCTTTCCGAACGAGTTGCGGCCGCCTCACAACCCCGGCATGACGATGATCGGAGCGTCGATGCTTTGGGTCGGCTGGTTTGGGTTCAATGCAGGCAGCGCCCTCGCAGCAAATGGAGACGCCGGAATGGCGATGGCCGTCACGCATATTTCCGCGGCCACGGCTTCGCTCGTATGGCTGACCATCGAGTGGGTCAAATACGGCAAGCCGAGTTTGATCGGCATTGTCACCGGCATGGTCGCGGGGCTGGCGACAATTACGCCGGCTTCCGGATTCGTCGGCCCGGGCGGCGCCCTGGTCATCGGCTTGGCCGGCGGCACGGTCTGTTACTACATGGTCGGTCTGATAAAGCATAAATTGAAAATCGACGATTCGCTCGACGTGTTTGCGGTCCACGGTGTCGGCGGGGTGCTTGGCACCATCCTGGTCGCCGTACTGGTCGACACAAGTTTCGGCGGGGCCGGGTTGGCGGAAGGCATGAGCATCGGCTCTCAATTCGGCGTCCAGGTAGCGGGCATCGTGGCGGTGGCGGTGTGGTCTCTCGTGGCGTCTTATATCTTGGTGAAGATTGTGAAGGCGACCGTTGGCTTGCGCGTCAGCGATGACGAGGAACTCGAAGGGCTCGATGTCACGGCGCATGGCGAGACCGGTTACAACCTCTGACAACGGGGAGAGCAGATCATGAAATTCATCGTAGCGATCATCCAGCCGTTCAAGCTCGACGCGGTCAGGGAAGGATTGTCGGAGTTGGGCGTCGAGGGGCTTACCGCCAGCGAGGTCCGCGGCTTTGGGCGTCAAAAGGGACACCGGGAGGTGTACCGCGGATCGGAATACACGATCCATTATGTCCCGAAAGTGAAACTGGAAATTGCCGTCACCGACGACATCGCGGAACGTGTGATCGAGAGTATCCAGAACATCGCCCAAACGGGAAAAATAGGCGACGGCAAAATTTTCGTCTTCGAGCTCGGCGAAGCGATCAGGGTGCGGACCGGAGAGACGGGCGAAAGCGCGCTTTAGGATTTTTTGACGTCGTCTCCGCCATCGCTGAGGCGCAAACGCGGTCAGAACGGATCGGTCCGACTCGGGGCGCCGCCTGTCGTGAAAGCACCGGGCTGGACGTTTCGGCGTCTTGGCGCGTGGCGGATTTACCGCCGAAAGACGGCGATTAAGCCCGTTTGACGATGGCGGCTCTCTTGGAACTAGATAATCCCCCTTCCAATACACTGTCTCGTCGAGTTTTAATTGCAATGTCATTGCAATTCTAAAAACAACGGGAGTGGTGAGATGATGGATTGGCAGAAGGATTATGAAGATCTGCAGTTATGGCTGGAGATCGCGATCGGGGAACTGGATGCGATGGGCCTCGAACTCCGCATGAGCGGCGACATGCGGGAATGGTATGAAATTTACGATGCGTTGCCGCCGGAAGCGCAAACGGGCGGCGTCTCGAACACCCTGCATCCGGATAAGCATAATATGGGTCCGGGGGATGCCTTCTGGACGGGCCTCTATCTGAAAGGGGAGAGCGACTTGCTGGCGTGTCACTGCGTGCGCCTCTTGCGGATTCGAAGCTTTGTCGACGAAATCGTCAGCGGCCGGCTCTTCAACTCGGTGACCCCCGCCGTGGATTGGCAACGGACTGAACTGCTTCTGGAGGAGGCGCCGCCCTTGTCCGGCAATGTGGCGTTCGGCGGCGGTCTCTGGGTGCATCCCCGGATGCGCGGCCTGGACGAAAACGGCAACCGTCGGAATCTCAGCGGCAAGCTCAATGCGATCAACCGTAACTTTACGACGCGGCATCTGAACGCCGACTGGTACTGCTCGCTCACGCATAACACGCCGAGCCGACAGGCCTGGGTCAAATTCTCGACGGGCATCCTAAACAGCGTAGCGATCTCGCGGGGATACTACGCCGGCAGGGACGGGAAAGAGCTTGAAGTTCGCCTGAACTATCTCAGCCGGGACGAAATGTTTGCGCAAATGCGTCTTGAGCTGGCTGGTCCCGAGGAAAAAGCGGCGATTGCCAGTTAATGGCGATGGGCCGCACGGCATAGTGAATCACACCATCGATCGGCGGGAGCATGAGCCGCGTATATTCCCGGTTCATGCTTCCGATCGATTGCTCGATGTGGTGATACATCGGGCGGCGGTATTGCTTTGCCAGCATATAGTGTTCCGCCGTCATGGTCGCGATTGACGTGTTGTCGACATCGCCGACGCTTTGACCGAGCAGGCTGCCGAATGTCAGGCCATCGTGGCCGATCCATCGGAACGCAAAGGGCCAGTCCCCCGTCACGTCGATCGAGTGTACTTTGATCCCCAGCTCGTGGAGGGTCGGGTCGCAGCCGCTTTGTTTCGCCGTCCAATAATCGAGCAGCGTCTTCATCGGCGAATGTTGGCCTGAGCGTTTCTCGTAGACCCGCTCGTTGACCATCATTTGTTCCGCCCACTAGCCTTTCGCCGTGAGCAGCGTTTGGCCTTCACGCATTTCGTCCCAGAAGTGGGGTTTCATGACGGCGTCCAGGTGAAGGGATCGGATTCGATGACCTGAAACGGCTCGCCCATGAACCGGTGCGACATATAGATGGCCGTCACTCTGTCCTGGTCGTCGACCACCGGCAGGAGGAGGCGCATGAAGTTGACGTGCAATTGCGTCAATTCCAGGGAAATCCGGAGGTAAACAATGCCGCGTTCGGTGAGGCACTTATAAATGGCGGAATGCGTATGAATGCCGAATGGATGAGCGCGGCCGATGATGGCGGTCTCGTCAATTGGCGTAATCGGCAGCATGCCGCCCGGAGTCTCGACCCGGATGATCATGCGGTCTTCGTTGCCTCTGGTCACATGGTTGGGCTTGAAAGTCTCGTGAAACGGCAGCAGGAAGCCGCTTTCCATGGTCTCGCCACAATCGATCCATTGATTATAAAGCCGGCCCAGCAGCGTTTTCTGTTCGCGCACAAGAAACGCGGACGGTCCGAGCCATTCGATATCGATATGATCCGAGCCGATCGTATGCCGGCTGGTTCCGTGACCGGCATTCATGCTTGCTTCCCCCGATGTGAACAACAGCCGTTCCTCCTTCGATTGCTATAGGAGACGTTTTAGTTGAATTTAGTTGAGGATAGGTTAACGGCCAGTACGGGCAAAAGCGAGTCGCTATGCGGCCTGGGGAAAGCTGGTGCCGCCGAGTGGAATTGAACCACTGGCCTCGCCCTTACCAAGGGCG
>JAYPOZ010000146.1:0-7747 GCA_038131165.1 Rickettsiales bacterium | reverse complement strand
TGTTTACGCCGTGAAAGGGCGTTGTCCTAGGCCACTAGACGAAGGGGTCACTGAGCAGGAGGTTTACTGGCGGAAAGCGAGCGGGTCAAGGTTCGAATACCGAATTTGCCATTCAGCTGGATACTTCTTTCCGGGAGCCGGACAGATATTCCGCCGCATCCTTGGCGCCCTCTTCGAATGGACATTAAGCCATTGTTTTAAATAAACGAATCTGCCTCTATTTTTGGCACTACGATTGCATTCATAAGCCCAACGAAGTCTGAATTCCCGTTTTATTCGGGTTTGGAGAACGCGATATGACTATGTTCAGTTCCCTTTCGGCGGCATTTACCGGCATGCGCGGCCATACCGACGCCATGCAATCCATCAGTGACAACATCGTCAATATTCAAACCCCGGGCTATAAGACGGCGCATACCCGGTTCAACGAAATGATCGGCGAGATTTCGCGCGTCGGCAACCGCATCACCCAGGCCCATATGGGTTCCGCCCCCTCGACGCAATTCTTCATCGACAAACAGGGCACGATCGAATTCACCAACCGCGCCCTCGACGTCGCCATCCAGGGCCGAGGGTTCTTCGTCTCCAATACCGAGCCCGACGGCTCGGGTTCCATCGAACTCACGCGTAACGGTCAGCTGCTGAACAAGAGCGTCAACATAGGCGGCGTGGACCAATTGTTCCTGTCGGACGTGAAGGGCAATGTGGTGATGGCCTGGCCGACCGACGATACAGGCGCCTTCGTGATCGGCGACGGCGTGGACAGTCTCGAGCCGGTTCGGATCGACAACAACGCCTTTACGATCACGGCCAGAGCCTCGACCGTCGCCTCCCTCCAGGTAAATCTCAACCCCGCGGCGGCGACGGGCGAGAGTTTCAGCGCGGATGTCGGCGTCTTCGATCAGACCGGCACCGGTCACAACATCAATTACAGCTTCGCCAAGACCGCGACCCTGAACGAATGGGAACTTACCGCAACGGTCTCCGACGGCACCGTCACGACGCCGATGCCGGTCACCATGACCTTCGACGCGACTGGCCAGATCGTCAGCCCGACTTCGCAGAGCCTCGACATTACTTACAGCAACACCGGCGGCGGTTCCGCGACCATCGTGACGGACTTCTCCGACATGTCGCAATTTGCGGGAGATTTCACGCTCCTCGATCTGACCTCCGACGGCAATGCGGACGGCCTTCTCGACAGCGTCAATTTCGACCAGACGGGAGCCATACTCGGCAACTTCTCGAACGGCGTATCGCGCCCGATCTACAAGCTTCCCATCGCCATCGTGCCGGAGCCCAACAAGCTCGACCTGCGGTTCAACAACCACTATGCCGTAAATGATAGGTCGGGAGAGATTTCCTTATTCGAGGCGGATCAAACCGGTTTGGGTGACTTCGTCGCCGGCTCTCTGGAAGCCTCGACGACCGACCTCGCAACCGAATTCAACAATATGATCATCGCCCAGCAAAGCTTTGCGATGAATGGACAGTCGTTCCGCGCGATTCTCGACATGGCGGAAGTCGCAGCCAACCTGAAACGCTAAGCTTGAAACGATAGCGGTTCGAATCGCCCCAAGTTTCAGCTTTGAAGCGGCGCCTGGGCCGCTTCGGCGACATCCTCGATGATAAGCTGCGCCTCTTCGCGCCCCTGCCATCGGTCGACCCGAATATGGCCCGCCAAATGAAGCGGCAGGCCCGCGGATTTCAGCAACGCGTCCCCATGAGGCTCGCCAAGACTTCGAAACGAAATCGCCTTCAGACGGCCGCCGCCCTCTCCGGTCAAAAAACAACGCACATGATTCTCGCCGACCACATCGGCTTTCGCGACCCGGGCATACGGCAAGACCAATCGGGGTTCTGGATTGCCGGCACCGAAAGGCGCAATGCGCGCCAGATCCAGTGCGAGTTCGGTCGTTGCCCCCGCAGGCTGGACGGCGGCATCGATGTGCAGGTGCCTGACAACGCCGCGCGGGCCGACCTGGCGTTCGATATGCTCGCCCAGAAACTCCCTGAAAGCCTCTTCGGTCTCGATGGCGACCGTGAATCCGGCGGCCATCGGATGACCGCCGCCATTGACCAGCAGTTCGGATTGCCGGGCCGCCAGCACGGCAGCGCCCAGGTCGACACCGGAGATCGAGCGTCCCGAGCCTTTTCCGACTCCGCCATCGCGCGCCACGACGCAGGCGGGACGGTTGTAACGGTCCTTCAGCCGTCCGGCCACAATCCCGATCACGCCCGCATGCCAATTCTCGGCCGACGCATAGACGAGGCCGTCCCGCATGCCCGACCGCTCCACCTGCTCGATCGCTTCCTCCAGGCAGACCGCCTCCAACTCGCGGCGTTCCTTGTTCCAGCCGTCGAGCTGTAGCGCCAGCCCCCTTGCCTCCTCCGGATCGTTGGTGGTCAGCAAACGGGCGCCTAAACTCGACTCACCGACGCGCCCGCCCGCGTTTACCCGAGGACCCAAAATAAAACCGGCATGATACGTGGTCGGCGCCTCGTCGATGGCCGCGACGTCGGAGAGCGCCCTCAGCCCGACATTGTCGCGCCGCGCCATCACCTTAAGGCCCTGCGCAACCAGGGCGCGGTTCAATCCCGTCAGCGGGACGACGTCGCACACGGTCCCCAAGGCCACCAAGTCGAGCCATTGCATCAAATTGGGCTCCGGGACAGTCTTGTAGTGGCCCCAGTCGCGGAGTTTCCGGTTCAGGGCGACCACCAACAGAAACGAGACACCGACCGCGGCCAGTTGGCCCTGGGCGCTTTCATCGTCCAGCCGGTTCGGGTTGACGACCGCGACCGCCATCGGGAGGCGAGCTTCGGCCGCATGATGGTCGACCACGACGACATCGATCCCGGCGTCCGATGCTCCCGACAACGGGTCAAAAGCGGTAATGCCGCAATCGACCGTTACGATCACCCCGACGCCGCCGGCCTGCATTTCCAGGAGCGCGGGCAAATTCGGGCCGTACCCTTCGCGCAACCGGTCCGGCACATAAATTTCGACCCGTCCGCCGACCGCATGGATGAACCGCTGCAGGACCGCCGCGGATGTCGCGCCGTCCACATCGTAGTCGCCGAAGATGCCGATGGTCTGCCCCGAACGCACGGCGTCTGCCAGCCGCGTGGCGGCCTTTTCCATATCCTGCAGAACCGCCGGATCCGGCAACAGATCGCGAAGCGAGGGGTTGAGGAAGGATCCGACGGTCTCTATCGCTACCCCGCGGGCCACCAGGACCCTGGAGACGATATCGGAAAGGCCGTGACGTTGGCTCAGCGCTTGGGCAATCCGGTCGTCGGCTGGGCTTGTCTCCCACCTTTTTCCCGTCAGCGAGCGCTCGACACCGAGGACGACAGCGCCGTTCCCGTTCATTCGTCCTCCAGATACTCCGGACGTTTGCGCACGAAATTATGCTTGGCTTCGATAATACGGACCGTGCCGCTCTTGGAGCGCATGACCATGGATTGCGTGGTCGCCCCATGGGCCGAAAATCGCACGCCGCGCAACATGGTACCGTCGGTAACCCCCGTCGCGGCAAACATCACGTTGCCGCTCGCCAGATCGAGGATGCTGTACTTCCGGTCGAGGTCCGTAATGCCGCATTTTGCCGCCCGTTCGCGCTCGTCGTCGTTGCGGAACAACAAACGGCCCTGGAACTGACCGCCGATACAGCGCAGGGCTGCTGCCGCCAACACACCTTCCGGCGCGCCGCCGCTGCCGAGATAAATATCGATGCCGCTATCCTCCTGAGAGGTCGCCATGACCCCCGAGACATCGCCATCCGATATGAGCAAGATCCGTGCACCCGTCTCGCGCACGGCCTTGATCAGATCGGCGTGGCGGGGCCGATCGAGTATGCAGGCGACGACATCGGTGATCCGCTTGCCTTTCGCCTCCGCGACACTCTTCAGATTTTCGCCCGGTGTCCGGTCCAGGTCCACGATGCCATTCGGAAGGCCGCCGCCGACAGCAATCTTGTCCATGTAGACATCGGGCGAATTCAGATATCCGCCCTCCTCCGCGAGCGCGATGACCGTCATCGCGTTGGGACCACCGGTTGCGGTAATTGTGGTCCCTTCCAACGGGTCCAATGCGATATCTATTTTCGGCCCGTTTCCGGTGCCGACCTTCTCCCCGATATAGAGCATGGGCGCTTCGTCTCGCTCGCCCTCGCCGATCACAACGGTGCCGTCGATCGCCAGACTGTTGAGCGCATTCCGCATGGCGTCGACCGCCGCCTGATCGGCGGACTTCTCGTCGCCGCGCCCCATCCAGCGCGACGACGCCAGCGCCGCCGCTTCCGTGACGCGCACTGCCTCCAGCGCGAGATTGCGTTCCATGATGTTTTCGTTTTCGCTCATTATTCGTTCCCTCTCGGCCTTCGCTTGGGCATGTTTTATTGTCGGTGCGTCAGAAATTTTCGATCCGTATCATATGCGGCTGCTCGCGCACCGCATCCAGGCGGGCGAAGGCGGCAAGTACTTCCTGAATAGCCGCTTCTCGCGTCTCGTGCGTCGTCATCACGACCGGCACCGCCTCGGTTTCCGAGCGCGAGCGCTGAATGACTCCTTCGATGGAGATTTCGTGGTTCGCCAGCTCCGCGGCAATCTCCGCGAAGACACCCGGCTGGTCGTCGACCATCAAACGCACGTAATAGGCGCCCACATGATCTTCAAACGACGCGGACGCGGACGGGGTCAAGGACGCCGCCGGCACGCCGAATGTCGGAACGCGGCGGCCCGCGGCAATGTCGGCAATATCGCTCACAACGGCGGAAGCCGTGGGTCCGGCACCGGCACCTCGGCCTTCCAGTACGGTGGTGCCGACGAAATCGCCCTCGGTCACAACGGCGTTAAAGACCCCGTCGACCGAAGAGAGGGGCGTGCCGAGCGGCACCATCGCCGGATGCACACGTTGCTGGACGCCGTTCTCGGTCCGCTCGCAAATACCCAAAAGTTTGATCCTATAACCAAACTCGCCCGCATACTCGATATCCTCTGGCGCGATATTTCGAATACCCTCGATATGCACATTTTCGAAATCGACTTCCGTTCCGAATGCGACACTGGTGAGAATCGCCAGTTTGTGCGCCGCATCGACGCCATCGACATCGAAACTCGGGTCGGCCTCCGCATACCCCAGCTCCTGTGCCTCGGCCAGCACGTCCACACAAGTCCGTCCGGTCTCCCGCATCGTCGTCAGAATGTAATTGCAGGTCCCGTTCAAGATGCCGTGCAGGCGTTCGATCCGATTGCCGACAAGCCCTTCCCGCAACGCCTTGATCACGGGAATACCGCCGGCCACCGCGGCCTCGTAGGCCAGGGCGACACCGGCATTCTCGGCCGCACGTGCCAGTTCAGTGCCGTGCAACGCGATCAGCGCCTTATTTGCCGTCACGACGTGCTTACCCGTCGCAATTGCAGCCTCGCAGGTCTCGCGCGCCGGCCCTTCGCTGCCGCCAACCAACTCGACCACGATATCGGCGGACGTCTCGCGCGCCATAGCAACCGGATCGTCGAACCAATCGAAACCCGAAATATCGGCACCGCGGTCCTTCGAGCGGTCCCGCGCGGAAACGGCGACGATTTCGATTGCCCGTCCGCATCGCGCCGCCAACAGTTTGGAATGACGTTCCAGGAGCTCGACCGTTCCCATACCGACGGTCCCTAGACCGGCGATGGCAATTTTAACTGTGGCCGTCATTCGGCGACTGCCTGTATTTTCGTCTGCGCCGATTGCGATACGCCGGCGCTCGCGCCGAGCAATGTTTTAATGCTCCTGATGGCCTGACGGGTGCGGTGCTGGTTTTCGACGAGCGCAATTCGCACAAAGCCCTCGCCATACTCGCCGAAGCCGATCCCCGGTGATACCGCGACTTTCGCTTCTTGAAGCAGCAATTTGGAGAAGGCCAACGATCCCCCCTCCCGGTATGCGGCCGGGATCGGCGCCCAGGCAAACATCGTTGCCTTAGGGCTTGGAATCTCCCAGCCAGCCGCGGTCAATCCCTCGACGAGGACATCGCGTCGGCTGCGGTAAATTTCCCTCATTTCCTCGACGCAGTCTTGGGGTCCGTTCAACGCCGCCGTCGCCGCCACCTGAATTGGCGTGAATGCGCCATAGTCCAGATAGGACTTCACTCGCGCCAGAGCCTCGATCAGCGTCTTGCTGCCGGCGGCGAAACCGATGCGCCAGCCGGGCATCGAATAGGTCTTGCTCAATGACGTGAACTCGACGGCCAAATCGCGCGCGCCCGGCACCTGAAGAATAGACGGTGGCGGATTGCCGTCGAAATAGACCTCGGAATAGGCAAGGTCCGACAGGATGAAGATCTCGTGAAAACGGCAGAAATCGACGACCTCTTCATAGAAATCCAGCCCTACGGTCTCCGCGGTCGGATTGGAGGGATAGTTCAAGACCACCGCAAGGGGTTTCGGAATCGAATGATCCACGCCGCGCTGAAGCGCCGCCATGAATTCACGCCGGGCATCGGGGGTCTCCACGTAGGCCGGCAAGTAACGAACCGCTCCACCAGCAATGATGAACCCGAACGCATGGATCGGATAGCTGGGGTTCGGCGACAGCACGATATCGCCGGGGCTGGTGATCGCCTGAGCCAGGTTGGCCATGCCCTCCTTCGATCCGAGCGTCACAATCGCTTCGCTCTCGGGGTCGATCGACACGCCGAACCGCCGTTCGTAATAGGCCGACAACGCCCGGCGAAGACCCGGAATACCGCGGCTGTTCGAATAGCGATGAGTGCGCGGGTTGCGTACCGATTCCGTCAGCTTTTCGACGATATGCCCGGGCGTCGGCAAATCCGGATTGCCCATGCCGAAATCGATTATGTCGTCGCCGTTCGCCCGTGCCTGTGCCTTCATCTTATTCACTTCGGCGAAGACGTAGGGCGGAAGCCTTTTAATTCGGTAAAATTCTTCTTGCATGGGATACTACCTAATCTGACTTTCGTCAGGATCTGTCCAAATAGTCGATGAAAATTTCCGCGCGACGGTTATAGGCCGCGCCGGTCTGGTTGGTTTCCGCATAGGCGGGAGAACGGTCCCCTTCGGCGATGACTTCCACATTCTCGGCCGGAATTCCCATGTCGATCAATGCATTTGCCACCGCGTTCGCGCGTTTCAGGGACATCTTAAAATTGACGGCTTCGCGGCGTGTCGGATCGGAGGTCGCGGCGCCCATGCTGGAATGGCCGACAACCCGCACCTGTCCGCCGGTCTGAGCGAACATCTGTGTCACCGCTTGGATAATTGAAACATCCTGCGAAGACAGTCTGGACGACCCGTCCTGAAAATAGATCGTCCCTATCTGCAATGTCTTTTGAGCCGCCTGGGTATCCGGCGGAGCGACTCCGGGGCGGCTCACCCGAGCGGCGGCGGGCGGGCTTACCGCCAGCACCCGCTCCTCGCTGGGGCCGCCGCGCAGCGGCTGCGGTGCCGGTGCCGCTTTCGGTGCCGTGTTCGGTTGGCCGACCGGCGTGGCAAAGCCACGCGGCGGCACCACCGGCGCTACCACCTGGGGGGCGCTCTCACTCACCGCGACCTGCCGCGAAGGTGGCGCGACGGACGGGGCGGACGGCGGCGACGGCGCCAAGGTCGGATTCGCCGCAGGGGCCGTCACCGACGGCGGCGGCGGCACCGCTCTCGCCGGCGCGCCCGCCGGCGGCGGGGGGGGGGGGGGGGGCGGTGCAATGGCAGCGCGGTGGGTGGACGGGGGCGCGACCGGCGG
>JAYPOZ010000145.1:3700-7830 GCA_038131165.1 Rickettsiales bacterium | reverse complement strand
CATCTGAAAATAGTCGAATATCCGGTCGTCCGGAGTATCGTGCGCCTGTCCGATCTCCTGAATCACAACGGCCCGTTCGCGTTCCAACTCTTGCTCCTCGAAGGTCGAGTGCTGGAGAATATCGGACAACAGATCGAGCGCTAAATTAGTATTTTCTTTCAATACTTTGGCATAATAAGCCGTTTGCTCTCGACTGGTATAGGCGTTCAGATGTCCGCCGACCGATTCGATCTCTTCGACAATATCCTGGGCGCTGCGCCGCTCCGGTCCCTTAAACGCCATGTGTTCGAGAAGATGCGCGACACCATTAACCGATTTTGCCTCGTTACGGGCACCCGTGCCGACCCACACGCCGCAGGAGACCGTCTCCACTCTGGGCATCGCTTCGGTAACGACCCGCAATCCGTTCCCGAGTGTCGAAACCTCGACGCTCACGCGGCACCCCGGAGTGAAATTCGCTCGCGCACATAGGCTTGCACCGTCGCAAGATCGTTGGGCAGGACGTCGAAATACTCCGTCCGTTCGTGCAGGTCCGCCAGATGGGGCGGCAACGCAGGGCTCTTGCCCGTCGCTTTCTCCACCGCGGCGGGAAACTTCGCCGGATGCGCCGCTGCTTGCGCGACCATTGGGGCGCTCCCCCTGCGCATCGCCCGGCCGGCCGCTAGGCCGATGGCCGTATGCGGATCGATTAATTCGCCGGTACGGCGCAGGATATCGGCCATTTCGGCCATCGTCCCGGCATCGTCCAACCGATGCGCCGAAATAGCCGATCGCGCCGCTCGGTGCAGGTTATCGCCGACGGACAAAACCCCGTCTCGGCGAAAGGCCGTCATCGCCGCGCCCAGGGCGTTGCCGTCGCGCCCGTAGAGGTCGAACAGAAACCGCTCGAAATTGCTCGAAATCTGAATGTCCATGCTTGGCGATATGGTTTGGCTGACTTCGCCGATGGCAAGTTCACCACGATCGAAGAAGCGTGTCAGGATGTCGTTGCTGTTGGTGCCGATGATGAGCTGATCGACCGGCAACCCGCAGGCCTTGGCCGCATAGGCGGCGAAGACATTTCCGAAATTACCCGTCGGCACGGCGAAAGACACGGGCCTATCGGGGCCGCCGATCGAGACGGCAGCATGAAAGTAATAGACGATCTGAGCGGCCACACGGGCCCAATTGATCGAATTCACCGCCGACAGATTCGCGGCTTGGCGGAAACTTTGATCGGCAAACATGGCTTTCAGCATGTCCTGGCAGTCGTCGAAAGTCCCTTCCAAGGCGATGCAATGAACATTGGGCGCGCCGACCGTCGTCATCTGGCGGCGCTGCACTTCGGATACACGGCCGTGGGGATAAAGAATAAAAACGTCGATCGTCTCGCGGTCCCGACAGGCCTCAATGGCGGCGGATCCCGTATCCCCCGAGGTCGCGCCCACAATCGTCACGCGTTCGCCGCGCCGCGTCAGCACATGATCGAACAGACGGCCGATCAACTGCATGGGATAATCCTTGAACGCCAAGGTCGGGCCGTGAAAGAGCTCCATCAGCCAGAGATTCGATTCCAGCTGCTTCAAGGGAGCCACCGCGCTATGTGCGAAAGGGCGATACGCATCTTCGACCAATGCCGCGAACTCGTCGGTCGGAATGCGCCCCCCGAGGAAAGGTTCCATAACCCGGACGGCCAACTCGGCATAGCCGAGATCGCGCATCGCGCGGATATCGTCCGCACCGAACGACGGCCAGGTTTCCGGCAAATAGAGGCCCCCATCGCTTGCCAAGCCGGCCAATAGCACTTCATCGAACTCAAGCGCGGGCGCTTGCCCTCGCGTACTTATATATCTCACGCTTTCCTCGCTCCCCCGTGACGGGCTAACGTATCGCCCGCGCCGAAGGCAGGCAAGCTCAGGCAAGGCGAACATGGGACGCCCCCCGAATGAAGCTCGACAGTCGACCCGTCCGCAAATCGGACTTTGCCGCGATCTGCAGCTTCGCGGCGTCACCGATGGAGCTGTACTACTTCCACCCGAAAGCATCGTATCCGCTCACCCCTGCGGCTCTCGGGAAGACCATAGAGGCCCGCGCATCGGCGACGGTGGTTCTTTGGCAAGAGGCCGTGGCGGGCTTTGCCGATCTTTTCGATTGCGAGCGAGGTGTGCGTTGCCGGATTGGGAACGTCATCGTTGCCCCCGCGCATCGCGGAAAAGGAGTCGCGACCTTTCTCGTCGAGCGCATGATCGAGATTGCAATCTCGGTGCACGATGCCCGCGTCGTCGAGCTTGGGTGCTTTAACACCAATATCGCCGGGCTCCGGCTCTATCCGAAACTTGGCTTCCAGCCTTTCGAAATCGAGTCTCGAACCGGCCCCGCGGGCGAGCCTCTGGCATTGATCCAAATGCGGCTCGCCCTGCGGAATCCGGATAAGGTCTAGGCTTGGGCGATCATATGAACGTCGCGCTGTGGGAAGGGAATGCTGCATCCGGCCGCTTCAATTTCGATTTTCGCCGCTTGACGGAGATCGAACAGTGCACCCCAGTAATCCGCCCCTTTGCACCAGCACCGCATATTGATGTTCACGGAGCTATCGCCGAGCGCCACGACCATCGTCTCGGGTGCCGGGTCTTTGAGAACTCGGTCATCCGCCATCATGAGGCCGGAAAGAACCTCTCTCGCCTTGGCGATATCGTCGCCGTAGGAGATGCCTACCTCGATATCGATCCGACGGGTCTCGTTCCGCGAGAAATTGGTGATCGACCCGCCCCAGACGGCTGCGTTCGGCACGAAAATGCAGATTCCGTCCGCCGTCCTAAACTCGGTACTGAACAACCCGAGTTCCGTCACCGTACCGGAACTGCCGGCGGCACTGATGAAATCGCCGACCTTAAAGGGCCGCAGGAAGAGAAGCATGATCCCGGCAGCGATATTCTGGAGCGTGCCTTGCAGGGCCAAGCCAATGGCCAGGCCGGCAGCGCCGAGGACCGCAATGATACTGGCGGTCTGCACCCCGAATTGCGCCAGAACCGCAATGATCGTGACGATCAAAACGGCATAGCGCACGAGATTGGCGAAAAGCGGCTTCAAGGTACCGTCGACGCGCTCGAAGCGGTCCAGACGGCGGCGCGTCGCATTGCTCAGCCTTGAAGCCAACCAATACCCAATCAGAAGAATGATCACGGCCTGCACCATATCTAGGCCGTATACGGCAGAGACCTCGACAAATGCGTCAAAGAACTTCTGCAGTCCGTCAATCGTTTCGTTCATGGCAAATCTTCTAAATAGCGAGTCATCAGGTGTCTCTTGAAGGCGGTCGGGTCGAGAATGCGACCGGTCGCCCGCTTGAGCAGTTCATTCGTCGTAAACCGCGCTCCCATAGCATGCACTTCGGCCCTTAACCAGCGCATGAGAGGGGTGAAATCGCCGCGTGCAAGGCCAGTGACAATGTCTCCGTCAGTCTCCCGTGCCGTCGCAAACAACTGCGCGGCGGCCATCGCACCGATCGTATACGTCGGAAAGTATCCCCAAGCCCCGTCGTACCAATGAATATCTTGCAGACAGCCCCGCCGGTCGTCGGGGGGAGCGATGCCGAGCAGAGCTTCCAGTCCGTCGGCCCAAGCGCCGGGCAGGTCAGACGCTTGCAGATCGCCTTCGATCATCGCCCGCTCCAGACGATACCGCAGAATGACATGGGCCGGATAAGTGACCTCGTCTGCATCCACGCGGATAAAGCTGCGTTCGACGCGGGTGGCCAACCGATAGAGATTGTCGGCTGACCAATCCGGACCGTCGCGCTCGAAGGCAGCCCGGATCACCGGCGCCGCCCATTCGAGGAAGGGCCGCGACCGGCTTGCCTGCATTTCGACGATCAGCGACTGGCTTTCGTGCATCCCAAGCCCCGGCGTCTCGCCCACCGGCTGATGGCGCCAGGCCGGGGGTCGCCCGCGTTCGTACATCGCATGACCGGTCTCGTGCAGGACCGCCATCATCGATGAGGTAAAATCCGCCTCATCGTACCGTGTCGTAATGCGACTATCCTCGGGGATGCCACCGGAGAATGGATGAAACGTGGCATCGAGCCGTCCCGTGGCGAAGTCGAATCCAACCGCCTCCGAAAGGCGCCGGCACAGCGATTCCTGGCGGGATAC
>JAYPOZ010000145.1:0-3600 GCA_038131165.1 Rickettsiales bacterium | reverse complement strand
GCCCCGCGCGGTAGCCCCGCCAGGGGGCATCATCACCGACATGTCCCAGCGCAACATTCCGATGGATTCACCGAGCAGAGAGAGGCGCCGAAAGCGGGATTCAAGCTCGAGATAGGCGTCCGTCATTCGTCTTCGGGCCTGTGGCCTAATTGACGATGGTAGGCGATGTAGATCACCAAGAGACCGATGGCCAAGGCAAACCAGGTGATCGCGTATTGGAGATGATCGTTCTTGATATCGATCCGCCATTGATGGCCAACGGGAAAACCGCCCGGCGACGCGTTCGCGGCCAGAATATAGTACCGTTGCACGGGCGGCAGCCCGGCGGACGCCGTCATACTGGACGGGTCGATGTAGAACCAGGTGTTGTTATGCGGTTCGTTATCGGGCGTGAACAGGTTGGGCCCTTTCGCCAAGCGTACAATGCCCTCGATCGTTACCCCGCCCGTAATCTGTCCCTCGGGCCGCGTTTCTGGCTCTCTCTTCTCGAACGGCACCCAGCCTCGATTCACCAATACATAGCCTCCGCCGTCGGCCCGTTTCAATAGGGTCACAATATTGAGGCCGTGTTTCCCGTTCAGCGAGCGGTTGACGACATAGTATTCCTTATCGTGCAGAAACTGTCCGGTAACGGCGACGCGGCGAAACTCGAACGCTTCCAGGTCGTCTATCCAGACCGGCAAAGCCACAGGATCCGCTTGCGCCCGTTCCTGGAGACGCTCGATCAGCGTGTCCTTCCAATAGAGCCGGTGTATCTGCCAACTGCCCAAGGCGATCAGTGCGATCAGGGCCGGAACCGTGAAAAGCGTCGGCCAGAGTTTCGGTCGAAATGCCATACTAGTCCTTTGGGTCGAAGGTATTGTGCCCTGTATCGCCGGATTTATTGCGAAATTGCAAGGCGATCAGCACCGCCTTGAACGGCCGTAAAAGGGCGATGGAACCTCCGACAATCAATGGCGGCCAGAGGACCATATGAAGCCAATACGGCGGGCCAACGGACATTTCCAGCCAGAAGGCCAATCCCACCACGATCGGGCCGACGATGAATATGACGAAAACCGCCGGGCCATCGCCACTGTCTTCCGCCTTCAAATCGAGACCGCAAGCCGCGCAGGTATCTTCGACCGTCAGGAGACCGCGAAACAAGCGCCCGATGCCACAACGCGGACACCGACACCTCAGTCCTGCGGAAAAGGGGCCGACAGGCGCAAATACTTGCGTCATGCCGGCGCTTTCCGGAAAGCTCCGATCAGGCGCCCCACCAGTAGATGCAGCAGAACAGGAACAGCCAGACCACATCGACAAAGTGCCAATACCAGGCCGCCGCCTCGAAGCCGAAGTGATGGTCGGGCTTGAAGTGCCCCTTGCGCGCCCGGAAGAAGCAGACGATCAGGAAGGTGGTGCCGATGATGACGTGGAAGCCATGGAAGCCGGTTGCCATGTAGAATGTCGAGCCGTAGATACCGCCCGTGAACGTGAAGGTCGCATGCCCGTACTCATATGCTTGCACACCGGTAAACAACAGGCCGAGGAGGATCGTATATCCCAGTCCTTTGATCAGGCCGTCGCGATCGCCTTCACGCAGTGCATGGTGCGCCCAGGTCACCGTGACGCCCGAGAGCAGCAGGATCAGGGTATTCATGAACGGCAAGCCGAATGGATCGAAGGTTTCGATTCCCGCCGGCGGCCATACGCCGCCCGCGAATGTCTGCGCGAAAATATCGTGGGGCAGTTCCTTCGGGAACAGGCTGGATTCGAAGAAAGCCCAGAAGAAGGCGACGAAGAACATCACCTCCGAGCAAATGAACAGCGCCATGCCGTAGCGCAAACCGAGCTGGACGACCGGTGTGTGATGGCCTTCGACTTCCGCTTCCCGGATAACGTCCCGCCACCAGACGAACATCGTATACAGCACCAAGAGCAGCCCGGGCACGAAGATCAGCGCACCAAGCGAAGTAAACATTGCTTCGCTGCCTTCGCCGAACATACCGGGGTGCAAGTAGATCACGACCCCAAAGGTCAACAGGAACGCCGCAAGAGACCCGAGCGCCGGCCACGGGCTCGGATCGACGAGGTGATAGGGGTGATTGTGGCCGTGGTGTTCTTCTGCTGAAGCACTCATCTCGTTTCCTCGCTCTTCGCCTGCGTGTGGCTCGTACTATTGAATCGACCGCTGCCGGACATCCGGCCCGGTTTTGGCACTTACTTGGCGCTCTCCCGCCGTCCGGGTCGGTTTGGCGACCGGATAGAATGTATAGGAAAGCGTAATGGTCTTAACATCGTTCAGATTTGGGTCGGCCTCGATCTCGGGATCTACGAAAAAGGCCACCGGCATGTCCACCGACTCGCCCGGTGCCAGCGTCTGTTCCGTAAAACAAAAGCACTCGACCTTGTTAAAATAGGCGCCGGCCTTCAATGGCGTCACATTGAACGTCGCTGTTCCGGTCAACGGTCGATCCGACTGATTCGTTGCGCGGTAGAAGGCGACCGCGTTCTCGCCGATTTGCAGCCTGATCTGCCGTTGGACCGGCTGAAACGCCCATTCGATATCCGCGGCCATGGCATCGAAGCGAATCTTGATCGCGCGTTGGGAAATCGCCGTGCTTTTCTCCTCGGCCACCTGTGTGGTTCCCGCAAATCCCGTGACCCGGCAAAACAGATCATAGAGGGGGACAGCCGCATAGGAAAGGCCGACCATGCCCACGGCAACAGTGCCCAGCACCACCATGAGCCTCCGGTTCTTTCGCCCTAGCGCGCTCACGAGGCCCCTCCCATGCGCAAGATGGCGACGGCATACAAGAGAACCGCCCACGCGACGAGCACTGCCAGGAGGGCGAGGTTCTTCTTCCTCAACCGACCCTGAGCGCCCTTGGCGTCATTAGTATTCTCCTGGTTTTCCGTCATGGCGGTTCCGGTCATTACTCCAGTTCCTCAGGCCGTCAGCCCAAGCATATTGTCCGCTATCAGAATCGCGAACATCGCGAAAAGATAAAATATCGAATATCCAAACATACGTTTTGCGCTGCGTTCGTTCTCGTCAATCCACACGGACACCGCCGCAGCCAAGAACAATAGACCCAAGACAACGGAGGCCGTCCCATAGAGCGACCAGCTTGCGAAACCGGCAAAGCACGGCGCAGTCCCCAGCGGCAGAAGGAGCACGGTGTAGATCAGCATCTGGCGCTTGGTTTCCCGCGCTCCATGCACCACCGGCATCATCGGCACGCCCGCTGCCGCGTAGTCACCGGAGCGATAGAGCGCCAACGCCCAGAAATGCGGTGGGGTCCAGAAGAAGATCAATGCAAACAGAATGGCCGCTTCAATGCCGACGTCCCCGGTAACCGCAGCCCACCCAATTGCCGGGGGAAACGCGCCAGCGGCACCGCCAATGACGATATTCTGGGGGGTTCGCCGCTTGAGCCATACCGTGTAGACGAAAACGTAAAAGAGGACGGCGACGGCCAGCAATGTGGCCGCAACCGCATTCGTCGCCAGGAACATCAACATGACCGCACCCGCCGCCAGAATGACACCGAACGCCAGCGCTTCCGAAGGTTCGATCTTCCCCGTCGGTATCGGCCGTCCCCGAGTGCGCTCCAT
>JAYPOZ010000144.1:0-7965 GCA_038131165.1 Rickettsiales bacterium | reverse complement strand
AGAATCCAGTTCTGGCATCAGCAAAACGCCGCCTCATCCGGGGAATAGGGGTTTAGTTAATGACGTATCCTGTCACCGAAATTCCACAATATAGACAATTTGTCGATTATATGTTATGCTATTCCGATGACCTCGTATCGAAACCGATGGCCCGCGTGGCGCGGAGCGTGCCGGCCGGGGGCGACGGACGCCGCGGCGCGAGGCGGCGCGGCGCCGCGAAAACGGTATGCTACTACCGCATTTCTACGGCGCACGGGGTCGATCCGCGATTTTTCAATAGCGTTTACAGAGCGTCTCTGTCGCCGCGCGCGGGCGGCAACCGGGGCCGGAAGGGCGGAGAGTCCCGCCGCTATCCCTGCACGATGGGGCCGCCCGCGTGGTACCAGGCTTCGATGCCGCCGGCGAGGCGGTGGATTTGGCCGGTATAGCCGGACGCGAGCAGCTGTTGCGACGCCATCCCGCAGCGCACCCCGCTCGCGCAATGAATCACCAGCTTCTTGCCGTCATGCGCCGGGATCGCCGCCGGGTCGAAGGCCGACAAGGGAATCAGCGTCGTGCCTTCGATATGGGCCATGGCGTATTCGTGCGGCTCCCGCACGTCGACCACCACGGCCTCCCCGGCCTCGATCCAGCCGCGCAGGGTCTCCGGGTCGACGAACGCGACCGTGGGCCCGTCGCTCATCGGCGGTGGTCGGAGCCCTGACGGTCGAGCTGGCGGATCAGCGCGTCCCAGGCGAGACGGCCGACGGTCTCGGGATCGCGGAACCGCTCCATCCGTTTCTTGCCGGACTCCTCGAGCACGTCGTCCGGCATCATGATCATCTCGTCGTTGAGCGACTGCGCCGCGACCTGGATGTCGCAGGATTTCTCCAGGTAATAGGCGTTGTGGAAGGCCTCCGCCACGGTGCGCCCGACGGAGAGCGAGCCGTGATTGCGCAGCAGCATGTTGTTCTTCTTGCCGAGATTGCGGCCCAGGCTCTCGCGCTCGTCCAGGTTCGTCGCCGGGCCCTCGTACTCGTGGTAGGAGAGATCGTCGACGATGTAGAGCGAGTGCTGGCTCAGCGGCAGCAGCCCGTTCTTGACCGAGGCGACGGCGATGCCGGCCTTGGTGTGCAGGTGGACGACCGCCATCACGTCCTCGCGCGCCAGGTAGCAGGCACTGTGGATCGTGAACCCGGCGGCGTTGAAGGCGCCCTTGCCGCCGACGACGTTGCCGTCGAGGTCCATCTTCACCAGGCTGGACGCGGTGACCTCGTCGAACATCTCGCCGTACTGGTTCATCAGGAAGCAGTTCGGCTCGTCCGGCACGCGGGCCGAGAGGTGCGTATAGACCAGATCGGTCATCCGCAGGTTATGGAAGACCCGATAGAGCGCCGCCAAGTCGCAACGCGTTTCCCATTCGACGTCGCTGACGTCCTGTTGTTGAACCAATGTCGCAAGTGCCATGACTTCCTCCGCAAGGCTGGGGCGCCCGATGCGCCGAATATCTAATCCGATACTAAAGTGGCGCGGTTCGCTTGGCGAATCAAACCCGCGACGCGCAGGGCCTTGCGGCGGCGATTTATTTCAGCCGCGATTTGGCGCTCGTGAAGTGCTCCGCGCTCGGTTTTTCGAGCCGCAGCGCGGATCCGGCCCCCGCGACCGCGTAGCATTTGCGCAGGCCGTCGAACCAGCCGTCCCATTTGTGGCACAGGATGTCGCCGCGCAGCCACCAGCGCCCGACGTCGAAATAGCCGTTGCCGGAGACGCCTTCCATCGTGCCGTCCGCGCGGAGCGTCATGTCGACGGGGAACTCGTAGTCGGCGCTGCTCTTGACCGCGAGGTCGCCGGCCGCCAGGCGATCCTTGATGTCGTCGGCGGACAGAAAACCGCCGCCGGCATGAGCGGGCAGGGCGATCAACAGGAAGAGAAAGAGCAAACGGCGCATGGGAAACTCCAGTAATGACATTCGAATATGGATGGCAGGAAAACACACGAAAGAGGGGCTGCGCTGTGACGGCCGTCATTCGGGCGGCAAATCGGCGGGTTTTTTCGCGGGGGCTAGACCGGCCGGTCGCCGTCGATCGTCACCCGATGCATCAGCCGGTGACTGCCGCCGTAATCGGAGATCGCGTAATGCTGGGTGCAGCGGTTGTCCCAGAACGCGACCGAGTTCTGCGCCCAATGGAAGCGGCAGCTGAATTCCGGGGTCGCGATATGATCGAACAGATAGTCGAGGATCGCCCGCGATTCCTTCTTCGGTACGCCGCGGAGGCGCTGTGTGAAAATCGAGTTCACGAACAGCGCCTTGCGGCCCGTCTCCGGGTGGGTGCGGACCACCGGATGCTCGACCGGCGCCAGGGCTTTGCGGGTCTCGATGATCTCCGCCGTCTCGTCGTCGGTGTGCTTGGCCGCCTTCTCGAACTTGGCGCCTTCCGCGCCGTGCAGGGCGGTCATGCCCTCAAGGTAGCGTTTCATCGAGGGCGAGAGGGCTTCGTAGGCCCCGTAAATGTCGGCCCAGATCGTGTCGCCGCCGCGCGGCGGAACCTTCCGCGCCAGCAGGACGGAGCCGAGCGGCGGCTCTGCCGTGAAGGTGACGTCGCTGTGCCAGGCGTTCGCCGCGCTGCGGTTCTCGTCCTTGCTCTCGAGGATCAGCACTTCGGGGTGGTCGTCGAGATGCGGCACCAGGGGGTGCACCTGCAGCGAGCCGAACTGCCGGGCGAAGGCGACATGTTCGGCCGGCGTGATGTCCTGGTCGCGGAAAAAGATGACCTGATGCTCGATCAGCGCGTCGTGCACTTCCTGGTACAGCTGATTGCCGAGCGGTTTCGCCATGTCGACGCCGGCAATCTCCGCGCCCAGCGTCCCGGCGATCGGCGTCACTTCGATGAGTTCGTAGGCCATCGGCGTCTCCTTCGTGTCGCGGCCGCGCTCAGCGGCCTTCCCATTTCGGCGCGCGTTTCTCGACGAAGGCCTGCATGCCTTCCTTGGAATCGCGGCTCTCCAGCAGCTTGTTCAAGATGCCCTGCGCCTTGGCCACCGCGTCGTCGTAGGGCAGGTCGACGGTGGACAGGGTCGATTGCTTGGCCGCCCGCAGCGCCAGCGGGGCGTTCCGCATGATCTTCTCGATCATCCGGTCGGCGGCCGCCTCCAGCTCCGCGTCGGGCACGACCTGGTTGACCAGATTGAGCGCGAGGGCGCGCTCCGCCGGGAGGAAGTCGCCGGTGAACATCAGCTCGAGCGCCACGTTCACCGGAACCGCGCGGGCCAGCGAGGAGGGCCCGCCGATGGAACAGATGCCGATCTTGGTATGCGGCCAGCCCATCCGCGTTGTCTCGGAGACGATGCGCACGTCCGAACCCATGACGATCCCGGCCCCGCCCGCCAGGGCCAGGCCGCGCGCGGCGCAGACCACCGGTTTATATATCGCCTTGAGGCCGCGGAAGATGGGCGCGAAGAAATCGCCGCCGGGCGCGGACTTGCCGGCCAGTTCCTTGACGTCCTGGCCGGTGCAGAAATCGCCGCCGACCGCGCGGATCGAGACGAGCCAGACCCGGTCGTTGTCGGCGGCGTCTTCGAGATGCGCGGCGAGGGCGTCGAGCCCGTCCTGGTTAAGCGCGTTCTTCACCTCCGGATGGTCGAGGGTGATGGTGGCGACCCGGTCGGTAATATCATAGTGAACAGGCATTGCTACTCTCCGGCTGCGGCGGTTTCGGCGCGGACGACGCCGTCCGCGATGAGTTTGTGGACGGCCTCCGGCGCGAGGCCGGCGACGTCTTCGAGGATGGAGCGGGTGTCCTGTCCGATGCGCCGTCCGGCATGCCCGGTCCGGCCGGGCGTCTCCGAGAGGCGCGGCACGGGGGCCGCCATGGTGATCGGGCCGATGTCGTCGTCCGGCACCGGCACCAGCATGCCGCGCGCCCGGTAATGCGGATCGGCGAAGATATCCTTCATGCTGAAGATGCGCGAGCAGGGCACTTCCGCCGCCTCCAGCCGGGACTCCAGTTCCGCGAGAGGAAGCGACGTGGTCCAGGCGGTGATGATGTCGTCGATCTCGTCCGCGTGGCCGTTGCGCACCTCGAGCGTCCGGAAGCGGGGATCGTCCGCCGCGTCGGGTCGCTCGATCGCGCCGCAGAGCCGCCGGAAGATGTTGTCGGCGAAGGCGGCGATCAGGATGAACTGGCCGTCGCCGGTGGCGTAGAGGTTGTTCGGCGTGGCGCCCGGCAGCCGCGAGCCGGCGCGCTCGGCGACCGTGCCGAGTTTGTCGAAATTCTGGATGTAGGGCTCCATGAAACTGAAAGCGCATTCGAACAGCGCGGCATCGATGCACTGCCCCCGTCCGGTCGCCTGCCGGTGATGCAGCGCGGCCAAGGCCCCGAAGGCGCCGTAGAGGCCGGTGATGTAGTCGGTGAGCGCGGTCGCCATGCGCCCGGGCGGGCGGTCCGGATCGCCGTTGATATACCGGAGACCGCTCAGCGCCTCGCCGACAACGCCGTAGCCGGGCCGCTCCGCATATGGGCCGGTCTGGCCGTAGCCGCTGATGCGGACCATCACAACGCCGGGATTGATCGCGGCGAGGTCGGCGTAACCGAGTCCCCAGCGCTCCATCAGACCGGGCCGGAAATTCTCGATCACCACATCGCTCTTGGCGACCAGGGCGCGGACCAGGTCGCGGGCCTCGTTGCGGCGGAGATCGAGCGCGATCAGGGATTTGTTGCGGAACAGGCTCGCGGCATAGAGCGACTTGCCCTCGTAGCTGTCGCCGACATTCCGCAACGTGTCGCCCGCGACATCCTCGACCTTGATGACCTCGGCGCCGAAATCGGCCAACAGCCGGCCGCAAAAGGGCGCGGCGATGGTGGAGCCGAGTTCGAGCACGCGAAACGCCGACAGCGCGCCCGGAGTCTCAGGCGAATTCATATGGAGTCCTTTCTAAATTCCCGCGGTCCAAGAAGTAATATGAGGGAAGGGCGGCGAAGCAGTAGGGGCCGCGACATCCAACGCCGGAAAATTCATCGGACATCCGCTTGCGGCCCGGTCGGTATGGGCCGGTTAGCGCTTTGGGCCGAATTGGATTTTCAGCGTTCGGGACGTTGTTTGCAGCGGAAAGGTTCGGCCCACATGATCGGGCTGACCCGTTGTCGGGTGCGGCGGAAATTTTTGGGCGCCGAACAGATCGAAATGGCTGTCGTGAATCAGGCAATGCTACTTGATCAGCGGCCATATGAAATTTCCAAGAAAGACCTGATCGCCCCACTTGTCGCTTCGCTCGCCGCAATGGCGAAGTGCGAGGGAAGCGATGTCGGGAAGGCGGCCGCCCCTTCCACCCCACAAGCCCGCAAGGATGAGGTCGTTGTGCCACAAGTGATCTCGCATGACGTGAAAATCCGCACCCGACGCGAGCCATTCCTCGACCGCAGCGTACTCCCGCGCGTTCAGGCGGCAATCGGCGTCGCGGCACACGAACCGGGCGACCGTGGGGTCGTCACTGGCGAAGAACCTCCAGAACGTTCCGAACATCCGTCCCGGCTCGCCGTCAACCAAGATGCATTCGGCGCCGGCACCGCGCAGGCGGCTGAGAATTCCGGCCGGCACCGTCGCGTCGTGATAGAAACGGGCAATCCAGCCAGGATAGACCTTCGGTGCAAGCAGAGCATTCTGCACGGCGCCTTCGACATAGGTGGCGTCGGCGCCGAAAAGCGAGAAGGCGATGACCTTCTTGCCACAGTCGCACGCGGCAGGCCGCAGGGAAGGGCGGGTTTCGGCATCGAGACGGGCGAATTCCTCGTGCGCCAACTCATCCTTGAGGCGCAGGCCGCGTCTGCCATACTCACGGGCTTTCCCGGTATCGTTCGTCGCCGAATGCAAGGCGACCAAGCGGTTAAAGGTGACGGGGTTTCGCGGTTCCCACTCCAGCGCGAGCCGCAATTCCGCATCCGCTGCCTTGTAATCCCCGGCGTCCAGCAAGGCGCTTCCGAGGTTGGTGCGCATGGGGCCGTTTTCGGGAAACCGTGCAACGCCGGCGCGGAGCACCGCCAGCGCCTCGTCGCGGCGTCCAAGTTGGCGGAGAATGCCGCCGAGCGTGTATATCAGGCTCGGCGTAGGGTCGAGATTCCGGTAGGCCTGCATCAAACTCCAGGCCGCCAATTCCCGCTCCCCCAACTGGAACTGGACGAGGCCCAGAAGATGGATGATGTCGTAGTCGTCGGGCTGTTCTTGCAATGCGGATTCGAGGCGCTTCCGGGCGCCGACAAGATCGTTGGCGGCGAACAGGGCCCTGGCTTCCGCCAAGGCATTGTTATCAGCGGCGCCGGTCCGGGCAGCTGGATCGCAGGGCGGTGGGGCGGTTGTCACTATACGCGTCCGAAAGCCGCGGGAAACACTTGGAGAATGGCGAGTCCCATGCGGATCAGTCTAGGAGCGAAAAAATTCGCTGTCCACGGCATGTCGCTTCCGGCCGCGCCATCCGATGAATTGAGACTTTTAAGAGGAGGAGAATGGTGCCGGCGGAGAGACTCGAACTCCCGGCCACCTGATTACAAATCAGGTGCTCTACCAACTGAGCTACGCCGGCACGGGGCGGGAACATACTGCAATCAAGGACGCGGCGGAAGATGTGATTTATTGTTTCTTTGCCGGGCGCATTCGTAGAGTGCGGCGGCGGCGGCGGCGGAGACGTTGAGGACGCCGAAGCCGGCCTCGGTCGGCAGCCGCGCCAGAAGATCGCAATGCTCCGCCGTCAAACGCCGAAGGCCTGTATCTTCCGAGCCCATGACGAGGGCGATCCGCCCGTCGAGCCGGGCCTCTGACAGCGGTTGCGCGGCGCCTCCGTCCAGGCCGATACACCAGAAGCCCCCGTCCCGCAGCTCTTCCAAGGCCCGCGAAAGGTTGGTCGCGCGCACGATCGGCAAGGATTCGACGGCGCCGCTCGCCGCCTTCGCCATCGCGCCGGAGATGGGGGGCGCGTGCCGGTCCTGCATGACCAGGGCATAGGCGCCGAAGGCCGCCGCACTCCTGAGTACCGCGCCGACGTTTTGCGGGTCGGTGACCTGATCGAGAACCACGACCAGCGCCGATTCCGGCGCCGATTTTAAAATTTCCGCGAGCGAGGGCGGCGTCAATGGCGCGGCAAGCAAACCGACACCCTGGTGGACGGCGTTCGGCGGCACGAGAGCTTCCAGTTCTTCGCGGGTCTGAAGTTCGGGTTGCGGTGCGGCCGGAAGCAAGGCCTTGAGCCGCTCGAATCCTCCCGTTGTGGCCACGAATCGTTCGATACGGCGGTGCTTGTTATCGAGGGCGGCCGCGACCGCATGCAGCCCATATATCCACGGGTTCGCGCCCTCGCCCGCAAGCGCGGCGGCCCCGCGTGGCACGTTCTGTCGATTCTTTGCTTTTCTCGGGTTGCGTTTCACCATTACGCCCCTTAGTATCCGGTTTGAAAGTTGGTTCGCAACATCTTCATCACCGTGCCTTTCCCGCGGGGGAAAGCGCAGTGGTGGATTTCGTGCTGGATTTTGGGTTGACAAATTGGGGCACGTTCATCTTTTTTCGGCACTCCGCCGAGACGGATAGGCGAAGGATCTAGGAGGGGTGCCTGAGTGGTTAAAAGGGACGGGCTGTAAACCCGTTGGCTATGCCTACGTTGGTTCGAATCCAACCCCCTCCACCACCGCCAGGGATGCTACGCAAGGTTCGTTCGGATGAATGGAGACGGTGGTCGGTTCAAATTCGGTTTTCGAAACTTCGGCTAGGGCGGGCGTCGTATAATGGCTCATTACCCCAGCCTTCCAAGCTGGAGATGCGGGTTCGATTCCCGCCGCCCGCTCCAAACTCGGCGGAGAGATGGTGCAGGATCAAAAATCTACTCTCGGATGGCCGTGAGTATTCGGGCCTGACTTAAGGCAGGGCTGACAACATTAAGTAAGAAAGACGACGACAGATGGCGAAAGCGAAGTTTGAAAGAAACAAGCCGCACTGCAACATCGG
>JAYPOZ010000143.1:0-7968 GCA_038131165.1 Rickettsiales bacterium | reverse complement strand
AAGGCGACGATGCGCGGGCGCTTGGCGGCGTCCTCCAGGTTCCCCCGGGTGGTGCAGAGGCTGAATTTTTCCGTGTAGACGGCCGGGTCGTAGAAGGCGATCGCGTCGGCGCCAAGGAGCCGGCGCGCGCGTTCCACCTGAGGCTCCCACATGGCGATGGCGTCGATCTCGCCGTCGCGGAGCGCTTCGGGCAGCATGTTGAGCGGCTTTTCCGTCCGCATCATGAACGGGACTAGGGTCGTCTCCGCCGCCGTTAGCCCGGCGCCGCGCAGCATGGCGTCGAGGAAATACTCGGCCGAGGATTCGACCTGCGTGCCGACGCGCTTGCCGCGCAGATCGGCGAGCGACGCAATCCCGGCGGAGCGCCGGGCGACGATGCGGTACGGGCATTCCGCGACGGTGAAGATGAAGCGCAGATCCGGATGCGGCACCGCGCCGCGCAACGCCTGGGTTTCCGTGTTGAGGGCGATATCCGCCTGGCCCGAGGAGGACAGGCTGGCGAGATCGCTTCCCTCGCCCCACAGCGCCATGACGCTGCCATGCTCGATCCGCGTCGGACCGTCGTAGAAGCGCTCGGCGGCGAGCAGGATCGGCGCCATCTCCAGCAGCGAGAGATTGCCGTAAATGCGGAGCGGATTATCTGGAGAGGTCATGGCCTACCCTAATGGAATTGCGAGCGAAGGTTCGGAATTTCGGTGCCAGGCATTCTGCTGTCAGGATATTCAATTGGCCATACTTGGTTCCATATCCTGTCACGGGAACGGCAAAGCGAGAAGGAGACGCCCATGCCGATTTACGAGAACGGCGACGTCCGTATCCGCTACGAGGAGACCGGCAGCGGCTATCCTCTGCTGGTGACGCCGGGCGGCGGACTCAATTCGCGCGTCGCCAACTGGCCGAATGCCGTCATCAACGCGATGGAGGCGTTCAAGGGCGATTTCCGTTGCATCACCATGGATCAGCGCAACGCCAACGGCGGCGAGAGCACGGGGCCGCTTGCGATCGACGACCCGTGGGGCGGCTTCGCCGACGACCAGCTCGGCCTGATGGACCATCTCGGCATCGACGAATTCGCCTTCATGGGCTACTGCATCGGCGGCTGTTTCGCGGGCAAGCTGCTGGAGCGGGCACCGGAGCGGGTCAAGGCCGCGGTCTTCTGCCAGACCGTCGGGCATCGGCCCGAGGACCCGGACGTCATGCACCGATCGGGCACGGACATCTGGGCGCCGGAACTGCTCCCGGGACGTCCGGACCTGACGCAAGAGGCGATCGACCGGTACCTGCACAACCTCTACCGCGCGAACCCGGATTTCCTCTACAGCGTCTCGCGCGATTTCATGCGCGCCTGCGAGACGCCGATCCTGGTGCTGCCGGACGACACCCCGGCACATCCGCACCAGACCTCGGTCGATGTCGCGTCGCTGGCGCCGAACGCCGAGATCACGGTGTTTCCGTGGCGCGAGCCGCCCGAACTGAAAGCGCGCACCATCGAGCGCGTGCGCGCCTTCCTGAAGACTCACACCGGCGGCTGATCCCGCCGCGCAGCAACGACAAGCAAGGAGGTCCCATGGCCCGAGTCAAAGTTCTGAAAACGCCGGACGAGCTCACCGGCGAAGCCCGCCGCATCGCCGAGAAGATCGTCGATACCCGCAAAGCGCTGGACGGCCCTTTCTCCGTCTGGATGCACGCGCCGGAATGGGCGGAGCGCGTCGCCCATCTGGGCACGCTGGTGCGCTGGGAAGGCACGCTGGCGCTGCGCACCCGCACCCTGGCGGCGCTGGTCACCGGCCGGCACTTCCAGGCGCAGTACGTCTGGGGCATCCAGGGGGTGATCGGCGCCGAGCGGGACATCCCGCGCGCGACCATCGACGCGATCCGCGACGACCGCTCCGACGGCATCCCGGCCGAAGACTTGCAGATCATCGACTTCACCCGCCAATTGCTGCGGAAGAACCGGGTCGAGGACGGCCTCGCGAAAGCGGTCATGGACCGCCTCGGCGCCGACGAATACGTGCAGCTCACGACCTGCATCGGCTACTACGCGATGCTGGCGATGACGGTGAACGGGGTCGAGCTGGAGCCGAACCCGGCCCACGAGGCGCTGGAGGTTTAAGCGGAGTCCGCTAAGCCCCGCTCCGCAACAGCCGGCCCGGGAGCGCGCCGGTGGCTTCGCCGTCGCGCCAGACGGTCTCTCCCGCGACCAGCGTCGCCGCGATGCCTTGGGCCTGTTGCAACAATCGCTTGCCGCCGGCGGGCAGATCGTAATGGATTTTCGGCGACGGCAGGGCGAGGGCGTCGTAGTCGATCACGTTGATGTCGGCGCGCAGCCCCGCCGCGATGCGGCCCCGGTCGGCGAGCCCGATCGCCGCCGCGTTAGCCGAGGTGAGCCGGCGCACCATGTCTTCCAGGCGGTGTTTCGGCCCGCGGGTGCGGTCGCGGGTCCAGTAGCTGATCGTATGCGCCATGTCGGTGGCGTCGCACATCACGCCGACATGCGCGCCGCCGTCGCCAAGCCCGATCAGGGTGTGCGGATGGCCCAGCATCTCGTGCACCACGGCAAGGTCGCCGTCGGCATAGTTCGTCGTCGGCCGGTAGAGGATGCCGCGCCCGTCCTCCGCCAGCATCAGGTCGTAGGCCAGCTCCGCCGGAGCGACCCCGAGACGCCGCGCCTCGGCGGCGATGCTGGTGTCCGGGTCCGGCTCGTATTGCGGCGGATCGCCGAAGGGGAAGAGGCGCTCCCACTGCTGGAACCGGCGCTGGCGGACTTCGTCGCCGCAGGGCTCCGAGACCAGCCGGGCGCGCAGCGCCGGGTCGCGCAGGGCCGCGATCCGCGCGTCGAAGTCCAGGTCCTTGACCTCGGCCCAGCTCGGGCACGGGCTGAACGGGTTCAGCGACAGCTCGAATCCAAGCAGCACGCTGGTCGGCCGGCCGCGAATCTGCGCCGTGATCCGCAGCCCCTCCGCATTGGCCCGCTCGATCCGGCCGAGCAGATCGCGCCATTCCTGGGGCCGCGATTCCTTCTGCAGCAGAGTCATCGTGAGCGGCAGGCCGGAGCGCGCCGCCATCTCGCGGCGCAGCTCGAATTCCGTGTCGATGGCGTCCTCGAAATCGCCGACGGTCTGAATCCAGCCCCGGCCGACATCGGCCAGCGCGTCGGCGATCTCCAGCAGTTCCGCCGCCGCCGCCCAGTAGGAGTGGATCGGCCCGCCCGCCGCGGTGCGGTGCTGCAGCAGCCGCGAGGTCGAGAAGCCGAACGCGCCCGCGCGCATACCTTCCGCCGCCAGCCGCGCCATCTCCGCCCGGTCCGCCGCCGTCGCCTCCTCGCGCTCGGCGCCGCGCTCGCCCATGACGAAAACGCGCAAGGCGGCATGCGGCACCTGGGTCGCCACGTCGACGTCGTAGGTCCGGCCCTCCAGCGAATCGAGATAGTCGGGAAAACTCTCCCAGTTCCACGGCAGGCCTTCCTGCATCACCACCTCGGGGATGTCCTCGACCCCTTCCATCAGGGCGATCAGCAGATCGTGATGGTCGGGGCGCACCGGCGCGAAGCCGACGCCGCAATTGCCCATCAGCACCGTCGTCACCCCGTTGGCCGAGGACGGCAGAATCTGCTGCGCCCAGGTCACCTGCGCGTCGTAATGGGTGTGCACGTCGACGAAGCCCGGAATCACCAGCCGGTCCCGGGCGTCGATTTCCTCGCGCCCGGCCGCCGTCACCCGGCCGACCTCGGCGATCCGTCCCGCCGAAATCGCCACATCCGCCGCGCGCGCCGGCGCCCCCGTGCCGTCGACCACCGTGCCGCCGCGAATCACCAGATCGAAAACGTCGCCCATGTCATGCGCTCCCGTTGCATCCGAAGGCCCGAGACTACGCCTTCGCGTCTAGTGAAGTAAAATACCTCCCGCCCGCCGTCCACCGTCTGGATCGCGGAAATCGGCGGGGGTATTGTAGGGCGACGACCCGCCATACCGCCGCCGCCTCAGAGGAGCCCGCCCCGATGCCGACCACCGCGACGACCGACCACCTCACCCTTCGGGAGCCGGACGACTGGCACCTGCATCTGCGCGACGACGCCATGCTGTCGCTGATCGCGGATTTCTCGGCGCGCCAGTTCGCGCGGGCGATCATCATGCCGAACCTGGTGCCCCCGGTGACCACCGTCGCCGCGGCCCAGGCCTACCGCGACCGCATCCTCGCGGCATTGCCGCCGGGCCGCCGCTTCACGCCGCTGATGACCGCCTATCTCACCGACCGGATCGATCCGGACGAAATCGCCGCCGGTCACGCGCAGGGCGTGTTCGCCGCCTGCAAGCTCTATCCGGCGGGAGCCACCACCAATTCCGATGCCGGGGTGACCGACGTCGCCAACATCCGCCCTGTGCTGGAACGGATGCAGGCCATCGGCCTGCCGCTGCTGATCCACGGCGAGGCGACCGCGCCCGACATCGACATCTTCGACCGCGAGGCGGCGTTCCTGGAGAAGGTGCTGGCGCCGCTGCTGCGGGACTTCCCGGGACTGAAGGTGGTGCTGGAGCACATCACCACGGCGGACGCGGTGCAGTTCGTCCGCAACGCCGGGCCGAACGTCGCGGCGACGATCACGCCGCATCACCTGCGCCTCGACCGCAATGCCTTGTTCGAGGGCGGCATGCGCCCGCACGCCTATTGCCTGCCGGTGGCCAAGCGCCGGCACCACCGCACCGCGCTGCGCGAGGCCGCGACCTCGGGCGATCCGAAATTCTTCCTCGGCACCGATTCCGCCCCGCATCCCCGGCACGACAAGGAAAGCGCCTGCGGCTGCGCCGGCATCTTCTGCGCCCCGGCGGCGCTGGAAAGCTACGCGCTGACCTTCGAGGAGGAAGGGGCGCTCGACCGGCTGGAAGGCTTCGCGTCGGAGTTCGGGCCGCGTTTCTACGGCCTGCCGCTCAACGAGGGCACCGTCACCCTGACCCGCGCCGCCCATGCGGTGCCGGAGGCGGTGACCGGCGGCGACCTCAGCGTCGTCCCCTTCCACGCGGGCGAGACGCTGGCCTGGCGGGCCCAAGAACGCATTCAGGACCGCGCATAGAGAAACGCGCATAAACAAACGCGCACAGGCAAACGCATCAAAACGCAGAGAGGGGAGCGAAGATGGCGAACGATCGGTTCGGACTGAGTTGGGGGATGGCCGGCGGGACGGTGCTGGCGTCCATCGCGGAGGCGCGGGCGGCAGCCCGGCTGGCGGAGGAGATCGGCTTCGAGCATTTCTGGATTTCGCATGCGGCCGGAGTCGATTCGCTGGCGGCGCTGGCCTGCCTCGGCGGCGACTTTCCGGGTCTGCGCGAGGTCGGCACCTCGGTGGTGCCGCTCTACGGCCGCCATCCGCTCGCGCTGGCCCAGCTGGCGCGGACCGCGCAGAACGCCCTCGGGGGGCGGCTCACGCTCGGCATCGGGACCGGCAACCAGGGCTTCGTCGAGGGCAAGCTCGGCCTCGCCTGGGGCAAGCCCTATACCTACGCGCGGGAGTTCATCGACGCGCTGGCGCCGTTGCTCGACGGCAAGCCGGCGGACGCGACCGGCAGCCTCGTCTCGGCCCACGGCGAGCTCGGCATCGAGGCGGCGCCGACGCCGATCCTGCTGGCCGCGCTCGGCCCCCGGATGCTGCGCTTCGCGGGCGCCCGGCTGCAGGGCACCACGCTCGGGCAATGCGGCCCGCGCACGATTTCCTCTTATATCCTCCCACACCTCCGCGAAGGGGCGGAGGCCGCCGGGCGCGAGACCCCGCCCCGCGTGCTGGCGCTGGTCCGCATCTGCGTGACCGACGATGTCGCCGGGGCCAAGGCGCTGGCGCGGGAGATTTCCGCCCGCTATCAGGCCATCCCCTCCTATGCCGAGGCCACCAAGCACGAAGGCCTGGACGACCCCTCCGACCTGCACCTGATCGGCGGCTGGCCGCAGATCCTCGACGGCCTCGCGGCCTACGGCGAAGCGGGGGCCACGGACCTGCGGGTGCAGGTCGCGGCGCACGACGCAAAATCCCGCGACGCAAGCCACGAAGCGCTGGCGGATTATCTGTCGTAAGGGGTGGGGAGTTTGCCCAGAGGAAGAAGGCGGTCGGTCTGTCGACCCGCCGAGCGGGTCCAATATTCCGCTACGGATATATGCATCACCCCGTTAATCTGCTAAGTTTATAAGAGTTGGGGCGTCTTGAGTTAGGGGCGAAGTTGAAACTGGAATTCCGGACAACGTTGGCTTTTGCGTTTTCATCATCGCGACGGTGCCGGTCGTGATCCTCGCCCTATCCGCCGAACAAAGGTGGATGGAAAAAGAGCTGGCTTTGGTTTCGGAGAAACACCTGCTCCTCGCCAGCAACGCCGCGACCGCTCTCGACAGATACGCGCGCGACAGTCTGGCGGTGTTCGATTATGTAACGTCGGATCGAGAGCGGCTGACTTCCGATTCCGGGCAAAAGCTCGGAAAGGCATTTGGCTTTCGAAGCATTCGCATCGTCGACGGAAACGACCGCATCGTCGCCAAGTCGGATTTCGAGGAAGCCCCGGCATCCTTGGTCCCCTCGGCGGTGCTGTCCCGCATTCGGGCACGCGCGAATGCCGACAGCGTCTTTTCCGAAGTCTTGAAAACATCGGACGGCCATCCGGCAATCTTCATCGTGCGCCGTGTCTTCGAGGATGAACTCGCGTTCGGCGCATTGAGACTGGACTATTTCCGGAAATTGCAGACGAACATCATCTTCGGCCGAAAGGGACACGCCGCAATTGTCGATGCAAAGGGGAATATCATTGCCCATCCCCAGCCGGATTGGCAGCAAGAGGGGCGCAACATATCCGACGTGAAGCCTGTCGCCGAGATGCTCGAGGGAAAATCGGGGGTAGTTCGGTTCCACTCGCCGGCCGTCGGCCAGGAGATGATCACCGGCTACACGATCATTCCGAGTACGGGTTGGGGCGTGATGGTTCCCCAGCCCTTGGACGAGCTTGCCGAACGCGCGAGCGATCTGCGTCACACCGCCCTGGGGGTGATACTGATCGGATTGGTGGCCGTGGGCATTATCGGCTGGGTCCTTTCGGGGCTGGTCTCGCAGTATCTGCACAAGTTCAAAAGCGCGCTCTGCGAATATTCGGAGGGAGACTTTGCGACGCGCTTTTCGGTACCGCCCGGATTCCTGGCCGCGGCATTAGCGCCAGTGGAAAATTCCTTGAACAGGGTCGGGGCGAGAGTCGCGGCGGAGATCAACGAACGCCAGAGTTTGGAACTTTCGTCTGGTAACGCGGATCGCCCCGAAACGGACCTGCCGATGCCTGCGGGAACCAACGAGAAGAGAGAACAGGATACCCGCCGTTTCCAACGGCTTGCAGCGTCCCAAATCGCCTTGGTCAATTTCAGAGCCTTTAGCCATCCGGCTCATGTAGAAGACATCTCGGTCGGCGGCGTCCGCATGCGCAATGCAGACAACTGGGTTCCGTTTTCGGAGCATTTCGAGATCGGCGATGCGGTCATCGTGATGATTGACGGCATGTCTCCACTCGACGGTCAGATCGTGCGCGTTCAGGACCAGGAAATGACGATTAAATTCGAACATACCGTCCTGTGGGACGAGGATCGCATCGCGGTGCAGATCATGAGCCTGGTGGAAAATTTCATCCATCAGCTCCCGCAGCACCCGGCCCAACAGCCGCCCCAACAACCGCATGGTGCGGACAAACCCGATAATCGTTGACGTCGGGGACGGGCGCAATGTCCCTGATCTCCGCGGCTATTACGACAGCAGTAGTCGGAACTGTGTTATAGACATTTTGTCCTTTTTGTGTTATGCGGGTCGTCTTAAGCCGATGTCTAACCCGCGCCGGAACACCACTTTGCCCCCAACCCCATGTCCGCTCCCCTGACCGAGCCGCCGCCGAAGAGCCAGCGCGGGCGCTCGCCGCACCGCCGCGACACCGCCTCCATGCATCGCGCACCCCGCTGCGG
>JAYPOZ010000142.1:0-8178 GCA_038131165.1 Rickettsiales bacterium | reverse complement strand
CGGAAATCTACGAACTCTACTTTGGCATGCTGGACACTGCGATGGAACGCGGCGTTGTCCTGAGCTCCGGCGCCACTCCGCGCGAGCGCATTTCCGATCTCGAAGCGGCCCTGCCGGGTTTCCCGGTGAAACCGCTTACGGAGAAATTCAATGCGGCGTGCTTTGGGGATCTGGCCAGCAGCGCCAGGGAAATCGATACCCTGCGACAAGCGATCGACTGCGCCGACGGCGACGCCTCGAACCCTGCGACGAAATCCTAGCGCCTGGATAGCAACGGGCTAGAGAAAAACCGAAATGTTCTTGGACAGCAGGACATTCTGGTCGAGGAAGATTTCGCGCCGGGCGATCCTCCAGCCGCCATCGACCCGGCGCAGCGTGTCGTTGCGCTTGCCGACATAAAGGTCCTGCTCGTCCTCTTGTCGGTTCCGGTAGACAAGGAAACGGCATCGAGTCGCGACTTCCCGAGGGTTCGACGCATCCGGCCAGATGTCGGTCAGGCGCAGATTACTGATCATATGGGTGGTACGCGACGGCGGCTGTTCGGCCCAATGAACCCCTGTCGCGAGTTGATTGACCCGCTGGCGCAAGGTCTCGATCCCCTCGTCGATCCAATTGGTCTCGGCCCTCTCCTCGGTGAATTCCTCCGATAGATTCTCGGTCGCAACGTTGCGGGCCATCGGCATCCAGTAGCGCACATCCTCGGTGAACAGCGCCAGCCAGTCCTCGAACCGGCGGGCATCGAGCAAGTCGGCCTCCGATGCGAGGAAGTCCTCGATCTCCTCCTTCAGCATTAGGCGCTGCACCGCTGCCTCAGTCGCCATGCGCCACGGCCAAGGTTTGCGCTGCCGGCATCAAGTCAGACCACGCCGCGCCCTGCATGAACTGCTCCCAGCGCTGGTAGAAAAGCCGCTGGTTCGCTTCCGAGTAACTGCCGCTGTGTACCGCGCCCGCTAGCCCATCCACCGGCTGCTCCTTGCCGAGACCGAGTTGGTAGTTGTAGTGCCGCCGCCGGGCGATGGCTCCTTCGCTGGCCGCCGTCGCATAGGTCCAGTTCTCCATATCGTCGGACTCGGTGATACCCGCGGGGCCGGAATAGCGGAGATAATAGTGCCGCAGCATGTCCTTCACCCGCTCCGGCGCGTCCGCATCGACCAGATAGTAGCGCCACATCTCCATCTCGGTGGGGCCGACCGGGTGCGCCACCAACAAGGTGCGGGGCTGATTCGCATGAAAGGACATATTTGGAAAGACCGTCCCGACCGACATGCCGACCCGCATCCGGTTGCCGAGATTGCGAACCCGCGCCTCGTATATGTCGCGGTAGTAGGCCGATACCTCGGGATCGTTGCGATAGGTTTCGACGTAGTCCGGCTCCTCGTAATGCGGCAGAAACCCCAGCACTCCGTGGCCCAGCCCGGGAAAACCGATGGCGTGGCGCGGACGCTGTTCGTCGCGCCGGCCCTTGCCGCCGGAGGGGCCGATTTCCGCCAGGTTCGCGGATTGATGGCTCACTTCGTGATAGAGATCGCCGATGAAATTTTCAGCCGAGAGCTTCCAATTGCTTTTCACCCGCCACTTCTGCACGCCGCCGATCACTTCGGAGCCGCCGGGGCTGCCATCACGATGGTCGAGCGCGCAATCGAGGAACAGCCGCATATCGCCGAGATAATCCTCAAACGAGGGCGCCGCCGGATCCCAGTTCGCCCAGATCGACCCTTTGTAATTGACCACATTGGGGCATCGCTCCAGCCCCGACTTCTCGCGGTCGAGCTTCCCGCCATAGCCGTCTTCCGAGCGCGGGACACCGACCAGCGCCCCCGGCTGCAAGACCCGCTCGCGGTCGGTCGAGAAACTCCAACCATGATAGGGACAAGTAAAAACCGAGGTGTTGCCTTGATCGTATCGGCAGACCTTCATGCCGCGGTGGGTGCAACTGTTCAGCAAGACCAGAATCTCGCCCTGCTTGTTGCGGGTCAGGATCACCGATTCCTGCCCCATGCGGGAAGCGAAGTAGTCGTTCGGTTTCGGGATCAGACTTTCGTGCCCCACCAATAACCAAGTGCGCGTGAAGAGACGCTCCATCTCCTGGGCGAAGATATCCCCGTTGACGAAGAGTTCCCGGCTGACCATGCCGTTCTCCGCGTCGACCAGCCCCGAAAGTTCGATATCCCGCAACATCATCGCCCTCGCCTCTGTCTGCCGCAGCGTTCAGCGATAAAGGTAGGCCGCCGCCGCACAGGCGTCAAAGAAACCCCAATTCCCGCAGCGTCGCTTCCGATATCCGGTTGTTATGATCGCGCACGATGGCCTGCGAACGGAACAACGCCCAAAGCTCGACCACGAGAATCGCCGCGACGAGCGCAATTCCAAGCGGCGGCAAGATGAAAAACATCAATCCACCAAAGAGGAAGACAGACAAATTCACGGCTCCGCGCAACGTTTTCCCGAGATAGAAGTGATGGAGGCCGGCGACAAGAAACCAGTTCAAAGTCGCGTAAGTATCCGGATCCCTGGTGCGCCCGCGGAGGCGTTCGTAATACCGCTTGCGTGCTTCGGCCGGGAGCGCTGCCACGAGGTCGCGCAGCCGATTTTCCTCGCGCTCGATTTCGTGGGGATCGAGCATCCGCGGTCAAGGCGCCGGGCAGGCGTCAGGCACGGGGTCGGAAATCTTCTGATGACGGTTGGGATCAGTGCAACGGCGAATGCGCGCAACCGCGAGCCGCATGCCATCGATCGCCCCGAACCGCCGGATCGCCTGCTTTGCGTAAGCGGAACAGGAGGGCGTGAAATTGCATTCGACCAAATACCGCCGGCCGCCGCCCCGGCGCTGGTAGAGGTCGATCAGCCAGACAAGCGCGCGGGCGATCATTCCCGCCCGAGCGTCACGATGGCGGCTTCACGGGTCCAGAACAGCATGTAGCGCTTTTGTTCCAGTACCATGAAGACCATCTGCCAGCCGTCCGCGGCCTCTTCGTTCAACGTATCCTCGAGTTTCTTCAGCGGCATCCCCGACGCGCCGAACATCAACGTTCCGCAGCCACCCTCGGCGACGTGAATTACCTTGTATTGCGAATAGGCCATGCAGTGCTTTCCCTGTTCCGGTCTCGCCGAACGACTGCCATCCGACTCACCGGGGCAAGCCTACATCCCGAGCCGATGTTCGATCAATCCATCACAGCGAAAAGTCCACTCAACAGCGCTGCGGCCCGCGCACCAGACGTCCGGGATAGCGGCCCGTCGAAACACCGTCGCGGTAGACCGGCACCCCGGAGACGATGGTGGCGTCGAACCCGTCCGAGCGCTGGATGAGGCGCCGCCCGCCGCTCGGCAGGTCATATGCGACTTCAGGATTGCCGAGCGCGAGGCGCTCGTAATCGATGACGTTAATATCCGCCTTATAACCGGGCTTCAGTTGTCCTCGATCGTGCAAGCCGATGGCTCGCGCGTTATCGCTGGTGATGCGTTTCACCGCCCAAGGCAGCGGCACCTTATCGCCGCGCGTGCGGTCCCGCGTCCAGTGAGTCAGCATATAGGCCATGGAGGAGGCATCGCAGAGCACGCCGACATGAGCGCCGCCATCGCCGAGACTGACCAGCGTGTTCGGATGCTGCATCATCTCGCCGACCGTGTTCAGATCGCCATAGGCGTAATTGCTGAGCGGCCGGTAGAGAATCGTCTTACCGTTCTTCTCCAGCAGAATATCGTAGACGAGATCTTCGGGATCGCGCCCCTCCCGCTCTGCGCGCGCCGCAATGCTGCGGTCGGCCGGCGGCTCGTAGTCCGGCGTCTCGCCGTCCCAGGGGAAGATGCGCTGATAATTCGACACCCTTCCCGCCAGTTTCGACGAGGGGCAGGTCTCCGACAGCAGCTGCTTGCGAAACGCCGGTTGCCGCAGATACGCGAGTTTCTCCTCGAGGCCGAGCTTGGCGATCTTCTCCCAGCTCGGCCGTCCCGAGAACGGGTTCATCGAAATCTCGAAGCCCAACAAAATGCCTGTCGGACGGGTGAGCACTTGCCCGACAAGGTCGGTTCCATCCGTATTCGCCTGGGTAATGCCCGACATAATGTCGCGCCATAGCTCCGGACGGCTGTCGCGCTGCAGGATGGTGATCGCCATTGGCCGTTTGGCGCGCGCTCCAATACGCTTCAACATGGCGAATTCCTCGTCGGGGTCGTCGAAATCGGAGATCACCTGTATCCACCCCGCTCCCGTCTCGCCGAGTGCCTCGCCGATCACCGCGAGTTCCTCCTCAGCGGCGCGCAGGGTCGGGGTATGTTCGCCCGCCAGCGTACGGTGGTTAATGGTGCGCGAGGTCGAAAAGCCGAGCGCGCCCGCCTTGATCCCCGCCGCCGCAATGCGGCCCATCTCCTCGCGCTCTTCCGGCGTCGCCTGTTCGTGACGTACCGCGCGTTCCCCCATCACATAGGTGCGCACGGCGGCATGCGGGACCTGCGTTACCACATCCAGATCGTATTCTCGCCCGTCCAGGGAATTCAGGTACTCCTCGAAGCTCTCCCAGTTCCAGGGCAAGCCCTCGGTCAGAACCACTTCGGGGATGTCCTCCACCCCTTCCATGAGCTTGACCAAGAGATCGCGTTCTTCCGGTTTACAGGGTGCAAATCCGACCCCGCAATTCCCGACCATCACGGTCGTGACACCGTTCCAGGAGGACGGCGAGATGGTGTTGCTCCAGGTGACCTGGGCGTCGTAATGGGTATGCGGATCGATGAAGCCCGGCGTCACGATCCTGCCTGTCGCGTCGATCTCCTCCGCGCCCTTCGGCAAATCGGGCCCGATCTCGGCAATCCTACCGTCGCGGATGGCGATATCCGCCTCGAACGGCTCGCCCCCGGTTCCGTCGATGACCGTGCCGCCGCGTATGACCAACTGTGCCTGTTCCGCCATTGTCCCGTTCCCTCACCGGTTGGTGGTGCATGATTTACATAAAACTAGCACGGTTTCGGACAGACGGTAGCTTATAACCTTTCCGGGATACGCCGTTCTTTGGTTGGCCCGCCATGCCCCATCGGCTAAATTCCAAACGCAATGTCACACACCCACAACACAGATCCCGTCGAAACCGCAGAGACCCCGTCCGGCAAGGGGTCCAAGGACGAGAATTTTCCCGTCGGCTCTCTTTTGTTGTCGAAAGTCGTCCGTCCCCATGTCGCGGTTTTCTATGCCTTCGCGCGCGCCATCGACGATGTAGCGGACAATCCGAAACTTGCGCCGGAGGAAAAAATCGAACGCCTTGACGGTTTCGACCAGGCGCTCATGGGACTGAACGACGATCCCGCCTTCGAGAAGGCGCATATCGTGCGATCAAGCCTGATTTATACCGGCGTGCCGATTCAGCATTGCCGCGACCTCATTTCCGCATTCAAGCAGGATGCCGTGAAGTCGCGCTACGAAAATTGGGACGAATTGATCGACTATTGCGACCGCTCGGCGGCACCGGTCGGGCGGTATCTGCTCGATCTTCACGGGGTCTCCAAAGACCTCTACGCGGCGTCGGATGCGCTTTGCAACGCGCTTCAAGTGATCAATCACTTACAGGACTGCAAGGACGATTATCTGGAAATGGACCGGGTGTATCTGCCGCAGGACTGGATGCGGCAAGTCGGCATCGATGTCGACGCCCTGAGGCAGCCGTTTACCGGGCGCGGTCTGCGGCGGGTGCTGGACCTGTGCCTCCAGGAGACCTCGGACCTTCTGGCGATGGCTCGCCAACTCCCCGGCCCGATGTCGAGCCGACGCCTGGCGATGGAATCGGCGGCGATCGTGCGGATTGCCGAGCGGCTTGTCGTCGAGTTGCGGCGGCGCGATCCGCTGGGCGAACGCGTGGTGCTCACGAAACCGCAATACCTGATTTGCTGCTTTCAGGGCATTCTCCGCTTGTTTTTCGGACGTTGATCACCGATATCTGAGGCCGCATGAGAATGCCTGTTTGGCGCGGGCATGTCGGCGCACGAGGGGCGAACCGACGGAGAATATTCGCTATGACGAACACGATTTTGACTTCGAGCCAGGTCGCCGATTTCCAGCGCGACGGGTTTCTCGTGGCGCCCGGCCTGTTCGGCGCGGCGGAAATGCGGGAGATCGCCGCCTGGACCAGCGAGGTCGAAGCCTGGCCCGAAACCGCCGGCCGGCACATGATGTATTTCGAGACAAGCTTGAAATCCAAGGGCAAACGCCTTCTCAATCGACTTGAGAACTTCTATCCCTTCCATGAGGGGTTCCGTGCGCTTTTCGACGGCGACAAACTACGCGGGGCCACGTCCGAACTGCTTGGCGAAGAAGCCGTTCTTTATAAGGACAAGATCAACTTCAAGCTTCCCGGCGGCGACGGCTTCGAACTGCATCAGGATCAGCAGGCCGGCTGGGGAACCTATGCGGATTTCTTCATCACGGCGCTGGTCAGCATCGACGCCTCGACCACCGAGAACGGCTGCCTGGAAATGGTTGCCGGACTGCACCGCAAGGGCCTCATCGGCGAGGAATGGAAGCCAATGACGGAAGCGGACCTCGCGGGAAAACCGTTGGTCTCCTGTCCGACGGCACCCGGCGATGTCGTGTTTTTCGACTCCTATTGTCCGCACGGCTCAGGGCCCAATCTGAGCGATACGAAACGGCGCGTGCTCTACGTGACCTATAATTCGGCCTCCGCCGGCGACCACCGCGAGCAATATTACATCGACAAGCGGGCCTCGTATCCGCCCGATATCGAACGCGATCCGTCGAAAGAGTACGTCTTCCGCGTCTGATCGGATTCACGGGACGAAGTATGCCGGATATTATCAACTTCTTGGCGGCGGCAAGCTGTCTCGCCTGGTTCTGGCTGCTGCTGTTTCACGATAACTTTTGGCGCGCCGATCAGCGCCTGCGGGAAAATTCGGGGGCGCTCGCGCAATGGCCCGAGGTCGCGGTCGTCATCCCCGCGCGCAACGAGGCGGACGTCATCGCAGAGACAATCGGCTCGCTGGTGGTGCAGGATTATCCGGGAGAGTTCAGAATCATCCTGGTCGACGACCATTCCGAAGACGGTACGGGCGCGGTCGCGCGCCCTCTGGCCGGCGCGGAACGATTACACATCATCCAGGCCCCACCCCTGCAGCCCGGATGGACCGGAAAGCTGGGCGCAATGGCGCATGGCGCGATCTGCGCTGCCGAAATTCTGCCAGACCACCGCTACCTGTTGTTCACCGATGCCGATATCGCGCATCCGCGCGATGCCCTGAGGCGGCTTGTCCTGAAGGCCGAAACCGACCCTCGCGACCTGGTCTCATTAATGGTCCGCCTGCATTGCCGCAGCTTCTGGGAGCGGCTGCTGGTGCCTGCTTTCGTCTTTTTCTTCCAAAAGCTCTATCCTTTTTCCGCCGTCAACGACGATCGATCCAAGACCGCCGCGGCCGCTGGCGGAGTCATGCTGGTGCACCGCGAGGTTCTGCAACGAAGTGGCGGCCTTGCGGCCATTCGCGACCGCCTGATCGACGATTGCGCGCTGGCCTCCCTGATCCAGGAGAACAAAGGACGCCTTTGGCTAGGACTGGCCGAGGAGACCCGCAGCGTGCGTCCCTATCGAGGACTCGGCGAGATTTGGGACATGGTCGCGCGAACGGCCTATACGCAACTCAATTACTCTTTGATCGGGCTCGCGGGCGCCATAGCCGGCATGTCCGTCATCTACCTTGCGGGCCCCGTCGTGTTCCTTACCTATTCTTGGCATTCACTCGGTTTGGCGTCATCGCTCGGTCTGTTGTCCTGGCTCCTGATGGGCTCCGCCTATCTGCCGACGATCATTTACTACCGCCAAACGCCATTATTCGCCGCTCTCCTTCCGATTGTCGGGTTGCTCTATACGATGATGACGGTGAGTTCGGCCTGGCGCCACTGGCAGCGACGGGGCGGCGCATGGAAAGGGCGAACGTATTGAAACGGCGCCAGAATTATCAGGTTACAATTTTGAGATGCGGGGTTTTCGATTTCCGTGCAATTCCATTAGTATAACCGCTTCCGATATAGGCTGCGTCGTACTGCGGTCATTAAATAACCGAGACAATCCTGTCGACGTCTTAAACTTCATGGCCGCATAAGGGGATAGTGGGTGACACAACATCTGTCGAAGACGCCACTGTTGGATGGGATCAAGTATCCGTCGGATTTGCGCGCGTTGCCTG
>JAYPOZ010000141.1:0-8249 GCA_038131165.1 Rickettsiales bacterium | reverse complement strand
GTCGATGTTCCGCTCCAGGTGAATCAGCGATTTCGGGTCCTGAAACCCCGCTTCGCGCAGCAGCTCAAGGTGCCGTTCTATCGCAAAGCGGCCGGGCTCGTATTCCCAGTCCGTGCCTTCGGGCTTTATGAAGTCTCCGTTGGCAAGGAGGCCGCCGTCGGGCAGCGTTTCATAGCTGCGCGCATAGACGTCCGCGACGGGTTGCTGCCCCCCCAGATCGTGCAGGGCCCAGGTCGAAATGATGGCGTCCGGCTGCCTGCTGAGCTTTTGCGGCCAGTCGCGTGTCATCAGATCGGCGTTGGTAAAGATGACGCGATGGCACAAGTCGTCGATGTTCTCCCGGGCGACCTGCATGAAGACATCGGAGAAATCGAGCGCCTCGTAGCTCAGGTCCGAATTCCGCTCAAGGATGTGACGGGCCATATATCCCGGGCCCGTACCGAGTTCGACGACATGAGGGGCGGACTTCCCAAGCTTTTCCACCTCTTTAAGGATCATGTCGAACAATTGCAGACGCGGTTCCGTCGGCTCGAAACGGCTCGCCCAACCGCGGACGAACGCGTCGTCGTGAAATTCGTGCTTGGCTCCAACAAATCCGCTCATGCCATCCTCCAAAGCTCATTCCATGCGCCGCGACGCCGGTCGTCCCGACGCCGACGGCCTGTAAGGCTCCCCTTTTGCCCAGCATAACGCTGGCCGTCTATCGATGAAATGCCAACAACTGTCGAATTCCTGCCGATTTGCGAGGATCGCGAGAATTGGGGCGGAAGCGACGGATAAGACGGGTAGAAAGCGCACTTGGGACAAGACATTTTGTCAATTTTGTGCTATGCTCCCGCCCCGTTCTTGGACACGTGAATCCTAACATTCAAACCGAACGCCCGCTTCGGATGCCGGGCAGCGACGCCAACAGCGGTAATGTAGTACTGTGTATGGGGTCGTTCCGCGATTTTTCATAAGCGTTACAGCGCTTCTCTATACCGGCTTGGTGCCGACCAGCTGCGTGCGGTGCAGGTGCCGGCGCAGTGAAGGATCGAAGGCGCCGCGGCGGTGCATGACGCAGCGGTTGTCCCACATCACCATATCGCCGTTGCGCCATTCGTGACCCCATTCGAATTCGGACCGGGTCGCATGAGCCCAGACCGCGTCGAGCAGCGCTTCGCTCTCCGCGACCGGAAGGCCGACGATCCAGGCGTCGAGGCGGCGGCCGAGGAAAAGGCATTTCCGCCCGGTCTCCGGATGGGTGCGCACCATCGGATGGCGTCCGCCCGGCGACTTGGTCGGATCGCCGGTTTTTGCATAGGGATAGGGCCGTCCGGAGGAATCGTAATTGGCGCTGTGATTGCAAAGCCGCCCTTCGATCCGCTGCTTGAGGTCGTCCGGGAGCGTCTCGTAGGCGCGGTAGAGGTTCAGGAAATAGGTCGCCCCCGAGCCGTCCTCCGGTACTTCCAGCGCCCGCAGCAGCCCGCCCGCCGGCGGGATGTCGAAGAACGAGGAATCGGTGTGCCACATCACGTCCGCATGGCCGAGCGCACCAAGCGCCTTGCCGTCTTCCTTGAGATTGGAGACGACGGCGACCTCCGGCGGCACGCCCTCGAACTCGCCGCGTTTGCCGGTCACCGGGCTTGGCGGTGAAAGCGCCAATTCGCCGAAATGCCGGGAGAACCTCAGATGGTCGTCGAGGGATGCGCCGTGCTGGCCGCGCAGGACCAGGACGAGATGATCGTGCCACGCCTGCCGGATCGCCGCGACATCGGCCGGGCTCAATGCCTCCCGCATGTCGACGCCGCGCACTTCGGCGCCGAGCGCCCCGCCACTTGCGAATATTTCCATCGGTGCTTTCCTCCCCGGCAATCATATAGGACGATCCGTCCCGCCGAGAATTGAACCCCTTTGCGGGCCACCTAAAGTTACTGACCATCATGCTGGCGAAACCCGATCCGCTCCGACAGAAATCCCTCTACCGATCCGGCCATTGGCGCGCCGAGACGATTTATGACCTGGCGGCCGGATGGGCGGCGTCGGCGCCGGAGAGCTGGGCCGTCCGGGACCGGCTGAGACGCCTTTCCTATCGCGCCTTCGTGGAGGCCGCCGACCGGCTCGCGGATGACCTGGCCCGCCACGGGTTGGAGGCGGGCGACCGGGTCGCGATCTGGCTGCCGAGCCGCATCGAGACCACCGTCGCGATTCTCGCCTGCGCCAGAAACGGCTATGTTTGCGCGCCGGGCCTGCAGCGCGATCACACGGTCGAGCAGGTCCTTGATCTCCTGGGCCGCATGACGGCCTCGGCGCTTATCCTGCAACCGGGATACGGGGCGGATGCGGAGCGGCGGGATATCGGGCCGGGACTGGCGACTCTCGAAAGCCTGCGCCACGTCTATCGGGTGTCGCCGCTCGAAACCCTGGCCGACGGCGACCCCCTTTTCGGTCTGGATCCGGGACGGGCGGTCTGCGACCCGCCGCCGGGCGATCCCGACAGCGTCGTCTATCTGCCCTTTACCTCGGGCACGACCGGAGAGCCGAAGGGCGTCCTCCATACCGACAACACCCTGCTGGCGAATGCCCGCACGATTGCCCGGGACTGGCACTTCAGCCCCGCCTCCTGCATCTACACGATGAGCCCGCTCAGCCACAATCTCGGCTTCGGCGCGCTGATCAGCGCCATCGCCGTCGGCGCGGAACTGGTGGTCCACGACCTGCCGCGGGGCGCCAGCCTTCTGGCGCGGTTGCGCGAGGTGGGCGCGAGCTTCCTCTTCGGCGTCCCGACCCACGCCATCGACCTGCTGGCGGAGCTGCGCGCGGGGGACGGCGCGGGCCTGCCCAAGCTGAAGGGCTTCCGCATATCCGGCGCGGCGGTGCCGGATGCCGTCTGCGCCGAGCTGCTGGATCACGGCATCACGCCGCAAAGCGGCTACGGCATGACCGAGGCGTGCTCCCATCACTACACCCTGCCCGACGACCCGCCCGAGCGTATTACCGGGACCTCCGGCACCGCCTGCGACGGATACGAGATTCGCATCTGGTCGCAGGAGAACCCGGACCAGGAAGCGCCGGTGGGCGAGATCGGGCAGATCGGCGGGCGCGGTGCCAGCCTGATGCTGGGATACTACGAAGACCCGGAGAGCACGGCGGCGTCCTTCAACGCCCACGGGTTTTTCATGACCGGCGATCTCGGCGCGCTCGATGCGGACGGCTACCTCAAGATCACCGGCCGCAAGAAGGACGTGATCATTCGGGGCGGGCATAACATCTATCCCGCCCGGATCGAATCGCTCACCATGCGGCACGGCGCCGTCGAGCGCGCCGCCGCGGTGCCGGTGCCGGACGACCGCCTCGGCGAGCGGGTCTGCATCGCCGTGACCCTGCGGCCGGGCAAGACGCTGGCCGGCGAAGCGCTGCTGGCGCATCTCGACGAAGCGGGCCTCTCGAAATACGACATGCCGGAATTCTATCTGCAGATTGACCGCATGCCACTGACGTCGAACGGGAAGATCCTGAAACGCGAGCTGAACGCGCAGATCGAGCGGGGCGAAGTCGCGCCGCGGGCAGTGCGCTGGACGGCGCCTGACTGAAGAACATCACGCAGGGACCTGGGGGAGAGACATGCGCGCAGTTGTTGTCACGAAATACGGTCGCATCGCCGACGCGGCGGTGGCCGAGTTTCCGGACCCCATACCGGGTCCCGACGATATCCTGATACGGGTCCAGGCGGTGGCGGCGAATTACGTCGACCTGCTGGTGATCGGCGGCAAGTACCAGTTCCTGCCCGACCTGCCGTTTGTGCCCGGCAAGGCCTCGACCGGGATCGTGGAGACCGTCGGCGCCAACGTCACCCGCTTCAAGCAAGGCGACCGGGTGCTGGCGATGACGGAACAGGGCGGCTACGCGGAACTGGTCGCGATTCGGAACGACCACGCCTACAGGCTGCCGGATTCGCTCTCCTTCGTCGACGCGGCCTCCATGTCGCTTTGCTACGACACGGCCTGGTTCGCGATGTTCGAGCGCGGACGGCTGCAGCCGGGGGAGACCGCGCTGGTCCTGGGTGCCACGGGCGGCGTCGGCTACGCCTGTGTTCAACTGGCGAAGGCAAAGGGCGCCAAGGTTCTGGCCGGGCTGACAACACCGGCCAAGGCCGATCTCTTCGCTCCGGAAGACATCGACGGCGTGATCGACCTTTCGGTCGAAAATCTGCGCGACGGTCTTCGCGATCAGGTCTATGCGCTGACCGGCGGCGAAGGCGCCGATGTGATCATGGACCCGCTTGGCGACGCAGTCTTCGGCGCGGCGCTCCGCGCGCTCGCCTGGCGCGGACGGCTGGTCGTGGTCGGGTTCGCCGCCGGCGATATCCCGAGCGTGAAGGCCAACTATCTGCTGCTCAAGAATATCGAGGTCAGCGGACTCCAGGTCAGCGATTACCGCAAGAAACGTCTCGACATGATGGACGACTGCTTCGCGGATATCTTCGCCCTCTACGATGCGGGCAAAATCAAAGCGGCGCCGTCGGAGACCTTCGCGTTGGAAGATTTCGCGACGGCCTTGGACCAGATCGAGTCCCGCCAAATCAAGGGCCGCGCCATTCTGGAGCCGAACCGTGACTGACCGGGCGGATTACATCATCGTCGGCGCGGGGTCGGCTGGATGCGTTCTTGCCAATCGCCTGAGCGCCGACCCGAAAAACCGGGTCGTCATCCTCGAAGCCGGCCCGATGGACCGCGACCCGCTCATCCACATCCCGATCGGCGTCGGCAAGATAACGCGAGACCGGCTGCACGACTGGGGATACGAGAGCGAACCCGGCGACGGGACCGGACGCGTGATCGAGGCGATGCGCGGAAAGGTGGTCGGCGGCTCGTCTTCGATCAATTCCATGCTCTACGTCCGCGGGCATCGGGGGGACTACGACCGCTGGGCGCAGAAGGGCGCCACCGGCTGGGGGTACGAGGACGTACTGCCGTACTTCCGGCGCAACGAAACCTGGCAGGGGCCCATAGAATCCGAATTCAGGGGGACATCGGGCCCCTTGGGAGTCATTTCGTCGCCGGACCCCGATCCGGTCTTCGATGCCTGGCTCGAAGGCGCCCAACAGGCGGGATACGATCATACGCCCGATTACAATGCCGCCGAGCAGGAAGGGTTCTCGCATTGTCAGTACAGCATCCGGGACGGCCGGCGCTGCAGCGCGGCCACGGCTTTCCTGAAACCGGCCCTCGAACGCCCCAACCTGGAACTTCGGGCGGAAGCGCTCGCCCACCGCATCCTGTTCGAGGGACGGAAGGCGGTCGGGATCGAGTACGAGCGCGGCGGCACGATCCACCGCTTGCACGCCAACCGCGAGGTGATCCTGTCCGGCGGTGTCTTTAATTCGCCGCATCTGCTCATGCTGTCCGGCATCGGACCGGCGGACCATCTGCGAGAGCATGGTATCGAGGTGCGGCACGATCTGCCCGGTGTCGGGGCCAACCTGCAGGACCATCTCGCCGTCAGCTTGAGCTACACCCGGAAAGTCCCGAGCGCGTTTCTCAGGACGATGCGCTTCGACCGCATCGCCATGGCGATGGTCCAGGCACATTTTTTCGGGTCGGGACCGGCAACGGTCCTGCCGGTCGGCATGGTGGGCCATATCAGATCGCGGCCGGAACTGGCGGTCCCCGACCTGCAATTCATCGTCCGGGGCGTGCCGGGATATCCGCAAATCTGGTTCCCCGGCATCCGCCGTGCCTATGCGGACGGAATCGGCATCCGGCCCGTCCTGCTGCATCCGGAGAGTCGGGGCCACTTGGAATTGCGCTCTGCCGATCCGCGCGACCGGGTCAAGGTGTTCCAGAATTTCTTTGCCGTTGACAGCGACATCGCCACCCTCCGCGAGGGCGTGCGAATCGCCCGGCGGGTCACGGTACAGCCGCCGATGGATCCCTTTCGCGGCGACGAAATCGAACCCGGCGTCGCGGTCGACCGCGACGACGAACTCGACGCCTGGATCCGGGAGACGACGATCACCGCGCATCATCCCACCTGCACTTGTGCGATGGGGGCGGGCGACCGGGCGGTACTGGACGGCCGGATGCAGGTACGCAGCCTCGAAAGCCTGCGCGTGATCGACGCTTCGGCGATGCCGGACCTGCCTTCGGGCAACACCAATGCGCCGGTACTGATGATGGCGGAGAAAGGCGCCGACATGATCCTGGGACGAACCGTGGCGGACGGACCATATGGCTGATACGGTCGACTACGTCGTCGTCGGCGCCGGCAGCGCCGGCTGCGTCCTCGCCAATCGCCTCAGCGCCGATCCGAACAACCGGGTCGCTCTGCTCGAAGCGGGGCCGATGGACCGCGACCCGTTGATCCACATTCCGATCGGCATCGGCAAGATGCACGCGGAGCGGCGCCACGACTGGGGCTACGACAGCGAGCCCGGCGACGGCACCGGCCGCGTAATCGAGGCGATGCGCGGCAAGGTCGTCGGCGGCTCCTCCTCGATCAACGTCATGGCCTATGTGCGGGGACATCGGGGCGACTACGACCGCTGGGCGCAGAAGGGTGCCACCGGCTGGAGCTACGACGACGTACTGCCCTATTTCCGCCGCAACGAATCCTGGCAGGGGCCCGCCGACCCGGAATACCGCGGCGCGGCAGGCGATCTCACGGTCGTACGCTCGCCCGACCGGGACCCGCTGCTCGATGCCTGGATCGAATCCGCCAAAGCGGCGGGATACGGTTTTGTCGAGGATTACAACGCGACCGAACAGGAAGGATTCTCCCGCACCCAGTTCACCATCCGCAACGGCCGGCGCTGCAGTGCGGCGGTAGCGTTCCTGAAGCCGGTGCTGTCCCGACCGAATCTGGAGCTGAAGACGGAAGCGCTGGCGACACGCATCCTGTTCGAGGGCAGGAGGGCGGTCGGGATCGAGTATATGCAAGGCAGCGCCACGCGCCGGCTGATGGCGTCCCGGGAAGTCATCCTCTCCGGCGGCGTCTTCAATTCACCGCACCTGCTGATGCTGTCCGGCATCGGGCCGGCGGATCATTTGCGCGCGTATGGAATCGACGTGCTGCTGGACGTGCCCGGCGTCGGCGAGAACCTGCAGGATCACCTGGCGGTCATGGTAAGCTACGACCGCAAAGTGCCGGGGTCGTTTGCCAAGACCATGCGCTACGACCGCCTCGCCCTTGCAATGCTACAGGCCCATTTCTTCGGCGCCGGCCCGGCGACGGTTGTCCCCGCACCCCTCTTCGCCCATCTGAAATCCCGCCCGGAACTCGCGGTGCCGGATATCCAGTTCATCATCCGCAGCGTGCCGGGCCACGTGCACCCGTGGTTCCCGGGCATCAAACCGGCCTTCCGGGACGGGTTCGGCATCCGCCCGGTCCTGCTGCATCCGGAAAGCCGGGGACACCTCCGCCTTCGGTCCGCCGATCCGCGCGATACCGTGACGGTGTTTCAGAACTTCTTCGCCGTCGACAGCGACATGGCGGCTCTCCGGGAAGGCGTGCGCATGGCGCGGCGGGCGACGGTGCAGGCGCCGCTCGACCCCTACCGGGGCGACGAAATCGACCCGGGCATTGCCGTCGACGACGACAAGGATATCGACGCCTGGATCCGGGAGACGACCGTCACCGCGCATCACCCCGCCTGCACCTGCGCGATGGGCGTTGGAGAGCGCGCGGTTCTCGATGCCGAAATGAAGGTGCGCGGCACCGAAGCGCTGCGCGTCGTCGACGCCTCCGCGATGCCCGATCTGACCTCCGGCAATATCAACGCACCGGTCCTGATGATGGCGGAGAAAGCCTCGGAGATGATTCTCGGCGAGCCGTCAGGCGCCTGAGCCCTTTGCAATGGCCGCGAGAATATCGGGCGGGGTCAGCGGTACCCGAGTGAGATGCGCGCCGAAGGGAGAGAGCGCGTCCTCGATGGCGGAAATTATCGCCGCGGTCGCCGGCATCACGCCACACTCTCCGATTCCCTTCACCCCGAGCGGATTGCGCGGTGTCGGCGCCCCATGCAGGATCAGCTCGGCCTTCGGCACCTCTGGCGCCGTGACCAGCAGATACTCGGCAAATGTCGCGGTCAGCGGCTGCCCGTCGTCGTCGAAGCGCATCCATTCGAACAGCGCATTGCCGATGCCGTGCGCGATGCCGCCCTGCAGCTGTCCCTCCGCCATCTTTGGATTGAGGATCGTACCGCTGTCCTGTGCCATTACATAATTGAGGATCGCGACGCGCCCGGTCTCGGGGTCGACCTCGACCTCGAC
>JAYPOZ010000140.1:0-8319 GCA_038131165.1 Rickettsiales bacterium | reverse complement strand
GGCGCCCGGCAGTTCAACATCGGGCCGGGCCGCGCCTGCACGGTCGCGTTCGAGACAGACGGCGCCGGCGCCTATGCGGTCGTCGTGGCGGGTTCGGTCGTGCATGACGGGGCCGAGCTCGAAACTCAATCGCTGATTTATCGCGGGGCGGACGAAGCGCCGCTCACCGTGGAGGCCGGGGCCGAAGGGGCCAGCGTCTTGTTGCTGCAATTTCCGCCGGAGCCCGATGACGAATAGGAAGTTTGGAGAGGACCGCGCCCAAGACATTTTACCCTTTTGGAGCGGCTCGAAGACGCGAGCCCGAGAAGACAGTCAGAGGCAGCCTTAGGAGCGAGTAAATGGCACGTTTGGACGGAAAGGTCGCGCTGATCACCGGCGGCGCTTCGGGATTCGGCGCGGCGACGGGCCGGATATTCGCACGCGAGGGGGCGAAAGTCGTCCTCACCGACAAAAACGCCGACGGTGTCCAGAAGGTAGCGCGAGAGATTGGTAATGCCACGAGCGCCCTGACCCACGATGTCACCTCCGAGGCCGACTGGAAGCGGGTCGTCGACGAGACCATGGCGATGCATGGCCGCCTCGATATCCTCATGAACAACGCCGGCGTCTTCGGCTCGGGCGCCGCGCAGGACATCGAGCATATGAGCCTCGAGGAATGGCGGTTCGTACAGGAAATCAACAGCGACGGCGTGTTCCTCGGCTGCCGGGCCGTTATCGGCGCCATGAAGGGAAGCGGCGGCGGCTCCATCATCAATATCTCTTCGACCGCCGGTTTCCGGGCGACGCCGAGGATCGCCGCCTACGGCGCTTCAAAGGGCGCCGTGCGCCAGTTAACCAAATCCGTCGCCGCCTATTGCGGGCGGGAGGGCTATAACATCCGTTGCAATTCGATTCATCCGGGTATGGTGCGCACACCGCTCGGCGAGGATGTCTTGAAACACTACGGCGAGCTTGAGGAATCGGCGGCAAAGCGCACGCAGGCGGTGCCGCTAGGGCGGCTTGGCGAGGTTGAGGATGTGGCCAATGCGGCACTGTTCCTCGCGTCCGAAGAGAGCCGCTATATCAACAGCAGCGAATTGGTCATCGACGGCGGCATGCTCGGTGGCGGCTAGGCATTTCAAGGAGCACTAGATCATGAAATTCGGGATTTTCTATGAGTTGCAGCTGCCCCGCCCCTGGGATAACGGCGCAGAACAGCAGTTATTCCAGAATGCACTCGACCAGGTCGAACTGGCAGACCGGCTCGGCGTCGATTCCGCCTGGATGGTGGAGCATCATTTCCTGGAAGAATACTCCCATTGCCCGGCCCCGGAGGTCTTCCTTGGTGCCGCCAGCCAACGGACCAAGAATATCCGGCTTGGCCACGGCATCATCCAGCTGACCACGAACCATCCGGCCCGGGTCGCCGAGCGGGTCGCCACCTTGGACCTCATAAGCGGCGGCCGGGTCGAGTTCGGCATGGGCGAGGGCGGCAGCGTCACCGAGCTGGCACCGTTCGAGTGCCCGATGGAGGAGAAGCGGGCGATTTGGGAAGACGCCGTCCGAGCGGTCATCCCGATGTTCCAGGACGGCGGTTTCGAGTACGACGGTCCGCATTTCAAGATGCCGCTCCGCAACGTGCTGCCGAAGCCGGTGCAAAAACCGCATCCGCCGCTTTGGGTCGCCTGCTCGCAATTGCCGACCATCGAGATGGCGGGCGAGCGCGGGATCGGTGCCCTCGGATTCCAGTTCGTCAGCGCCGACGCGGCCCACGCCTGGGTCCATGCCTATTACAACGCCTTCACCAAACGCCAGCAGAAGCTGACCGACTACGCGGCGAACCCGAACATCGCGCTGGTCAGCTATTTCATGTGTGCGGAGACCGACGAGGAAGCGCGTCGGCGCGCCGACGGCATTCCGTTCTTCCAGTTCGCGCTCAAATTCTACAGTGCCGATCGGCTCGGCGCGGACCGCGACCGCCCGCCGCCGGGGACGGTCGATCTCTGGGCCGAATACGAGGCCTGGAAGAAAGCCAACCCCGAAGGCCATGCGCGCGCCATTTCCGGTGGACTGATCGGCTCGCCCGAGACCATCCGCAAGCGGCTGCGGAAATACGCGACCTCGAACGTCGATCAGATCATCCTCTTGAATCAGGCCGGCAAGAATACGCACGAACATATCTGCGAGAGCCTCGAACTGTTCGCGCGGGAGGTCATGCCCGAGTTCCAGGCGATGGAGCCGGAGCAACAGGAATGGAAACGGCAGGTGTTGGCAGGGGAGATCGAACTCGAAGAGCTCGACACGACCCCCCATATGAGCCGATTCAGCGAGAACTCGGTACAGCTCGAGCCTGTAAAGACGGCCGCAGCCGGGGATTAGAAGCTGATCGGTGACGGTTAGCTCAAGTATTCAAATCGGAACGCATCGCCCGCGCTGACGACACGTCCCACCGACGGTAGCGGGAAATGAGCCGTCAGCACGATCTTGTCCTGGTCCGCATGGTCTTCGAGAAATTTTTGCCGCGTGGCGCTGGCCATCGCGGGATCGAGATCGACGGTCGGGGAGAGCGACGTGTAGAGGCATTGCAGCGGGCTGTGCATAAGGTCGCCCGACATCGTGCCGACCGCGCCGTTCGACGCCATACGCACCGCGACATGCCCTGCCGTGTGACCCGGCGTCGGGGTCAGCGAGATATTGTCGTCGAGGGCGAAATCCATCGCCACGAGCTGGGCTTGCTTCGCTTCCATGATCGGCAACACGCTTTCGCGGAAGACGATGTTGTTGGTCTCCGCATGCGATGCGTACTCGTTCTCGGCGAAGATATACTTTCCGTTCGGAAACGTCGGAACCCAACGGCCGTCCTCAAGCCGGGTGTTCCAGCCGCAGTGATCGACATGGAGATGGGTGCAGAACACGTAGTCGATCTCCCCCGGATCGACGCCGGCAGCCTTCAGGTTCTTGAGGTAGGTATCGTCGCGGCGGTCGTTCCAGTCGGGCACCCATTTGAACCTCTTGTGGCAACCGACACAGGTGTCGATCAGGATCGTGTGGTGCTTGGTGCGCACCAGATAGGATTGAATCGGCAGGAGCATCTTACCGGAATTGGGAGACACCACATTCGGCAGCAGCCAGTCCTTGTTCGCCTCGAACATCTCTGACGTGAAGCCGTCGAAGAACTCCTCGAGTGTCATGAATTCGGCGACCTGTTCCAGGACCGAGGTCACCTCAATATCGCCCAATCGCCAATCAACCATTCGCCTTGCTCCCCGTTCCTTTTCCTCATCCTTCAACAGGCCCAGGATGAGGTGCTTGTTTGCGTGAGACTACTCCTTGGCCGCAACCGCCATGCCGACGACGTTGCGGATAACCTGCATGCCATGATCGTTCTCAAGCGTGAGAATTGATTCCGGATGAAACTGGACGGCCCAGACCGGCAGGCTCTCGTGTCCGATGGCCATGGCGACCCCGTCGTCCGTGCGACCCAGGACCTTCAGCCCCGGCGGTGCCTTATCGGCCTCGATATAAATTGAATGGTAGCGCGCGGTGGTGAAGGCGTCCGGCAGATCGGCGAACAGCGGCGAGGATTCCACCGCTACCGTCGAAGGCTTTCCGTGCATCGGATAATCGAGGATTTTCAACTCGGCCCCGAAATACTCGGCAATCCCCTGCAATCCGAGGCAGACCCCGAAGATCGGCAGACGCCGTTCCAGACATGCGGCGATGGTCTCGCTCATGGCAAAGTCGGAGGGCTTCCCCGGCCCCGGCGAGAAGACGACGAGATCGGGATCGATCCGCTCCAACAGCGCGAGGTCGAAGCCGAACCGCAGAGTCTCGACCGCAGCTCCGGTCTGACGGAAATAATTGGCCAGCGTATGAACGAAGGAATCCTCGTGATCGACCAAAAGGACCTTCTTGCCGTGCCCGATGCAGTCCTGCGCCGGCGCATCGGAATTGTGTCCTGCCGGTACCTGCTTGCTGATCGCGTCGAGAAAGGCGGACGCCTTGACATGAATCTCGTCCTCCTCCTCGGCCGGATCCGAATCGTAAAGCAAGGTAGCGCCCGCGCGCACCGACGCGACGCCATCCTTGAACTGGATCGTCCGAAGCGTGAGACCGGTGTTCATATTGCCGTTGCAGAACGCCGCGCCAACCGCGCCGCCGTACCAGCGCCGGGGCGAACGTTCGTTGTCCTCGATGAACTGCATCGCCCATTTCTTCGGCGCACCCGTCACCGTCACCGCCCAGGCATGAGAAAGGAAAGCGTCGAGCGCATCGTATTCCTCGCGCAGCGTGCCGATCACATGGTCGACCGTATGAATGAGCCGCGAGTACATCTCGATCTGGCGCCGTCCGATGACCTTGACCGAACCCGGCTCGCAGATGCGGGATTTGTCGTTGCGATCGACATCGGTGCACATGGTGAGCTCCGACTCGTCCTTCTTCGAATTCAGCAAGGTGAGGATCTGGCTGGCGTCGTGGATCGGATCGGTGCCGCGCCGGATGGTGCCGGAGATCGGGCAAGTCTCGACCTGCCGGCCCTCGACCCGCACGAACATCTCGGGCGACGCACCGACGAGATACTCCTGCTCGCCGATATTCATGAAGAAGCCGTAGGGGGCCGGATTGACCTTCATCAGGCGCCGGAAGATCACCGAAGGCGGTTCCTCCACCGGCCGCCAGGTATTGACCCCAGGCACCGTCTCGAACAGGTCGCCGGCTTTGAAGTATTCCTTCGCCTTGGCGACGGTTTTCCCGTAATCCCCGGGCGCGTGATCGCTCGTGGTCGGCCCCGGCGGCGCGAATTGGAAGTCCTCGATCGGCCCTGTGCGCGCCATGCCGTTGGTCGAATGGTGCCCGACCTCGAACTCGTAGTTATGCCACAGCGCCTCGCTGCGCTGGTGGTCGACCAGCAACAACCGGTCGGGCAGGTAAAGCAGCAAATCGCGCTGCTCGCCGTCGAGATTCTGTTTGCGGTCCAATGGCTCGAACTGAAAAGCGAGATTGTAGCCAAAGGACCCGTAAAGGCCGAAGAACGCTTCTTCCGCCGGGGCACCAAAGAAATCGAGAATCTCGCGGACGAGCGAGAAAATCGAAGGTTGCTTACTGCGTTGTTCCTCCGGGAACCGTTCGGTCGACTGGCTGATCTGGGCGGTAAAGCCGTCATCCGTCAGCTCGAAACTTTCCAGAAAGTCCAGCTCCGGCAGTCGCCGTGCCAATACATCGCCCAGAATGCGGCCCCGGTCGCTGAGCGCGCGCACCCGCGCCGACCGGCCAACGGCGGAGACTTCCAACGGCGGATCGATAAAACCCATGTCCCATCGCGTGTAGCGGCCCGGATACTCGAAGTCGGAGGACAGCAATACGCCACGATGCGAGTCGAGAGAATCGACCAGCAGCATGCGCGCACCTTCGTACTGTTCGGGCTCCGTGGTACGGCGCACGGTGACTCCGCCCTTGGTGGTAAAAGCGTTACTTTCTGTCGTTGTCATAGCATCAGGTTCCTTCAAGCCTTCCTCGACCGTCCATGCCCCGAGCGATGCCGACGTCGAAAAAACAAATGGCTGCCCGGGTTCCGGCAGCCATCGAATTCACGCATGAGATTTGGGGCCGCCAGTTTTACGAGTGCAGCCACCACCAATTGGATTTCAAAATCGCGAAGATATTTCTCATAGTGACCGTATAGAGCCATAAAGACCGCAAGCGGTCAATCCGGATTTGCCGATGCCAGAAACGATGAAATTTGTCCGTACCTTTCCCTGTTCAACGGTTTCGGCCGGTATACTTCAACTATATGGACGCATCTTCCTGGGGGAGTCACACAGATGAAATACAAACGCATTTCGGCGGATTGTCATATCGATATGTGCTGGATGCCGCCCGATCTGTTCGTGAGCCAGGCCAGCAAGGACATGAAGGATCGCATGCCTTATGTGACCGACGGTCCGGACGGACCCTACTGGACCTGTCAGAACGGCACATCCTTCGGTCTTAAGAACGGTCTGGGTCCATCGGGCGCGAAATATACGCCCGGCACCCATGCGCGGGCCGATCTCATGGCGGCTACGGGCCTTTATGAAGACGGCGCGAAGGATATCCGCCGGGTATCGGTGCCGGAATTGCGGCTTAAGGATATGGAGCGCGATGGCGTCGACGCCGAGGTGATGTACGGCATTCTGGGCGCCGCCTCGAAGCTACAAGACCACGAAGCGGCGAACGAGATGTACCGCATCTATAACGACTGGCTCGCCGCCGAGTTCCTGAAATACCCGGAGCGGCAAATCCCCCTCGCCTGTCTGCCTTACGGCGACCCGGAGGCTGCAGCGCAGGAAATTTACCGGGTGGCGAAACTGGGCCTCAAGGGCCTTGAGCTTTCTTGCTCCTGGGACATGGAGCCGATGTATCATCCGATGTGGAAGCCCATCTGGGAGGCCGTCAACGAGGTCCAGTTGCCGCTGCATTTCCACACATTCCCCGCGGTCCCGACGGATAAGTTCGGAGAATACGATCAACCGACCCGCCGCGCCGCGATCTTCACCGTGGTCTCCGGTTTTCAAATGCACCTTATCAACATCGTCGCCGCGATCATCGGCGGCGCGGTGCTGGAGAAGTATCCGAACGTGCGAATCGCCCTCGGCGAGAGCGGCATCGGCTGGCTGCCCTACGCGCTCGACCGCATGGATTTCGAATGGGAAGACCGGTTCCACGACCTCGGTCTGAAAATGAAACCGAGCGACTATTGGAAGCGGCAATGCAAGGCCACCTTCCAATACGACACCATCGGGGCGCGAATGGTCGAAGATATCGGTATCGAGACCCTGATGTGGGGTTCGGACTATCCGCATGGCGATGGGGTTTGGCCGGATTCCGACAAATACATCGCAGAGCAATTTGCCGGACTTACGCCGGAGCAGGTGCATATGATCACTTGCGAGAACGCCGGCAAGTTTTACGGATTGATCAATTAAGAAACCTCCCTGCAATCAACACCTTGGGCGGGCCTTGGCCCGCCCCTTTGTTGAGGGGCCGGAATAACGAGACCTACAAAGAGACGAGCATTCCAATGACCGAAGCCAAGACCATCGAGTTCGAGTCCTCGGAAGGATTCCCGATCGCCGCCGATATCTATGGCGATCCGGGCGACGATCCGATCCTGTTCATGCATGGCGGCGGCCAGACCCGGCACGCCTGGGGCGGTGCCGCCGCGGCACTGGCCGCGCGTGGCTGGCACACCATCAGCATGGACCACCGCGGCCACGGCGACAGCGGCTGGTCGCCCTCGGCAAGCTACGAGCTGGATGATTTCGTCGCCGACTTCCATGCGGTGCAACGCCAGATCGGCCGCAAGATGGTCGTCTGCGGCGCTTCGCTCGGCGGCCGCACATCGCTGATGGCGCTCGGCGAAGGCAATCAGGACCTGACCTCGGCACTGATCCTCGTCGATATCGCACCGAAGACCGAGCCCGAAGGCGTGGCCCGCATTCAGCAGTTCATGCGCGCCAATCTCGACGGGTTCGCCAATCTGGAGGAAGCCGCGGACGCGGTCGCCGCCTATCGCCATCACCGCTCGCGGCCGAAGGATGTCAGCGGGTTGAAGAAGAACCTGCGGCTCAAGGAAAACGGCCGATGGTACTGGCACTGGGATCCGAAATACCTCGACCGCAAGGATCGCAACGACCCGATGCACATCGAACGCGTCCGCAAGGCGACGCCGAACATTAAGGTCCCGACGCTTCTCATTCGGGGCGGCAGCAGCGACGTGGTGAGCCCCGAAGGCGTGAAGGATTTCCTGACCTTGTTGCCGACGGCACAGTTCATCGACGTGGCCGAGGCCGGTCACATGGTGGCGGGCGACAAGAACGATATATTCACCGACGCGGTGGTCGATTTCCTCGGCCGGACTTTCGCAGACCACGCGGCTGACTGATGCAGGGGGAAACCATTAAGTTCGAGGGGGCCGGCGGACTGACGCTGGTGGCCGACGCCTGGGGTGACCCCGGCGCCGATCCGATCCTGTTCATGCATGGGGGCGGGCAGACCCGGCATTCCTGGGGCGGCGCCGCGCGCCTGTTGGCGGAGAAGGGCTGGCGCACCCTCAGCATCGATCTGCGCGGCCACGGCGATAGCGGTTGGGCGTCTGACGGCAGCGAGTACGAAGCGGAATATTTCGTCGCCGATATCAACAGGGTGCTGGCCGCGCTCGGCAAGAAGGCCGTGCTGGTAGGCGCCTCGCTCGGCGGGCGCACGGCAACCTTCGTGGTCGGCGACGGAGCACCCGACCTGTGCCGCGCCCTCGTGCTGGTGGATATCACGCCAAAGATCGAGACCAAGGGCGTCGAGCGT
>JAYPOZ010000139.1:0-8332 GCA_038131165.1 Rickettsiales bacterium | reverse complement strand
CGAAAAGTATAGCGTCAATTTTTGATTACATTGCCGAGAATTTGCTCGGCTGCTGCCTCGATGGGCATGAATTTCCCCGCAAAGCACGATAATGAAGAAAATTCTAAAAAGAATAAAAACCATTACGGGAATTTTGAGCGAATATTTCAGCAGACGCGGCGAATTCGCGACTCGACAAATTGGCGATGGCGACGCGCTTTGCGGCTTCCTCGAGACGCGTTCCAGCCACGTGGCGCAGACGGCGCTCTACGGATATATCCGGACGCGCGCGGGATCGCGCTTTCCGGAGCTGTTCGAAAACGACGCGTTCATTGAAGCGATCAATATCGCGAAATGGCAAATGTGGGTCGCTTGCCTGTCGGACCTCTCGGTCTACGCCGGGAGGCAAATCCGCCGCGAGTCGGAAGCCGGCCCAGAAACGGTCGATCATATCATGGCGCGCGTCGTCGCTCGGGTCTTGGACCGCACCGGCATTCCCGAAGACGCCGGCGATCGGTTCTCCGAGAGCGCGGACCTCCTTGTCGCGCGCCTCCGGGAAACGAATTGGGAGGAGGGCGACGATGAGGCGGCGTTTGCGGTCAGTCCAGATGCGCTCGTCTACTGGGCGCCCATCGTCGACGAATTAAAGGAACTCGACAGCGAGATTGTCCGGAATTCGGTGCGGTTTCGCTGGCATGAGGTGCGTCGCGAGCTGCGGCAGTCGCTCGACGCGCAAGGCATACTGGCCGATATGCGGACGGTTTAACTGGACGCCCGCCGCCGGGAGCCTGGCACGATGGTGCCGTCGCGATGCATGCCGAAGAAAGTTTGTATGCTGCCGAGGAACTGCTGCGCCATCGTGACCTGCGTCGCCATGGGGTTGCTGTCGGACTGCTCGCTCAGGATACGGGTATTCCGCATCTGGCGTTCCGCCAGGACTTCGCTCAATTGGTCGGCCAGGGCCGGTCGCCGGCTCATCAGTGGGACCAAATCGTCACGGGTAATCTCAAAGACCACGGTATCGACCGAGGGGACGACCGTCGCGGACCGCGGTGCGCCCGTCAAAAGCGACATCTCGGCAAAGAACATACCCGGATTCAGGCGGCCCACGATCGTGCTGAGGCCGGCTTCGTTCGCAATCGAGACTTCAAGCGTTCCTTCCTTGACCACGAACAGCGAATCGCCTTCTTCCCCCTGATGGACCACCGGTTGGCCCGTCATGCAGAGGCGCCGGCGCATTTTGCTGGCGAGTTCGCGGAGTTCCTCCGCCGTCAATGGCGACAGCGGGGAAATGCCGTTCAGGAAATCGACATCCTCTCGTTCTTCGTCCTGGCGTTGGGCCGTGCGGCGTCCGTTAAAGACATCCATTTTCGCATGTGGAACTTCGATGCCCGCGTAATGCAGGTTGCGCAGAACGTTCCGCTGGATCTCGTAGCGCGTGCGAGCCCGACTTGGATAATCTTTCACCCAGTAACGGAGCCGCCATCGGGTGCCGCGTTCGGTATAGTCCTCGATCAGAACGTCGGGCTGTCGCGGAATATTCGCCGATTCCGGCACCTGCGCCACGGCGGAGAGCAAAATCCGTTCCGCCTGCCGATACGTCACGTCGTAAGGCATCACGATGTCGAACGTATCGCGCCAGAATTCGCTTGGACGGCTGAAGTTGCGAAAGGCGTTGGTCGCGAGCTGGCTGTTCGGCACGACGACCGAAATGTCTTCCAACGTAATCAGCCTTGCCGCCCGCCAGTTGATTTCGACGACCTTGCCCGGTTCCTCTCCATCGAACTGTATCCAATCGCCGATGCGGAGCGGCTGTTCGATACCCAGGGCGATGCCGGTAAAGACGTCGGCGATGAGGTTCCGCAACGCAAAGCCGATAACCGCGATAATGATGCCGGACGTGGTCAGGAAGCCGGCGATCGGGACATCGTACATCACCGCCATCACGACGATGGCGGTCCCCAGCCACAAGCCCAGGCCGACGAGTTGAGTCAATAGTTTGGGAACCGGAATGCCGCTCCGTCTTCGGCGCGGGCTGTTCCACACAAACGTCGTAACGGATAGGTTCAGAGAATACGCCAGAGAAATCCAAAAAAGCGTGGCCACCGCGGTGCCGAGCATCGCGGTCCTTTCGGGATCCGCCGTGATATCCTAAAGCGCGAGCGGCTCCGGCCAGGTGTAATAGGCGGCCATCAGGAGGGCCGTGACCGCGATCGAGAAGCTTGTGCGGATCAGCGATTGCGATGGATTGAACGTGCGTGAGGCGCCGTCGGTCAAAGCGTGACCCCGCCGTCAATAACGAACGCGGCGCCCGTCGTATAAAGCGACTCGTCGCTCGCCAGATAGACGGCGACGGCGGCGATCTCGTCCGGTGTCCCCAGCCGGCCCATCGGTTGACGGGCGATAAAGTTTTTGCGTGCGAGGTCGGGATCGTCGAAAGCCGCAATTCTGGCTTCCAGAGACGGGCTTTCCACCGTGCCGGGGCAAATGCAATTGCATCGAATTCCGTCCGCCACGAAATCCGCCGCGACGGATTTGGTCAGTCCGATCACGGCGGCCTTGCTGGCGCCGTAGACGAATCGGAACGGCAGTCCGCGCAGAGACGACGCGACGGACGACATGTTTATGATGGAGCCCTGCCCGGCTTCCAGCATGCCGGGCAGAAAGGCGCGGATCGTCCGATACATCGATTTTACGTTGAGGTCGAAAGAGAAGTCCCAATCCTCTTCTTCGACATCCAAGATGCTGCCGTGATGCACAAAGCCGGCGATGTTGCAGAGTACATCGACGGGACCCAGGGAAGCTGACAGGTCGCGCACCGCCTCCCCGTCCGTAACATCCAACACACGTGTCGTAATGCCGCCCACGGAGGATAGTTTCGAGAGTTCGGTGCCGTCGAGATCGGTTGCCATCACGACGGCGCCTTCTTGCGCAAAACGTGTGGCGATGGCCTCGCCGATGCCGCGCGCGGCCGCGGTCACGAGGACAGATTTATCTTTTAGTCGTCCCGTCACATTCATTCCCCTTCAGAACTCCACCCCCGTCGATCCGTGCCACCTCTTCAAGTTGACCACATGCTTTCGCCGTCGGACAAGCGGTATCGCCAAGAATTCTGGATCGCCCTAATCCCCGCCGTCGACGGTATAGACGCCGACCGTTGCGACTTTGCCGCGGATGGTCACATCCGGAATTTTCTTAAGGGATCCGACAGTCAATCGCGAGGCCGTGTTTTCGCCGATCAGGATGCGCGTACCAAGCTCCTTATTCATCGCTTCGAGGCGGGCCGCAATATTCACGGCGTCTCCATGTACCGTATAGCTCAAGCGATCCTGGGCGCCGACATTGCCGGCAAACACGTCTCCTGTATTGATGCCGATGCGGATGCCGAGCTGGTGACCGGCAAAACGATTATGAGAGACGGCAGCTAACAATTCCATGCCTGCCGCCACCGCGTTGGGTGCGTGTTCGGGGTCGCTAATCGGGACATTGAAGATTGCGAGAATCGCGTCTCCTTGGAATTGGGTCACAACACCGTTGTACCGCTCGATGATTTCCACAGCGGTCGAAAAATATGAGTTGAGAAGCTCGACGACCTGTTCGGGCTTCAAGGTTTCGGAAAGTGCGGTGAATTTTTCCAGATCGACGAAGAGGACGGTGGCCTCGGCCGACTGCGGTGCCAGGCCGGTTTCCTGCGAGAGCAATTGGGTGGCGATGCTTTCCGGCAAATACTTGCCGAATAGGTTTCTGATCCGGGCGCGCTCCTTCAGCCCCACGATCATCTCGTTGAACGCCGCGGAGGCTTCGTCGAGTTCTCGAATTAGGCTGCCGGACAGCGATGGAACGGCCGCCAAATCTTCGCCGCGCGCGGCGTGGGCGGCTGCGGCGAGCCGGCGGATCGGTTTGGACGTCAAACTGCCGACGGCGGCGGTCGCCAGGACGGCCAGCACAAGTACGGCCAGACTGAGCAGGAGATAGTTTTGCAGTCTTTGAATTTCCGCCAAGGCGACGTTACCGTCGAAATGAGCCCCGACGATCCAGCTTCGGTCGCCAAAGTCCTTGATATCGCGATAGACGAAAACCTCTCTTTCGCCGTCCCGCGCGAACTGGCTGACCCGCGTTTCGTTCTCGACGGCGTCGCCGAGGATCGCGATCCGCTTGGCTTCCCAGAAATGGCTGATTTTCTCACCCGACATCGATTCGAGGTCGGGCAGGAAAGCGGTGTACTCGGAGCGGCCAAACGTGAGGTCGCCGGAGACCATCTCCGCGGAGGGTTTCCAATCCGCGATCGCCGGATGAACCATGAGCCAACTATTGTCATAGATAATGAAGGGAGTAAGGCCGCTTCCCTGCATGCGCTGCGAAACACGCGCTGAAAAATCGGCGAGGGCGATGACCGCGACGTGAATTCCGACAAGCCTGTCTTCGTAGTACAGCGGCAATGCCAGAGCGATGATGACCCTACCCAATATGGGAGACCACAGAGGACGCAGCCATTGCGGTTCATGGCGACCCCGCGTGGTCTCAAGCAGTTGTGTCGCTCGTGGGAGCATTGCGAAGTCGCGCGGAAACACGTCATCGTCGATGCTGCTATAAATTCGGCCCTGCATGTCCGTTCCGATGAAGGCAATGCCGGTCACTTGCGGGAGCGCGGAAGGCAATTCCGAGACGACGGACCGCCATTTGGCGGCGTCACTCGGATCGAAATCGCCGCTCAAGACCCGTTTCGATATCTCTATTGCGTGACGACGGACGGGATCGAGTTCTTTGGAAATATCGTTGCGCAGGTCGTCGATCATCCGATCGGCGCGTTGATGAAGCAATGCCCTGGTGTTCTCGATGGCGCTGGACAGGCCCAGATACAGCGCCAAGGCCACCGCGATGAAGGTCATGCCAGCGGAGCCGAAGAGCAGGACGGACATTATGGAAAGGCGGCGTTTTCCCATAAATGTGTGTGTTTCCAAGGGATAATCGTCAGGTTGTGTGTCTATTGCGTGCCGGTCGATCCCAGTTGACCATGCCGGGTCGCCCGAAGACAAGCGGGGTCGCACTTAGTCAAAGGGAGCTGTCGGGTGGTCTCTCGGGAACGAGTTGCATCGTAGCGGCTGAGACTCCATTTTTGGGGTTGGTGGCGTCGGTCCGCATTGTGGCGACCCGGCGCGGAACGGAAGAACAGGCAACGGCGTGAGAATTCTCAGACGACTGCTGAAAACATGCGCGGCGCTTTTTCTATTGCTGGGCCTTGCCTGGGCCGTGCTCTTTTTGGTGTTTGCGCCCGACCTTCCCGACACCACCGACCTGTTTCGAAATACGAAGACGCCGGAAGTCATCATTTTGGCCCGCGATGGCCGCGCTCTCTCGCGCACCGGAGGCGCCGGCGGGATCGTTGCGGTGGAGGAGTTGCCGCCGCACCTACCGCAGGCCGTTCTGGCCACTGAAGACCGCCGCTTTTATCGTCATTTCGGCATGGATGTCATTGGTTTCGCCCGCGCGGTCGTCACGAATTTTCGCGCCGGCCGGGTCGTCCAGGGCGGCAGTACGATCACGCAGCAATTGGCGAAGAACTTGTGGCTCACGCCCGAACGCACGATCACTCGAAAACTGAAGGAGTTGATGCTTGCGGTTTGGTTGGAGGCGCGTCTGGAGAAGCGTGAAATTCTGACGCTCTATCTAAACCGCGTCTATCTCGGGGCCGGCAGTTACGGTGTTGAGGCCGCATCTCAGCGTTATTTCGGCAAATCCGCCCGGCGGGTCACGCTGAGCGAAGCGGCTCTTCTGGCGGGGCTGTTGAAGGCGCCGTCGCGCTATGCGCCGACAAACGATTTCGGACTCGCACGCCGCCGGGCCGGGGAAGTGCTCGAGAACATGGTTGAAGCCGGATACCTGACGCAGGCGAAGGCGAATGCAGCGAAGCGGGCCCCGTTGCGGCTCGCGAAGTCAACAGCCTTGGCCTCGGGCGGCAGCGGCTATTTCGTCGATTGGATTGAGACGCAGATACCGCATTTTGTGGGCCGCGTGGACGACGGCATCATCGTCGAGACGACTCTCGACCTGAACGCCCAAAGCGCTGCCGAGAGGGCTCTTGCGCGTGCGCTCGACCGGCATGGAAAAGCACGTCGAGTCTCGCAAGGCGCCGTGATCGCATTCGCTACCGACGGCTCCGTGCGCGCCATGACCGGCGGGCGCTCCTACAAGGCCAGCCAATTCAACCGCACCCTGCAAGCGCGCCGCCAACCGGGATCGGCCTTCAAGACCATTGTCTATCTGGCGGGACTGGAACAAGGGCTGCGGCCCGATAGCCGGATCAAGGACGCGCCGATAAATGTCGACGGTTGGCGGCCGAAAAATTTCAACGGAAAGTATATTGGCCCCGTGACTCTCGAGAAGGCCTTGGCGGAGTCGATCAATACCGCTGCGGTGCGGGTCGCAAAACAGGTCGGGCCGGAGAACATCATCGCCACGGCGCGGCGCCTTGGCATTACCGCCCGATTGGCGCCCGATCTATCGCTGGCGCTCGGTGTCTCGGAGATCAGCCTGTTCGAGCTTTCGGCGGCTTATCTGCCGTTCGCCAATGGCGGTACGGGCGTCTTCCCCTTCGGCATCCAACGAATTCGGACCACCGGAGGGGAAGTGCTGTACGAGCGTTCGGGTACGTCCCTCGGGCGGGTTGTCGAGGGACGTCACGTGGGAGAGATGAACCGCATGCTCGCGACGGCGGTCTCGGAAGGGACCGGCCGGAAGGCGCATCTGAAAGGACGCGAAGCCGCAGGTAAGACGGGCACCAGCCAAGACTATAGAGACGGCTGGTTCATCGGTTACACGGCGGATTTGGTAGCGGGTGTCTGGGTCGGGAACGACAACAACAGCCCCACGAAGAGGGTGACCGGCGGCCAGCTGCCGGCGGAAATCTGGCGCGACTTCATGACCAAGACCAGTGCCGGTCTCGCTGTCCGCGCCTTGCCCGACGGCAGGAGTGCAAAGGACACCGCCGTGGCGGCCGGACCGGGATTGCGAAACCTACTCGACGAAATTTCTGGATTCTTTTCGAAGGCCGGCGACGCGAAAGGCAGCGATCCGGTCGATTTCTACAAAGAAAACCAGGATTTGAACTGACCGCTTAATCCCGCTTTCGCGCCGCTTTTAACAAATAGAGGATGGCCCAGACCGGGATGACGACCACCGCGCCGATCAGGATGTAGGTCACCGCCCAAGCAAAGAACTCGCCGCCGACCTCGATCAGCCACTCGATTGCGTCCTGACCGCTCTGCAGCAGGTTTCGAGGGTCGATATTCAGGGTGGATAAGACCAATCCCACCAGCAGGCAGGCGAGGACCAGTTTGACGATGGTCTTGGCGGTAATCTTCGGCATGGAGGATGGGCCGGTCAGTCTGGGTTCTGGAGCGAGTCGATCTTCTTATCCGTGTTGTACTGGCTCAGGGAATAGACGGCCCAAATAGCCGCCGGCACCCAGCCGACCAATGTCAATTGCAGGATCAGACAGATGACGCCTGCGACCGGTCGTCCGATCGTGAAGAACAGTAGCCAGGGTAACAAGAGCGCGATAAGGAGCCGCATGAAGACTTCCCGGATTCAACAGCTGGTTTCGACCACGCGCATTACTGCACGAAGAATTCGCCCGCGTCCATATCCCTGCGCCTGATGTCGATGTCCCGAACAGGTCAGAGCCGCGAGCGCCGCAAGGCCTGGCCTGCGACCAACCGCACCTTGCGCGGGGCCGCCATCCAGACGGCCGCGATCGAAAGGAACGATACCGCAATCGCCAGCCACCAGGCGTCCTGATAACTGCCCGTATGATCGTAGACGCTTCCGGCCGCCCAAGGCCCCAATCCAGCGCCGAGATTGGCGGCGATGCTGACGATGCCCAGAATGGCGGCGAAGCGCGGCCCCTGAAACAAATCCGCCGGCATTGCGCCGTAAAGTGCGGCCAAACCGTATCCGAGCACGCCCTGTGCCGCCGCCATTGCGTACATCAGGACCGCCGATGGCTGGGACTTCATCGTCAACAGGAGGACGTAGCAGAGCACATACCCCAGAAGACTCAGCGTCCAGGCCCATTCTCGCCCGATCCGATCGGAGAGATGGCCAAGCCCGATTTGCCCGATCACGCCGCTCAAAACGACCACGCCGAGCGCCAATGCCACCTCATCCTTACTGAAACCCAATTGCTCCAGATATTGGCTCTGATGCACCTGTACCGCATACCAAGCGAACAGACCTGTCCCGAGTGTCAACGCGAGCCACCAAAACCGGGCAGTTTTCATGGCGCGCCGAGGAGTCCACTCCGTCTCCGCCCATTCCCGGTCCACGACGGTATCGATCTGGGCCAGTCTTGCGG
>JAYPOZ010000138.1:6331-8386 GCA_038131165.1 Rickettsiales bacterium | reverse complement strand
ACCGAAGCCATGACCGTCATGGCCTCATCGATCCTTTTTCGGCTGGCCTCGTCGAGCGGCTGCTGCAGCGTCTCCGGCGATCCGGGCGTATAGGACAAGGAGGCAACTATGTTGCTTACGCCAGGGGCATCCAGGCTCTGGCGGGCGAAAAGCCAACCGGACGCATGCAACGCACCCGCGATCAAGGCCGCAAGGACGATGTTTTTCACGGTGTCAGCGGACGGCCCGCGCATCGAAAACGGATGCGGCCACCTTTAGCGCGCCTCGCCGTCGGGTTTGGGCCGGGGCGGCTTTACCATGTGTCGTCGCGGACTTCTCCAGCATTGTGCGACGGCTGTCTTCGCTTCCGCGGGTTTGTCCGCAATGCCGCTGGCGATCGCACATCCAAAGGCATCAGCCAGTCTTGCTGCAGGGCAATTGAACGAGCGGTACATTTCCTGGAAATCCCGCGCTGCGACGGTGTCCTCGCGCAATAGGGTTTGAATCACGCGTTCGGCCAGCCAGCCGCATCCGGGGGCGGAGGCGGTTTCGGGCCGCACCTTCTCCGCGGCTGCGGCCGCTGGAGCGAAGAGGAGTATCCAACCCAAAACGAGGAGTCGTCGATTCATTTTCGTTAAATCTTTCCAAGACCGGCATTGCCCTACCGGTCGGCGGTACTGCAGCGTGGCCGCTATTTAGAGCCTGTAAGTGCTGCTGTTCAAGGGCATTCCGCAATCAGGCCGCCGGCAGTTTGATCTGATCGCTGAAGGTCTCGACCACCGCATCCAAATCCGGATTCTTCGAGACGACATCGACGGCGCGCACACCGAACATCGCCGGGCTGTGCGGCAGCACCGGCTCCTTGCCGTCCGCCAAATCCCTGGCGAGCTGGATCAGTTTTCGGCGCGCGGCGATCACCGCAACATCGGAAGTGCCGAGATGCTCGTTCTCCCGGTCGACGATGGGACCCATGCTCTCGACCAGAGCGCGATCCTGGTTATTGACCCCTGGGATACCGGTCGAGTTGCCTGCGCGCTGCAACTCCCGGTCGAGCATGTAGTCGTTCTCTCGATTTACGACCGGGGTGAACGTGCCCGGAATTGTCTGCGGCGCCGCGCCAAGGCCGGTTTCCAGATAATCCCGTTCCTCCTGCGTCATCGGCGCTTCGGGATTGAAGGACGTGCCGAAGACAAAAGTATTCTCGTCGTCGATCGGAATGTAGGCGCGGGACGAGATCGGATATTTCGGATGTGGGATGATCGAATTGCTGGGCAGAATCCATTGGGTGATTCGCCAGTTATACGCGCCGTCTGCGGTGTTCCGCTGGGAGCCATAGTAAAAGCCGTAATCGGTCGGCCTGAGATGGATCGACGGCATGCCGTCCTTCTGCCAATTGCCGTGCGCGGCGCGCAGCCCCGGCGATAGGTTCGATAGATCGACGAAGCGGTGCAGGAATGTGGTATGGCAGGTGTCGATCTCGCCCTCGAAGCCCTGAAAATAATTGGCGTTGTAGTGCCATTTCTTCTGCCAGCGATGCGACGGGGGCAACATGGCCCATTCGAATTCCGGCAGCGGCGGTTTTTTATCCGCCGGGCCCATATAGACCCAGATATAACCGCCCCATTCGGCGGCGGGATAGGATTTCATGCGGACCTTATGCTTGAAATCGGTCTCCGGCGGCTCGTTCGGCATCTCCACGCAATTGCCGTCGACATCGAACTTCCAGCCATGATAGACGCAGCGCAATCCGCATTCCTCGTTGCGGCCGAAATACATCGACGCCCGGCGGTGCGGACATTTCTCGTCGAGGATGCCGATCCGGCCCTGGGTGTCGCGGAATGCCACCATATCCTCGCCGAGCAGACGAAGGCGGACCGGGTCGCAATCCGGTCCCGGCAATTCCTCGGGGACGAGGGCGGGCATCCAGAAGCGCCGGAACAATTCGCCCATCGGCGTGCCAGGGCCTACCCGGCACAGCAATTCGTTCTCTTCGGGTCTCAGCATGGCGGTCTCCGCTTCTCGACCCCTGAGCTACCCAAGAAAGAGTAAACCCGAGGCGAAGGTATCAAGTCAAAA
>JAYPOZ010000138.1:0-6231 GCA_038131165.1 Rickettsiales bacterium | reverse complement strand
AAAATGGGATAGCGCTATTCGGCGTCGAGAGGCGCGCTGAACGGCACGCCCGGAAGATGGATGCCGTTGGGTCGGCCGTTATGGGTCAGGCCCTGGAACTGCTTCGTCATCGCCGGCGGAAAGGTCGGGCCGTCCTCGCAGGCGAGCCAGAGCCTGAGCAGATGACGTTTCTCGTGCCAATCCGCATGGTCCACATAGGCGGTGCGAGAATGCAGGATGAAGTGATTGTTCACGAATTGCAGATCGCCTGGCCGCAGTTCCATGTCGAGATGGAAATCGGGGGATTCGGCCAGCGAATCGAAATAGTCCATGGCTTCTTCCTGTCGGTCGGTCACGCGAGGCACTTCCGGCATGAGTTGCGCTTTGCGGACCGCGCTGCGGACATAGGAAGTGCTGACACCCCCCTTAAAGGTGTTGAAGGCAGGAACCTCGATCCAAGGCGGCAGATCGCCGCCGACTTCGCCCCAGCGCGTCCGATAGAAAGGTTGCATCAGCGCCTCACCCAAATCGGGCCGCTCCGTCATAACATGGTTGTAGAGCGCCGCCGAACTCACGATCGAACTCATCCCGCCGGATCGTGCGGTCTTCAGGCACAACAAGCCGACCAGATCGGAATAGTCCGTGTGATAGGGCAGGCGGGCGGCGGTCTGGTAGCCGCGCGCCATCGGATCCGCGTAGTCCCGGCCGAGGTCCTTCACGTGTCCCAGCACATGACCCTTGGCGTTCTGCGAGACCGCATGGCCGAGATGCGCGCCGATGCCCCAGAACTGCATCGCCGTTTCCAAGACGGGCTTATCCTCGATCGGCAGGCCGCGCAGGAGCTTGAAGCCGCGCCCCCGCAGCATTTCCTCGCGAAAGACCGAGAGCTTCTCGCCGAAGGCACCCAGCGGGAAATCCGTGGCGGCGACATTCAGGATATCCTTGCCGCTGCCCAGTGCGGTTGCGGTGGCGCGTTCGAGATCGCGGGCATCTTCAGCCGAAATCCGGTAAATCCATTCGTCGGACCGCGCTGCCATATCGGGGCCAAGCCAGACCTGCGGTCCGGAGACTAGATCCCAATCCCGTGCTCTGTTAGCCGTCGCTGATGCCGTCATTTCGGTGCGTCCCCATCGTCCGCCATTTCCCGTGTCCAACATGGTGCCACGCGCTATCTAATAGATAAACCTCGGCTGCGGGGAAAACTTGGCAATGCCGCCCCGGGCCGGTAAGCAGTAATGAACGGGTTTGCGCGGCGAACCCCGACCAAAAATAGCCCTCGGGAGAGAATTCATGTCCGACCTCGTTCGCTTCGAGAAGCGCGGTTCCATCGGTATCATCACCGTCGACAATCCGCCGGTCAACGCGCTGAGTCCCGGCGTGCCGGAAGGCATGGCGGAATGCGTGGCCAAGGGCAATGCCGACCCGGACGTGAAAGCGATGGTGCTGATCGGTCACGGCGGCAAGTTCATCGCCGGCGCCGACATCAAGCAGATGGGCAAGGGCAATACCACGCCGATCGAATGGCGCGAGACCGTAGAGATGAGCGGCAAGCCGGTCGTCGCCGCGATCCAGGGATATGCGCTGGGCGGCGGGCTCGAGACGGCGATGTTGTGTAATTACCGCATCGCGTCCGAGACCGCGAAGATCGGCCAGCCGGAAGTCGCCATTGGTATCATCCCGGGTGCGGGCGGCACGCAGCGGGTGCCACGCCTGGCGGGCGTGCAGGCGGCGCTGGATATGATCGTCGGCGGCGAACACTATCCCTCCGGCGAGGGCAAGACTCTCGGAATCCTCGACGAGATATATCCGGACGCGGGTTTCCTCGAAGCCGCCATCGCTTACGCGGAAAAGGTCGCCGATAATCGCCCCTTGCCGCGGGTCCGCGACAGCGACGCGAAACTGCAGGAGGCGAAGGACAATCCCGGAATTTTCGACGCCATGCGCAAGAAAATCGCGCGCAAGGCGCGCAACCAGCGCGCCCCTTATGCCTGCATCGAAGCGGTGGAGGCGGCCGTCAACCTGCCGTTCGACGAGGGTCTGGCCAAGGAACGCGAGTTGTTCCGGGAGCTGGTCGGGGCGGACGAGGCGAAGTCACTGCGCTATGCCTTTTTCACCGAGCGGCAGGCCCGGAATGTTCCGGACATTCCCAAGGATACGCCTGTCACCAAGGTGGCGTCGGTCGCGGTGATCGGGGGCGGCACCATGGGCAGCGGCATTACCATGACCTGCGCCGACGTGGGCCTGCCGGTCAAGATTTTGGAGATGAACGAGGAAGCGCTGACCAATGCCATGAATCGCATCCGCAGCACCTATGAGGTCTCGGTGAAGCGCGGATCGATTACGGCGGAACAGGTCGAGGCGCGGATGGCGTGCATCACGCCGGTGCTCTCTTATTCCGACCTTTCGGATGCGGACATGGTCATCGAGGCGGTCTTCGAGCGCATGGACGTGAAAATTCCGGTCTTCAAACAGCTCGATCAGACGATGAAGCAGGGCGCCATTCTGGCGACCAACAGCTCGGCTTTGGACATCGACGAGATTGCCGCGGCGACAAACCGGCCCGAGAGCGTGATCGGCACGCATTTCTTCAGTCCGGCCAATGTGATGAAACTGCTGGAGATCGTCCGTGGCGAGAAGACCTCGAAGGAGATCGTCGCCTCGTGCCAGCGCTTCGCCCAGCAGATCCAGAAGGTCGGCGTCGTCTGCGGCAATTGCGACGGCTTCCTCGCCAACCGCAGCCGGGTGCCCTTCAATCTCGAAATGAATATCCTCATCGAGGACGGCGCCTTGCCCCAGGACGTCGACAAGGTCATGTACGATTTCGGCTATCCGATGGGCCCCTTCGCGGTCGCCGATCTGGCCGGGAACGACATCGGCTGGGAAGGGCGCAAGCGCCGCTATGCCGCCAATCCGAACGCTCGCAAGCTGCCGATTCCGGACGCGATCTGCGAGCTCGGCCGGTTTGGCCAGAAGACCCGTGCCGGTTGGTACGACTACAAGGAAGGCGACCGCACGCCCTATCCGTCGGACGCCGTCGAGAAAATCATTACCGATTACCGCGAGGAGGCGGGGATTACGCCGAAGAGCTTTACGGAGGAGGAAATTCTCCGCCGCATTCTCTTCAGCTCGGTCAACGAAATCTGTAAGATCCTGGACGAGGGTATCGCGTATAAGGCGACCGACGCGGACGTGATGTGGCTGAACGGCTTTGGCTTCCCGCGCTATCGCGGCGGGGTCATGTTCTGGGCCGACCAGATCGGGGTCAAGGCCGTCTACGATCAAATTTCGGCCTGGCACGACGACCTCGGCGAGCGCTGGGCGCCGTCGCCCTACCTCAAGAAGCTCGCCGACGAGGGCAAAAGCTTCACCGGCGGCTGATCGCCTCGGGTGACCGCAATGCTGGCCTACGATCGAGCGGGCAAGGGCACGCCTCTTATGGTCTTCGTGCACGGTTTCGGTTGTGCGCGGGAAGATTGGACGGCGCAGCTCGAGTTTTTCTCGGCGGCGCATGACTGCATTGCCTGCGACCTGCCGGGCTTCGGCGAAACGCCGCCGCTGACAGGCGAGATCAGCATGCAGGCCTTTGCGGAGGAGATCTTCCAGGTAATGGCGGCGGCGGACAGCGGCCCCGCGATCCTTGTCGGCCATTCAATGGGTTGCCGTCCGATATTGGAGCTCTCCATCGCGCATCCCGATCGGGTTGCGGGCCTCGTGCTGGTAGATCCGGGCCGGGCCTCGACCGATTACGAGGTGTCGCGCCGCCAATTCCTATCGGTGGTCGAACGCCGCGGTTTCGCGGCCCATGCTCGGAGTATGTTCGAGAACATGTTCTTCGATCCGCGGTTCGATACTCTGCGCGACCGATTGGCGGCGCGCGGCGCCGGAGTGCCGGCGGAGATCGCGGTGGCGACCTATCTTGCGATGCTGGAGTGGGATGCCAATCGGTCGGAAGCGGCGTTCGATCTGGTCGCGGTCCCGACATTGGTGTTGCAAAGCACCACCCGTCTGCCAGGCGAGGACCGCCGGCCGCTGAAACCCGGCGAGCAATCGCCCTATCAGGAGCTGATGATGGCGCGGATTGCGGGGTGCGAAACCGACTCCTATCCGGGCGTCGGGCATTTTACCATGATCGAGGCTGCGGGCCCGGTGAACGAGCGGATCCGCCGATTTGCCCAAGCGCTTGCCTGAACGGTCGTCCGGTACGAAGGGAGCAGAGCATGAGCGATTATCTACTGAACCATATCCGCGAGGGTGCCGGCGATCCGCCGATCGTCTTCGTGCACGGGTATCTCTGCGAGTTGGGAAACTGGCGTCATCAAGTGGCGCATTTCAAATCGTCTCATACGGTCCTGGCCTGCGATTTGCGCGGCCTCGGCCGCTCGCCATTGGGCGGCGGGGAGATGACCATCGAGCAGTTGGGCCAGGACGTCGCCGATCTGTTGGCGCACCACGATCTCAGCGGTGCGGTCCTGGTCGGCCATTCGATGGGTTGCCGCGTGATCATGGAAGCCAATCGCCGGGCACAGGGCCGGGTCGCCGGTCTGGTTTTGGTCGACGGCAGCCGGGGCGGACAGAACCGCGCGCCGGACCAGGCCAAGTTCGACCGGACGATCGCCGAGAGCGGCTATCCCGTCTTCGTCAAAGCGCTCTTCGAGGGTATGTTCTTCGGCGATCCGCCCGACTGGAAGGACGCGGCGCTGGCATCCGTCTTCGCCGTGCCGGAGGAGATCGGCCGGCCGCTCTACCGCAATCTCATCGCCTGGGACGCGGAACAGCTGGATCCGGCACTTGGCGCAATTGATATCCCCGTGCTGATCTTGCAAAGCACTTACATGAATCTGGAGCGCAAGCGCCTGGCCCTGCAACCGAACGAGACGAGTCCTTATCAGGACATGATTACCGCGCGCGTGGCCAAAACCCGGAGTGTCACCATTCCTGCCGGGCATTTTACGATGATCGAGGAGGCGGACCGCACCAATGCCGAAATCGACCGATTTATCGCTGGCGATATTGTCTGACGCCAGTGTGACGCGCCGATACACCCTGAGGTGGCAATTACAGATAAGTTTCGGCAATGGATATATAAACTATTGATATTTATGGTTAATTTTTATCAATATCCGATCAACTAATTGTGATCGTCTCACATTCCGAGCTATTCAGAACGGGAAATCTCTGATTAGCTCTCTGGACCCGACAGGGTACCGGCAAGAGGGGAAAAGCCGATAAGGACTACGCCAAATGCAATTTCAGCCTTTGGAGATCCTGCACGAGGTGGATCGTGATGACGAACAATGCAGAATCCGGTTTTCGCTGAACGATTTTGCGGAACGCGAGAAAGCTTCTTATCTGGATGCGCTGTTTTATTATTGGAGTGCGCTCAGTGGAGGCGGTCGGGCAATCCCTCGGTTGGCTGATTTTCACCCTTCGGATGTGTTTGACAGTCGGACCTGTCATTGGATACGCGCGATAGACGTAAGTGCCGGCCGGCCCGAAGGGTACGTCGTTCTAGACCATCATTCGAAACTGCCGGCACCGCTTCCCGACGGCATGCATGGTCGCCTTCTGACGGATTTCCCGAGCCGCATGCATGTCGAGGCGACTATACGGGAGTACACGCAGTGCCGGAATTTGAAATTGCCGGCCTATCACGAGATCAACCAGATCGTTTGCGGCGTGCCCCGTCATTACACGCGGTTACTGTTGCCTTTGGCCGATGACCGCGGCGATGTCGTGCGCCTCGCTTATGGGGTCGTGAAGCAAAAACTGAACCAGGGTTTGGAGACGGTCAGCGCTGCCTGATCCTATACGGCAGGCGTGTGTCTAGCGGCCCCACCGCAGCGCCATGACATCGAGCTCGCGGGCCAGTTCCAGCAGGCCGCGTCGCGTGTCCGGATGCAGCGGTTCAAGCGGGTGGCGCACCGCATCGCTGGCGATCACCCCGCCCTCCATCATCACGGTCTTGGCGGCGCGCAATCCGCATTGTCGGTTCTCGTAATTGATCAGCGGCAGGATCCGCGCATAAGCGGCGGCGGCCTTGTCACGCTCGCCGCACCGATGGCGCTCGATCACCGGGCGGATCAGTTCCGGCAAAAGGGCGCTCGACATGCTGCCCGTGGCGCCCGCGTCGAGATCGGCCATCAGGGTGATCGATTCCTCGCCGTCGAGCGGCCCGGCGACGGCGTCGCCGGCGGCCGCGATCAAGGCGCGGATCTTCGCCGCCGTGCCCGGGACCTCGATCTTGAAATAGGC
>JAYPOZ010000137.1:0-8438 GCA_038131165.1 Rickettsiales bacterium | reverse complement strand
GTACATGCCCATCTCCTCGCGCATCAGTATGAGGGATTAATTAAGAAGTCCCGATTGCGGGGGAGACGCGGATGATCCTGATACTTTTGGGCCCTCCCGGATGCGGTAAGGGCACGCAGGCAAAGCGGCTGGAAGACACGCGTGGTTTGGTCCAGCTTTCTACGGGAGACATGCTCCGGGCCGCTGTGTCGTCCGGCAGCGAAATGGGGCAACAGGCCAAGAAGGTAATGGATGCCGGTGAGCTGATGCCGGACGAAATCATGATCAAGATCATATCCGACCGGATCGATCAGCCTGACTGCAAGAATGGCTTCATTCTCGACGGCTTTCCGCGCACGTCGCCGCAGGCGGAAGCGCTGGATCGACTGCTGGCCGAGAAAACCTTGACCCTGGGCAAGGTGATCGAGTTGAAGGTTGACGAAGAAGCATTGGTGGAGCGGATCACCGGGCGGTATAGCTGCTCCAAGTGCGGCGCCGGATATCACGACAAATTTCAAAAGCCGAAGCAGGACGGCGTCTGTGATGCTTGTGGGTCGTCCGAGTTTACGCGCCGTTCCGACGACAATGAGGAGACGGTGCGTTCTCGTCTCTCCGCCTACCATGCCCAAACCGCTGAAATCGTGCCGTATTACCGTGCTAAAGGCATTTTGGCGGAAATCGATGGCATGCAGGATATTGAAGACGTAACGGTCGCAATTCAAAGCGGAATTGGGTAATGCAGATGTTTGACATGGGGATGCAAAACCCTATAATCCGCCGCTTCGGAAGCCTGAGGGCTTCCGGACAGGTGACCGTTGACCCCAGAGAACCAGAAAACAATGGCGAGACCGGTGTGCAGCCGGTGAGCGTAAGGAGTATCTGACGTGGCGCGTATTGCAGGCGTTAACATCCCGACGCAGAAGCGTGTTTCGATCGCTCTGACGTATATCCACGGGATCGGCCGTACGAAGGCGGAAGAAATCTGTGGGAAATGTGCGATTCCGGAAGATCGGCGGGTGAATGAGCTTACGGAAGAAGAGGTCATCCGGATCCGCGAATCGATCGACAACGATTATGTCGTCGAAGGCGATCTCAGACGCGAAGTCGCGATGAATATCAAGCGCTTGATGGATTTAGGCTGTTACCGTGGTGTTCGGCACCGTAAGGGTTTGCCGGTCAATGGTCAGCGCACGCATACCAACGCGCGCACGCGCAAAGGTCCGGCTCGCGCGATTGCCGGTAAAAAGAAAGTTACGAAGTAAAAGGATCGTTTCATGGCGAAGGCGTCCACCACGCGCGTACGTAAGCGCGAACGGAAGAACATTACCTCTGGCGTTGCACATGTAAATGCGACGTTCAATAACACCTTGATCACCATCACGGATGCGCAGGGCAATGCGATCTCCTGGTCGTCTGCGGGCGGGATGGGCTTCAAAGGTAGCCGAAAATCAACGCCTTATGCTGCCCAAGTGGCTGCGGAGAGCGCGGCTGAGAAGGCAATGGAACACGGCATGAAGACCCTTGAGGTCAATGTGAAGGGCCCGGGCTCGGGTCGCGAGTCCGCCTTGCGTGCTCTGCAGGCGGCCGGGTTCAACATCACGGCAATTCGCGATGTGACGCCGGTTCCGCATAATGGATGTCGGCCGCCGAAACGCCGCCGGGTTTAGGCAGTTTATATGGGTTTGGTGGCTCTTAGCCGGCCAAACCTCCTATTTCGCCAGTGTATGGCCATGGGAGCGAATTCGCGCTTCCATATACCGATAGAACGAGGTTGCGACCGTGATACAGAAGAATTGGCAAGCTCTTATCAAACCGAACAAGCTTAACGTAGAAGGCGGCACCGATCCCGCACGTTTTGCGACCGTCGTTGCCGAGCCGCTGGAGCGGGGCTTTGGTCTGACGCTCGGAAATGCATTGCGCCGGGTCCTGTTGTCTTCGCTGCAAGGTGCGGCTGTGACGGCAATTCAGATCGAGGGTGTGCTGCACGAGTTCTCGTCGCTCCCGGACGTTCGGGAAGATGTCACAAATATCATCCTGAACATTAAGTCGCTTGCTTTGCGTATGCACGGAGAAGGTCCGAAGCGGATGCAGTTGTCCGTCAACGGACCGTGCGAAGTCACAGCGGAAATGATCGAGACCGGTCACGATATCGAAGTCATGAACCCGGAACTGGTCATCTGCACGCTGGATAAGGGTGCCAAGTTCAATATGGAACTCACCGTCGATACCGGCAAAGGATACGTGCCGGCGGCGCAAAACCGACCGGCCGATGCGCCCATCGGTCTGATCCCGGTCGACTCGGTTTTCAGCCCGGTTCGCAAGGTCACTTACAAGGTCGATAACACCCGTGTTGGGCAGGTGACGGATTACGATAAGCTGAACGTCTCGCTTGAGACGAACGGTACCGTGACCCCAGAAGACGCGTTGGCCCTGGCCGCCCGCATTTTGCAGGATCAGCTGCAGCTCTTTGTCAATTTCGAGGAGCCGACGGCGCGTGTCGAGGAAGACCGTCCGTCCGAACTGCCGTTTAACAAGAATTTGCTGCGCAAGGTCGACGAGTTGGAATTGTCGGTCCGCTCGGCCAACTGTCTCAAAAACGACAATATCGTCTATATCGGCGATCTGGTTCAGAAGACCGAGGCCGAGATGTTGCGGACACCGAATTTCGGGCGCAAATCCTTGAACGAAATCAAGGAAGTGTTGACGCAAATGGGGCTGCATCTTGGGATGGAAATCCCGACTTGGCCGCCGGAGAATATCGAGGAGCTCGCGAAGCGGCTCGAAGAGCCGTTCTGATCGGCGCAAGAACGTATTAAGGAGTTGCGAGCATGCGACATCGTATGAGCGGACGTAAACTGAATAGAACTAAAGAGCATCGCAAGGCGATGTTCTCCAATATGGCGGCCGCGTTGATCAAGCATGAACAGATCAAGACGACCTTGCCGAAGGCAAAAGACCTGCGGCCGATTGTGGAGAAGTTGATCACGCTCGGTAAGAAGGGTAGCTTGGCTGATCGACGCCGCGCTTTCGCCATGCTGCGTGACGATGCTACGACGGCGAAATTGTTCGATACTTTGGCTGATCGCTACGCGGAGCGTAACGGAGGATATACGCGCGTTATCAAGGCAGGGTATCGTTATGGCGATACCGCACCGATGGCGGTTATCGAGCTGGTGGAACGCGACGAGGATGCCAAGGGACTCGATTCCGGACCTCTGCCGGAAGAGCTGGAAGAGAACGCTGCGTAGCGCTGCGGAGACCGAAGCGTTAAGAGAGGCCGGCAATGCCGGCCTTTTTCTTTTCCGGCGGAAGGGCTTGTATCGATGTTTCCCGGTGAATAGATAGGCTTATGCAGAGCGGTAGAACGATAGCCTTCCTTATGGCGTTGGCGCTGATGATGGTGAGCGCTCCGTCCGTCGTCATGGCCGAAACCAAGGCCGCGCCGCGGGATCAAGCGGAAATTACCCTTTCTTTCGCACCGATTGTGCGCCGGACAGGGCCTGCGGTCGTCAACATATATGCCCGAAAGGTGGTCGAACAACGTCAAGGTTGGATGTTCGACGACCCGTTTTTCCGGCGGTTTTTCGGCGATGAGTTGCCCTTCGGTGGTGGAGGTGGAGGCCAGAACCGCGTTGAGAATTCATTGGGTTCCGGAGTGATCCTCCGATCCGATGGGATCATAGTCACCAACAATCATGTGATCAAGGATGCCGACGATATCACCGTTGTTCTCTCAGATCGCCGGGAGTTCGATGCAACATTGCTGTTGAAGGACCAGCGTACGGATATCGCGGTTCTGCGAATTGACGCGAAGGGGGAGGAACTGCCAACCGTTGCTTTCGCCGATTCCGACGACCTTGAGGTCGGCGACCTCGTCCTGGCCCTTGGAAACCCGTTTGGTGTGGGGCGCACCGTGACGTCGGGCATTGTCTCGGCGTTGGCGCGCACGACGGTGGGGATTACCGACTACCGCTTCTTCATTCAGACCGATGCCGCCATCAATCCGGGCAATTCGGGTGGAGCGCTTGTCGATATGCGTGGCCAGCTCGTGGGCATCAATACGGCGATTTATTCCCGAAGCGGCGGATCGCTCGGTATCGGGTTTGCGGTGCCGAGCAATATGGTCCGGACCGTCGTCGCAAGCGCAGTAAGCGGAAAACCGCTGGTGCGACCGTGGCTAAGTTTTGTCGGCAAGTCGGTAACGTCCGACATTGCCAACGCGATCGGCCTGAAGCGTCCCTTCGGAGTGTTGGTAGAGCAGGTTTATGAGAACGGGCCGGCCATGGCGGCGGGTTTGGCAGCGGGGGACGTCATTCTCCGGTTGGGGCGACATGAAATCGAAGACGCTCAAGCGCTCCGGTTTCGCCTTGCGACACGGTCGCTTGGAGACGCGGTCCCGTTGACGGTTTTCCGCCGGGGTAGGGAGATGGAAATACCCTTGGAACTGGTACCACCACCCGACGACCCACCGCGCAATATCACCGACCTTGAAGGCAGGCATCCGTTACTCGGTGCCAAGGTCGGGAATCTCAACCCCGCTCTTGCCGCCGAGCTTGGTATCGATACTGACGCCGTGGGCGTGATGATACTCGGAATTGAGCGGAACTCTCCGGCAGCACGATATGGATTTAAGCCGGGCGATATCATTGTTGAAATCGACGGGCGTGAAATTTCCCGAGTGCGCGATCTGGAACGGTTGGTGCGTGAGCCCTATGATGGATGGCGGCTGAAGCTGCGTCGCGGTGGCCGTCAAATGAACGTCAGAATCGGATAACCGAAAGTGTCCTCCCAGGGCGGCCTTTTCGAAGCTGATGCGCCGCGTCCTCTGGCGGATAGATTGCGTCCGGCATCTCTCGCGGATGTGGTCGGCCAGGACCGATTGTTGGGTAACGGCGGTCCATTGCGGCGGATGCTCGACGAGAAGCGACTGGTTTCCCTCATTCTTTGGGGCCCGCCCGGCTCCGGGAAGACGACAATTGCCCGGCTACTGGCTGCCGAGACATATCTCGAATTCGAGCCGCTTTCCGCTGTGTTCTCCGGTGTCGCCGACTTGCGTAAAGTGTTTGAGAAAGCAAAGCAGCAGCGTACGGGTGGACGCGGCACCCTCCTGTTCGTTGATGAAATTCATCGCTTTAACCGGGCGCAGCAGGATGGATTTCTGCCCTATGTCGAGGACGGTACGGTGGTCTTGGTCGGAGCGACGACCGAGAACCCGAGCTTCGAGTTGAACGCGGCGCTTCTGTCTCGGTGTCAGGTGTTTGTTCTCGAAAGGTTGGATGCGGACGCATTGGAGAGTTTATTGACGCGCGCCGAAGACGCCATGAAGAGATCTCTGCCGCTCGACGAGGATGCGAGGGTCGCGGTGCGGGCGATGGCCGATGGGGACGGTCGATTTCTTCTCAACCTCTGCGAACAGCTCTTTCAGTTACCGGAAAATGCCCAGATTGATGTCGCGGCATTGACCGAGGTCGTGCAGCGTCGCGCACCGGTCTACGACAAGGGTCAAGAGGGCCACTATAACCTGATCAGCGCCTTGCATAAATCATTGAGAGGGTCGGATACGGACGCCGCTTTGTACTGGCTTGCGCGGATGCTGGCTGGAGGCGAGGACCCGCGCTATGTCGCTCGGCGGATATTGAGGTTCGCCTATGAGGATATCGGCCTTGCTGATCCGAATGCTGCCTTACAGGCTTTGGCCGCATGGGAGACCTACGAGCGGCTGGGTTCGCCCGAAGGGGAGTTGGCGCTGGCTCAGGCGGTCATCTATCTTGGCACGGCACCGAAATCGAACGCTGGCTATAAGGCGCTCGGCGCCGCGATGCGCGCCGCGAAGACTTCCGGTTCGCTGATGCCGCCGAAACATATTCTGAATGCGCCGACCAAGCTGATGTCGGAACTTGGTTATGGCGAGGGTTACGCTTACGACCACGACGCGGAAGAGGGATTTTCGGGCCAAAACTACTTTCCCGAAGACTTTCCCCGCCAATCTCTTTATCTTCCGGTAGAACGTGGGTTCGAGCGAGAAATCAAGAAGCGATTGGAATACTGGGCAGACCTTCGCAAGAGAAAAGGCGCGGATTCGGTCTAGGTCCGGAACCCATATGAGTTCCTTTTGATCGGGATGTGATTGAAGTCGCTCTCGCGGAGTAACATATGCTTTATCGTCGATCTCTATCACTTCCGACAGCGGAACTTAGGTGTATCCATCGGTAACAAGCTCAATCATTTCCAGCGCATCGCCATCTCGTGAACAAGGCCTTGGCTGCATTCTGAAAAGTTTGCGGCCTAAGTGTCCAATGTCGACTTGACGATATACGCGACGCCTCCGAAACGCGACTGACGGATTCGGTCGCGGAGCTTACGCGCAGACAGAAAATCGTGGACGGCTCGGCTACAGCCATCCCAATCGTAATAATCGTCGATTAAAATAAGACCATTCGGTATTACGTGATCGTATAGATTCTCGAGTATGCAGATCGTCGAATCGTACCAGTCACCGTCCAGTCGTAGAAGCGATATCCGGCGTTCCGGCTCAAAGCACGGTAACGTCTCCTCGAACCATCCTTTGTGTGCGGATAGGGTTCGCCCCGAATTTTCCAACGGTTTCATGCCGTCTAGGAAATCGCTGAGTTCGGCCGAATTGTTGTTGTGCCAAAGTTTGCCTTCCGCCTGCTCGCGGCGGGCACATTGGCCGTCCCATTCGCCGGCAAGTGGGAGACCTTCGAAGGAATCGAATTAGTGAAATTCCTTTATGTTCTTGCAAGTTTCCGTTAAGGCAAACGCGGTCCCACCCCGCCATGGGCCGCATTCCACGAGACAGCCATCCGTCAGCTGACCATGCCGATTGTAATAATGGGCAAGAAACAAGTTACCGAAAAAGGATTTGCGAGGCAGCATTGTCCGCTCGCTGTATTTTCGCCAAAGCGCGTGGTGGCGAAGCCAATTTCTAAAATAGTATAGGTGGGGCGACATAGGTAAGGTGACCTTCAAGACATCAAATTGTATAGACTGCGGTCCCCGGATGAATGGGCATAATGTCAATCACTTCGATGAAATCGGGACGCTGTGAGTAGGGATAAAGCATGAAGACCTTAATCGCAATTGCCGCGGGGGGCGCATTGGGTGCCGTCAGCCGACATCTTGTCGGTAAATGGATTGGCATTTTATTTGGTACAGGATTTCCATGGGGAATTTTAACGGTCAATGTTCTCGGCTGCGTTGCGTTGGGTGTGCTTGTGGAGGTTATGACCCTGGTCTGGTCGCCAAGCATCGAGATGAGGTCCTTCTTGATTGTCGGTTTCCTGAGCGCGTTTACGACGTTCTCGACGTTCTCGCTGGACGTCGCCGTCTTGCATGGCCGCGGTGAAATGCTGCTGGCCGGTGGATATATCGTCGGATCTGTAGCTCTATCGATCGGCGGATTTTTTGCAGGTATGCAGTTAAGCCGGATGGTGCTGCAGTGAGCGGTGTACAACATCGAAAAGTTGGAGATTTGGACGCCGACCAACGGTTGGACCGTTGGTTCTTGCGGCATTTCCCGGACCTGCCGCGCGGTCGTTTGCAGAAACTGCTGAGGACAGGCCAAGTCCGCGTGGACGGAAAGCGCGCCAAGGCCGGCATGCGATTGGTTGCCGGACAGGAAATCCGGGTGCCTCCGATTGCGGAGATACCGGATAGACCGGAACGCGAGAAGAAGACGCTCCGCGCCGAAGACATCGATTTTGTCCGGCAGACAATTCTTCATATGGACGATGATTTGATCGTGATCGACAAACCTGCGGGATTGGCGGTGCAGGGGGGGAGTGCCACGACCCGTCATCTCGATGGCATGCTGGACGGCCTCCGGTTTGACATGGCGGAGAGACCAAGGCTCGTGCATCGCTTGGACAAAGATACGAGCGGCGTAATGGTGTTGGCGCGCACCGCCGCCGCTGCGCGTCAGCTCGGTAGTGTTTTCGCCGGACGTGAAGTCCGCAAAATATATTGGGCACTGACGGTGGGGGCGCCCGACAGGGACAATGGACGAATCGACCTACCCCTGGCGAAGATCATGGGAGGGAGTGGTGAGCGCGTCGGCGTCGACGACGAGGACGGCAAGCGCGCGGTGACGGATTTCCAGGTCATCGAGCGGGCCGGAAAGCGGCTCACATGGTTGGCGCTTTGGCCCAGGACCGGGCGAACCCATCAGTTGCGTGCCCATTGTGCGGCCGTGGGATGTCCCATTTTAGGAGATGGGAAATATGGTGGCCGGGCGGCCTTTGTCGATGGTCTTCCTTCCGCGGCACGGAAGCTACAGCTTTTTGCACGCGAGATTATCTTGCCGAAAATTTCAGGCAAAGGCGAGATCAAGGTTGCGGCGCGATTGCCTGCGCATATGGCGGAACTTTGGGAAATGCTGGAATTTCAGACCGAGCCGGATGTCGAGCCGTTCCTGAATCTCGACTGATCCAAGACTTCAA
>JAYPOZ010000136.1:0-8445 GCA_038131165.1 Rickettsiales bacterium | reverse complement strand
TTCGCTTACACTTCCTGGTTGGTGAAGACGATGGTGCCGGCCGCGGCGAACATGCCGCCGACGCCCTGGCAGACGCCGATTCTCACGCCGTCGACCTGCGCCGGGGCGGTGCCGCGCATCTGGCGGATGCTCTCCTGGAGCGCGAACATGCCGTACATGCCCGTGTGGGTGTAGGACAGCCCGCCGCCCGACGTGTTCATCGGCAACTTTCCGCCGGGCGCGGTGTTGCGCTCCCAGATGAAGTCCGGACCCTCGCCGCGCTCGCAGAAGCCGAGGTCTTCCAGGCCCCAGATCGGCAGATGCGCGAAGGCATCGTAGACCATCAGGTGGTCGACTTCGGAATGCTTGATGCCGGATTCCTCGAACGCCTGTTTCGAGGAGACCCGGAAGGCGCGGCTGCTGGTATAGCTCTCAAGCTGGCTCACCATGCGGCTCTCGACGCTCTCGCCGGTGCCGAGGATATAGACCGGCTTGGTCGGAAAATCCTTGGCCCGCTCCGACTTGGTGACGATCAGCGCGCCGCCGCCGTCGGTCACGAGGCAGCACATCAGCAGGGTGAACGGCCAGGCGATCATGCGGGCGTTCATCACGTCGTCGACGGTGATCGGGTCGCGGAACATGGCGCGCGGGTTCATGCCGGCCCATTCGCGCTGAATCGCCGCGACGTTGGCGATCTTCTCGATCGGCACGTTGTACTCCTTGCAATAGCGCAGCACCGGCAAGGTGAACATGGTGGGCGGTCCGGCGACGCCGTAGGGCGCCTCGAACTGGCCGTTTAGGCTTCCCGGATGCACCGGCGGGCGCGTCTTAACGATGTTGGATCGGCCGGATTCGCCGTGGGTGATCAGCACCGTGTTGCAGAGCCCTTCGTTGATCGCCGCGCAGGCATGGCGCAGATGGATCAGGAAGGAGGTGCCGCCGACGGCGGTGCCGTCGACCCATTTCGGCGTGATGCCGAGGTAGTGCGCCATCTCCGTCGGCTCTTCCCGGCAGCAGGCGACGCCGTCGATGTCGCTCGGCTTGAGGCCGGTCTCGGCCATGGCGTTGAGGGCCGCGTCCGCGTGCAGCTGAATGTTCGACATGTTGGGAATCTTGCCGAGCTCGGTGGTCTCGCAGGCGCCGACGACGGCGATTGAACCTGGTTTCATGATCTTCTTCCCCTTCAGCTCTTGGCCGGCTTGAACTTCGGCAACGAGATTTCATCCGAAATGTCCTCGAACACGACCTCGAGCGGCATGTCGAGCTCCAGCGCCTCCGGCGTCTGGTCGCACCCGGTAATGTTGGTCATCATGCGCGGGCCTTCCTCCAGCTCGACGACGGCGATGGCATACGGCGCCTCCGCCTCGAAGCCCTTCGGCGGCCGATGGTTGATGACGTAGCTGAACAGCGTCGCCGTGCCGGAGGCTTCGAACACCTCGACGTCCCGCGAGCCGGTGTAGGGGCTGAACGGACGCGGCGGGAAATACGCTTTGCCGGTATCCTTGCAGCGCTGTAGCAGCAGCTTGCCTTCCTTGCATCCGGCCCAGAAATGCGCCGTCTCGGGCGAGGCTTGTGGAATCGGTTTGTTGTAGTCGGCCATGGGCGGATCTCCTCGTTTTGGCGGCGAGCTGGATAGAACAGTCAGTTAGGCCGAAATTATTGCCGGGATAGTGTGAATCAACTTGAATTCGAGGCCGCATCGGCTCATTTAGCGCCAATATTCAACCGCCCGCCACAGGGCACCCAATGATCCGCTCCGCGACGCTATCCGATGTGCCGGCGCTCACCGCTCTCGAGGAGAGATGCTTCGAGAGCGACCGGCTGTCCGCCCGCAGCTTTCGCCACATGATCCGCAAGGCCAAGGCTTCGTTTCTGGTCGATGTGGAGGCCGACGGCGTGCGGGGGTATTTTCTGGCCCTTTATCACCGGGGGACATCGCTTGCCCGGCTGTACTCCGCCGCGGTCGACGCACCGTACCGGGGCTGCGGGGTGGGGCGGAGGCTTCTCGCCGCGATCGAGGCCGCCGCGATCGAGAACGGCGCGGTCTCGATGCGGCTCGAAGTGCGCGTGGACAATGCGCCGGCCCGCGCGTTCTACGAGCGCCACGGGTACCGCGGATTTGCCGTCCAGCGGGATTACTACGAAGATCACGAGGACGCGGTGCGCATGGAAAAACTCCTGGTTCCGCATCTGGCGCCGGGCGAGAGCCGCGTCCCCTATATCCGGCAAACCTTGGAATTCACATGCGGGCCCGCCTGCCTGCTGATGGCGATGAAGGCCCTCGACGCGACGGCGGAGATCAGCCGGGCGCGCGAGCTCCGGCTCTGGCGCGAGGCGACGACGATCTTCATGACGTCGGGTCTCGGCGGCTGCGGCCCGCTCGGACTTGCGCTGGCGGCCTGGCGCCGCGGGTTTCAAGTGACCCTGTCGATCAGCGATACCGCGCCGATGTTCGTCGAATCGGTCCGAAGCGCCGAGCGGCGCGAGGTCATCCGGCTCGTCGAGGCGGATATGCAGCGCCAGGCGAAGGATACCGGCATCGTCTTCCGGCGCGCCGAAATTTCGCCCGCCGAATTGAAATCCGAGATCGCGTCGGGCGCGGTTCCCGTCGTCATGATCAGCTCGTATCGTTTGACGGGCGTGCGCGACCCGCATTGGGTCGTAGTTGCCGGCGCCGACGAGCGGTATTTCTATCTCCACGATCCCTATGTCGACGAAGAAGAGGGCCGCACGGAGACCGATTGCATCGGCATTCCGGTCCTGTGCGCGGAATTCCAGCGCATGACGCGATTGGGCCGCCGCAAGCACCGCGCCACTTTGCTGCTGCGGGGAAAGACCGGGGAAAGGATGCACCCATGACCCGTTACCGGATCGTGCTCGACCGCATGTCGGACTGGCGTTGGCCGAAGACCGGTCTCGATTTCGAGACCGTCGACAGCTATCTCGCCCGGCGCGAGACGCCGGCGCACCGGGTGCCGCGGGTCATCAATCTGTGCCGGCGCTACCGCTATCTCAGCGCCGGGTATTACTGTTCGCTGCTGGCGGAGGCCCGCAACGAGCAGCCGGTGCCGACGGTGGCGGATATCGTCGCGATTTCGCGGCGAAACCTCTATGCGTTCGCGCTGCCGGAGCTCGAATCGGTGCTGCAGAAGACGATGCGCCGATTGCCGGACGCGCCGGAGGGCGACTTCGCGCTGCATGTGTTCTTCGGGCGTCCGGACGACATCCGCTTCAAGCGCCTCGCGCGGATGGTCTTCGACGTGTTCCGGTTTCCGGTCTTGCGGTTACAGGTGCGCCGGCGCGACCGCTGGCGGATCGAGAAGATCGGCGCCCTCGGCGTCCAGCAGGTGCCGGAGGCGCAAGGCGCGGTCTTCGTCGATGCGCTGCGCCGGTTCGCCAACGCCCGGCTGGCGCCGAAGGCCGACCGCCCCTCCCCCCTGTACCAACTCGGCGTTCTCGTCGATCCGGGAGAAGCCCTGCCGCCGTCCGATCCGGAGGCGCTGGAGCGGCTGGTCCGCGCCGCCGGCCAGCGCCGCATGGGGGTGGAATTCATCGGGCGGCGGGACTTCGAGCGCATTCCGGAATTCGACGCGCTGTTCCTGCGCGAGACGACGGCGATCGATCACCACACCTATCAATTCGCGCTGAAGGCGCAACAGGAGGGAATTCCGGTGATCGACGACCCGGAGGCGATCCTGCGCTGTACCAACAAGGTCTACCTCAACGAAATCCTCGCGACCGCCGGCTTGCCGACGCCGCGGACGATCGCGATCGACCCCCGTTCCATCGACGGCAAACGCCAGGAAGCGGTCGAGCGCGAAAAAGGCGACCCCATCGTCCTCCAAGTGCCGGATGGATAGTTCTCGCGCGGCGTCGTCAAGGTGGAGAATCAGGGCGACTTTCGTGCCGGCGCGGAACGGCTGCTTGCGCGCTCGCGCCTGATACTGGCACAGGCGTACATGTTTACCGAATTCGACTGGCGCGTCGGCGTGCTGGCGGGCGAGGCCCTCTACGTCTGCCGCTACTATATGTCCCGCAACCACTGGCAGGTGGTCAAACACAAGGACGACGGCAGTTTCCGCGAGGGCCGCTACGACACGATTCGCGTCGAGGACGCGCCGCGCGGACTCGTCGATTTGGCGGTCTCGGCGGCGCGCCTGATCGGCGACGGACTCTACGGGATCGATCTCAAGGAGACCGAAGCGGGCTTCCATGTCATCGAGATCAACGACAACCCGAGCATCGAGCACGGCGTCGAGGACAAGGTGCTGAAGGGCGATCTCTATCTCGCCATCGTCGACGAATTCATCCGCCGCATCGACCGCGCGCGCAGGGGTTAATCGCTCGGTATGTTCCCTCTCCCGCAGGCGGGAGAGGGCTAGGGTGAGGGGCCCTAGCTCAGCGAGCCGCAGAAACGCTGGATACGGGTGCAGGCTTCTTCCAGATCCTTGGTCGCGTAGGCATAGGAAATCCGGAATTGCGGCGACAGGCCGAAGGCGGCCCCGAAGACCACGGCGACGCCTTCCTTCTCCAGCAGTTGCGAGGCGAAGGCCTCGTCGTTCTCGATGACGGCGCCGTCCGGCGTCTTCTTGCCGATCGTGCCCGCGCAGGACGGATAGACGTAGAACGCGCCTTCCGGCGTCGCGCAGTCGATCCCCTTCGACTGGTTCAGCATGCCGACGACGAGATCGCGGCGTTCCTTGAAGACCTTGTTGTGCTCGGCGATGAAGCTCTGGTCGCCGTCCAGTGCCGCGACCGACGCCCACTGGCTGATCGAGGAGGCGGCGGAGACGCTCTGCGACTGCAGCACGTTCATCGACTTGATCATCTCCTTCGGTCCGGCGCCGTAGCCGATGCGCCAGCCGGTCATGCAATAGGACTTGGAGACGCCGTTGAGGGTCAGGGTTCTGTCGTAGAGGCCGGGCTCGACCTGGGCGATGGTGGCGAACTCGAAATCGTCGTAGGTGACGTGCTCGTAGATGTCGTCCGAGAACACCAGGACCTGCGGGTGGCGCATCAGCACGTCCGCGAGCGCCTTGAGGTCGGCCGCCGTATAGGCCGCGCCCGAGGGATTGGAGGGGCTGTTCAGCATCAGCCATTTGGTCTTCGGCGTGATCGCCGCTTCGAGCTGCTCCGGCGACATCTTGAAGCCGTTGGCCTGGGTGCACTGGACGATCACCGGCGTGCCTTCGGCGAAGGCGACGATATCGACGTAGCTCACCCAATAGGGCGCCGGAATGATGACTTCGTCGCCCGGGTCGAGGGTCGCCATCATGGCGTTGAAGATGATCTGCTTGCCGCCGACGCCGATCTGAATCTGATCCGGCGTATAGGTCAGGCCGTTCTCGCGCTCGAATTTCCGGCATACGGCTTCGCGCAGCTCCGGAATACCGGGCACCGGCGGGTATTTGGTCTTGCCGTCGCGCATCGCCTTGATCGCGGCTTCCTTGATGAATTCCGGCGTGTCGAAATCCGGCTCGCCGGCGCCGAGGCCGATGACATCCATGCCGGAGGCCTTCATTTCGCGGGCCTTGTCGGTCACGGCCATGGTGGGGGAGGTCTTCACCCGGCTCATGCGGGAGGCGATATACGACATTGCGCGGTTTCCTTGTTCTCCGGCCCTCGCGGTGCGGGACGGGTTCGTTGCGGGCAGTGCCCAAACCTACGCCCAAGAGAGGCCCGGTTCAATGGCGAACGAGGCGCAAATGAGCGCCCTGCGGCTTATCGTCTGCTTGACCGCAAGGGGCTCGGCGCGGCATCGTTCCGGTCATGACAAAACGACTGACCGAAGAACAAGTGGCGGCCTACCGGCGCGACGGATTCGTCTTTCCCATCCCCGTGATGGACCGGGCGGCGGCGGCACGGTACCGCGCCGCGCTCGAGGCCCTGGAACGCGACCATCCGGACTACGCGCACGGCATGAAGCGCCAGAAACTCCACCTTGTGACCACCTGGATGGCGGAGATCGTGCGCCGCCCGGAGATTCTCGACGCGGTCGAGGACATTCTCGGGCCCGATTTCCTCTGCTGGCAGACCAGCCTGTTCGTCAAGGAAGCCAAGGATCCAGGGTTCGTCTCCTGGCACCAGGACGGCAATTACTGGGGGCTGAGCAGCCACGAGGTCGTCACCGCCTGGCTGGCACTGTCGCCGGCGACGGTCGAAAGCGGCTGCATGAGAATGCTGCCCGGCTCGCACGAATGGGACGGCGTCGCGCACAAGGACACGTTCGACGAGAACAACCTGCTGACCCGCGGCCAGGTTATGGACATGGAACTGGACGAGGGCCGCGCGGCGCACGTGATCGTGCAGCCGGGGGAAATTTCGCTCCATCACGTCAATATCGCGCATGCCTCGGCGCCCAACCGGGCGGACGACCGGCGCATCGGCATCGCCATCCGCTACGTGACGCCCAGGGTCCGCCAGGTGACCGGCGTGCCGGACAGCGCCACCCTGGTGCGGGGCGAGGACCGGGTCGGCAATTTCGAGCTGGAGCCGGCGCCGGAATTCGATTTCGCACCGGCCGCGGTGGCCCTGCACGACCGGATCACCAACACCCGGACGGGGTTCCTCTATAAGGACGCGGCACGCCAACCGGGTCCGGCCGACTGACGCCTCTGCCTTGAGCTTGCCGCAATTGATCCCGCAATCGCCATATTGAGAGCGCCTCCGCGCCCGATTGAGCGGCTCTGATCGGGTCTTCGATATTTCCTTCGGAGACCGATTTCATGCCCCGCTCCATTTCATTCCCGGCGCGCTATGCGCCCGCGCTTTGCGCCTTTCTGTTTTTCGTCTTCGGCTTGTTGGCGGCTCTCGCGGCGCCCGCCGGCAGCGCCCCGCGTCCCATGGAGGCTCCACGGCCTGTCGAGGAAGGCCTCGTCCTGCATCCGCCGGGCGTTCCCGGCGTGCGGATCAAGGCGCCCGTGGTGGCCGGGACGGCGGAGATCGTCGTCAACGGCATCACCGGTCGCGCCACCGTCCAGCAGACCTTCCTCAACCCGGAGGATGCCTGGGTCGAGGGCATTTATGTCTTTCCACTGCCCGAAGACGCCGCCGTCGACCGGCTGCGCCTGCGCGTCGACGGGCGGAGGATCGAAGGCGTCGTCGCCGAGCGCGCGGCGGCCCGGGAGCGCTACGCGGAGGCGGCGGCCGGCGGACAGCGCGCCAGCCTGTTGGAGCAGGACCGTCCCAACCTCTTCACGATGACCGTCGCCAACATTCCGCCGAACAGCCGGATCGAGGTCGAGATCGGCTATCAACAGGCGGTGACGCATCAGGACGGCCGCTATTCGATCCGCTTTCCCATGGCCGTGACCCCGCGCTACATGCCCGCGCCGGCGAAGTTCAGGGGCGTCCGGCAGGGCGGTCCCGACGATCTCCCCGCACAGGAGAAACCTCCCCGGTTTCCGGTGCGCGGCCCGGACGCGCCGGAGACCAACCCGATGGCGATCCGGGTGCGGCTGGACCCGGGCTTGCCCCTGGGGGACCTGAAAAGTCCGTCCCACGCGCTCATGGTCGCCGAACAGGACGCCGGCACTTACGACATCACCTTGAAGGCCGGGGTCGTCGCCACGGACCGCGATTTCGTGCTCGAATGGACGCTGGAGGCGCCGCCCGTGCCGGCACCGATGTTGTTTGTCGAGGAGGTCGACGGCGCCGCCTATCTGCTGGCGATGATCGTGCCGCCCCAATCCCATCGCCCGGACGCGGCCGCGCCGCCGCGCGAGGCGGTCTTCGTGATCGATACGTCCGGCTCGATGCATGGGACATCGATGCGCCAGGCCCGCGACGCGCTGCTCTTCGCGCTGGGGCGGCTCGGCGCGCGCGACCGCGTCAACATCGTCGCCTTCTCGGACAGGCCGCGCCGCCTGTTTGCGGAAAGCCGGGAGGCCGACGCCGCGTCGCTCGATGCGGCGCGGAGCTTCGTCGCGGCGCTCGACGCGGACGGCGGCACGGAAATCGGCCTGGCGCTGGAACAGGCGCTGGAGGGTCCTGCTGAGGACGGAAGGTTACGCCAGGTGATCCTGCTGACCGACGGCGCGGTCGGAAACGAGGCGGCGTTGCTCTCGCGCCTGCGCCGCAGCATCGGCGAGAGCCGCCTCTTCACCGTCGCCATCGGCAGTGCGCCGAACGGCTATTTCATGCGGGAGGCGGCGCGGATCGGGCGCGGCGCGATGCTGCATATTTCCGACATGTCGCAGGTCGGCCGCCAGGTGTCGGCGCTTTTCGCCAAGCTCGAACGCCCGGCGCTGACCGATATCGCCGCCCTGTTTCCGTTGCCGGAGGCCACCGTGGCGCTGCCGTCGCCGGTCCCGGACCTCTATGTCGGCGAGCCGCTGGTGCTCACCGCCCGCCTGCCGAAGGCGACGGGCCCGCTCGTGCTGACGGGCCGCGCGGGCACCGGGCGCTGGCGGGTCGACGCCGCGCTCGACGCGGGCATCGAGAACCTCAGCTACGATTGCAAGATGG
>JAYPOZ010000135.1:2648-8507 GCA_038131165.1 Rickettsiales bacterium | reverse complement strand
CGTCCGTCCTCGCCGGATTCCGTTCCTTTTCTGGGCGAGATTGACGGGTTCGAGAATCTCTATGTCGCCTTCGGGCACGGCCATACGGGAATGACCATGGGACCCAAGACCGGGGAGGTAATCGCCTCGCTGATTTCGGGCGAAAGCCTGGATGTCGATATGGCACCCTACAGGTTGGACCGGTTCTGATCCGTTGATCGAAGGCATCAGCGCAATCACCTTTGCAACTCACGACATGGCCCGTGCGGTCGGATTCTATCGAGACCTCGGATTCGAACTCAAATACGGGGGCGAGACAGCGACATTTTCCAGTTTTCATGCGGGCACCGGCTTCGTGAACCTCACCGCGCAACCTGTCGAGCGGCAGTGGTCATGGTGGGGGCGGACGATTTTTCATGTGGCGGATGTCGATGAAATTCACCGCCGCGCCCTGCAGGCCGGGCATGTGCCGGACACGGAGCCGAGGGATGCCGTCTGGGGTGAGCGTTATTTCCACATCACCGACCCCGACGGGCACGAGCTCAGTTTTGCGCGTCCGTTGGCCCCTTAGGTTCGATTCTCCCTTGTCTCGCTGGGCCCGCTCGGCTAACTCCGGAAGCTGAGTCGTCCGATGGGAACACCGATGTCCGAAGCCCCGCTAAAGCGCCTGATTTTCGAGGGATGGCGGTTTATTCCGCATTCGAGCGCAATTGTCCTGCAGTCCTATTGTCTCGCGGCGGCGCGCCGTCCGGGGTTGGAAATCAAGGTCCGGGAATTGCCTTTCAACGGGCCCTGGTCGCGGATCGGCGGTATGTTCCCGGAAGCCCTCGACCGCACTCTGCAGTCCCTGCCGGTGGCGGGAGAAACGGAAGCGGCCGATGTTGTCGTGCGCATCGGCTCGCCTGTTGACCTTTCGGCAGCACCCGGGGCCGCGCGAACCTACGTCATGGCGTCGCATGGTGCGGGGTCGACCGTCAATCTTCCGGTAAAGGGCGGTGTCACGGTGCCGGACGCACTGGCTGCGAACCCCAGCACGACACTGCTGACGCCTTCCGCTTTTGCGCGGTTCGGGTTGATGGCGCAGGGAGTCCCTGAAGAGCGGATTCAGATTGTCCCGCGCGGGGTCGACCCCGGCTTCTTCCGGCCGCCGTCTGAGTCGGAACGCGATAATTTGCGCGAACGGTTCGGATGGTCGGACGAGTTCGTCTTCCTCAACGTGAGCGCCATGACGGACAATAAGGGAATCGACCGGCTCGTTCGCGCTTTCGCCGTGGTGCTTGCGCACTATCCGCAGGCGCGCCTGGTCTTGAAGGGGGTCGATTCGATTTATCGTTCGAAGGATCGCCTGAATGGGATCCTGCGCTCGCTGCCTCCCGAGACGGCCGCAGCGATCCAAGCGCGCCTCACCTATATCGGCGGCAACTACAAGCTGATCGATATGACCCGGCTCTATCAATGCGCCGACGTGCTGGTCGCCCCCTATCTCTCGGAGGCCTTCTGCTCTCCGGCGCTGGAAGCAGCGGCATGCGGGCTGCCCTCGATCTGCACCCAAGGCGGGCCAACGGAAGAGACGACCTCGGACGAGTTTTCGTTGCGGGCCGGTGCCCGATGGGATCCCGCCGCCCGCACGCTGTCGGCTGACGAGGGTCATTTGGCACAGTTGATGGCCTTTGTCCTGAGCAACTCGGCGTGGCGCGAAAAGGCGCGGATCGTGGCGGCGGATTTTGCCGCGCGGCGCTTTACTTGGGATCAGGCGACGGACCGATTGCTCCAGGCCGTTGGAATTTCCACTTAGCTTCCTCTATCTGGCCTGTTTTTGGTCCGACGGCTCGGATAAGAGTAGCCTGTCGACAGCGGGTAAAACGCCTACGGGACGATATGCGCGACGGCGTCGGCGCTTGCCGCAATTTCTCCGCGCTCGACCTTTTTCACCGCTTCGACCATGCCGACATTGCACGGCACGTCGAGGCCGATCTCCGCGGCCTTGGCGACGACCAACCCGTTGATGAAATCGATCTCCGTGCGCCGGCCCTTCTGCATGTCCTGGCCCATCGAGGGACGCTGATCGTCGTTGCGGAAACTCGCGTTGTCGATCAGCACCTTTTCGCACGCCGCATAGGCTGCTGCGTCGCCGGCGCAAGCGGCCAGCAGTTGGTCCGGCGTCATCTTGTAGATGTCCTCGATATCGTAGCCGTGTGCGCGGCCGACCTTGACGGCCTCTCCGGCCAGATTGAGCGCCAGCTTGCGGGTCATCGGGTCGCGGTCGTTCTGGTTGCCGCTGCGCCCGCTCGCCGCCGAGACCGGGTTCCGCATGGCGTTGACGCAGAGCTTCGACCAGCGCTCGCCCCACAGGTTAGTGGTTGTCTTGGCGCTGTCGCAGACCTTCAACATGTCGGCGACTTCCTCGATCCGCTTGGTGATCCGACCGTGCGGCTCGCCGACCCGGAAGATCGTATGGCGCTCGCCGCCGAGCGCCACGTTGCGCCGGATGTGCCCCGGAGCGTCCAGTTCGACAGCGATGGTGCTGGCGATGCAGCCGACGACCTTGCCCCAGCCGACGACGGAGGCGATGCGCTCCTCGTTGATCGAATTCTGCAGCGAGACGCAAAAGCCGTCCGGTGTCAGGTATTGAGCGATCATCTGGGTATGCCAGACGGTGTCGTAGGATTTCGGCGCGATGAAGGCGATGTCGAAAGGATCGGACTTCGCAACCTGTTGCAGCTCGGTCAGGTGCAGCGCCTTCATTTTGACCGTGAAGCATTCGGCTTCGGTCATGCCTTCGAGGCTGAGCCCCTCGGTGCGCATCTTCTCGACGTGTTCCGGCCAAAGGTCGATGACGGTGACGTTGTGGCCGTCGCGGGTGAGATAGCCGCCGACATGCCCGCCTAGGGCGCCGGTGCCGACGATGGCGATCTTCTTGCTCATGGGGAATTCTCCAATTGGACGGCTGCCCGGAAGCGCGTTGCGGCAAGGGCGGCATGCCCCCTCATCCTGGCGCACTCCTCCGCTGGGAGAAGTTCGGGGCGAGGGGGAGGGGCGCCGCTCGGCGGTCTAGAAGGGGGTATCGCCGCAGATCGTGATGCGGTGCATCCGGCGCCGCTCGGTATAGTCGGCGACGGCGAAATGCTGGACCGAGCGGTTGTCCCAGACGGTGATCGTGCCGGGCTTCCAGTTCACCCGGCAGGTGAATTCGGGCCGCACCGCATGTTCGCGCAGGAAATCCAGGATCGGCTCGGCTTCCGCGTCCTCGAACCCGTGCAGGGTCTGCACGTGGTTGCCGAGATAGAGTGCCTTCCGGCCGGTCTCCGGATGAGTGCGGATCAGGGGATGGGCGCTCTCCGTCTGCAGATTGCCGGGATCGCGCACCTTGGAGGCCATTTGAGCGTTGCCCTTGTAGCGCTCCTGGCGCTTCGAGGCGCCGCTGCGCCTGAAGCCGTCGCCGACGCACCAGGTTTTGACGCCCGCGAGCATACCCTTCATCCCGTCCGACAGCGCGTCATAGGCCAGATGCATGTTGGCGAACATGGTGTCGCCGCCCGCGCTCGGCGTCTCGTGCGCGTAGAGCATGGTCGCTTTGGCCGGCTGCGGATTGAACATCTGGTCCGTGTGCCAGGTCGAGCCGAAGGTGTATTCCGCGCCCGGCTCCTTCACGATTTCCAGGATATCCGGATACTCGTCCATGCCCTTCATGAAGGGGTGATGATGAATCTCCCCGAAGCGATGGGCGAAGGCGATCTGCTGTTCCGGGGTGATCTTCTGGTCGCGCAAGACGATGACGTGATGGCGCAGCCAGGCCCGGTAGAGCTCCTCGAAGGTCGCGTCGTCGAGCGCGGCCAGATCGACCCCCTCGATCTCCGCGCCCATGGCCCCGGCGAAGGGCTTCACCGCGATGATTTCGTAGCTTTCCGGTCCCGTCGCGACCGCGTTCGTTCCGTCCATTCTCACATCCCTCCCAAATGGCGAAGCGACCACACGCCCGCCCGGTTGTCCGGACAAATTATAAGAAGGCGATGGCAAGTGGCAAGGGGCATCCGGCCAAATCGTCCTCGTCTGTCCGTGAACGGATTAATCCCCCTCAAAACGGCGTGTCCCCCGCGATGGTGATGCGGTGCATGCGGCGGCGTTCGTCGTGGTCGGGGATGGCGTAGTGCTGCAGGCAGCGGTTGTCCCAGATCACCAGCGTGCCGGGCTGCCAGCGTACCCGGCAGGTGAACTCGGGGCGAGTCGAATGGGCGTGGAGGTAATCGAGCAGCGGCGCGGATTCCGCCGGCTCGAAGCCTTCCAGGGTCACGACATGGGCGCCGAGATAGAGCGCCTTGCGCCCGGTCTCCGGATGGGTGCGCACCAGCGGCTGGGCGGTGCGGGTCTGGGGCTTGTCGGCGGTCCCCAATTTCGCCGCCATCCCGGCATTGCCTTTGAGCCGTTCCTCGCGTTTGGCGGTACTGCCGCCGCGCCGCCCGAAATGGTCGCTGGCGCACTGGACGCGAAGGCCCGAGAGCATGTCCTTCATCCCGTCCGACAGCGCGTCATAGGCGAGATGCATGTTGGCGAAGAGCGTATCGCCGCCGGCGGCGGGGACTTCGCGGGCCAGCAGCACGGTGGCCTTGGCCGGTTGCGGGCTGAACATCTGATCCGTGTGCCAGGCGGCGCCGATGGTATAGGTGTCGCCCGGCTGCTTGAGGATCTCGAAAATCTCCGTGTGATCCGCCATCCCCTGCATGTAGGGATGGTGGTGAATCTCCCCGAAGCGCCGGGCGAAGGCGATCTCCTGGGCGGGGGACATGTCCTGGCCGTGCAGGACCACGACGTGATGGCGCAGCCAGGCGGCGTAGAGTTCGCCGAAGGTGGCGTCGTCGAGACCGGCCGCGTCCACGCCCTCGATCTCGGCTCCGACGGCGCCCGACAGCGGGGTGACGGCGATATGCCGGTAGGTCTCCGGTCCGGGGGCTGCGTTCGATCCATCCATATACCGTCTGCCTCCTGGGCGTCGTCGTTCGCCTCAAGCGATTTAGGGCGTTCCGGCGCGCCGCAAGGGGCTAGCGCCGCGCGAAATCGCCGCCTCTCCCCATACCGTCCTTGAAGCGCGCGGCACCCGCCGCGGCCTCCAGCTTCTTGGCTTCCTGCGCGCCCGCGTCCTCCGCGACCAATCTCTCGGCCTCGCCGCCGACGAAGGCGGCCCAGGCAGCGGCGCGGTCGGCGCGCATGGCGAGGGGCGGGAACTGCGCGATCTCGCGGGCCAGCGCCGTCGCCATTTCCAGTGCCTGCCCCTCGGGGGCGAGCCGGTCGGCGAGGCCGATATGAAGCGCTTCCTCGGCTCGCACCGGGCGGCCGGTGAGCAGCATGTCGAGGGCGCGCGAGCGGCCGATGACTGCCGGCAGGCGGGTCGGGGTGCCGTCGCTCATCGGCACGCCGAAGCGGCGGCAGAAGACCCCGAAGACGGCGCTTTCGCTGGCCACCCGCAGGTCGGCCCAGAGGGCGACGCCGAGCCCGCCCGCAACGGCATGTCCCTCGACCGCCGCGATCACCGGTTTGGCGCAGGGCCTGGCGAGCGGTCCGTCGGCCCCGGCCCAGGGACGGTAGACGGCCCCCTTGTCGGCCATCTCGCGGAGATCGGCGCCGGCGCAGAACACGCCGCCCGATCCCGTCAGCACCACGGCCTGCACTTTGTCCTTCGCCTCGATCTCCGCCACGGCGGCCTGGAAATCCTCGGCGGATTGCAGGTCCAGCGCGTTCCGTGCCTTCGGCCGGTGGATCGTGAGGAAGGCAAGCTCGCCTTCGAGCTTCAGGTTGATGCCGTCTTTCATGAAGCGGTTCCTCGAGATTATGGGGCGCGTCTATAGGGGGAATATAGCCGCGCGGGGCGCCCGGAGTAGCGATGGG
>JAYPOZ010000135.1:0-2548 GCA_038131165.1 Rickettsiales bacterium | reverse complement strand
GGGCGCTGTGATGGCCGTCACTTTCGCCGTCGCCCGCTTCCCGCTATTATGCGGACAGAGGAGAAAGACATGCCCCTATCGTCCGTCCTATCGAGTGCCGTATCCGGCCTGGCGTCGAGCGCCGAGCGTGCCGGCCGCGCCGCCGAGCGTATCGTCACCGCCGATGTGCCGAAACAAGCGCAGGGCAGCGGCGGCAACGGCGGCGGCCTCGACGTGCAGGACACGATCTCCCTTTCCGACCCGTCGCTCGCCCGCACCCAGGGCCTCGTCGAGCTGTCCCAGGCCGAGACCAGCTTCAAGGCCAATGCCGCGGTGGTCCGCGCCGCCGACGAGCAGAGCGAGCGCCTGCTGGATATCACCGCTTAAGCGCGCTTTCCGGTTGCCGGAGGCGCTCGGCGTCGGCACTGTCGGCGCCATGAAAACGGCGCCTTCGATCTCTTCCCCGACCACCGCCCGCGAATTGCGCGACGGCGTCGCCCTGATGGTGGTGGCGATGCTGATCCTGCCCGGCATCGACGCCATTGCGAAGGGACTTGCCGGGTCCGTTCCGGCGGGCCAGATCGCCTGGGTCCGACTGGTGCTGCAGACGCTGCTGCTGCTGCCGTTCGGGCTTCGGGCGGGCGGATTGCGGATCGCGGGCCCGCTCTGGCCGCATATGGCGCGCGGCTTTCTGATTGCCGCCACGACGGTGATGTTCTTCTCGGCGGTGGCGCATCTGCCGCTCGCCGACGCGATCTCGATCTTTTTCGTAAGCCCGCTGTTGCTGACCCTGCTGTCGGCGGCGTTTCTCGGCGAGCCGATCGGCTGGCGGCGTAGTCTCGCGGTGCTGGCCGGGTTCGGCGGCGCGCTGCTGATCGTGCGGCCGAGCTTTGCCGTGTTCGGCGCCGCCGCCCTGCTGCCCCTCGGCTCGGCGGTCACCTTCGCGCTGTATATGGTGCTGACCCGCCGCCTGGCGCGGGACGGAACGGCGGCGGGCGCCGTCGCGATGCAGTTCCATGCGGGCCTGTTCGGGGCGCTGGCGATGACGGGGGCGCTGCTCCTCGGGCCGGTGACCGGAGCGCCCGTCCTGGCCCTGGTGATGCCGGACGCGGCGGAATGGGGCTGGCTGTTCCTGCTCGGGGTGATCGCGACCGGCGGCCACGTGCTGGTGGTGCTGGCGGTGCGCCGCATCGGGGCCGGCCTGATCGCTCCCTTCCAGTATCTCGAGATCGTCAGCGCCACGACCCTGGGACTGGTGGTCTTCGGGGATTTCCCGGACGCGACGACCTGGCTCGGCGTTGCGATCATCGTCGCTTCGGGGCTTTTCGTCTATTACCGCGAGCGGAAGCTGGCGCTGGCGCCCTGACCCTCACCCTCCCATCGCTCACGCGATGAGCCCCTCCCTCTCCCGCAAGCGGGAGAGGGTTGGGGTGAGGGTCGCAATGAGGGCCGTGGGTGAGCGTCGCGATTAGGAGAAAACGCTTAAGAAAAATCGCGGATCGACCCCATGCACAGTACTACAATACCGCTATCCGGGCGGCGGCAGCCACCGCCCGCACAATTTCGATCATTCACATGTCAAAGAACGGCGGGCATCCTATCACGAATTAGACAAAATGTCACTATCGTGTTTGGCGCGATGGAAACGGTCTTCGAAGCCGCTATTTCAATCGGGACGGGCCGCCACCAGGAAAGAGAAACCGCCATGTCCTACGAACGCATCGCCGTCACACCGCTCAGCCCGGTCATCGGGGCGGAGGTCGCGGGGGTCGACCTTTCGCAGCCGCTCGGCAACCAGACCTTTCAGGAAGTCCACGACGCCCTGATCGAACACCAGGTGATCTTCTTCCGCGATCAGGAACTGACCCTGGCGCAGCACAAGGAATTCGCCCGTCGCTTCGGCGCGCTGCACGTCCACCCGGCCGCCCCGGCGACGGACGGCGACCCGGAAGTGGTCACCATCCACGCGGACGCGAACTCGACCGGCGTCTCCGGCGGTCAGCAATGGCACACCGACGTGAGCGCCGACGAAGAGCCGCCGATGGGCAGCATCCTGCATCTGCATACGGTGCCCGAGCCGGGCGGCGACACGCTCTTCGCCAGCATGTACGCGGCCTACGACGCGCTCTCGGGCGAGATGCAGCGCTTCCTCGGCGGCCTCAAGGCCTGGCATTCCTCGGAGAAGCGTCACAAGGCGCGCTACGGCCACCGGGGGCAGCTGCGCGACGGCGTCGACACCTACCCCAAGGCGCTGCATCCGGTCGTGCGCACCCATCCGGTGACGGGCCGGAAGGGGCTCTACGTGAACGACGTTTTCACCACCCATATCGAAGGTCTGAAAACGCACGAGAGCGACGCGATCCTGAAAATGCTCTACGCCCACATCGCGACCCCGGAATTCGCCTGCCGCTTCCGCTGGCACAAGAATTCGGTCGCCTTCTGGGACAACCGCTGCACCCAGCACCGCGCCCTCTGGGACTATTTCCCGGAGACCCGGCACGGCTACCGCGTCGCGGTGTGCGGGGATCGGCCGGTTTAGGGGATATCCCGCAAATGGGAATTTTGAGTT
>JAYPOZ010000134.1:4467-8603 GCA_038131165.1 Rickettsiales bacterium | reverse complement strand
TTCAACGACTACGACCAAGCAACATTTCTCGGTGCGTTACAATCGGCCGGATGGCAGGTGACGCTTGCCGAGAGCGACGGCCAGCAGAGTCTGTTTGTCTGCGATTGACGTAGAATTCAAGCGGAGAGGATCAGCATTGCATCAATTCGATGCTGACGCCGTCGGGAGCGGATATGTAGCAGAGCAGGCGGCCGCCGACGCCCTCCTTCAGTTCGACCGGGAAGGCGACGCCCTTGGCGCGCAGAGTGTCGCAGAACGCGCGCAGGTCGCCGTCGTACAGGAAGCCGAAGTGATCCGTGCCCCACTCGTTATGACTGGAGTAGTCATCGTACTTTTGCACCGGTTTGGCCGGGGTCGGATCTTCGCCGGGGCGCCGTCCGCGGACGATGATGATCTTGCCGCCGAGTTCGAGGAATATCTGCGGAGCTCCACGGGCAACCGTGTCGGCGGTTAAATCCGCGCCGAGCATTTCGACATACCAGTCGGCGGTCGCCTTCGGGTCCTGGCTGATGATGTGGATATGATCGAACGAGAGTGCGGGGTTGCTCATTGCGGCTTTCCTTTGCTTTCCATTACATCACATGACAGAGACGCAGCGCGTCCAGGGTTGCGGCGGCGATATTGCGGCTGGCCACGGCATCGCCGATACGATGCAGCTCGAACCCCGGTCTGTGCGCCGGCTGCGGCTTATTCGCCAATAAGGCGTCGAGGTCGGTGACGCCGTTGTTCGAAGCCTGTCCGCGCAACTCGTGATAAAGCACATCGGCCGGCACGGTGCCGTGTTCGACCACGATTTGGTCGGCCGTCCGCTCCACGGTCTCGCCGGTCGCCTCGTTGGTGAACGTGGCTGTCAGCCGGTTGCCGCTCTTGGCGATTTGTACGAGGCGGTGATCGAAGCTCATGGGTACCTTGAGCCCGTAGAGCCGCCGTTTCCAGATGGCGCGCTCTGCATAGGTCAGCTCTGCCGCCATCTCGCCATCGATCGAGATGAACGACGCCTTCGAGCCGGCGGTCGCCGCTTTCTCCGCGGCTTGCGGTGCCGGATGGCGGCCCGTGCCGTCGTAGACGATTACCTCGCTGCCGGGCGCGGCGTTGCCGGTGAGAAAATCCCAGACGCTGGTGGCGTGTTCCACTCCCTCCAGCCAACCGATATCGGGGACGCCGCCGGTGGCGATGATGACGATATCGGGATTCTCGGCGATCACGTCGTCCGGCTCCGCGTACCGGCTGGTGCGGATGTCGGCCCCGAGCCGGTTGAGCTCGCTGGTGCGCCAGTCAATGATGCCCGCAAGGTCGCCGCGCCAGCTCGCCTGCAGACCCATCAGGACTTGTCCGCCCAGCTTCGGCGCGGCTTCGAACAGGACGACGTTGTGGCCGCGCTCCCCCAATACCCGCGCTGCCTCAAGCCCCGCGGGACCCCCGCCTACGACGACCGCCTTACGCGCTGGCGCGTCCGATGGGGCTATTATTTGCGGTAGTTTCATCTCGCGGCCGGTAGCCGGATTGTGCAGGCACACGGGGCGGTGCGGCGACATGCAGTGGGTGGCGCCGACGCAAGGACGTATCTCGTCCTCGCGGCCGTCGGCGAGTTTTGCGACGAGATGCGGGTCAGCGATATGTGCCCGGGTCATCGCCACCATATCCAGCAAACCCTCCCGGATGGCGTGTCGGGCGGTCGCGATATCGGTAATCCGGGCGGCGTGAAAGACGGGCAGCCTGACCTCGCGCTTGAAGGCGCCGACCGACTGCAGCCATGGTGCGATGGGCGATGCCATACCCGGCATATTGTCGACGGCGAGGCCGATCAAGGTGTCCATCCGTCCGTAATTGCCGTTGAAGAAATCGATAAAGCCGGATTGTTCGAAGACATGCGCGATCTCGATGCAGTCGTCCTGCGACAACCCGTCCTTCATGGCTTCGTCGACGGCGCAGCGGAAGCCCACCAGGAAATCGTCGCCGGCCTGACGGCGGATTTCCTCGAACACCATCAGGCCGAAGCGGCAGCGGTTCTCCAGCGACCCCCCATAGCCGTCCGTGCGTTTGTTGGTTGCGGGGGAGAGGAACTGCCCGATCAAATGGGAATTGCCGAGGGTCTCGATCCCGTCGAGGCCGCCTTCCTTACAGCGCCGTGCCGCTTGTCCGTAGGCCCGGACGACCCGGGCGATATCGTCATCGTCCATTTCCTTCGGGAAACTGCGGTGCAGGGTCTCGCGGATCGCGGATGGGCCGATCGTCGGGAGCCAGTGGCCGGCATAGGGCTCCCCGCGCCGGCCAAGATGGGTGATCTGGCACATAATGGCGGCGCCCTGCTTATGCACCCGCTCGGAGAATTGGGTCAGATACGGGATGACTTCGTCGTCGCCGACGTAGAGCTGCTGGAAGACCGAGGGCGAATCCGGCGCCACGTTCGAAGAGCCTCCGAACATGGTCAGGCCGATGCCGCCCTTCGCTTTCTCCTCGTGGTAACGCTGGTAACGCTCCTTAGGCATCCCGCCTTCTTCCAGACCGCAGGCATGGCTGGTGCTCATGAAACGGTTCCGGAAAGTGACGTGTTTGATGGTGAGGGGCTGGAACAGCGGGTCGGTCATGGGCTTGGGGGTTCCTGGGGTGAGCGGCCGATCTAGGATTAATGACTATAGTGAGATGCGGCGCGAGGTCGAATGCCCCGCGCCTTATCCGAATAGCGGAGGTTCAGTATGGCCCGTTTAGAGACAATCCCGTCCAGCGAGCGCAAGATGATGATCGAGCTGGACTGCTCGGGTTTCGAGGGACGTACACCGTTCGTCGCCCCGAAGCCGCTGAGCGAGCGGCGCATCTCCCTCGTCTCGACTGCGGCGCTGAACATGCGCGGCGATGCCGTCTATCAGCGCGACGACACCGATTACCGGGTTATTCCGGGGGACGTCGATCCGGCGGATGTGGTGATGAGCCATGTCTCTGTGAATTTCGACCGGACCGGGTTCCAGCAGGATCTTAACGTCTGTTTTCCCATCGAGCGTCTGCACGACCTCGCCGCCGAGGGCGTGATCGGGTCTGTCTCGAATTTCCACTTTACCGTCTCCGGGGCGGCGCATCCGAGCGATCTGGAAGAATCCGCCCGTGCCATGGCGCAAACGATGAAGGCCGACGGGGTCGATACCGTACTGCTGGTGCCCATATGACCGAAATGCACGCGTGCCGTGGGCGGGCTTGCCATTATCTTTGAAGAAGAAGGGCTGGCGACGACACAGATCAGCCTGATCCGCATTCACACGGAACGCACCCGTCCGCCGCGCGCGCTGTGGGTGCCGTTCGAACTTGGCCGTCCTCTCGGCATGCCCAACGACAAGCCGTTCCAGACACGGGTGTTGACCGCGGCGCTGGGACTGTTGGACCGGAAAAGCGGCCCGGTGCTCGTAGATTATCCGGAAGACGTCCCCGACGGTGCCGGAGGAGTGGACGAGGAGGCGATGACGGGCATGGTTTGCCCCATCGATCTGCCGAAACCGCCCGATGCGGATGCGCCGGCGAGCGAGCTGGGCCGGGCCTTGATGAAGGAGATCGACAGCCTGGCGCCGTGGTACGACCTGGCGGTGCGCACTAGAGGGCGAACGACCGTCGGGCCGAGCGGCTTGGAGCTGAGAGATGCGGCTAAGTTCTTTGCGGCCTTCTTGGAGGATCAGGATGCGCCGCCGCCGCGCGACGACCTGATAAAGGGGCGAGTGCTCAAACTCGCCTACGAGGACATGAAGGCCTATTACACGGAAGCAATCACCGCCCAGCCCGGATACACCACAAGTCTCCAAGTGGAGAACTGGCTCTTCAACGAGACGGTTTTCGGCGCCGCCTTATGGAAATTGCGCGCGATCTGCCGGGAAAGCGACGAGGAGTATTACCAGTACCTCGGGAAGAATTCGATCGTACCAGACCGCCAGGTCGATCTGATTGAGCGAGCTGCCCAGGTTGCGGAATGACTGCAGTCGGATTGGAGGCGCAAACTACGGGATGTTTGAGCTGACATGACGCCTGCCGTCACTTTTGCATTGGTCAGTCTTGCGGCGGCCGGCTGTCTGGACGTGACCTTCAAACGATTTTCGCTCAAAGAGCGCTCGCGCGGGATGTACGTTTTCGGGTGCGGCTTGGTTTGGCTCTCTTTG
>JAYPOZ010000134.1:0-4457 GCA_038131165.1 Rickettsiales bacterium | reverse complement strand
GGCTCGATGTGAGCCTAGGATCGATGATTTACAGATTGAATACAATCGGTGTCGTTGTCATCTCGTTCCTGTTCCTTTCCGAGGACATCGGCGCCTTGAAGATCGCCGGAATCCTCGTTGGCATCGTCGCGGTTATGTTGTTGTATCGACGCGCTGATGTTTCAGGCGTGTACGTTTCCACGCCGATACTATTCCTACTTCTTGCTGTTTGTGCATCGGCCTTGCGTGCAATTTACGGGGTGGGCTCGAAATTCGCGTTGGAAGCGGGTGCGGCGGCGGAGGGCATCTTGGTCATTGCAGCGGCCAGCTGGGTTGTCGGTGGTCTGGCATATGCCGCCGTCCGGGAGCGTAGGGTCCGAATGACGGGCAAGAAAGCAGCGTATGCGCTCATCTCCGGCACCCTTGGTTTCGTTGTCGTGAATGCCCTGATCGAGGCCCTCAAAATCGGCGAGGCCAGCATCGTGGTGCCCGTCGCAAACCTGAGTTTTGCCGTCGCGATACTCATATCTTTTTGCCTAGGGATGGAAGCGCTTGGGATGCGCAAATATCTTGCGGTCGGCTGCGCAGCGGCCTCAGTCTTCCTGTTGGCTCAGACCGTCTGAGTTCCCTTTTGCCGTTGCAATCCGACATGCTCAAGGTCGAACTGCCGGACCTTCGAGTCTGTTATCTCGATCCAAAGTCTGCATGCGCGTGGCGAAAGGCCCCCTTAGTTAGGGCGAAGGGCTTATTGCGCTCGCCATGGTGGTTCGAACTATCCGGAATAGCTGAATCGTTATTCGATTTGCCACTGGTGGCGGCCGCGCAGCGCGATATCCTTTGAGACAACTGCGCTAAACTTTGCGACCTTTAGTGAGGGAATTTTGATGGAATACGGCGTCACCATGTTCGTCACCGATTATTCAATCGGGGCGTCGGAAATGGCGGTGGCGGTCGAGGAACGCGGTCTCGACGCCTTCTACGTCCCGGACCACACGCACATTCCAGCAGACCGAGAGAGTCAGTTCGCCCGTGGCGGCAAGCTGCCACAGGATTACATTCGGAATTTGGATATGTTCGCAACGCTGACGGCGGCTGCGGCGGTGACCAAGCATATTCGCCTTGGCACCGGCATCTGTCTTGTGGTCGAGCGCGATCCGATTATCACTGCGAAACAGATCGCGAGCCTGGACCATATCTCCCGCGGGCGAGTGGATTTCGGCATCGGCGGCGGCTGGAACCGCGAGGAGATGGAGAACCATGGCACGCCCTGGAACCGGCGCTGGAAAATTGTCCGTGAGCGGATCGAGGCGATGCAGGCGATCTGGACCGAGGAAGAGGCCAGTTATGAAGGCGAGTTCGTCAATTTCGAGCGCATCTGGTCTTGGCCGAAGCCGGTGCAGAAACCCCATCCGCCGATCCTCATCGGCGGTGACGCGCCGGGAACCTTCAAGCGCGTATTGCGCTATGGCGACGGCTGGTTTCCGTCGCTCGGCGGCAACGAGGCACCGGAGGATCTGAAGCTCGACCGGATGGCGGAATTGCAGGTGCTGGCCAAGGATGCGGGCCGAGCCCCGATGCCCATTGTCACCAACGCGACGCCTCGCGATCATGCCGCCATCGACAAGCTGCGGGAGGCCGGCGTGGTCCGGTGTCTCTTCGGGGTGAAATCGGCGCCGGCCGATGAAGTGTTGCCGCGCCTCGACCGACTGGTGCGGTTTCTGGGCCTTTAGATTTCGGCCCGATTGATTAAGATCGGTTCCAGTTGTTTGAGAGAATAGAGGAAAGAGTATGACGCCGGAGGAAATTCTCTCGCACGATGCCCGCGTCCTGACGCAGGCCCAGCGCGAGCACTATTTCGAACACGGCTATGTCGGCGTCGAAAGTCTCGTGCCCCCAGATGTCCTGAGCGAGTTGGTCAACGTGACGCGGGAATTCGTCGAGATGAGCCGAGCCGTGCGCGAATCGGGCAATGTCTTCGACATCGGCCCCGGTCACGGGCCGGACACGCCGGTCCTGCGGCGACTGAAGCGGCCGGACGACCAGCACGATGCCTATTGGCGTTTCGCCAAAGGGTTGTTGGCGGACGTGGCCGCCGATATCGCGGGACCGGACGTGGTGTTCCATCACTCGAAGCTAAATTTCAAATGGGCGGACGGCAGCGACACGGTGAAATGGCACCAGGACGCGCAGTTCTTCCCGCATACCAATTACAACGTCTTCACCATCGGCACCTATCTGGCGGATACCGACATGTCGAACGGACCTTTGGCGATCCTGCCGGACAGCCACGAGGGGCCGCTTTACGATCAGTACGGCACCGACGGGGAGTGGATGGGCTGCCTCAACGACCGGGATTCCGCCAGTATCGATGCCACGATGGCGGCTTATCTGATGGGGCCCGCCGGCTCTATTACGATCCATAATTGCCGCAGCCTGCATTACTCGCCTTCCAGCTCGTCGCCCGATCCTCGGCCGCTGCTGCTGAACTGTTATACGTCGGCCGATGCGAAACCCTATACCCCGCATCCCGATCCATCCTCGCATACCTACGAGGTCGTGCGGGGCCAGCCGGCGCGTTGGGCACAGCACGACCCGAGACCGTGCCAGATACCGCCCGACTGGTCGGGCGGATACACCTCGATTTTCGCCGCACAGGCGGGTGAGGACGAATAGCCTGTGGCGAAGAACGTTCTGCTCATTACCACGGACCAGCAGCGCTACGATTCGCTCGGCTGCACCGGCGGCCTGGTAGCGAAGACACCCGTGATCGACGGGTTGGCCCGTAGCGGCATCATCTACCGTCAGGCCCGCAATCAATGCCCGGTGTGCATGCCGGCGCGCTCGACGATCCTGACCGGCCAGCACATCCGCATGCATGGCGTGACCTCGAACGGCATTCCATTGCCGGCGGATCACCCGAGCCTGGCGCATGAGCTGAAGGCGGCGGGATACAGCACCGCGCTTATCGGCAAGGCGCACTTCGAACCGCACGCGGCCAAAGACTTCTTCGAGAATACGGCGGCGGGCGCAGACAGTTGCGGTCCCCATCGTGGCTTCGACCATATGGAACTCTCGGGCCATACGGGGCGGGCGGGCCGTTCGCTGTTCCATTATCCGAAATGGCTGGCGGAGACGCATCCGGATGCGGTAGCCGGGTTTCACGAATACACCAGCGGCGGCAATCCAAGCGCCCTTGGCGGTGGCGATACGGGTGCGCCGCAGGTTGCGCACAACCCCATCGACATCGAGGATTATCACACCCATTGGACGGCGCGGCGCACGGTCGACTGGCTGAAGGCCCGGGGCGACGACGAGAAATGGTTTTGCTGGATGAGCTTTCCCGATCCGCATCATCCTTGGGACGTGCCGGAGGAGGCACGCAAGCGATTCGACTGGCGCGATCTGCCGCTTCCCGGCGGCTACCCCGGCAGCCGCGAGAAATGCGAGGAAATTCTTTCAACCAAACCCTGGCATTGGCTCGCCTGGTACCAAGGCGAAGCGCTGCTCAACTTCGAAGTGCCGCCTGCCTATGTTCCGGCCGAGACCACGGCGGACCATATCCGCGAAGTGAACGGCATCGTGCATGCGGCGAACGAACTGATCGACGAGGCAGTAGGCCGGGTTGTGGCGTATCTCGCGGAGCGCGGCTGGGACGAAAATACCGAAATATTTTTCACCACCGATCACGGCGAGCTGCAAGGCGACTTCGGCATGCTGTTCAAGGGCCCCTATCATGTGGATGCTCTGACCAAGGTGCCGTTGATTTGGCGGCCGGCGCCGCGCGATGGGATTGCGGCCGCCGACGTGGCGGAGCCGGTCGGCCACCTCGATATCGCGCCAACGATCCTGCAGGCACTTGGCATGAAAATCCCGGATTCAATGCAAGGCAAACCGCTACCGCGCGCGCCGGGCGACGCTTCGCGCGAACGCGTGGTCACCGAATGGATCGACGCCTATGACGGCAACGAGATCGTCATGCGTACGATGGTCCGCGACGATTACCTGATCACCGCCTACGAGAAGACCAACCGCTACGAGGGGACCGAGGGCGAGCTCTACGTGTTGGCCGACGACCCGCATCAATGGCGAAACCTGTGGGATGAACTGGCAGCAGTGTCCTTGAAAGCTGATCTGCTCGCCGATATGGCCGACCATGTGCCTGACGGCCGGGCCGTTCCATTGCAGAAGATCGCACCGGTATAGCTGCGGTCGACCACGGAACCCTGCCGTATAATGGTCGCGCCGTGATGTTTAGGTTGCGGATTCTGTAGCTTACCCAGAATCGTGCAATCGTAATAAACCCTTAATCATTTTAGATCACGATTTTAGTGGGAATCGGATCGAGTCACGGTTTGCCGTAGATATTTGCGCGATGTCCGTCGCCGAGAGCTGTTAGGTGTTTTAGTTCTAACATTGGAGAGTGAATCGTGATTTCTGTCTCGAACTTTCTTTCGAATCAAAAGTTGATTGCCAAAATC
>JAYPOZ010000133.1:0-8614 GCA_038131165.1 Rickettsiales bacterium | reverse complement strand
GCCACAGACAGCAAATTGAGATGCCCCACGGCGAGAGCCGCAAAAGCGGCGGTCCAAACGAGCCCGCAAACCAGCGTCACAATTGTCGCCCCCACGAGGGTCAACGACCGCAATCCGACGAGCAAACAGAGAGAAACCAGAGCCAGGGAGAGCAAGCTCGCCGTTTTGGCGCCTTCGAAGACACTCGACAATTCCTCGGTCGACATCGCGAGGCCGCCGGTCAAGCGCACCCGCACGCCCTGCTCAGGCGTTAGGCCCTCTTCGCGCGCCATTGTGCGAAGCGCCGCCATGGCCGGAGCCGCCGGCGACAAACTCGACCAATCGGCTTTCACGCGCACCTGCAGGAACCGCTTTAAATCGCTTGGCTCTTCATCGTCGCCCGAGAGCAAGGACTGCCAAGACAATTCGGTTCTCTTGCCCGATGCCCGCGCATCGACCACCACGGCGATCCGGCGCAGAACGTCCGCCAGATCGCCGACGGGCTCGGTCCCCTTCGCGTTCTCTTTTAGCGCGAGCTCCAAGACCTCCGACAGACCCCTCAGGCTCGGGTCGCCGTTCAACGCGCCCAGCAACCCTTGCGACTGCGATAGCCGGTCTGCCAAAGATTCAAGTTCTTCCAGATCGCTGTAGAGGAGACCGTTTTGGCGGAAAAACGGCTCACCGGCAAAATCGTAGACTTTCTCCACGACACCGGAAGCCTGGCGCAGTCGCGCTGCAAGCCGCAATGCGGCAATGTCCGCACGGTCCGCCGTCGCGGCCTCGACGACGACCGTGATCAGATCGCTGTCATAGGGAAACGCGTCCTTGTATTCGATATACCTTTGCCGGAAGGGTAGCTCCTCCGACAGCATATCCGTCGTATTGGTGTTGATCGTCAGGTTATCGGCGGTATAGGCGTAAAATACGTAGGTTAGCGATAAGACCGCGATAATCGCCAACCAGGCAAATCGCTGGACAGCGGCGATCCATACTTCCAATAAGCTTTTGAAGACTTGCAATTCTGCGGTCCGATCAGAGATATACGCCTGCTGGCGGAGCGGGAGGCAGACGATATCCATAGCCGCGGCACGGTACAAGACGGTCGGCATATGCTACCGGTAATTTACAATCGCCATAGTGTTGGCGCAATTCCGCTCATAATGCGTAGCCATTCAGGAGCGTTCGGAGAAAAGAATGACGTCTCGTTGGACGAAAATACTACCGATATTGGCCTTCCTCGCCATGCTGATGGTGTCGGCGGCGCCCGTACGGGCGGATTCTCCGCGGAATATCATCGAACGGTTCAACGCGGCACTCCTGTCGGTCATGCAGAACGCCGAAACGCTCAAGTTCACCGGTCGATACGAGACACTGCAACCCGTCCTCCTAAAGAGTTTCGATATTCCTTTCATGGCGAAGTTTTCCGCCGGAAGCCATTGGCGCAAACTTTCCAAAGATGAGCGCCAAACACTCGTCCGTGCCTTTGGACGGCTATGGGTTTCCACCTATGCCGACCGATTTAAGGGATATTCCGGCGAGGCCTTCGAGATCGCCGGAGAACAGGAGGCGCCGCGCGAAACCGTCTTGGTCAAAACAAATATTATCAAGAGCGACGGCGAGGCCGTGCCGATCAATTATCTCATGCGGAAGAATGGGACGAATTGGGCGGTCATCGATATTTTTCTGAAGGGCAAGTTCAGTGAACTCGCAAAGCAACGCGCCGAATATACCGCCGTGCTCGACAGAGAGGGCATAAAAGGGCTTGTCGCCAAGGTCGACGACCGCATCCACCGAATGGAGCTCAACGGCGATTAGAGCTCCGCTGCGCCCCTGACACGGGTAAAACCACGGCTGCCATAGCTATTTCCGCCAGCATCGCATACCCTCGCGATTAGATAGACGCGGCCTGAAGTTCGATAGAATAGTCGCGATCCGGCGCAAAACGTATATTCGTGGAGAATACTATGAGATTGCGCATCGGCTATGAGCTGCAATACGAATTTCCCCAGCCTACCCCGGTCATCCTGACGCTGAATGTCCACTTCACGCGCGCCTCGGATTTGGAGACTCCGGACCATATCCGGGTTGCCCCTTCGGTGGCGACCTTCGGCTATCGTGACGGTTTCGGGAATTGGTGCAGTCGGCTGCTGGCACCGGCGGGCCAGATGACCATATCGAGCGATACGATCATCCGCGACAGCGGCACGCCGGATTCGGCAGTACCGGATGTCCCTCAAACGCCTGTCGAAGACTTGCCTGAGGAGACGCTGGTATTCTTGCTCCCAAGCCGTTTCTGCGACAGCGACCGCTTACTGGACCTCGCATGGACGTTGTTCGGCAACACCCGACCGGGCACGGAGCGGGTACAGGCGATCTGCGATTTCGTGCACGCACATATCGCTTTCGGATACGAATACGCGCGCGTCACACGGACCGCGTCTGAAGCCTACGAAGAAGGAGTCGGCGTGTGTCGCGACTTCACCCACCTTGCCGTTGCCTTCTGCCGTGCCCTCAATATTCCGGCCCGCTATTGCACCGGCTATATCAGCGAAGCGGGACAGCCACAGCCGCATCCGCCAGGCGATTTCGCCGCTTGGTTTGATGTCTTTCTCGATGGTCATTGGCACACCTTCGATGCCCGCAACAACGTTCCTAGAATCGGTCGTGTGTTAATGGCGCGCGGCCGCGATGCCGCCGACGTTGCGATCGCCATGACATTCGGCACGAACACGTTGCAGAGCTTCCGCGTTTGGGCGGATGAAACCGCCGAACCCAGATAAAATCTTGCGAATTATTTATTTACATTAAAATATAAAATTTATTTTATTTGATATTTCAATAAATAATACAATTGTAATTAAGACAATATATTTATTTTTCAATTTATATTTAAAAATAAATTTTATTACGCATATTGTTTTATTTAATATCGTCACTATTTATTTACAGAAGAGACAATATGCCGCGCATTGGCAGGGACGGCGCTCCCGTTCCTTCCGCCCAAGGCTCCTGACCAGCTAACGAGAAGGAGGCTTATGACGCTCCCTTCACTCTGATCCGGAAAGCTGGTGGATGACCAATTGGACGTCAGAAATAGGCGCGATCTTCCGCTTCAAGTGCTTGAAAGGCACGAACCCAGGGACCGGAAACACCTTTAGGAAAGGCAAACAATGATGCTGAACTTTCCGAACAGCAGCCGCAGTTTCGAAGCAGCCCGGAACCGGGTGAGATTCTGGGGTTACGACAGCTCGATCGAGATCACCTTTTTTGTCGATTCCGGCACTTTGCAGAAATTGAGCGTGGCAACCACGGCTGCGGAGGACGCGGTCCTTGCGGCATTCGATTCGGCCGTGCCGGAAATTCATGCCGCCGCGGCAAAGGCCTATAAAAGGGCGAAACACGGTACCTATGCCGTGGCGATCATGGACGAGGATTTCTCTCCGGCCTGACCGGCCACGTCGATATCTTCATCCGAAGGCCAATCCGTCGCATTCGCCGGAACAAAGGAATCCCATGACAAGATACACCCAGAAGCTGCCCGTACCTGGCGAGACGCCGGCAGAGGACGCGCCGCGGACCCGGCGATGCCTCAAGTGCAAAACGAGCTTTCACAGCGAATGGTCCGGCGAGCGCATATGCAGTCGCTGCAAAGGTTCCAGCGCCTGGCGCAATGCCGCCTCGCTGAAGCCCACCTCTTCCGGAAGACGCGGTTAGGCGTCTATTCCGCGAGGGTCAGAAACTCGGTTTCGTCGGATGCGGCGTCAGCTGAAGCTCGTGCGTCCAGCAAGACCGGTCCTGCGTGTGTAGGTAAAAAAACGCCTCGGCGATCTTCACCGGGTTCATCAAGATATCCGGCTTCGCCCGCGCCTTCGGCAGCACTCGCGTGCCGGGCGAATCGATCAGCCCATCGATCACCACATTGGCCACATGGACTCCGTGCTCGGAATACTCCTCCGTCAGCACCTGGGCCAGGGTCCGCATCATCACCCTCGGGTAATAGAGAGATTCCCCGGTCATCCGTTTCTTGCCGCGCAGCGATTTGGAGTTGTTGGAGAAGAAAAACGATCCCTCGCCCTTCCGCCGCATGGCGGGCAAGACTTCCTTGGCAACGAGAAAAGGCCCCCGGCTGGCGATATGCTGCGCAGTATCGAACATCTCGACCGGAATGTACTCCAGCAGCTCCATTTCCGGCGGCAGGTCACGGCCTTCAAGATATCCGGCATTATAGATCAGCACTTCCGGGTCGCCCGCGTCCTGTCGTATGGCTCCAAATGCCCCTGTCACCGATTCTTCCGACGACAGATCCAGCTCGACGATCGTGCAGGCGCCGCCTTGCTCCCCGATCGCCGCCGCCAGCGCGGACGCATTGCTTTCGGTCCGCGTCGTCAGCACGACGAAAAAACCCTCCGTTGCAAATTTTTGCGCGATGGCGCCTCCGATGCCCCAGCGAATCTCAACCGGCAAGCCACTGTCATCCACCTCCGCGCCATGTGCCAGCTTGGTGTTGCGGCCGTCCGACTGCCATTTCGACGTGGCGCCGATCACCACCGCGACGGGCAGACCCGCCGCGTTCGCATTGCGCAAGCCGCTCAACTGGAAACCCCTGCCTTCCGGTCCCACCCCCACCACGCGCACAGCGCTTCGCCCATGACCAGGGGCTTGTCTTCGTCGCGAAGCCACGGCAGTTCTTCCGTGAACATCTCGACGCACTCGCGCCAGGAGCATTTCATTTTGGTGATATCCGTGCCCCAGAACATACGGTTTGGCCCGAAGGCATCGTAAATTTGCTCAAGATAGGTGTGCATCGGCCGAAACGGAAAGCCCTCGCTGGAATATCCCGGCGCGCCGGTCGCCTTGACCCCGACATTGGGGTATTTCGCCAGCGCCAGGAGCTGGGGCATATGAGTCATCGCCTCGGCGTCCTTAAGGGTCGTGTTGCCGCCGCGCCCGCCCAGATGATCGATGGTCAGACGGAGGCCGGGATGGCGCTCCGCGATGCCCCCGAGCTCCACCAGCGAATCCGTGGCCAGCACCGCAATCGGCACGCCGGCTGCCTCGGCTTCCGACCACAGCCAGTCGATCGTGCCGTCCGCCAACCATTGCCTTGCGGGATCGCTCAAAAACAAATAGCGAAGCCCCAGCATGCCCGGCTGATCGCGCCACGTGGCGATGCGCGACCGCGAGGCGGGATCGTCGAGCGGCAGCGAGCCGAGGATTGCAAACCGCCCCGGATAATCCTGCACGGCCTTGAACGCCATCTCGTCCGACCCTGGGTCCCAGCTCGGCGGATGAATAACGGCGCCGTCGACCCCACCTTCGTCCATTAATCCGATGGCTTCCGCCGGCGTAAAAGAGGTCACCTGGATATGAGCCGCGTTGCTCGGCAAGCCGCTACCCCAGAGGTGAATTTGTGCGTCGACGATATCCATCGCATTTCGTTCCTGTCTATTGCGGTGTCTATCGATTTAGGGCGATTTCGCGTTCTTCCAGACGCCCGCCGCGCCTTCCTTCGATTTGGAATTGCGGCCGGATGCCTTAGAATAAGGCCGTCGGGACCACAGCTTGCCGGAAGAGGAGGCGCGCATGCCCATCGTGAAGATTACCGCCGGAGCCACCGTCCTTCGGGTGGAGACGCGCGACACGCCCACAGCCACCGCCATTCTCGCCGCCTGCCCAATGACCGCGCGCGCCAGCACCTGGGGCGATGAAGTCTATTTCTCGACTCCCGTGAGTGTGCCCCGCGAAGCCGATGCGAAAGCCGTGGTCGACGCGGGAGAGCTTGCCTATTGGCCGGACGGAGACGCCATTGCCATCGGCTTCGGCCCGACCCCCATCAGCCAGGGCGACGAAATCCGTCTTGCCAGCCCGTGCAACATCTGGGGGGACGCGCTCGATGACGTAACCACATTGGCGGCGGTTTCCGCCGGCGCGCCGATTACGGTCGAGATCGTCGAGTGATCGGCATTCCGTCGACGACGGAAAGACCTATATCCTCCTGGGAGGACCGCCTTAGCTCAACACTACCAAGGATACGACCATGACTCCGCCAGAACGCCTGCGTGCCCTGCTCGCCGAACCCGGCTTCATCCTGATGCCCGCCATTTGGGATGGGATCAGTGCGAAGCTGACTTGGGAATCCGGCTTCAAGACGGCATTTCTGTCCGGATCCTGCGTCGCTGCCAGCCGGCTTGGCGGCCCCGACCTCGACCTGATCACGGCGGCGGAAATGCAGGACTCGCTGAACCAGACCCGCGCCGCGGCGCCGGAGCTTCTCATTCTCGCCGACGGGGATCACGGCTACGGCAATGCTATGAACGTGCAACGCACGGTGCGCGCATACGGGCGCCTTGGTGCGGCAGCGGTCCTGATCGAGGACAAAATCACCCCGCGCGCGCTCACGTCCGCCGGCAAGCCGGCCCTGCCGCGCGAGGAGATGCGGATGAAAATTCGGGCCGCCGTCGACGCCGCCAAGGACTCGGGCATTCTGGTAATGGCACGGACCGACTGCCGTCCGACGCTGGGCATCGACGAGGCCGTCGCCCGGATCGCGATGTATGTCGAGGAAGGCGCGGATATCCTGTTTCTGGATTCGCCCGCCGATGAGGACGAGATTCGCCGCGCCGTCGAGGCCGCCGGAGGACGCCCGTCCTTCGCCGTTCTATCGCCCGGCGCGAAACGGGAGACACCGACCCAATCCCGGGCGGCCGAACTCGGCCTCAAGATCGGGACTCACCCAACCGGCATGCTGTCGCCCGCCATCGCCGGCATCAAGGCCGGGCTGGCCGCCCTGAAGGCAGGCAAGGCGGAAGCGGAGAGCGCGCTCCCTTCGGACGAGTTGCGCGATACCCTCGGCTACAGCGACTACGAGGAACGCGCCAAGCCCTACATCGCAAAGGACTGAAGCGGGACGAATACAGCCGCGGCGCGGAGCCGGCACGCCGCGCAGGCGTCACGCTTCCGGTAATTGACCAAGCAGCACCTTGCCCATGTAGTCGCGCGCGTCGATGGGGGAATAGGGCTGCATGAACGGCCCGGCCCGGACGTCGCGGTACAAACGCGCGAGCGGATTGCGGGCCATGAATCCGCCGCCCCCGCTCAAGTCCATGGCCTGACTGACGATGTCGATGGCGTTCCGGTTCACCACCCATTTGGCACTTTGATAATCCTTCATAATTTCATGGCCCTGCGCGTAGGTCGCATCGGCCCCGCCGTTGGTCGCCGCCATGAACTCGTCCAGCGTTTCGCCCATCCGCCCGAGAATGCTCTGCGAAGTCGCCAACAGGATTTCCATTTCCGCCAATGCGTTCGAGACACCGGGGCGCTTGATTGCGTCCGCGGACTTCTGCTGTCCCTCCAGCGCCATTTGAAACGCGGCCTCGGCAATTCCGAGAAAGGCGCCGACCAACGGCACGTTGGCCAAGGTGCGGTTCACCAGAACCGGCGTGCTCCACCGCCCCCAGGGGCCGATGATGCGGAGCGCGTCGTGAGCAACCAGACAATTGTCGAACTTCAGCGACTGGCTGCCGGAAGCCCGCATCCCCAACGCATCCCAATCCCCCAATTGCTCGAGTCCTTCGGTATTCATGGGCAGGAGGATATTGGCGATATGATCGCCTTCCGCATCGCGCATGCGCACATTGGTCACCACATGGGTCGCCAAAGGGGACATGGTGACGAAATTCTTGGCGCCGTTAAGCCGCCAGCCGTCTTCCGTCCGTACCGCCTCGCTCAACGGATGGAGATTGTCGGTGCCCCGCTCCGTCGTGGTGGAACAGATCAGCATTTCGCCCCGGGCCACCGCTTCCAGGATATTTTTGGCGCGTATCTGCGCTGCAGAGCCCGGAGCGCTGGTGCGATAGAGTGCCGCCAGTCCACGGGTCGCCGACAGATGCATGCTGATCGCAATCGCCGCCGACCCGTCGCCCTTGGCAAGCGTCGCGATGGTCAGTATCCAGTCGTGCATGGAATGCAGGCCCAAGCCGCCGAGCTCCTCCGGCACAAAGGCTGCCGCCACCCCGGTGCGCTGCAGGTCCGCATAGTTCTCGGGACAAATCTCGCTCGCCCGGTCCGCCGAATCGGCACGCGACCGAAAAGCCTCGATCAGACCGCCCGCCGCGCCGATGACGCGTTCGCCGGCCGGGGTCGCTGGCACAATCGCATAGCTCATGGCTTTGACGTCGGGCCGGGCCGGCTCAATACGTCGCCAGAACGCCCCTCAGGATTTCGAACATCTTGTCGAAATCGCTTTCCTCGTAGACGAAAGCGGGCGACAGCATGACCGTATCGCCGGTCACCTTGACCAGGATGCCCTTGTCGTAAAGATTCATGACTGCCTGATAGCCGCGCGTGCCCGGCGTGCCGTCCGGCGCCAGATCGAGGGCGGCCAGCAGCCCGACGCCGCGCATGTTGGTAATGGCAGGCAAATCCTTCAGGTCGAAAAACCGGTCGAGGAAGGGCTCGGACAGCGCCTTGGCGCGGTTGAACAGGTCTTCCTTCTCGAAGATATCCAGGGTCGCGAGACCCGCGGCACAGGCCGCCGGGTGACCGGAATAGGTATAGCCGTGAAAGAAATCGACGCCCTTCTCCGGAGCAGCATCGACGATGGTCTTGTAGATATCGTCGCTGACGCCGACGG
>JAYPOZ010000132.1:0-8712 GCA_038131165.1 Rickettsiales bacterium | reverse complement strand
GCATGTTCGCCGCGGCCGGCACCATCGTCTTCACCAACCAGGAAGTGTAAGCGAACACACCCTTGCGTTCAGAACCGCATGAATTCCCTCCCCTCCCTCGGGGGAGGGAATTTTCTTTGCGCCTTTGGGACACGCCAAGATTATCGACATTTTGTCTCTATTGTGATAGAGTCCGCCGCGTTCTTTGACAGCGTGCATCTAACGAAGATTTCGGAGGCCGGTCCGTTCCGGCCATCCGCGGTAGGCTATTACCGCGTTCGGCGGGCGCAGGGGGTCGTTCCGCGATTTTTGCTAATGGCGTTTTGCGCCTCCGCCGTTTCGGCAGAAGTGTGCGCCAGGCTCCAGATGGAGCCGCGCGCCGGTTGAACCGGACGGGTCAGCGGGATACTGTCTGCCCAACGTCACCTGTCCCGGGAGCGCGCCGATGTCCGTGGCCGCCAATGCGAATTTCAGCAACACCAAGATCGCCGTCTCCGGCGCCTTTATCGACGAATTGCGGGCGCTCCTGGGCGACCGCGTCTCGACATCCGCCGCCATCCGCGAACAGCACGGCAATGCGGAGGACTATTTTCCGATCGCGCCGCCGGATGCGGTGTGTTTCGCGCGATCGACCGAAGAGGTCTCGGCCATCGTCACGCTCTGCGCCCGCGACGGCATTCCGGTCATCCCGTTCGGCACCGGCACCTCGCTCGAAGGCCACGTGCAGGCGCTGCGCGGCGGCATCACCATCGACCTCACGCAGATGAACGAGGTGCTGGAGGTCAACGCCGAGGATTTGGACTGCCGGGTCCAGGCGGGAGTGACGCGCAAGCAGTTGAACGAATACCTCCGCGATACCGGCCTGTTCTTCCCCATCGACCCGGGCGCCGACGCCTCCATCGGCGGCATGTCGGCGACGCGCGCCAGCGGCACCAATGCGGTGCGCTACGGCACCATGCGCGAGAACGTGCTGGGCCTGACCGTCGTGCTGCCGGACGGGCGGATCACCAGGACCGGCGGACGGGCCAAGAAATCCGCGGCCGGCTACGACCTCACCCGCCTGATGGTCGGCTCCGAAGGGACGCTCGGAGTCATCACGGAGATACAGTTAAGACTCTACGGCATCCCCGAATCGATCACCTCGGCGGTCTGCCAGTATCCCTCCCTTGAGGACGCCATCAACACGGTCATCCTGACCATTCAGTCGGGCATTCCGGTGGCGCGGATCGAATTGCTCGACGAAAAGCAGATGGAGGCCTGCATCGCCTACTCCAACCTCGAAGGCTACGAGGGCAAGCCGACCTTGTTCTTCGAGTTCCACGGCACCGAGGCCTCGGCCAAGGAGCAGGCGGAGATGGTCGGCGCCATCTCGGACGATTTCGGCGGCAGCGCCTTCGCCTGGTCGTCGTCGACCGAGGAGCGCAACAAGCTGTGGCAGGCGCGGCACGACGCCTATTACGCCGCCCTGGCGCTGCAGCCCGGCAAGAAGGGGATCGCCACCGACGCCTGCGTGCCGATCTCGAAGCTTGCCGAATGCCTGTTGGAGACGCGGCGAGACATCGACGAGAGCGGATTCCTGGCCCCCATTGTCGGCCATGTGGGCGACGGAAATTTCCACCTGGTCATCCTGGTCGATCCGGACGACGCGGACGAGATGCACCGGGCACACGAATTGAACGACCGGCTGGTCCACCGCACCATCGCGCTCGGCGGCACCTGCACCGGGGAGCACGGGGTCGGCAGCGGCAAAATGGATTTCCTGATCGCGGAGCACGGCGGCGATGCGATCAGCGTCATGCGGGCGGTCAAGCTTGCGATCGATCCGCGGAACATCATGAATCCCGGCAAGATCATTCGGGTCTGACGGGCGCATTCTTAGGTGAGGGCATATGCGATTGATTGGGCGGGCCGGACGGCCTAGCTTGAGAGCACATCCTTCATGGAGCGTTTGAATTGCGCAAACTGATTTTCGCCGGTCTCGGTCTCGTCGTCCTGGTGGTTGCAGGTCTTCTGATCGGCCCGAGTTTTTTCGACTGGAACAGCTATAAACCGCAGATCGCCAGCGCCGTAAAAGACGCGCTCGGGCGGGAATTGAAGATCGTCGGCGACATCAACCTTTCGATCCTGCCGATCCCGTCGCTCAGCATTCAGCGGGTCGGCCTCGAGAACGTGGCGGGCGCCGATAACCGCGAGATGGTCGCCTTCGACGAAGTCGAAGTGAAGGTCGACGTTAGCGCGTTGCTGCAGGGCAAGATCGCCGTCAAGAGCGTCCGTCTGGTCCGCCCGATCATTGCGCTCGAGATTACCAAGGACGGCCGCGCGAGTTGGGACATCAAGCTGCCCGGCGGCGATGCCGCGCCCTCGGACGCAAAGCCCGCACCATCCGCCGACGCCGGGTCCGCCGGCGGATTCGATGTCGATGTTTCGCTCGAGAGCCTGAGGATCGAGGAAGCGACGATCTCCTATTTCGACGCGCGCTCCGGCCTCTCGGAGCGGGTCACCGGCCTCTCGACCGATATCTCCGCGGCTTCGCTGAAGGGCCCTTTCCGCGCCGAAGGCAAAGCCACGGCGCGCGGTCTGCCGCTGACCTTCAAGCTGGCGGTCGGGCGGATGGAGGCGGATCGCCCGCTCCCGGTGACGCTGGATATCGCCATCGCGCGGGCGGCCGACCTCCGGTTCAACGGGCAACTCAGCGCACTGACGCCGGACGCGACGCTCTCCGGCACCCTCGAAGCCAAAGCCCCCGACATGGCCAAGGCGGCGAAGGCGGCAGCGGGCGCCGACTTGCCCGCTGTCCTCGCCAAGGCGCTGCAGTTGAATGCCGAAGTCTCCGCTTCGGCGACGTCGGTCGGCGTCAATAAACTCTCGCTCCGATTGGGCGAAATGTCCTTCGCCGGCGCGATCCACGGGGTGCTCAAGCCGAAGACCGAGGTCGATATCGTCCTCTCGGCCAGCAAGATCGATCTCGACGCGCTGCTGTCATCCAGCGCACCGACCAGCGCAAAGACGCCCGCGGCGGCGACCGGCGGCGGCGACAGCGCAACGGTCGAGACAAAGCTCTCTCAGTCATCGGCGCCAGCGGCCACCTTTACGCTGCCCGGCGATATGTCGATCACCTTCGATCTCGGCGTCGAGACCGCGGCCTACAAAGGGGGCGTCATCCGCAATGCCGCGCTGACCGGCGCCCTTCGAGACGGAAGCGTTATTCTGGAACGTCTCGGCGCGACCCTCCCCGGCAGCTCCGACGTCACCGTGACCGGCAGCCTCGCGCCCGCCGACGGTCTCCCGCAGTTCTCCGGCGATCTCGCGGCGACGTCGGGCAATTTGCGCGGCCTCGCGCAATGGCTTGGGGTCGACCCGGCACGCCTGCCGGCGGATCGCCTGCGGAACTTCTCCTATACCAGCCAGATCGTGACGACGCCCAAGAGCGCCCAAATCACCGGCATCGCCATGCAGCTGGACGCGAGCCGGATTACCGGCGCCATGGCCGTCGAACTCCGCCGCAAGCCCGGGATCGGGCTGCGCCTCGCCGTCGACAAATTGAACCTGGATGCCTATCTGCCGCAACAAGGCGCCGGCTCCGAAACGACGGCCGCAACGAATACCGAAAAGCCCGCCGCATCGTCGGGAGGCGCGGCAGCGGCGTCCGGCGCACCCGAGGTCGGCGCGACGCTGCAGGGTCTCCTCGACGCTTTCGACGCGAATGTGGAATTGACCGCCGGGCAACTGTCGGTCCTGGGGGAGACGGCGCGGACGGCCAAAGTCAGCCTGACGCTTTTCGACGAAAAGCTTACGATCAACGAGGCCAGCGTCGCGGATTTTGCCGGGATCGGCGCCTCCGTCGCCGGTACCATCGGGGTTGCGGGGGGCAAGCCCGCCGTAGGCCTCGATTTCGCGGTTGCGATCCGCGATGCGGCACGGGCCGCGCGGCTCGCCGGTGCGGAGCTTCCCCTCAAGCCGGCGCAACTCGGAAAGCTCGCGAGCAATGGACGCATCGACGCGACCCTGGAAGGCGTGAGGGTCAAGGCCGACGTCTCCGCGATCGGCGGCAAGACAACGGTCAACGGCACGGTCGGGAACATGCTTCTGGACCCGAACCTTAACATAGTGGTCGCCTTCGAGCATTCGGACCTCGCGGCGTTTGCCCGTACCTTCGCGCCGGACTACCGCCCGGGCGCCCGCAAGCTGGGCCCCCTCTCCGCATCGCTGAACCTCTTGGGAACGGCAAAGGCTTTGGATGTGCGCGATATCAACGTCAAAGCAGGCCCGGTCACGATGGCCGGTACCGCACGCCTGACGCAGGCCGCGACAAGGACGAAAATCGCCCTGGACCTGAAGACGAGCGAGGTCTTTCTGGACCTGTTTCTGCCGGTCTCCGCCTCGCCCCAGACAGGCGGCGCCATGCGTGGCGGTACGGCCGGCCGGCGCGGTCAAGCGGGCACGCGCAGCACCGCACCCCAGCAAAGATGGTCGAGCGAGCCCATTCCACTGCCGCTGCCGGCGGACTTCGATATCGACGCCAAAGTCGAAATGGCGGCGCTCAGCAAGGACAAGCTGACCCTCGAGCGGCCCAAGCTGCATGCGATCCTGCAATCGGGACGGTTGGCGGTCAATTCCTTCACCGCGGGGCTGTTCGGCGGCACGGTGCATGCGCAGGCAGCGGTGGAGCCGCGCGGGAAGGCCGCAGCGGTCACGGCGTCGCTGACGGCCGACAAAATCGACAGCCGAACGGCGGTGAAAACCCTGACCGGCCACGACCGGGTGCAGGGCCCGTTGTCGCTTCGGGCCAATCTCGCAACCCAGGGGAACAGCGAAATCAGCCTCGTCTCCGGCTTAGGCGGCAACGCGACCGTCTCGGGACAGGCACAATTTCTGCTGACGAAGGACGAGCGCAATCAGATCGGCTTCGCCTCCGCCGGCGGAGCGTTGCTGTCGTCTTTACTGGGCGGCAAGGTCCGCGAGTTGCAGAGCCTGGCGCCCATTACGCAAATGCTGGCGTCGCTGGATCAGGCGTTCGGGCGCAATCCCGCACAACTGAGTGGCGACCTGCACATTAGCAAGGGCGTCGCGCGCACCGACAATCTGACGCTGGCGGGACAAGGCAACGCCGCCACCACGCGGGCCACGATAGATCTGCCCCGTTGGTTACTGGACTCGGTCACGGCGCTGATCGACGACCCGAAGCTTGAGCCCCTCATGACATTCGAGGCGACGGGCCCGCTCGATGCACCCTCCCGCACCAAAGTCGGAGGTCGCCTGCTCAGGCAAGGCCAATCTGCCGTCCAGGAAAAAGCCACCAACCCGCTGCAGCAGGTCTTGCCGGGTTTGTTGGGCGGGGGCAACTCGGATTCGTCCGCGCCAAAGCAGGAGAAAGTAAACCCCGGAAAGCTGCTGGAAGGAATCTTCAAGCAGCTTCAGCGTTAGGGCCCCGTCAGCGCCAGCGGGACTGCGCGTCGAGCAGAATATGGACTCTGATCGCGCTTGAGAGATTGCCGCGCCGCTCGCTGTCGATCTCGGTGACCAATTGATTCACCGTCTGACCCTTACGGGTCGCGATTTCCTTCAGCGCAAACCAAAAGGCATTCTCCAGCGACACACTGGTCCGGTGCCCCGAGATGACCACCGAGCGCTTCTTGATCGCCAAGGCATCGCTATCGTCCTGCGATGACTCATCCGGCAGCTCAGCATTTTCGGCGGAATAATGACTATTTGTGGCAACGGCCATTTCGAAGGCGTCTCCCCAACACTTTGAAAGCGTCGCCGGAATATACCTCCAACAACACTAGAGGCGCAGTATCTATAGCGCCCCGCTCCCTCGCACATTCTTGCGAGTGATCCGAATTAGTCGACACGATAGGCTATTTGGGCGGCAAAAATAAAGGCTGAAAAAGCGCTTTCATCTCTGAAATCGACCGCTCGCCGAAAACCATATTAACGCAAGCACAAGGAACGCGCAAAGGTTGAGACAGCGAGGATCGCCTGAGCGACGTTCTGCGCCTCCGTCCGTCCGGATTTTTTGCGCGGCTTAAACCCGTGATCGCCATCCGCAATCCAATGCACGTCAATGGTCGGAGACAATTGGTAGGATTTCACTTCTTCCGGCTTGCCGAACGGATCTCTGTCGCCCTGACAGATCAGGCAGGGCGTTTGCAGTTCGGCTAAGTGTTCGACGCGGCGTTTCTCCGGCCGGCCCGGTGGATGAAACGGATAGCCAAGGCACACCAAACCGTCGACCGCCATTTCGTCCGCGACCATGCTGGCGATTCGACCACCCATGGATTTTCCGCCGATGAGGAGATTGGCGGGTGCCAGGTGCCGGATAACCGTTCGCCAGACGTCGCTGAGCACCGGCACGCGATCCGGCGGCCGTTTGCGCCCGGTCGCCCGACGCGCGGCCATATACGGAAACTCGAACCGCACGACGCCAAATCCTTCTGCCGCCAAACCTGTTGCCATAGTTTCCATAAACGGCGCATCCATTGGCTGACCCGCACCATGCGCCAGCACAACTTGCAGCACGCCCCTTTCCGGGCCGTTCAAGAGAAGTTCAAGCCCATTGGGCCCGAATTCGGTCCTGCTCGCACTCTGTTCCACGTGTCCCTCATCTGACAGCCCATTTACCGAAAGACATTGCTATACATAGACGATAATACTAGCTTCAGCCGCCGCCCGTCAGGTGAAAGAGCGTATTGGCCTCTGACCGAGGAGACGGCAGGGAGTTTTGAGATGAGCGAATTGATCGCAACGGATGGCTCGCAGGTCGTGACATCCGCCGAGGAACAATTAGTTACCCTTACGATAGATCATCAGGTCTTCGGCATCCCCATCCTGGCGGTGCAGGATATCGTCGAACCAATGAAGATTACGCCTGTCCCACTGGCACCATCCGCCGTTGCCGGCGTCATGAATCTGCGCGGTCGGATCGTCAACGTGATTGATCTTCGGCATTGCCTCGGAGACCTGACCTATCACGAGATCGAGAATCAAATGGGCGTTACCATCGAGTATAGGCACGATCTGTACACACTGCTCGTAGACAAGATCGGCGATGTGGTAGCGGTAGAGCAATCCTTAATCGAAAAGCCGCCGGCGACTTTGAGCGAAAATCTAAGACGGCTTTGCCATGGAATCGTCCGGCGAAAAGACAATCTACTTGTCGTCCTCGATGTTCAAAAAATTCTCGACCCCGATACGATTTTCAATACGCCGACAACTACGCGAAAGCGCCGGAAAGTCGACGTGATCAAGTTGGACGGGGGCAAGCGCGATGGTAAAGCCGAACCAAAATCGGCTTCCAAGTCAAAATCCGCTTCTCCAGCGTCCGGATCAGAGAATGTTCCCACTCGGTCGATCTTCAATCGCATCGGTGGCGAAGTCGGTGTACATGGCGCGGTGAGCTTGCTCTCAAACCGGCTGTTGGAGGATACCGAACTGGCTTCCAAGATCACACCGGACAATATCGAAAAGCTGATTTCTGCATTTGTCGGGTTGCTGACAAAACAATTGGGTGGTTCCGACAACTCATTCGCCGGAACCACTATCGAAGATGCTCTTGCCGCAGCAGGGGCGAGCGGAGTTCGACTGAACAACGTTGTCCATCACCTTCGTTCCGCCCTCGAAGTCATGGAAATGCCGTCGGAGTTGGTCGAAGAGATTCTTGCGGTCGTCTAGCTTTGGCAACCTCGATTGCGGATCATCCAGGCTGAGTCATGAGTTCGGGGCGAACCCAATCGTCGAAATTCGCCGCGCTCACATAGCCTAAGGAAAGGGCTGCCGCCTTCAACGTTGTCCCGTCAGCGTGGGCGCGTTTGGCGATCTCGGCCGCTTTGTCGTAACCGATCCGCGGCGCCAACGCCGTGACGAGCATCAGGGAATTTTCGAGCAGTTCGTCAATGCGGGGACGGTTGGCGTCAATACCAACCACACATTTATCGGTGAAGCTTCGCGCGGCATCGCCCAGCAGACGGATCGATTGCAGCAGAGCGTTCGCCATCACCGGCTTGTAGACATTCAGCTCGAAATGCCCGGATGCACCCGCGACGGTAATCGTCACGTTATTGCCCATCACTTGCGCGGCGACCATGCTCAACGCCTCGGCCTGAGTGGGGTTTACCTTTCCGGGCATGATCGACGAGCCCGGCTCATTCTCGGGCAGGATCAATTCGCCGAGCCCGCTGCGCGGCCCGGACGCGAGGAAACGGATGTCGTTGGCGATCTTCATCGCGCTCGCCGCAACCGTATTCAGCGCGCCCGACATTTCGACGACGGCGTCATTCGCAGCAAGGGCCTCGAACTTATTGGTCGCCGAAACGAAGGGCAAACCGGTGATTTCCGCCACTTCCGCCGCGAACCGTTCCGCAAAACCAACCGGTGCGTTGAGCCCGGTGCCGACCGCCGTGCCGCCTTGTGCGAGCGCAAGAAGGCTCGGGATCGCTTTTTCCACCCGCTCGATCCCCAGGGCAATCTGCGCCGCATAACCCGAGAAAACCTGCCCCAAAGTCACCGGTGTCGCATCTTGCGTATGGGTTCGGCCGATCTTGACGATCGCGGCGAACTCGCTGGCTTTGGACTCCAGTGCCATCTGCCAATGACGCAGGCTCGGCAACAGATGATCGCTTACCTCTCGGGCGCCAGCGATGTGCATGGCAGTCGGAAAACTATCGTTCGACGATTGACTCAGATTCACATGATCGTTCGGATGCACGGGATCTTTCGAGCCCAGCATACCACCCA
>JAYPOZ010000131.1:0-8800 GCA_038131165.1 Rickettsiales bacterium | reverse complement strand
TAACAAGATTGAAACGCACAAGAAAAACGGTTTCGCGCCGCCCGGTGCATTTGCATAAGCGCTTCCGAATCCGCCGATCTTCATGGCAGGATTGCCGCCCGGCACAGTGACATCCAGAGAGGTTCCCGCCATGCGCGCGACAACGCTATTTTTCCTTATGCTGGCTTTCAGCCTCGCCTTTTCGGCGGCGAACCCGTCCCGGCTGGAGAGCGCGCCGGCGCAGTCGGAACGAGACGTCGAAGCGGTCCTGGATTTGCTGGGCCATCTCGAGATCGACAGCATCGGCGACAATTTGTTCGCAATGATGGCCGAGCGCACCGTGCCGACCATGCGCAGCCACATCCCCAACCTGCCCGAGGAAGCCTACGCCCTCTTGCACGAAGAACTGTCGACCGCCTTTAAGAGCGGCACCGCCGATCTGATGACGTCGCATGCGCAGCTCTATCTCGAACATCTTTCGCCGGAGGATATCGCCGAGATGAATGCTTTCTATTCGACGCCGACCGGCAAGAAAATGCTTCGGGTTCTGCCCATGCTCATGCAACAGAGCCTCTATATCGGTCAGGAGTGGGTCCAGAAGCTGGACCGCGACGTGCGGCGCAACTGGACGGAACGCCTGAAGCGGGAAGGCTATATCAAGGAGTAGGTTCGCCCTACTCCGCGGCCGCCAATCCCGACCCGGCGGCCGCATGGTTCAGCGCCAAATCGAAAGCATCGAAATTTCGCAGCGGACGGTCGCCCGCCAACGTTTCCGCCTTCCGGTTCATGATCAACGGCACTTTCTGCTCCGTCACGCCGCCATGGCTGCGCAAGGGCTCGGTCAGGCCGGAAAGGTCGTGCCGCTCCGCACTGGTGCCGAGAGTAACCGATTGCTCGCCAATCACGACCAGGTCGCCGACGCGGTCGGAGGGCAGCTGATACCGGGCGCACGCCTCCGCATTCGTATGCACCTCTAGAATGCCGTCGACCTCCGCGAGCCGCCGCACGATTTCCGCGCCGTCCGCACCCCGCAGATAAACCGTGGCGTAGGACCCGAGCGCGCCGTGATGGACGACATAAGGGTCGGTGATCGGCAAGATCACGCGGGTCGTCTCCGGCCCGCACCAGCCATCGAGCAGCGACTGCAGATACACGACCTTCGGCTCCCCGGTCGCCGGATCGTGCTTGGCATTCATGCCGTGATCGGCGGTCAGGACAATAACGCATCCCATCGCGTCGAGCTTGGCCCAATAGCCGTCCATCATCGCGTAGAACGCATTCGCCACCGGCGTTCCGGGCGCGTGTTTATGCTGGATGTAATCGGTTGTCGAAAGATACAGGATGTCGGGGCGTTCGCGCTCCATGATCGCGGTTCCCGCCGCGAAGACGAACTCGGACAACTCCGCGCTGTAGACGTCGGGGACCGGCATGTCCACCAGCTTCAATACGTCGTCGATCCCGTTCTCGGCCATGGTCGCCTGATCGGCGGTTTCGGACGAAAAACAGATTCCGCCGCCGGCACCGAACGACATGCCGTGGCCGAGTTGCCGGCGCAGCTTGTCCTTCGCGGTGATGACCGCGACCCGCGCGCCGGCATCCGCGAAGGCCGCCAAGAGCGTGCCGCAGCGCAGGAATTTCGGGTCGTTCATCATGACTTCCTCGCCCGTCTCCGGGTTCCAGAAGAAGTTGCCCGCAATGCCGTGAACCGACGGCGGGGCTCCGGTCACGATCGACAGATTGTTCGGATTGGTGAAGCTCGGCACGACGCAATCGGCGATCCTGTCCGTGCCGTCCGCACGCGCCCGCGCCAGCCACGGCATGTGCCCCGCCTCGACCGCGCGGTCCATATAGTCCGGCTCCGAACCGTCGATACAAACGACGACCACCGGTTCGCGCGGCCACGCATAGGCCCGGCCATTCACGGTAATGCTGGATTTTTCCATCGTCCTGCCCTTCATCCTCTGGCTTCTTCGGCGCCGCCCGCATTGCAGGCGCGCCCGACTGCGAAACAGCTTGACCTTAACCGGCGCCCGCCGAAGAATCCATCCATGCGGAAACCCATGAAATCCACCTTTGCCCTGCTCGCGGTTCTGTTTTGCCTGGGTGCTATGACCAGCGGCTGCGAGAAATACAAGAACATGACCCGCGAGGGCGCCAAGGAAGCCGACGATTCGTGGTACAGTCCCAAGAACGCGTTTCCCGGTTGATTATCCTATCCCCCCTCACGGCGACCGTTTTTGACGGTAGCTCCACCGTATGATGTTTCCGTTGATCGACGCGCCGATTAGCGCAAGAATTCGTCTCCTCTGGATGAGATAAGGCTACGGGCAATGTCCGACGGGGATCGAATCAAGAAACGCGTCTTCAACGAGAACGAAATCATTTTCGAAGAAGGCGGTGCCGGCGATTTCGCCTATATGGTGATGAGCGGCGAAATCGGCATTTACAAGAATCTGCGCAGCGAAGCGCCCATGCGCATCGCCATCCTCTACAAAGGCGATATTTTCGGCGAAATGGCGCTGTTCGACGACAGCCCCCGCCTCGCCGCGGCCAAAGCCCACACCCAGGCCATCTGCCTCGCGGTCAGCAAAAAGGAATTCGCGGCGCGGCTCAACAAAACCGATCCGATCATCAAGTCGATCATGAACTGCATGATGCAGCGCGTGCGTTCCATCAGCGACGAAGCGGCCCGCCTCCGCAAGAAGGCGGGCTCGCTTGGAAGCATGGAATAGACGGGACTATTTCGCCGCGTTGACCACAATCTCGACCAAGGTATCGGCCGTGCCGAGCGGTGTCCCGACGCAGGCCCGCGCCGGTCGTTCGAGAGATCCCATCCAGGCCACCCAGGCCTCGTTCATTTGCGGCTTCTGGCTCATATCCGAGAGATAGATCGTCGCCATCAGGATTTTCGATTTGTCGGTGCCGCATTGCGCCAGGCGATCGTCGATCTTGGCGAGGATCTGCTCGGTCTGTTCCTTCATGCCAAGGGACATGTCGTCGGCGGTCAGCCCGCAGACGTAGACCACGCCGTTGTAGATGGTGGCCTGGCTGAGAATCTCTCCCGAATTGAGATGTTCGACGGTCATTCTGTATCCTTCCCTGTTTGATAGCGTATCGTATCCGGCGCCGCCGTTGCGGCGACGGCGTCTTTCTTCAAGCCTTTGCCATCACCGAATGCGCGAAGGCCTCCAGCTGATCGAGCGAGCGCTGCAAATCGTCGCTTTCAAAGCCGATGACCAGATGATTGAGTCCCGCCTCCGCGTATCGCCCGATATCGTCGATGATGGCCTCCGCCGTGCCGGTAAAGGCCATCCGGTGTCCGCCTTCGCCCTCCAGCGTCTCGCCCATGCGGTACCAAAGCGCCAGCAGTCCGGTGTCGAGCGACGCGGGATCGCGCCCCGCTTCGGCGGCAAGCGCGCGGACGTCCGCCAGGCCCGCCGCATACCGCTCGACGGTATCGTAGGGCGCGGCCGGATTGTTGCCGACCGGATACCAGCCATCGCCGACACGGCCGGCGCGGCGGCGCGCGGGTTTGGTCTCGCCGCCGACCCAGATCGGCGGGTGCGGCTGCTGGACCGGCTTGGGCTCGAACCTCAACCCCTCGAACGACACGAACTCGCCTTCGAACACAGGGTCCGCTTGGGTCCATAGCGCCTTGAAGGCCGCCAGCGTCTCGTCGACCAGCTTGCCCCGGCGCTTGAAGGTCGGCGCGCCCAGAAGCCGGAATTCCTCCTCCATCCAACCGGCTCCGACACCGACCGTCACGCGCCCTTTCGAGAGGATATCGGCGGTCGCCAGCATCTTGGCCGTCAGCACGGGCGGGCGGTGGGGGACGACCATGACCGACGTCAGCAGCCGCAGCCGCCCGGTCGCGGCGGCGACGAACGCCAATGTCGTCAATTGATCGAGACAGTCGCCGCTGTCCTGCGCGAACCACACCCGCGATTTCGTGTAGGGATAGGGCGACGCGACCGTGTTGGCGATCACCAGATGATCGCTGAAACCCAGGTGTTCGAACCCAAGACTCTCGGCCTTGCGCGCGATCGCCAGCAAACCGTCCGGGTCGAGCGCCGCGCCCCGCGTGCCCACATGCAATCCGAATTTCATACGTCCATTCCCGACAAAACCTCGACAGAGCGATCAGATGGGTGTGAGCGGGGCTTTAAACTCGGTCTCCGGACAGACAATTCCGCCCCGGTCGCCGGGTGTGACGCTGCCGTAGCGCTGCGCATAGCTCTCAGGCAGCGGCCGCCCGTTCGGCGGGCATATCCACAGGCGCAGGAGATAGCGCCGGCGGTCCTCTTCCGGCCAGTCCTCGTAGTCGCCCCGCGCGTGAAAGATCTCGTGATTGTGCACCAGACCGATATCGCCCGGCTGATAGTCGATCTCCAGATGCACTTCCTCGCAAATCCGCATCAGCGTCAGGAAGGCTTCGTGCGCCGCCTCGCTGATCGGCTCCAATTCCGCGAAACGCTCGTTCGCGGTGATGAAGGCATAGGAAAAATGGCTGTTCAAGCGGCCCGCATGCCACTGATAGATCGGCATGGTCCACCACGGCTTCATGCCGGCCGGGATTTCGCCCCGGCGGTCGCGATGTACCGGCTTGAACAATTCCCGCAGCAGCTTCGGATACCGTCGCAGCATTTCGTTATACACGGTCACGGAGCTCGCGAGTTTGCCCTCGCCGCCGGACTTCGCCTTGCGCCACGTCATCAAACCGGCGATGTCGACCGAATCCGTATGAAAATCGAGCGGGCCCGCCGCCCGGTAGCCGCGCTGATGGGGGTTCTCTTTCGGTTTGTGGCCGAGATCGCACACATGCCCGAGCACGTGCCCTTCGCCGTTCTGGGAGCGGGCGGAGCCCATCTGCGCGCCGATACCGTAATAGGCCATCGCGGCCTCGCGCATCGAATAGCGTTCGACCGGCAGTCCCCTGATCACGGCGAAACCGCGGCCGTCCATGACCTCATCGCGTATCTTCTCCAAGGCGACGGCGAGGCGGGGCAGTTCGAACGTGTCGCGCGTGACCTCGATAATCTCCAGCCCCGCGGCATCGGCCGCAGCGAGGGCGCGGTCGATCTCTTCGATCTCCCCCGCCGTGAGGTGATGGATCCAATCCGTCCGGTCCTGGTAATCGCGTCCGTACCAGGCGGACGGACCCTCCAGGACACCCGGCGGCATGGCAATCTGCAGCGTATCCAATGCGTCGTTCATCGCGCGCTCCGACATCACATCGCCCCGGGCAAGACGTCCAAGGCCCGCCATTGACTATAGGGAGGCGGTCCCGGGAAACCAGATATCGCCGGCGCCGATTTCCCGCATGGCGGCTGCCTCCCGCCGACGGGCGCCGTCGCACTCGCTTCAGGGCGCCCCCGACGCCACGCCCATTTCCCGCAAGGTCTCCTCGACCGCGGCCAGTGCGCCGTGCATATCGTCCCCGTCCAGATGACCGATGCACCCGATCCGGAAACTGTCGGCGACGGTCAGTTTCCCGGGATAGATGACATATCCCCTGTCCTTCAGCCGGTCGTAGAAATCCGCGAACGCGAAGCCTGGATCGGACGGCATGCGGAAGGTGACGATAATCGGTGCCTGCAGATTGTGCGACAACAGCGGCTCGAACCCGAGGGCACGCATGCCGTCGACGAGAATGCGGCAGTTCTCGCTGTAACGCTTGAATCTACCCGCAACCCCGCCTTCGGCCGCGTGCGCCCGGAGGGCCGCTTCGAAAGCGAAGACGACATGAGTCGGCGGCGTGAACCGCCATTGCCCATTGCCTTCCATAGCCGCCCATTGATCGTGCAGATCGAGACTGAGCGAATGCGCATTACCCGCCGCAGCGGTCAGCGCCGAGGTCCGGCACAGCACGAACCCCATGCCGGGCACGCCCTCGAAGCATTTGTTGGACGAGGCGGCGACCGCGTCGCAGGGCACTTTCGCCAAATCGAGCGGGATGGCGCCGAAGGCGCTCATGGCGTCGATCAGCAACCGGCGGCCCTGACCCGCCACGGCGGCGGCCAGTTCCTCGACGGGATTGAGGATACCGGACGTGGTCTCGCAATGGACGACGACGACGTGCCCGATCTCCGGGTCGGCCGCGAGCCGTGCGGCGATGGCCGGGATATCCGGCGGCGTATCCTCGGGCGTCTCCGCGACCTCGCAGGCGCGCTGCATATACGCGCAGATTTTCGCGATCCGGTGTCCGTAGGCGCCGTTGACGACGATCAGCAGCTTGCCGTCCCTCGGCAGGAAGGTGCCGATCATCGCCTCCACCGCGAAGGTGCCGCTTCCCTGCAGCGGCACCGCCGTGAAGTCCTCTCCCCCGCCCGACACCTCGAGCAGGCCTTCGCGGACCCGGCGCGTCGCGTCGATGAAGGACCGGTCCCGCGACCCCCAATCGTGCAGCATCGCCTGCTTGGTCTCCGGCGCCGTCGTCAGCGGGCCCGGCGTCAGCAACAACGGATCGTCGGTCGTCCTCTTCATCGGAGTGCTCCTCCCCCTTCATACATATTCGTCATCCGCCGGGTTCCGCCTTGGCGCCGAAGCGAATACGCCATTCGGCCAACATCCGCTCGCGGTTCACCGCCAAACGGACAAAATCCATGGGCACCAATGCCTGCTTGATCTTCTCCGGATAGAAGCGCGGCGACGGCCGGGTCGTGGGTGACGACATCATGCCGAATCCGCGCGCTTGAATATCCATCGCCGCATCCGACACCGTCCAATCGGCAAAGACGCGGGCGGCGTCGAGATAGGGTGTACCCCGCACGATCGCCATCGCCTCGACGTCCCACCCGACGCCGTCCCCGGGCAGAATCCCCTCGACTGGCCGTCCCTTTGCCTGCAATTTGGCGGCCCGGTAGGCATAGGAAATCCCGACCGGATACCGGCCTTGGGCCACGAAGTCGCACGGCGAATTTCCGGCCCGCATATAGGCTGCCACATTACGATGCAGCCCCTCCATATAGCGCCACGCGCCGCCGTCGCCCCACAACGCGAACCATCCGTCGACGCTCATCAGTCCCGTTCGCGAGGCTGCGGGGTCCAGTGCCAGGATGAGCCCGCGGAAGGCGGGGTCGAGCAAGTCGCCCCACCGCGTCGGTCGTTTCAGGTTCGCCGCCGCCAGCATCGCCGGGTTGACGCACAAGACGGTCGCCCAGGCCCGTTGGCCGACCCACATGGGCGGGTTCGACGCATCGCTGAACCGGCGCTCCAGGCGCTCGAACCCTTTCGGCGCGTAAGCCTGAAAGTAGTCGGCCGCCGCCAGCTCGGCCATGGCGGATCCCGCCAGCGCCCAGACCACATCCGCCTTCGGCTGCTGTCGCTCGAAGCGCAGGCGGGTCAGAATGCGCTCCGTCGAATCGCGGACCCAGCGCAATTCGATATCCGCGTTCGCGGCCGCGAAGGCCTGCCCGACGCGGTTGATTTCCTCCGGCGCGACAGCGGTGTAGACGGTCAATTGGGTCTTCGCCGCCGCCGCGAAAGGCAGGGCGACGGAGAGGCCGATCAGGAGAGACTGCAAGGCACCGCGCATGATCGCGAGTGCTAGCACGATCAGCGTCGTCGAACCAGTGTCCGGCTTTGCAGAAGACCGACCGGGCGGGTTACACTCCAGCCGCAACGGGAGGCTCGGAAATGGCGGAATTTCCTTCGAAAACGCGGGTTCTGATCGTCGGCGGCGGGATCGTCGGCTGCAGCGTCGCTTATCACCTCACTAAACTCGGCTGGTCGGACGTGGTTTTGCTGGAGCAGGGCCGTCTCAGCTGCGGCACCACCTGGCATGCCGCAGGGCTGGTGGGGCAACTGCGGGCGACGCAAAACCAGACCGCGTTGGCGAAATACACCCGCGATCTCTATCTCGGGCTGGAGGCGGAGACCGGCCAGGCGACCGGCTACCGCAGCACCGGCAGCATCTCGGTGGCGCGCACGCCGGAACGCGAGGAGGAGCTGAAACGCCAGGCCGGAATGGCGGCGGCCTTCGGAGTCGAGGTCGAGCGGATCTCGCTCGACGACGCCAAGGCACAGGCCCCGCTGCTGAACACCGACGATCTCGTCGCCGCTTACCTGATTCCCTCCGACGGCATGACCAATCCGACCGACACGACCCAGGCGCTGGCCCGCGGTGCCCGCAACGGCGGCGCCAAGATCGTCGAGACCGTGCAGGTCTCGGAAATCCTGACCGACGGGGGTCGGGCAACGGGCGCCATGACCGACCAGGGACGGATCGACGCGGAAGTGGTGGTCGTGTGCGCCGGCATGTGGACCCGCGCCCTATGCGCGCCGCTCGGCGTCGACGTGCCGCTGCACGCGGCCGAGCATTACTACATCGTCACCCGGCCGCTCGACGGCGTGGTGCGCAACCAACCGGTGCTGCGCGACATGGACGGCTATATCTATATCAAGGAAGAGGTCGGCGGGCTGCTGCTCGGCGGCTTCGAGCCGAACGCCAAGCCCTGGGGCATGGAGGGCATTCCCGAGGGTTTCGAGTTTCAGGCGCTGCCGGAGGACTGGGAGCAATTCGAGGTCTTTATGAATACCGGACTGGAGCGCATTCCGGCCCTTGGCGAGGCGCAGATCCGCCAACTTTTCGTCGGGCCCGAGAGCTTTACCCCCGACAACCGCTACATTCTGGGCGAAGCGCCCGCAATGCGGCGACTTTATATCGCTGCCGGCTTCAACTCGATCGGCATCCAATCGGCCGGCGGGGCCGGCAAGGCCCTGGCCGAATGGATCGTCGAGGACGGCCCGACGATGGATCTCGCCGAGCTCGACATCCGGCGCTTTCACCGTTTCGAACGTAATCGCGCTTATCTTTTCGACC
>JAYPOZ010000130.1:0-9213 GCA_038131165.1 Rickettsiales bacterium | reverse complement strand
GACGCAAACTCTTCGTCATTCCGGACATCCGCAGGATGATCCGGAATTATGGCCAGAGCCTCGGGTTGGAGTACGGTGCCGCTTGGGAAGGCTCAGGCCCTAACTCCGGGTTCGTGACGCCTGTCCGCGGACGCGGGGGCGCGCCGGAACGACGAACGAGGGACAACCCGGGACAGGTGCCCGCCGCTCACCGCGCATGGCCGCCGGGCGACTTATTTCCCTTTAAATGCGGGCGGGCGTTTTTCGCCGAAGGCTTTTTGGCCCTCGACGTAGTCGGCGCTGAGATAGCAGGCCTCGACGGCGGCCTCGCAGGCGGCGATGTCGCGGGCGTCCGGGTCCTTGACCAGCTCGTTGACGGTGATCTTGGCGGCGGTGACGGACAGCGGCGCGTTCTGCGCCACGCCCTGGGCGTAGCCTTTCACGAAATCGTCGAGCTCGGCGGCCGGGACCACATGGTTGATCCAGCCGATGGATTTCGCCTCCGCCGCGTCGTAATAGCGCCCCGTCGCCAGGATTTCCTTGGCGTTCTTCGGGCCGACATTGCGCACCAGGCGCATCACGTCGGTTGTGTTGTAGCCGAGGCCGATACGCGCCGGGGTGACGGCGAAGCGCGATCGGTCGGAGGCGATCTGGATGTCGCAATCCATCGCGACCTCGGCCCCGCCGCCGACACAGACGCCGTCGATGCGGGCGATGGTCAGTTTCCTGCCGCCGCGCAGCGCGTGCGTCGCCGCGTGTTCCAACTCGGTGTAGAGCGCGCGGTCTTCGGGCGTGCTGCGGCGTTCCGCGAATTCGGAGATATCGGCGCCCGCCGAGAACGCCTTGTCGCCGGCACCGGTGACGACAATCACCCGCACGTCGGGATCGTCTTCCAACTCCGCCATCGCCGCCGGCAGGTCGCGCCACATCTCGAAGCTGATGGCGTTGCGCTTGTTCGGCTGGTTCAGGATCAAGGTGCCGATCCCGTCGGCTTTCTCGACTTTCAGTTTTTCCGTAAGGGGCATGTCATTTCTTTCCTTTTTTCCGCTATTCCGCCGCCGCCTTGGCCGCGCTGTCGGAGACCAGCGAGACGATGGTGGTCTCGTTCAAATCTTCGCCGTACCAGGCGCGGATCGCCGCTTCCCGCGTGCCGAGATAGCGGGGCTGGCCCCGCTCCAGGACCATCGGCAGGTCGTGGCCAGGCACCAGGATGCTGTTCGGTTTCCTCGACCAGAATTCCCAGATCGACTGGATCGTGGCCCGGGTGAGGGCCGGGTCGTAGGTCATGTCCGCCGAGCGCGTCAGCAGCTCCGCCCGGTTCTTGCAGGCGTCGCCCGAGAACACCACGTCGATCTTGCCCGCGTCGAGCACGAAGACGAGGCTGCCCGGCGTGTGCCCCGCCGAGACATGCGCCGTCATGCCGGGGAAGACCTCGTCGCCGTCGCCGACGGTCTTCAGGTTCGGCCAGGTCTTCAGTTCCTTCATGTAGAATTCAGGAACCACGGTCAGGCCCCAGGGCGCTTTCAGCGACCAGTCGAGCTCCGTCTCGCCGATGACGATTTGGGAGTCGGGGAACATCGGCCAGTTGATGGAATGGTCGTAATGCGAATGGGTGAGCAGCACGTCGGTCACGTCCTTCGGCGTCAGTCCGCGTTCGCGGAACTGTTCCTGAAGCAGATTGCGCTGGCCGAAGGAGCCGACATCGACGATGGCAAGGCGCCCGCCCTTGCGGACCAGGGCGATGGTGCTGAACCCGAGCGAGCCGTGACAGACCGACTTCCCCGGAAACCCGTGGACGATGATGTCGATCTCATAGTCGCCGATCGAAAACTTCTTGCCGTCGCCATAGCCGCTCATCGCTTAGCCTTTCAAAATTTGCAGTCGAACCGTCATCGACTATAGGTGCATCGTCGGCCCGGTCACGGCAAGCGCGCCGTCGCCGAAAAATCGCCGGCGAATGGCCGCGGCGCTGCCAAAAAGCTTGACCGCCGCGGCTGGCGTGACAGCTTGACTATCTGTTCTCGAAACCGAAGCTAAGGCCGGTTAACGGCAAGGGAGGCACGCGTGGCGGGAAGCTACTCGCTCGGCATCGATATCGGCGGCACATTCACGGATATCGTCGCCTACGACCAGGAAACCGGCCGGATCGTCAAGGCGAAGGAACTGACGACGCCGGACGACCCCTCGCAGGGCGTGATCACGGGCATCCGCAACCTGCTCGGCGCCGACGGCATCGGGCCGGACGATTTCTCGCGGATGGTGCACGCGACCACCTTGTTCACCAATTCCATCATCACCCGCGAAGGTGCCAGGACCGGCATGCTGACGACGGCCGGGTTCCGCGATGCACTGGAAATCGGCCGCGAGCGGAAGTTCGAGCTCTACGACGTGTTCATCGCCAAGCCGGCGCCGCTGGTGCCGCGCAATCTGCGCGCCGAAGTGCCGGAGCGGACGGGGCCCGACGGCGCCGTGTTGCAGGCGATCGACATCGAGGCGCTGCTGCGGGAGGTCGACCGACTGGTCGCCGACGGCGTCGAGTCGCTCGCCATCGTCTTTCTGCATTGCTACGCCAATCCAGCGCACGAGGACGCGGCGTTGGAGGCTATCGCGAAGGCGCATCCGAATCTGTTCCTCTCGGCCTCGCACGAGGTCTCGCCCGAGATCCGTGAGTACGAACGGGCGTCGACCACCGCGGCCAACGCCTACGTCAAACCGCTGGCGCAGCGCTATCTCGACAGTCTGATCGCACAGGCGGGCGGGCTCGGGATCGGTGCGCCGTTCTTCATGATGCTCTCCAATGGCGGGCTCACCCATGTCGAGGAGGCGAAATCGCGGCCGGTTCTGCTGTTGGAATCGGGTCCGGCGGCGGGGGCCCTGGTGGCCGCCCATTTCGGCGCCGCGGCGGGCGAGAAGAATATTCTGGCGTTCGACATGGGCGGCACGACGGCGAAGCTCGCGATGGTCGAGGACGGCAAGCCGCATGTCGCCTACAGTTTCGAGGCGGCGCGCGAGAAGCGCTTCGTCGTCGGCAGCGGCCTGCCGATGAACATATCCACCATCGAGCTGATCGAGATCGGCGCCGGCGGCGGCAGCATCGCCCATATCGACGGCATGGGGTTGCTGAAGGTCGGCCCCAGCAGCGCCGGCTCCGAGCCGGGACCGGTCTGCTACGGCCGGGGCGGCACCGCGTTGACCGTGACGGACGCGGACTTGCTGCTGGGCTATCTCAATCCGGGATTCTTCGCGGGCGGCAGCATGCGGATCGACCGCGACGCGGCGTCCTCGGCGGCGGGCCCGCTGGCCTCGGCCCTCGGCATGTCGGTTTCCGAGATCGCCTGGGGCATCCACGATGTGGTCAACGAGAACATGGCGTCCGCCGCGCGCGTCCACATCGCGGAGCAGGGCTACGACGTCCGTCAATTCACCTTGCTGGCAACCGGCGGCGCCGGTCCGGTGCACGCCTATTACGTCGCCCGCAAGCTCGGCCTGAAGCGGCTGATCTGTCCGGCTTCGGCGGGGGTCGCGTCCGCGCTGGGTCTGTTGATCGCGCCCGCGCGGGTCGACCGGACGGGGACCGTCGCGCGCAGGTTCAGCGAGATGGACTGGGCGGCGCTGGAGGCGCAATACGCGGCCCTAGAAGCGGATGCGTCAGTCGTCATCCGGGAGACCGGCTTCGACCCGGCAGAGGCCCAGGTCACCCGCCTTGCGGACATGCGCTTCGCCGGGCAAGGCTTCGAGGTCGTGCTGGAGTTGCCCGAGGGACCCTACGATGCGGGCTCGGCCGCCGCGTTGCGGGCGGCGTTCGAGGAGGTCTACCGCGAGACCTTCGCGCGTACGCCGCCGGACGTGGAGCCGGAGATCATCAACATCCGCGTCTCGATGGCGGCCGAGGTACCGGGCGTCGATGTGAAGGCGGACGTGTCGGGCGGCGGCGATCCGAAGACGGGTTCGCGCCCGGCCTATTTCCCGGAGGCGGGCGCATATGTCGAGACCACCGTCTACGACCGCAACCGGATGGGGCCGGACTACACCTTCGAGGGGCCGGCGATTGTGGAGGAAAGCGAATCGACGCTGATCCTCGGCCCCGGCGCCAAGGCCTCGGTCGATGCGCAACTGAACCTGATCGTCGATCTCCCGGAGGAGAACTGAAATGGTAAGCTTGCCCTCACCCTCCCGCTTCGCGGGCCCCGCCCTCTCCCGCAAGCGGGAGAGGGGACGATCGATGGATATTCCTCTCCCTCTCCCGCCCGCGGAAGAGGGCCGGGGTGACGGAATTTTCCCGAAGGAAGCGAGTCATGCCTGACAATGCAAGCAGCGGCGCGAACGCCGCGTTCGATCCGATCACGCTCGAGGTTCTGTGGACCCGGCTGATTTCCAGCGCGGACGAGGCGGCGGCGGCGCTGGTTCGGACGTCCTTCTCCACCGTCGTGCGCGACAGTCACGATTTCTCCTGCGTCATCACTGACGCGGCGGGGCGCTCGCTGGTGCAGGCGACGGACAGCATTCCTTCCTTCATCGCGACCCTGCCGGCGACGATCAAGCATTTCCTCGACGTTTATCCGGTCGACCAATTGGAGCCGGGCGACGTGCTGATCACCAACGACATCTGGCTCGGCACCGGGCACCTGCCGGACATCAGCGTCGGCAAGCCGATCTTTCATAACGGCAAGGTCGTGGGCTTCGCGGGATCGACGGCGCATGCGCCCGATATCGGCGGCAAGATCCGCTCGCCGGAACCACGCGAGGTCTTCGAGGAAGGCTTCCAAATCCCGATCATGAAATTGATGAAGGCGGGCGAGGTGGACGAGACCTTCATCCGCCTCCTGCGCCAGAACGTGCGCGCGCCGGACGAGGTGGTGGGCGATCTCTACGCGCAGCTGACCGCGCTCGACCTGATGGAACGCCGCGTCGGCGACGTGATGACGCAATATGGGCTCGACGATCTGGGACCGCTTGCGACCGAGATTCAGGACCGCTCCGAGCGTGCCATGCGCGCCGCGATCCGGGAGCTGCCGGACGGAACCTATACCAACGAGATGCCGACCGACGGGCTCGATGTTCCGGTGACGCTGAAAGTCGCCGTGACCATCGACGGCGACGAGGTGCGGGCCGACTATACCGGCTCCTCGCCGCAGGTCGGCAAGGCGATCAATTGCGCCATGTGCTACACCTACGCGATGACGGCCTACGCGGTGAAATGCGCCGCGGCACCCGATCTGCCGAACAACGAAGGCTCGGTGGCGCCGATCTTCGCCTATGCGCCGGAACGCAGCATCGTCAATCCGCTGTTCCCGGCCTCGGGCGGCTCGCGCGCCCTGATCGGGCATTTCCTGCCGGCGCTGATCTTCGGCGCGCTGGCGCAGGTCATTCCCGACCGGATCATGGCGGGCACGGGCTCGCCCCTCTGGTGTATCAATCTGGCGGGGGTGAAGCCGGACGGCAAACCTTTCGCCAATCTGTTCTTCTTCAACGGCGGCATGGGGGCGACCCACCGCACCGACGGGCAGAACTGCCTGAGCTGGCCCTCCAATATTTCCTCGACGCCGACGGAGGTAATGGAGCAGCTCTCGCCAATGCGGGTACATCGGCGAGGCTTCCGGGCGGGGTCCGGCGGCAAGGGGCGCTATCGGGGCGGTCTCGGCCAGGAACTGGAGATCGAGTTCCTGAACGAGGCGCCGGCGGCCCTCGCGATGCTGGCGGAGCGTACCAAACACGCGGCCCCCGGCGTCGCCGGCGGCGAGGACGGCGCGCTCGGCCGGCTTGAGCTCAACGGAACGGGCATCGACCCGAAGGCGCAGCACATCGTGCAGGAGGGCGATCGGCTGGTGATGGCGACGCCGGGCGGCGGCGGCTACGGCGGCGCCGGCGACCGGGACGCGGCCGACGCGGGGCGCGATAAAGTCCTCGGCTATACGGAAGGCGGGGCATGAGCGGTCCCGCCGTTGAGGCTTTGGAAGCGGATCTCGCGCGGATCGACGCGCTGAACGACGATCTCACGACCTTCATCACGGTGACGCCGGAAAGCGCGCGGGAGGCCGCCCAAGCCGCCGACGCGGCGGCGGGCGAGGGGCGCTGGCTCGGCCTGCTGCACGGCATGTCGGTCGCCCTGAAGGACAACATCGACACGGCGGGCGTGCGCACGACCAGCGGCGCCAAGTTCTGGTCGGAACGGGTGCCCAACGCGGACGCGCCCGTGGTCACGCGGCTGAGGGCGGCGGGCGCGGTGATCGTCGGCAAGGCGACGCTCGGCGAGCTTGTCTTCGATATCCGATCGCACAATCCGGTGGTCGGTCATGCGAGGAATCCGTGGGATCCGACACGCAGTCCGGGCGGCTCCAGCGGCGGCTCGGCGGCGGCGCTGGCCGCCGACATGTGCCAAGGCGCGCTCGGCTCAGATACCGGCGGCTCGGTGCGCATCCCTGCCGCCTTCTGCGGTGTCGCGGGTCTGCGCCCGACCCACGGCGCGGTGCCGAGTACCGGGGCCACGCCGGTCAGCGTCGCCAACGACACCATCGGTCCGATGGCGCGCCGGGTCGAGGACGTGGCGCGGCTGTTCGCGGTGATGGCGGGCTACGATCCCGCCGATCCGCATTCCATCGACCACGAGTTCGGCAATTTTCTGCCCCGCCTGCACGACGGTATCGAGGGCATGCGCATCGGCCTGCCGCGCAATTACTTCTTCGACAATATCGATCCGGATATCGAGGCCGCGGTGCGCGCCGGCGCGGCGGTGTTCGAGGGGCTCGGCGCGGAGCTGGTGGAAATCGACCTGCCGGGGGCCGAGGAAACCCACGCCATGACCTGCGTGCAGCTCTATTGCGACGCGGCGCACTATCACCGCACGCGCCTGCTGGAGGAACCGGACGCGTTCAGCCGGCCGATCTACGAGCGGATGAAGATGGGGCTCGAATATTCCGGGGCCGATTACGCCGCTGCACTCCGCTTCAAGGAGCAGTGGATGCGCACCATCGGCGCGTGTTTCGAGGCGGTGGATGCGATCCTCACCCCGACGACGCCGGTCCCGGCGCTGCCGTTGGAGGACGCGCCAGATCTGCACGAGCTGACCGCGCGGGCCGCGAGCCTGACCTACGCCGGTTCGCTCGCCTCCATTCCCGGGCTGTCGTTGCCCTGCGGTTTCACGAAGGGCGGGCTGCCGGTGGGCCTGATGCTGCAAGCGGCATGGTGGCAGGACCCGCTGCTGCTGCGGGCCGGATGCGCCTACCAATCGGCAACGGACTGGCACACGCGTCGCCCGGCCTAGCCGATCCCCGCCGCTGCCATCGCCATGTCCATGCGGTCCTGGCCCCAGTAGAGCTCCTCGCCGACGACGAATGTTGGAACGGCGAAGACGCCCTTCTCTTCGGCCGCCTTGATTTCGGATTCGTAGGCGGCCTTCCCGGCTCCTGAGCGATAGGCGTCGAATGCGTCTGCGTCCGCACCACAATCAGAAAGCAAGGCCGTGATGGCGCCCGGGTCGTCGAGTTCCAGGTCGCGGTTGAAAAAACGGGCGTAGACGGCGGCGATGTAGTCGTTGCGCACACCGGCCTCGGCGGCGAAAAGCAATCCGATATTGGCCACGCTGGAATCGTAGATACGCTGCGGTCCTTTGAGGGTGAGGCCGAGGGGCGCTGCGAAGCGGCGGGCGTCCCGATAGAGATAGCGGGCCCGGCGCAGGAAGGCCGCGGGGTTCGCATTGGCCCGCGATCCGATGTCGAGCGCGTAGGGGCGGATGTCGAACGTGGCCCTGTCTTCGGCCTCCAGAGCCAGGGCGCGGTGCGCCGCGATATAGGAGTAGGGGCTTTTCAGGTCGATGTAGAGGAGGATCGGGTCGGTCGGCATGGCGGGTTCGGTCTTTCTTCGTTATTTTCCGCTTTCCTTCGAGCGCGGCTCGCGCCATAGCTGGGAACGCGTTCGCTTTCTTTAACCTAGGACATTTCTCGATGCGTGCCCTTCTCTTTTCCGGAATTACGATCATCGCTCTGGCGGCGGGTCCAGCTGCGGCCCAATTCGGCAATCTGCTCGACAAGGCGAAAGAGGCGATGGGGAGCTCATCGGGCGGGTCTTCTTCCGGCTCTGCGATCGACGCGCTCAGCGGCAGCGAAATTTCCGCCGGGCTCAAGGAAGCGCTGCGGATCGGGACGGAGCGGGTTGTCGGCACTCTCGGCAAGGCGGACGGTTTTAACGCGGACCCCCAAATCCACATCCCGTTGCCGGATTCTTTGAAAACGGTGCAGTCGGCGTTGCAGGCCGTAGGCATGGGACAACTCGGCCAGGATTTGGAGCTGAAGCTGAACCGCGCGGCGGAAGCGGCGACCCCGAAGGCGCAAAAACTGTTCGTCGACGCGATTTCGGAGATGACCCTGGACGACGCGAAGAAGATTCTCGACGGCCCCAAGGATTCCGCGACCCGCTATTTCGAAGGCAAGATGACCACGCCGCTCAAGTCGGAGATGCGGCCGATTGTCGGCTCGACCCTTTCGGAAGTCGGCGCGGTGCAGGCATACGACGCCATGATGGGGCAGTACGGCCAACTGCCGTTCGTCCCCGACGTGAAAGCCAACTTAACGGATTACGCCCTCGATAAAGCGCTCGAAGGTTTATTCCACTATATCGCGGTCGAGGAAGCGTCCATCCGCGACAATCCGGCGAAGCGCACGACCGAACTGCTGCAAAAGGTGTTCGGCGGATGAGCAGGCTTCGTCTATACTGATTTCATGACACCTCGGCTTGAGACGGTTTGGGAGGCGTTTGTGACGCTGTTGCGGCGCCTCAACGGCGAAACCATCCGGAATGGTACGGATAGCGATCCGAAGGGCGAACGCGTCTGGGCGCGCGACCAGCTGACCAACGACGCCGGTTTCAACCACGGCAGCGATTCCATGGGCGACAGCGGCGGCGGTGGTATCTCCGGCTTTTGAAAGACGCTACCCTTAACGAAAGCCGGACAACTTGGTTAATGGGTCGCAGATTGTGTCCTTGTTCCACTGTAAAACGGAAATTTCCATATATTCATCGAAAAATTTCTGCATCCGGCAGACTAGTTTCGGCTGTTTCGATTGAATTTACTGATGTTTTCCACTAAATTAACACCTCGTTAAGTAGAATTGTTTCCTAATGAGTTTATATATCTCGCAAATTTATTTACCAAAATAGCGCACGTACTACAGGCGAACTACTTACTGTGTGATCAAAAGAAAAAGTATCGGTGCCCGTACTTTGATCCAGCAGCCTCGC
>JAYPOZ010000129.1:0-9311 GCA_038131165.1 Rickettsiales bacterium | reverse complement strand
TGCTTTACCAGTTCCGAGAAGAACAGGCCGTTCCAGCCGCTGCTGGTAATTCCGAGCAGAAAACTGACCCCGCCGACGAGCCATACCGGCGAATCGGCGGCGAAGGAGCCCGCCAGCAATGAGAATACTGCGGTCGCGATCCCGATCCCGACCAACAGGCGATTGGCCGGAACCAACCGGTCCGCGATGGCGCCCCAGAAGAGACGGCCCAAGACCGCGGAAATCTGCAAGAACATATAGACCAGTCCGGCCCTCGTCAGGGTCATCGACAATTCGGATGTGAGGTAGACGACATAGAAGGTCGCGATCGCGACCTGAGAGCCCGAATAGACAAATCCCATAAGACCGAGGCTCCTCAGGCGCGGCGTCGTCCAGACGAGGGCCAATGGCTTAAGCAAATTGCCCGCGCGGATCGGCTGGTGCGGGTTCCGGATCGCGTCGAGCGGCCGGCGGAGCGGCTGGATGAGAAACGCCACGAGAGCGGCGGCCAGACCGGCCGATACAATCGCAATACGCCAGTCATAGGCAGCCACGACGATCGGCAACACCGCGCCGGCCAGGGCCGCGCCCGCCGGCATGCCCGTCTGCTTGACGGAAAAATAGAACGGCCGCGACCGTTCCGGCACGACCCGCGCCAGGATATGGGTGCTGACCGGATTGACGGGACCGTAACTGAACCCCAGCGCCACGGCGCTGGCCAACGCGGCCAAGGGTGTCGACAGCGCCAATAACGCACACCCCATCAAGGCGAAAACCATCGTCAACTGGCAGATCCGGATGGCGCCGAAACGATCCGCCAATGCGCCCGTCAGCAAACCGATCACCAATCCCGACGCGTAGGCAATGGCGGTAAAAGTACCGATCAATGTCGCGTCGACACCAATTTCGGGCGCCGCCACCGAGGCCACGACCGATACGCCGAACATCGCCGTCGCCGCGAGCGTCTGGACGGCAAATGTCGCGAAGAGTGACGGCAGCGCAGGCCCATTCTGCTCGGAGTGTACGCTCATACCGACGGCGGTGTCCTGGCTCTTACTTGGCTGCGAATGCGAATGGCTCAGACAGCGGCCAATGCTTCAACGGTTTCGACGAACGTATCCGTGTCGATCGGTTTTGCAATATACCCGACGGCACCCGCGCTGTCGGCGCGTTTTCGCCAATAGTCATCGGTCTTGGCGGAAACGAAGGCGATATTCATTGCCTTCAAGCCCTTGTTCTCTCTCAGTTCATGGCAGAGCGCCAAGCCGTCGAGTTCGGCCATCACCAAATCGGTCAGCAAAATATCCGGCTGGAACGCGGCAATCCGAGGAATAGCCGTCGCTCCGGCGACACTGGAAGACACGCGATGGCCGGCGGCATCCAGGAGGAGCGTCATCACCTCGATCATTTCGGGATCGTCGTCGACAATAAATACGTTCATTCGCGCATTCCTGCTTGGCTCCGGACGTCGATTCATTCGTCGGATTAACCATAACCTATGCGGAAATGCTCAAAAATACGTTAACGGCGCAAATCGTAGGAAACTAAGGGGGTCTCCCAAGCAGCCGGTTATTTCCAAAACGGCCTGGATTTCTCGAAGGATTTCCAGTCGCGCACGAGCAGACCGTCATTCCCGTATATCTCGCGTTGATACCAACCCAACAAACATCCGGCGGCTCTTTGAGTCCTCGCGCCACCGCTTTTCTCCAGGATCCGGCCCAACACATCGTCCAACGTCGCGACATCGTTCAGATGCCCCAAATCGTCCTGAAGCCGGCTCAATCGGCGCAGATAGGGTTTGCTCGCCTTGGTCGGATAAAGGCCCGCGAAGAAATCCGTCGCGTATCGCAGCTTCTTGACCCGGAGGCGGACTTCGTGGCGCTCCGCCAATGTCAGCTTCGCGAAACCTTTGCCACGCTTCAGCACCCCCCTGTGCCGGGCGGCGAGAAGCGGCGTCGACAATTCCATGATCGGCGAAAACAGCCTTGCAGCCTCCGCCGAGACCGACTGTTGGCGCCAGCTCCGCAATTTGCGCCAGCGCATCAATTCGATCATGAACGTCGTAAAGCGTTCCGAGGCCAAAGCATCCTTGACCATCTCGTAGGCTTGATCCTGCAATCCTGCAGCGGCACGGTCGATGGCGGAAAAATCGCCGAGATCGCCCAATTGTTCGGCCACCGGCGGCAAGATGCTCTCGCGAAAAACGTCCAAATCCCGCGCCGGGCCCAGCGCCTTCGCAAACACGCGCGCCTCGCCATTGATCCAATCGAATTGGGCTTCGGGTAGCGCGGACTTAAACAAGTGCAATCCCGACCGCAGCCGCCTCAACCCCACCCGTACCTGATGCACGCCTTCGGCATGGGCGCGCTCGCTCGCGCAGCGATCGTTCCGCAGAATGTGCGAAACGCAGTATTCGATGATCGAATCCAGCGCCGTCTCCGCGGTCATGCTCTTGTCCAGCTTGAGCTTGCCGGCGGATATCCAGGGCTCGGCCCGCCCTTCGCAATGCGCGTAGCCGATCTCCGGCTTCGATTGGACCTGCAGGCGCACCGGGATGACACCGCCGATCTCCCGCGCCACGTCGAACAGAGTCTCGGGCGCGCCCTGCTTCAATTCCAATTCGATCTCGGAGAGCGGCGTCGAGCCCTTCTCGTCCCGGACCTCGCCTTCGTCGAGCGCAATTTCTACCGCGGTGCCGTCCTCCAGCTGATACAATTTGCGGCTGCGCCGAACGTGGGTGGTAAAGATCGGCTTGAGATCGGGCGGCGATATGTCCGCAAGCTGCGCGCGAATGGCCTGATCCTCTATCAGCGACAAGTCCGGCTTTCCGTCGCGCAGGTCGGTCTCGAATTCCCGGCGTTCGAAATATCCGGCCTTTCCGGTCGATTTCAGCGTTTGGCGGTAGAGCCGGCCGACCTTGCGAATGCGCAGCGAGAATCCGCGTGCCCGCAGGTCATGGCCGACGGTATCGAAGTAAACGCTGTCGAGAACACGGGTCTGCGCCCGCGTTCGCCCGGACCAGAACGGCGTACGCTTGACCCGGGGCAAATCTTTCGAATCGGCCGTGAGCATCAGTTCAATTTCCGTACTGCCCGAAACCGACCCGACCTCCTCAGATGCCTGCCTCTCATCCAACACGTAACAGCCGTCCCCGTCGCGCAGATTTCCCAGTAGAGCCGAACAAACGACTATAAATCATTATCGTTGCAGATTTATTGCAGGAATATGACATGGCTCAATTGCCCATGCGGGTATCCTTCGGGCAATCGTCACCGCTGCGAATCGACGCCGGCTAGTCTCGATAGCGCACGGGCGTACTGTAGGTCTCGTCTTCGTGCAATTGCCAATACATCTCCGTCAGATGCTGCGTCACCGGTCCGACCGAACCATCGCCGACCGCGACGCCGTCGACGGACTTTACCGGGACGATTCCCCCCGCAGTGGACGTCAGGAAGATTTCTTCGGCGCCACGCAGCCGATCGACCGGCAGCTTCTCCAATCGCGCCTCGATATTGAGCCGGCCCGCCAATTCCACCACCGTGCGTCTGGTGATCCCCTCGAGCACGCCCTCGTCCGGCGACGTCAGCTGGCCGTCCTCGAGCGCGAAAATGTTCCATCCCCGCCCCTCGGTGACATTGCCCTCGCCGTCCAGCAGCACGGCATAGCGGGCGTCCCGGTCGTATGCTTCGAACATCGCGCTGACAAAATCCAGACGTCCGAAATTCTTAATTCTGGGGTCGACCGCCTCGGGCGGAATGCGAACGGTCTCCGCCACGACGATATCGCATCCATGCGCCGTTTCTTCCTCCGAGACGACAGAATAATACGGCAACGCCCAGACCATCAGGCGGTTGCGGCAGGTCCGCAGGTCTTTATGGCCGCTCTCGGGAATGCCTCGGGTGGCGACGATCGTTACCATCGACTGGCGCAGACCGGATTCGGCGACGCAATTGTGCAGAATATCGCTAAAATCGGCGCGGCCGAGGCCCAGCGTATTGTAGCGCCGCTCCGCGACCGAATGTTCGAACCTGTCGAGATGGTCTTCCATGCGGAAAAACCGTCCTTTATGGACGTGCAGCGCGTCATAGCACATGTCCGCCAACTGAAATCCCAGATCGGTGACCGGCAGCCGCATCTCGGACATCAGCACGTATTCGCCGTCGATGTATCCCATGCCTGCCTTGCCGTAGTCGGATGCGCTTGTCATACCGTTCTCCCCAGTGTCATATAAATGATCTAACTATGCGGCTCGCTTTCCTTGCAAAGCGATACTACATCAATACTAGTCTTCCCGCGTATCGCTTGTTTGAGGCACGCGGGTTGGTGGTTTATCCTTGTCGTGGCTTGGGCAGGACCGTCCCTTAGGACATTCTCCGGCGCAACCGCGTTAAGCGACGAAGAGTACGAGCTAGAAACACCTCAAAGAAAAGGAACGGCTATACCGATGGAGGGCATGCGTTTTGAAGCCCCGGATTCTGTCGATGCTGCAGTATCGCTATTAGCGGCTGCCAAAGGCGAAGCCCGGGTACTCGCGGGGGGTACCGATCTTTTGGTCCAACTCCGCGCCGATATGATCGAGCCAGAGCTCATCGTGGACATCAAACGGATCGCGGAAACCCGCACCGTAACCGAGGAAGACGGTGGTTACCGGGTCGGCGCGGCCGTGGCCGGCGCCGAACTCAAGGAACACGCTTCGTTCCCGAAGGTTTGGCCGGGCGTGATGTACGCTTTCGACCTGATCGGATCTACGCAGATCCAGGGCCGTTGCACGATGGCCGGAAACCTCTGCAACGCCTCGCCGGCGGCTGATAGCGTCCCGGCCATGGCGGCGGCAGGCGCCGTCGCGCGCATCGCAGGTCCGGATGGCACCCGCGACGTTCCGGTCGAGGAAGTTCCCGTCGGTCCCGGCAAGACATCGCTGAAAAAGGGCGAATTCATCGTCTCGATCTTCTTTCCGAAGAAGCCCGCGAACACCGGCGAGGCCTATCTTCGCTTCATTCCGCGGACCGAGATGGATATCGCCGTCGTTGGCTCCGGCGTATGCCTGACGCTCGACGGTAGCGGCACTTGCACGGCCGCGAAAGTCGTCCTCGGCGCCGTTGCGCCGACGATCATCGTCTGCGACGAAGCGGCGAAGGCGTTGATCGGAACGAAGGTCGATGAGGCGGCGCTGGAAGCGGCGGCGGCGGCGGCGAGTGCCGCGGCGAAGCCGATCAGCGACAAGCGCGGCACCATCGAATATCGCAAGAAAGTCGCGGGCGTTTTGACCCGCCGGGCAGCAACGACCGCCCTCGAACGCGCGAAAGGTTAAGCAATGTCGAAGATTCACGTAACCACCACCGTCAACGGCGACGAGACGGAGTTCCTTTGCGAGCCGGAAGAAACCTTGCTCGACATCCTGCGCGAAACCTTGCACCTGACCGGTAGCAAGGAGGGCTGTGCCTCCGGCGATTGCGGCGCGTGCAGCGTCATGGTCGACGGCCGACTGGTGTGCTCCTGCCTGGTGCTCGGCGCCGAAATGCAAGGCCGCGAGGTCGAGACCATCGAGAACATGGCCGAAGGCGATCACCTGCATCCGCTGCAGCAGAAGTTTCTGGAGCATGCCGCGTTGCAATGCGGCATTTGCACGCCGGGCTTCCTGGTGGCTTCGAAAGCCCTGCTGGAAAAGAACCCCGACCCGACCGAGACCGAAATCCGGTATTGGCTGGCCGGCAACCTTTGCCGCTGCACCGGCTACGACAAAATCGTCCGGGCCGTCCAAGACGCGGCCGCGGAGATGAGAGGAGCCTAAGATGCCCGATGACGTTCGCATCAGCGATCTGAAGTTGGTCGGCACCCGTCCGGTTCGCCCGGACGGTGTCGACAAGGTGACCGGGCGGGCCAAGTTCGGCGCGGACTTCAACATGCCGAACCAGTTGGTCGGCAAGGTCCTGCGCAGTCCGCATGCCCATGCGATCATCAAATCGATCGATACCTCGAAGGCGGCAGCTCTGAAAGGCGTCAAGGCGGTCATCTGCCGTGACGATTTCGAGGATATGCCGTCCGAGTTCGTCCCGGCGGGCGAAATGCTGATCAATTACAAGGACATGATCCGCAACGTCATGGCGCGGGAAAAGGCCCTGTACGACGGGCACCCCGTTGCTGCCGTGGCAGCCGTCAGCACGGCCGTCGCAAGAAAGGCGTTGAAGCTGATCGAGGTCGAGTACGAGATTCTGCCGCACGTCATCGATCCGGTGCCGGCAATGGCCGACGATGCACCGGTCCTGCACGACGACATGTTCACCGAAGGCGTCGATCCGGCACCGACCAAACCGTCGAACGTGGCGAAACGGGTCGAATTCGGCACCGGCGATGTCGAAAAAGGTTTCGCGGAAGCCGACCTTATTATCGAACGCGAATTCGACACGGCGGCGGTTCACCAAGGCTATATCGAGCCGCATGCCTGCGTCGCGAATTACTCCGAAGACGGCACGGCAGACCTTTGGTGCTCGACCCAGGGACATTTCGTCGTCCGCGGGCATTGCGCCAAGCTGGTCGGTATGGATGTCTCGAAACTGCGCGTCACCTCCTCCGAGATCGGCGGCGGTTTCGGCGGCAAGACGGTGGTCTATCTCGAGCCGCTGGCCTTAATGCTCTCCAAGAAGTGCCATCACCCGGTAAAGATGATCATGGGCCGCGAGGATGTCATGCGGTCCACGGGGCCCACTTCGGGCGCCAACGTCTGGGTCAAGATGGGCGTGAAGAAAGACGGCACGTTCGTCGCCGGCGAAGCCATCCTGAAGTATCAGGCCGGCGCCTTCGCGGGCTCTCCGGTGCAACCGGGCTGCATGTGCGCCTTCGCGCCCTATGACATGGAGAACGTCAAAGTCGTCGGGTTCGATATCGTGACCAACCGCCCGAAAGTGGCGGCCTACCGGGCGCCCGGCGCGCCGATCTCCGAATACGCGGTCGAATCGGTCGTCGACGAGATCGCCCAGAAACTGGGAATGGATCCCGTCGATCTCCGTCTGAAGAACGCGGCGAAGGAAGGGACCCGTGCGGCCTATGGACCGAGATTCGGCCCCATCGGCTACATGAAGACCCTCGAAGAAGCCAAGGCGCTGGACCACTACAAGGTCCCGTTGGGCCCGAACCAGGGCCGCGGCGTGGCCTCCGGTTTCTGGTTCAATATCGGCGGCGAGTCCTGCGCGGCTCTGCAGCTGAATGTCGACGGGACGCTCAACCTGATGATCGGCACGCCCGACATCGGCGGCTCGCGCGCCTCCATGGCCCTCATGGCCGCGGAGACGCTCGGCGTTAAATACGAGGACGTGCGCCCGATCATCGGCGACACGAGTTCGCTCGGTTATACCTTCCTCACGGGCGGCAGCCGTGCCACCTTCTCGAGCGGCATGGCCGTGGTTCAGGCTTCCGAGGACATCATCCGCCAGGCCTGCGCCCGCGCGGCAATGGTCTGGGAGATCGATCCCGAAGCCGTGACCTGGGAGAGCGGCCTCATCAAGCCGTCCGGCCCGAATGCCGGCGAGTTCGAGCCTATGACCTTGGCCGATATCGCGAAGCACGCCAATAAGACCGGCGGGCCGATCGCGGGCCATGCGCAGATCAACGCGCAAGGGGCGGCGCCGAGCTTCGGCACCCATGTCGTCGATGTCGAGGTGGACCCGGAGACAGGCAAGGTCGATATCCTGCGCTACACGGTGTTGCAGGATGCCGGCAAGGCGATTCATCCGGCCTATGTCGAAGGCCAATTCCAGGGCGGTGCCGCGCAAGGCATCGGCTGGGCCCTCAACGAGGAATACGTCTACAACGACAAGGGTCAGATGCAGAACACCGGATTCCTCGACTACCGGATTCCGGTCTGCTCCGATCTGCCGATGATCGATACGGTCATCGTCGAGGAGCCGAATCCGCGTCACCCCTTCGGTGTCCGCGGCATTGGCGAGACGCCGATCATTCCGCCGATGGCGGCGGTCGCCAACGCGGTCAGCCGCGCGACCGGCATCCGCTTCACGGAACTACCGATGTCCCCGCCGAAGATTCTGGCGCGGCTCGACGAAATGAAGAAAGCGGCAGAGTAAGACACTTCCGTTGTTCTTGAGCTAAGCGAGACCCCTTCCCATCCGGGAAGGGGTTTTTCTTTGCCCGCAATACATCCGTGATACCCGCTAAAGCGGGAACGACGTGACGAACGAAGACCGGCCTTGAATCTTCACCCCGAATGCCCGACCTATAAGCCATGGCACATGTCACCCTCACCGCCGCCCTGGCGCGATTCACCGGTGGTCAGACCGAGTTCGAAATGGACAACGTCTCCACCATCAGGCAACTCTTCCGGGCGCTCTCCGAGCGTTTCCCCGACATAAGGCCCCATCTGGAGGACGGTATCGCCGTCGCCATCGACGGACAGCTCTTCCAGGATTCGCTGTTGGAGCCGATCCAGCCCGACAGCGAAGTCCACCTCCTGCCGCAGATTGGCGGCGGATGAAAGCGCTCGCGTTTTTCCTGGCGGTGCTTGTCGCCGCTCCTGCGATGGCGGAGGAAATCGGCAGCGTCAGCACCGTCTTCAAGCTGCTCGGCCCCAACGACAAGATCGTTGTCGAAGCCTTTGATGATCCGAAGGTCGACGGCGTCACCTGTCACATCTCCCGGGCCAAGCGCGGCGGCGTTTCTGGTGCCGTCGGCCTCGCAACCGACACCTCGGACGCCTCCATCGCCTGCCGTCAAGTCGGCCCCATTACGATCAAGGGTGAACTGGAACCCGGAGAACGCGTCTTCAAGGAACGCACCTCCATCCTGTTCAAGAAGATGCAAGTCGTCCGTTTCCTGGATCAAAAACGCAATGTGCTGATCTATCTGGTCTACAGCGACAAGCTCATCGAAGGCTCCCCCAAGAACGCGATTTCAACCGTGCCCATCCTCAAGAACTGGGGGCAGTAACCGGCTCTTGCTCCCCTGCCCGTGCTCCGCAATAGTGAACCGGCGGAGTCGCAGGGGGAAATGGCAGGCATGGCAGGATCGTTCGGTAGTTACGACTACATCATCGTCGGCGCGGGTACCGCGGGCTGCGTTTTGGCAAACCGGCTGTCGGCGGACCCGAATGTCACTGTCCTCCTCCTCGAAGCAGGCGGTAAGGACGATTACATCTGGACCAAAATTCCCGTCGGCTACCTCTACTGCATCGGCAATCCGAAAGTGGACTGGGGCTTCAAGACGGAGCCCGAACCCGGCCTCAACGGCCGCGCCATCGACTATCCGCGCGGCAAGGTGCTGGGCGGGTGCTCCTCGATCAACGGCATGATCTACATGCGCGGCCAGGCGCGCGACTACGATCA
>JAYPOZ010000128.1:0-9318 GCA_038131165.1 Rickettsiales bacterium | reverse complement strand
ACCCATGCCACCGATACCGGAGATTGCCTCATTTCAGCGCTGATCCCGAACATGAAGGGTGCCGAGCGTGGTGTCGAACTCGGCATGAAGAAGCTGAACTTCGTGGCGTCAGTTTCGGAGACTCACAATCTGCAGAACGTCCGCCGCAAACCCGAGGAATCGATCGAGGATTTCCGCCGCATCGTCGAGATGCGGGACGCGCTTCCGGAGGACAAGAAATTTATCCTCGACGGCGGCCTGTCGACGGCTTTCGGCTGCACCCTGGAAGGCACCGTCGATCCGGCGGCGACGCTCAAACTCGCGCAGCAATTCGTCGACGCGGGTGCCGACCACCTGACGGTCTGCGATACGGTCGGCTATGCCAATCCCAAGCAGGTCCGCGATCTTTTCCGAATGCTGCAAGCGGAACTCGGCCCCGACGTCACCATGACCGCCCATTTCCACGACACGCGCGGCCTTGGCCTCGCCAATATGGAAGCAGCCCTGGATGTTGGCATCCGCAGCTTCGACGCCTGTCTCGCTGGTCTCGGAGGCTGTCCCTGGGCCCCGGGTGCGACCGGCAACATGGTCATGGAAGACGGTGTCTTCATGGCCGAGGCCATGGGCCTGCGCACGGGCGTCGATCTCGACAAACTGTGCGCCATCCGCGAAATCATCGCCGCCAACCTGCCCGGCGAGCGCCTCAGCGGTGCCATCGCCAAGGCCGGCGTGCCGAAGGATTTCCGGCCGGCCGCCCAATTCGCAGCGGCGGCGGAGTAAGACGATGAGCGGTGACGGCGTGATGATGGAGCTTGGCGAGGACTATCCCGAAATTCGGGAATCCGTCTCCAAGATTTGCGACGAGTATCCGGGCGAATACTGGCGCGGACTGGAAGATCAGGGACCGGAAGGCAGTTATCCGACGGCCTTCGTGCGCGCGTTGACGGAAGCCGGCTTCCTCGGCGCGCTGATCCCCGAGGAATACGGCGGCTCCGGCCTGCCGATTCGGGCCGGCGCAGTGATTCTGGAGACAGTGCATGCCAATGGCTGCAGCGCTGCCGCCTGCCATGCGCAGATGTACATCATGGGTACCCTGCTGCGCCACGGCAGCGAAGAGCAGAAACGCGAATACCTTCCGAAGATCGCGTCCGGCGAATTGCGCCTGCAGGCCTTCGGCGTCACCGAACCGACAACCGGCACCGACACGACGCAAACGCGGACCAAGGCCGAGCGCGACGGCGACCATTATGTCGTCAATGGTCAGAAAGTCTGGACCAGCCGGGCACTGCATTCCGATCTCATGCTTCTACTGGCGCGCACGACGCCCGCCGATCAGGTGGAAAAACGGGTCGATGGGCTTTCCGTCTTTCTGGTCGATCTCCGCGATGCGGTCGGCAACGGTTGCGAGATCAAGCCGCTCGAGGCAATGATCAACCACAACACGACGGAAGTATTCTTCGACAATTGCCGCATTCCGGCGGATACACTGATCGGCCAGGAAGGCCGGGGTTTCCGTTACATTCTCGACGGCATGAATGCGGAGCGCATCCTCATCGCCGGAGAATCCATGGGCGACGCCCGCTATTTCACCAAGAAGGCGGTCGATTACTCCAACGAACGTGTCGTCTTCGGCAGGCCGATCGGCAGCAATCAGGGGGTCCAGTTCCCGATCGCCGCCGCCTATGCAGAGATCGAAGCGGCAGACCTCATGGCCCGCAAAGCAGCAGCTCTGTTCGATGCCGGCGCCGACTGCGGCGCGGAAGCCAATATCGCCAAGCATCTGGCCGCCGAAGCCGCCTGGAAGATGGGCGAAGCCTGCATGCAGACCTTCGGCGGATTCGCCTATGCCCGCGAATACGACATCGAGCGTAAATGGCGGGAGACGCGTCTCTACCGGACCGCCCCGATCTCGACCAATCTGATCTTGAGCTATATTGGGCAGCATGTGCTCGGCATGCCCAGATCGTTTTAGAGGCCGGGTCATGTCGCACCCTCCCCGCCGTTCGATGCTGTTCGTGCCGGCCCTGCGCCCGGATCGGTTTTCGAAAGCCATCGCGACGGGGACCGATATCGTCATCGTCGATTGGGAGGACGCGGTCGCCCCCGGCCGCAAGGCGGAAGCGCGGGAGCTGACCGGCACTTTCTTTGCCGACCCGACCGAGCGGCCTGTTCTCCGTTATCTGCGCGTCAACAGTCCCCGGCTGCCGGACGGGCTCCAGGATCTGGAGGCGCTTTTCGAAATGGGCACGCTGCCGGACGGCATCATGATTCCGAAAGTGGAATCTCCAGAGGAAGTCCGCTGGATGACGGAGATTCTGCAACCTTACCGCGCCGATATCGAGTTCTATCCGACGGTCGAGACGGCAAAAGGCGTGCGGGCGGTGGCCGAGATCGCGCTCGCTTCGGAAGCAACAAGCATTCTTGGGTTCGGCGCTGTCGATCTGGTTGCTGAAACAGGGTCCGATCTGAGTTGGGATGCTCTGCTCTACACCCGCTCGCAAGTGGTTCTTGCCGCCACGGAAGCCGGCATTGAAGCCATGGACACGGTCTGGATCGAGATCGACGACCAAGCCGGTCTTGAAGACGAAGCGCGCCGCGCCCGAGCGCTCGGTTTCACGGGCAAGGCGGCGATACATCCTTCTCAAGTCGCGCCCATCAACGAAGCCTTCAGCCCGAGCGAGGCCGAAACCGATTTGGCCCGCCGCATCGTCGAAGCCGCGGAGGGCGACTTTTCGGGCGCGGTCCAGGTGGACGGCAAGATGATCGACGAGCCCGTCATTATTGCGGCCCGCCGCACGCTGGCCCGGGCCGAGCGCATCGCCACGGCCGCCGGATAGACCGCGTCCGATGATGGAAATCACCCGACAATTGGCCAAATTCGTCGCGGAACTCGACTATGAGGATATTCCCGTCGAAGTCGTCGACCGGGCAAAACTGTTGGTGCGCGACTTGATCGGCATCGGCGTGCGGGCGCGCCATGAGGCGGATTCGACGCTTGCAATGATGCGGGCGACCGAAATTCTTGGCGCCGACGGCGGCTCCTGCGGCGTGTTCGGCGACTCCCGCTGGTTCTCCCCTGCGGCCGCAGCGTTGATGAACGGGGCGTTGGGCCATTCCCTGGATTTCGACGACACCCATGCCGCCGCCTCGGTCCATCCGAGTGCCGTCGTCGTGCCTGCGGCGCTGGCCGCAGCACAATTGCCGGGGGCAAACGGTCGCGAGGTGATTGCCGCAATCATCGCCGGTTACGAGATAATCTGCCGGCTCGGCCAGGCACTAGGCCCCGACGATCATTACGAGCGCGGTTACCATCCGACTGCGACATGCGGGGCTTTCGGCGCAGCGGCCACCGCGAGCAAAGTCATGGGGCTTAACGCCGCGGAGATCGAAAGCGCGCTCGGCATAGCCCTTTCGCAGGCATCCGGCACCATGCAGTTCGTCGAGAACGGCGCCTGGACGATGCGCTATCAGGTCGGCAATGCCGCGAAGAACGGCCTGGTCGCCGCCAGCTTTGCGCGCGAAGGTTTCGTTGGCGCCAGCCACCCTATCGAAGGCCGCTACGGCTTCTTGAACGCCTATGCGCCCTCCCCCGACCATCGCAAGGCAGTCGCCGGCATCGGCACGGATTGGGAGACCATGAACATCGCGGTCAAGCCTTACCCGGGCTGCCGTCTGGCGCATGTGGCCGTGGACGCGATCATCGATCTCAAGCACGAATACGACTTTGGCATGGCGGACGTTGATTCGGCCGTCATTGGCCTCGGCGATTTGGCCTACGAGCTGACCGGCGCTCCCGAAGCGCAGAAACGGACACCAGACAATCTCGTCGACGCACAGTTCTCGATGCACTTCCTGGCGGCTGTCGCCCTGAAAGTGGGCCGAATCCATTGGGACGATTTCACCCAGCAATTGCAGCAGCCGGATATCGCGGGCCTCATGCGCCGCATCAGCGTGATACGAGACCGCCAACCGGACGAGGATTCAAAGTCGCGCTACCGCACACACGTCAGCATCGTTCTGCACGACGGGCGGCACCTGAGCCGCACATTGGGTCTGCCCAAGGGCGAATTCGGCAATTTCCTGACGAGCCTGGAGCTGCGGGATAAATTCCGATCGCTCGTCGCTCCCTGTATCGGTCTGGCCGGAGAGAACGATCTACACGAGGCGATCATGAATTTCGAAAACGAATCCGTCGACGACATATTCCGTCACACGATGCCGACCCACACCTTCGTCCTCGCAGGAGAAGATTGAGATGACCTATGGATCACGGGAGATCGGCCCCAAACGCTATCGCGAGGACATCGGCCGATACTACGAAGACTTCGAAATCGGCGCCGTCTACGAACACCGTCCGGGGCGCACCATCAATGAAGCAGACAATTCCTGGTTCACTTTGCTGACGATGAATACCCATCCGCTACACTTCGATGCCGAATACGCCGCGCACAGCGAATTCGGAAAGCCGTTGGTAAATTCGTGCCTCACGCTTTCAATGGTGGCCGGCATGTCGGTCAGCGACACGAGCCAGAAAGCCATCGCGAACCTGGGCTGGACGGATATCAAAATGCCGCACCCGGTCTTCGTCGGCGATACGCTCTATGCAGAGTCCGAGGTCCTGGATAAGCGCGAATCCAACTCCCGCCCGACCCAAGGCATTGTCTCGGTGCGAACCATTGGTCGCAATCAGGACGGGACGGTCGTCATGAGCTACGACAGGAGCTTTCTGGTGCCAAAGCGCGGCCACGGCGTAGAAGACAAGATCGAGAATGCAGCCGAATAGGCATATCTGGAGCCGGACCGTGGATCACAAGCGCCGCAACCGCCGAAGCATCATTTTTTATTCCGCCCTCGAGCCAGAGCGCTGGGACGATGCGGTAGCGTCGAATGCCGATATGTTTTGCTTCGACATGGAAGACAGCACCGTGCCGGGCCGCAAGGAGGAAGCGCGCCGCGTGTGCCTGCCGCTGTTCGAACGGCAAGTCGAGCGTCCGGTCGTGCGCCTCGTTCGAATGAACATTCCGCGCTCGGACGAAGGCATCCGAGATCTGATCGCCCTGCGCGAATTGGAGACGCCGCCCGACGGCGTGGTCATCCCGAAAGTGTCGTCGCCTGAGGAGGTCCGCTGGGTCGCCGGGCTTCTCGCGCCCTGCCATCCAGACCTTGAGCTCGTCGTGCTGATCGAAACTCAGGAAGGGCTGGAGAACGCCCGCGCCATTGCCAAGGCGGCGCCGCAAATCTCGACCCTGTTTCTCGGATACGCGGATTTCAGCGGCGAAATCGGATCGGACATGAGCCAGAACGCGCTCCACCATCTGCGGAGCCGCATCGTGTTGGCGGCTTCCGAAGCCGGCATCGATTCCATGGACGGCCCCTTCTTCGACCCGACCGACCGGGAAGGCCTGATTGCGGAGACCCAAGCCGTTGCCTCCATGGGCTTCACAGGAAAAGCGTCTTACGACGCCATACAAATTCCCGATATACACGCCGCATTTACGCCGAACGCCGCACAGATCGATCACGCCGAGCGGGTGATCGCCGCAGTCGCGGCCAGCCCGACCGGCATGGCCAGGGTCGACGGAGAATCGGTGAATAAGGCGAACGTGAAGACGGCAAACAGAATTATAGAAACAGCGGAGCGCCGCGGCGTTCTTTAACGAACTTACGGGAGATCACGCATGCCTGATGCCGCCATGGTGGACGAACAGGAAACCCTCATTCTACAGACGTTGGAGCAATTTCTCGAAAGAGACGTCCGCCCCCATGTCATGGAACTCGAACACAACGACATCTGGCCGGAGGAAATCGTCCACAAGATGGCCGACCTCGGACTGTTCGGCGCGATCATCGACGAAGAGTACGGCGGCCTTGGCCTGCCTTGCGCGACCTACGCCAAGATATGCGAGAAAGTTGCCCATACCTGGATGTCCCTTGCCGGTATCTTTAACTCACACCTGATCATGTCTGCCGCCGTGCAACGCTTTGGATCGGACGAGCAGAAGAAAAAATGGCTGCCGAAGTTCGCCACTGGCGAGCTGCGCGGCGGCATCGCGCTGACGGAGCCGAATTGCGGCACCGATCTGCAGGCAATCCGCACCCGCGCGGTCAAGGACGGAGACTTCTATATCCTCAACGGCACCAAGACCTGGATATCGAACGGCATCCACGCCCATGTGATGGCGATTCTCGCCAAGACGGATTGGGAGATCGAACCGCGGCACCGCGGCATCAGCCTGTTCCTGGTCGAGAAAGGCGAAGGCTTCCGCGCGTCGAAGAAACTGGAGAAACTCGGCTACAAGGGCATCGATTCGGCCGAACTCCTGATGGAGGATTGCAGGGTCCCCGCCGATCAATTGATCGGCCTCGAGCCGGGCCAGGGATTCAAACAGATCATGGGTGGCCTGGAACTCGGCCGAATCAACGTGGCCGCGCGCGGCTGCGGCGTTGCCAGCGCATCGCTCGACGAAGCGGTCAAATACTCTCAACAGCGCGAGACCTTCGGCCAGCCTATTGCCAATCATCAGGCCATCCAGCTCAAGCTTGCCGACATGGTGACGAAAGTCGAAGCAGCGCGCCTGCTGACCTACCGCGCAGCTGAAGCCTATGACCGCGGAGAGCGCTGCGACATGGAAGCGGGCATGGCGAAACTCTTTGCCACGGAGGCCGCAATTGACAACTCGATGGACGCAATGCGTGTCCATGGCGGCTACGGATACTCCAAGGAGTTCCCGGTCGAACGCTTTTATCGGGACGCCCCTTTGCTGACGATTGGCGAGGGCACCAATGAGTTGCAAAGAATAATCATCGCGAGGCAGTTGATTCAGCGGAATCCGATCTAGGTCAGCTACATGTTCGCGATAAAGTTCGATACTCGGCACTCACCGCGCCGGCCGTTCCAAGGGCGTCCGAATACAGCGTCGTTGGCGATCTTGAGAGGCTCTGATGCTGCCGCTTGAGGGATGCCGGATACTCGCCGTCGAACAATACGGCGCCGGGCCTTGGGGCACGCAGTATCTGGCGGACCAGGGGGCGGAAGTCATCAAGATCGAAAATCCGAAAGACGGCGGCGACATGGCGCGGCCCCTCGGTCCCTTTTTCCTGAACGACGGCACAGGCACCGCCGACTCGCTGTTCTACCAGAGTTTCAATCGGAATAAGAAGAGCCTGACACTCGACCTGCAGTGCGACGCGGGAAAGGCCATCTTCCACGATCTTGTGAAGACGGCGGATGCGGTAACCTGTAATCTGCGGGGTGACGTGCCGGCAAAGCTAGGCCTGACCTACGAGACGCTCGGCAAAATCAATCCGACCATCGTGTGTTGCCATTTGACCGCTTATGGCCGTGAAGGCGAACGCGCGGCTTGGCCCGGATACGACTATCTGATGCAGGCGGAAGCCGGCTGGTTTTCGCTGACTGGCGAGCCGGAAACGCCGCCGGCGCGCTTCGGCCTGTCCGTCGTCGACCTGATGACCGGATTGCTGCAAGCCTATGCGACCGCATCCGCGATCATCGGGGCGCGTAGCACCGGCATCGGCCGCGACATCGATGTCAGCCTTTTCGATTTGGCGCTCGCCAACCTCTCCTATCCTGCGACCTGGTATCTCAACAGCGGCCACGTGCAGGGGCGCGAACCCCGTTCCGGCCATCCATCGTTGACGCCCTGCGGGGCGCAGAAGACGAAAGACGGCTGGATATTCCTTATGTGCAACAAGGAGAAGTTTTGGCCGATCCTTTGCAAGATGATCGGGCGCCCCGAATGGGGCGAAGACTCCCGGTACGCGACCTTCAAGGAGCGCCTTGAACACCGACCAGAGATCACCGCGATGTTAGACGAAGCGCTTTCGGCAAGAACGACCGCCGAATGGCTTGGCCTGTTCGCGGGTACTGTTCCGGCAGCGCCAATTCTTGACGTGCAGGAGGCGCTGGAGAACCCCTTCGTGACGGAAAACGGAAAGCTTCAGGAACTGACCCATCAAAGCGGTGTTCCCTTTCGGTTGGTCGACTCGCCAATCACCTGTCCCGGCGACCCCACCCCGGCAAACCCGGCGCCGGAACTGGGCGAACACACGGATCAACTCTTGGGCGACCTGGGATTTGAACAAGCCGACGTCGCGCAATTGCGTGCCGATGGAGTTATCTGATGGCCAGCGCAAACCTGACGACGACGTCCGGAGAACCTCGCTACATGGCGCTTGCCCGTCGGCTTGCGAAGGACATCCGGGCGGGGAAATACCCGATCGATACACTGCTTCCGACCGAGGCCGAGCTGACCGCTAAATACGGCATCAGTCGATTCACCGTGCGCGAGGCGATCCGGCAATTACAAACCCAAGGCCTTGTCGTGCGGAGACAAGGGGTCGGCACCCGCGTCCTCGCCGACCATCCGGTACGCCACTACGTCCAGGCCCGGAACTCGGTCGAAGAGGTCCTGCAATACGGGGTCCAATCGGTCCTCAAAGAGATGGAAATGTCCGACACTACAGCGGATGCAGCGCTCGCCGAGCGGATCGGGTGTGTGGAAGGCGAGTCGTTCCTGAAGGTCGCCGGCCTGCGCATGCCTGTCGAGGACCCGGACGGCCCGCCGGTCTGCTGGACGGAGATTTTCGTTCTCTCGGAATACGAGGGGATCCGGGACGAAATCGGCCGAGGCAACGTGTTGATCGCCAATCTGATCGAGAACCGCTATGGCCAGCGCGCCATGGAAATCCGCCAAGACATTACAGCGGTGTCGCTTCCAGGAGAGATCGCCCGCAAGCTTGGACGGCGTGCCGGAAGCCCGGGCCTGTTGGTTCGCAGATGGTATGTGGGTGCCGACGACAAATCCTTCGAGACCACCATCAGCCTGCATCCGGGAGAAAGCTTCAGCTACTCCATGCGGATGAAACGAGATACGGAAGTCTGAGCCTACAAGCGCCTCAACCGCTGTTGACGTTCAATCCCGGGTCTTCGGGATCTCGACGCCCGACATTTGCTCGATGATCTTAGTGACTTCCGTCATATCGCCCGGCCCGTACCCCATGGCGCAGGCTTGCATGACCAGATGATGGACGGTGTTACCGACCCATTGCGTGACCTCGAGACGCTCCGCCTCTTCGCGCCACAGCGTCACGTCCTTCTTGGAGATATACATCGGTCCGCCGAGGTCGAACTTCCGGTTCAGGACATGCCGCGGTACCTTGGTCAGGCTGGCGCTGTTCTGGCCCGACCCGTTGTTGATCACATTCAGCATCTTCTCGGGGTCGATCCCCGCTTTGGCGGCCAACACAAGACCCTCGATACACGTCGCAAGGTTGGTGAGCGACATCATGTTGTTCACGACCTTGACGACCTGCGCCTGA
>JAYPOZ010000127.1:7250-9438 GCA_038131165.1 Rickettsiales bacterium | reverse complement strand
CCGACCTGCAGGAGCTCGAGCTCGGGCTCCAGCGGTTGATTGATCGCGTGGCCGTCGTAGGGGCGGCGCGCCCAACGGACTTCTTTCGTCATATGAATTCTCCCCGTTCGCAAGGCTCGTCATTATCCCGAGTGTAGCCGCACAATGCCAGATCGCGTTATTGGGCCAGGTTTGCCGCAAATAGCCGTTCGGGAAAACATGCGGCAAAGTTCTGATTCAGGGGCCTGAGTACCCTAATCTGAGTTTTCGGAGTGACCATGGACTGACGCAAATCAATGCGTCGTGCTTGTTTAGGTGTGAAAGTTAAACATACACGGCAACGTGTGGAAGGCGGGCGCAATTTCGTTCTGGATGATTTGATTCTGCGAGGTGTATTGATCAGATCGAATTCATGAGGATTTCGTTCAATGCCGATTTTTCTAGAACCTCGCGATATACTTACCGAGCTCGTTGGTTTCGAGTCGGTGCTGATCGTATCCTGTCCCATTTGCCCGCCGATGTCCTTGGCGATGCAAAAGAAAGAACCCTTTATAGACCTCTTCAAAAGCGGTCTGAAAACAGAGGTTTTTGAAGAATATATCAAATCAATTCAAGAACCGCTTGAACAACAGGGCGTGCGCACCGGCGTGCACACGACCCGTGTCCCTTCGCCTTTGATGTGCTTATGGACCGATGGACAAAGACGCCGTCTCTTGGAGCGCGCTAGGGACTACGAGGCGGTGCTCGTCCTAGGGTGCAATTCCGCAACGAGCACCGTGAAGGACGTACTCAAGGATACCGATTGTCAGGTGGTACAGGCGATGCGGATGCGGGGGGTCGCAAACTCGACGACCAAGTTTCGGTTTCCGTTGAAAGTGTTTCTCGACCGGCATTTCCCACAACGTAAACGCGGCGGGTCTCATGCACGTGCTAAGACGGGCGAGCAAACCGAAGATGGGAGCGAAGCGCCATGAAGCAGTGCTTTTTGCCAATGGCGGGAGCCATTCAGCGCGCGGCAGAGATTGCTTATCTCCAAATCAGATTGCGGTAGCGGACCTTGCCGGCACGCTTGATGTCGTCCATCAGCGTGGTCTCCCAATCCAGATAATCTTGCACGTTCCGCCGCTGGTCGCCGGGACGCTCGGACGACGCGAGCCAGAAATCGTCGCGCGGCGAGAGCAGATTTGCGTCGCCGCTTTCCAGCGGCAGACCGGCGGCCCGCCAGGCGGCTGTTCCGCCCGCCAGGACGAGCGGCGCCTTGCCGCCGTCGCGACGGATGTCGTCGGCGGCGAAACGGGCCGCCCGGCCGTCGGGCGACGTCAGAACGATTGCGGGCTCCGCATCGGCCGCGATTTCGGGGAGGCGGTCGCGCAGGCACCAGACCGCCGCCGGGATATGCGCCGAGACGAAGGCATCGGACGGTCCGACGTCGATCACGCGGGCGGTTCCCGATTGAACCCTGCGATCGAGATCGGCCGGATCGACGGTCTCGGCCTCGGGTGCCGGGGGTGCGGTACCGCGCGCCGGACCCGTCTCGAGATCGCCCCCCGAGAGGCCTTCCGTCAGGAAGACGACCTCGCCCCAGCCCATTTGCGAGAGCCAGAGGGCCGTGACGGTGGCGCGCACGGTGTCGTCGTCGCAGAGCACGATACGGGCGTTGAGGGTCGCGAAATACTTGTCGGGACTCATCACGATGGCCCCTTCGGGCGCGTTGAGGGCGCCGCTCAGATGTCCGGCCTCGAACTCGGCCGGTGTCCGCACGTCGAAGAGGTAGGTCGTCCGGTCCGCGTCGGCCCGCCAGCTCGCCAATGTCGCGCGGTCGATACCCTTCAGGCCGGCACGCGCCGCGAGTCCTGCTGCGCGTGCCCGGGCCGCTGCTTGAGCGGCCTCGTCAACAGGACCCGGAAAACGGGCCGCCCCGCGCTCCAGGTCGTGCCCGTCGAGCAGCCAGCCGCGGGTGCCGTGGTGGAGCACATGGACCTCGTTCGGAACGCCGGCGGCGACCAGACTGAGCCCGCCCAGAATACCGCGCGTCGCCGACATGCAGTTTATGCAGACTTTGGTCTTGGGGTCGGGGACGAGGTCGTCGAACCAGCGCAAGACGTCCGCGCCCGGGGCGTCGATGCTGCCGGGAATGTTGCCGGCCTGATATTCGGGCCGGGGCCGGCTGTCGAGGACGATCCAGTCTTCGTCGGAGTCGAGCGCCGCT
>JAYPOZ010000127.1:0-7150 GCA_038131165.1 Rickettsiales bacterium | reverse complement strand
TCCGAAAGCGAGAGATGGCCCGCCAGCAGCGGATGTCCGCGCCCGAAGGGAATGATCTCGCGGACATCGATGAAGGCGATTTCGCTGCCGTCTTCGAGGCGTCGGGCGGCCTCCGCCGCGCCGATCTTTCCAATCATATGCTCCGTCTCCGGTGTCGGCCGGGAGCGCTCATTCAAGCGACGACAGGAACGCTCCGACGGCGTCGATAAAGCCCAGTGTGTTCTGAGAGTGTACGTTGTGACCGCAGTCGGGCACCGTCACCAGCCGGCCGTTCGGCAGGGCGTCGCGGAACCGTTCCGCGGCGTCCGGCGCCAGGATGTTGGAGTTCTCGCCGCGCACGACCAGCGCCGGCATCCCGAATTTGGCGACATCCTCGAGACTGATCGCATCGCGGTTCTCGTCATGCACCTCGATCTCGCCCCGCCAGCGCCGGTAGTCGCATTTGCTGATATACTTGCCGTCGGCGCGCTCCAGCATGTTGTATTTTACCGTGCGCTCGATGTGCTCGCGCGAGCGATAGGGGTCGTATTCCCGCACATTGCGCACGAAATGCTCCAGATCGTCGAAAATCTCGTTTTTCTTGACGAAGCTCGAGATGGTCTTGCGGCCTGCTTCCATCGTTTCCGGTCCCACGTCGACGATCACCAGCGCACGCGGATAGTCGGGCATCATCCGGGTCAGCAACAAGGTGTTCCGCCCGCCCATGGAATGGCCCATGACGATGGGATTCTGTAGTCCGATGGCGGTGACGAAGGCTTGCGCGTCGTATGCCATGGTGAGGTTCGAATAGTCGCCGTTGCGCGCCCATTCGCTGTCGCCGTGGCCGCGCTGATCGAGCGCGATAATCCGGTATTTCTGCGCCAGATGCAGGCTGACCAAGTCCCATGAATGTGCCGATTGATGGCCGCCATGCAGCAGCAGGATCGGCGGGGCGCCCGGATCTCCCCATTCCAGGTAGTGAAAGCGCTGATGCCGGACGATGACGTTGCCGGAACGATAGGCGATGTCCGGGGCATGGGGGATCGACAGGGCGCTGGCACTGTGCAGCCAGCTCGCGAATTCGTCCGTCTTGGTCATGTCGATGGGCGTCATGCCGTCGGCAAAGGCGTTCAGGTAGAGGCCGCGTTCGGCCGTTGCATCGTTCATATCGGCACAAAATCCCGTCGGTTGGAGCTACCCGGTACCAATTAGGTTGAGCTTGTGCGACGGAAACCGTCCGGGGCTGGTAACGGCCAATTGAAAATGCATATTAGTTTCCGTAAACCCCGGTCCCTCCCAACACGACGGATTCCATGACGGCCTCAATTCGCATTGCCCATTGCTCGGACATTCACCTCGACGGCGATCACTATCATCACGACCGCTACGTGGAAGCGAGCGACTATTACCGCGAGATGTTCGACCGGGTTCTGGATACGATGCAGGAACACGATCCCGATCTGGTTCTGTTGGCGGGAGACCTGTTCGATTCCAATCAGGCGACCAAGGAGACCATCGAGTGGTCGATGGAACGGATTGCGGCGCAGCCCTGCCCGGTCGCGATGATCCCCGGCAACCATGACTGTCTGATCGAGGGCGGCATCTACCAGCGCCACGATTTCAAGACGATCCCGAACCTGACCTTCCTGACGGCGGAAGAGGGCGAGACCGCTTGGATCGAGGAATTGGGCGTGGCCATCTGGGGCAAGGGCATGGTGGACCATTCGCCGAATTTCAGCCCGCTCGGCGGCCGCCCGAGCCGGCCGGACGGCTGCGCGTACTACATCGGCATGGGCCACGGCATTCACGTGCCGCATGGGGAGCCCTCGCATCGCTCTTCGCCGATTCATATGGGAGAAATCGAAGACAGCCCGTTCGACTATCTGGCGCTCGGCCACCATCACGCGGCAATGAAACTGGTGACCAACGACGTGACCGCCGCCTATTGCGGCTCGCCGACCGACACGGTCGGCGGTGCCGCGACCTACGCGATGATCGAGATTGAAAAGAACAACGGCACCAGACTCGAAGTCCTGGCGATCCCGGGCACCGAGACGGATTAGAAACGTCAGGCGGGCGCGTCCGCCTTCGACAGGCTCGGGGTGACGTCTGGATTACCGCGGGTGCCGCCCGTCCGTCGAGCGCGTCATCCCAGCATCCGCTGCAGTTTCTTGACCGCCGTGTCCGGCGTGGTGAGGACCGGCTTTCCCGTCCGCTCGGCGATCAGGGCCGCGGCCGGCGACAGGCTGAACTGCGCCAGCGCGATGGCGTCGCGGTCGCCGAATTCCGCTTCGGCCACCTCCGCTGCCGCCCGGTCGTGCCCTTCGCGGTCGCCCGCAAAGAGCGCATCCAGCGCCTTGGTCGCGAGGCCAAGCTTCAGATCGAATTCCGGCTGCGCCGCCTGGAACTCCGGCGGCATGGTGTCCAATGTCGGCCCGAAGGTGGCGAGCAGTCCCACCTTCGCCTGCCTTCCCGCGAGGATGGCGCATTCCTCGATCAGGGCCTCGTTCGGCTTCAGAACCGGAAGCGGCGCTAAGTCCTCCGCGCAGGCTTCGATGCATGGTCCGAAGGCGGAGCAGGTGAAGAGAATCGCATCCGCTCCCGTACTCGCGCTGTAGCGCGCCAGCGCCAGGAAACGGTCCGTCATCTCCGGTTTAAGAACGCCGGCGGCGGCGAGATCGCCCGCGAGCGAATCATCGGTCAAATTGACCGTCCCCGCCTCCGGCCACAACCGTTGGAAGGCTTCCTCGACCGGTGCGATGGAAACCGGCAAGGCATGAATCAGTGCGATACGCATTGAAATTTATCCCAAATTAGATCGTTTTGTTGCAATGCAGCATAGAGCCGTTACATAGTATCCCCTAAGACGCCCATATGTGCCGAGTTCGGTAAAGGGCGAGTCACTGGGAATTTCAGGGACACCGCAATCATGAAATCGCTTAGCCTTTTAGCCATCGCGGCAGCGGCGACACTGACGGCGTTCGGTGTATCGGCGCAGCAGGGACCGTTGCCCGTCTCGGTCGCCAATCCGATCGTGCGGGAAATTGTCGAATGGGACGAGTATACGGGACGCTTCGAGGCGGTCGACCGGGTCGCCGTGGTGGCGCGGGTTTCCGGCTTCTTGGAATCGATACACTTCAAGGAAGGCGACGTCGTCACCAAGGGGCAATTGCTCTTCGTCATCGACCCGCGGCCTTTCGAGGCACAGCGTCAAGCCGCCGGCGCGGCGCTGGCGGGCGCACGGACCCGATTGGATCTTGCGGAGCACGGACCCGATTGGATCTTGCGGAGAAGGAACTCGCGCGCGCGGAGCGCCTGCTGAAGCGCAACAACATATCGGAAGAACTGGTCGACCAGCGCCGCGCGGCGAAAGAGACCGCGCGCATAGACGTCCTGGCGGCGCTGGCGGCACTCCGCATAACCGATTTGGATGTGGAGTTCACGAAGGTGAAGGCGCCGTTTCGGGGACGCATTTCCGATGCCCGCGTCGATGTCGGCAACTATGTGAATGGCGGCAGTTCGCAGGCGACATTGCTGACCAACGTCGTCTCGATGGATCCGATCCTCTTTACCTTCAGCGCTTCCGAAGCCGAGTTTCTGAAATACTCCCGCCTTCATCTTGAAGGGCGCCGCGAGTCCTCGCGGGTCTCGAACAATCCCGTCTTTGTCCGACTGATGGACGAGACCGAGTTCACGCGGCAGGGACGGATGTATTTTGTCGACAATGAACTGTCGCCCGAGACGGCGACGATCCGGGGCCAGGCGATTTTCGACAATCCGCTGGGGCTGCTGACGCCGGGTGTATTCGGTCGCTTGCGTCTCTTGGGCTCGGACAGGTACCAGGCCATTTTGATTCCTGATTCGGCAATCATTTCGGACCAGGGCCGCAAATTGGTGTTCGTGGTCGATGCGGAGGGCACGGTCGGTGCGCGGCCGGTCGTTCTAGGATCGATCCACGAAGGATTGCGGGTCATCCAAAAGGGAATAAGTGGCGACGACCTCGTGATCATGCGCGGCGTGCAGCGCGCACGTCCGGGCGGCAAAGTCGTCCCGCAGAGGATGACGCTGAATCCGGATGGGACGCTCGCGCCGGCGTCCGGTTCCTAGCGCGCCGATCGGCCGGAAGGACGCTCATGCGCTTCTCTCATTTCTTCGTCGATCATCCGATCTTCGCGACGGTCGTCTCCATCCTGATCACCCTGCTGGGCGTCATTGCGTATTTCAGCCTGCCGGTCGCGCAGTATCCGGAAATCGCGCCGCCGACCATCCAGGTGTCCGCGACCTATCCGGGCGCCTCGGCGGAAACGGTGGCCGACACGGTGGCGACGCCGCTGGAACAGGAGATCAACGGCGTCGAAGGCATGCTCTATATGAAGTCGGAATCGACCGGCGATGGGCGATTGGCGCTGACGGTCACCTTCTCGCTCGGCACGGATCTCGATTTTGCGCAGGTTTTGGTGCAGAACCGGGTCGCCATCGCCGAAGCGCGGCTGCCGGAAGACGTGCGCCGTCTCGGCGTGAGCGTTCGCAAGAGCACGCCCGACCTGATGATGGTCATCCATATGCTGTCGCCCGACGATTCCCGCGACCAGCTCTATATCTCGAATTACGCCCGCACCCAGATCGTCGACAGATTGGCCCGGATCAACGGTGTCGGCGAAGCCCGGGTTTTTGCCGAGCGGGCCTATTCGATGCGGGTCTGGCTCGATCTCGAACGCGCCGCCAGCTTCAATATCACGCCGGGCGAAGTCGTCAGCGCTTTGCGCCAGAACAACGTGCAGGTGGCCTCGGGCGTGCTCAACCAGCAGCCCGTGCCGCAGCCCGGCGCCTTCGAGGTGAATGTCGAGACGCAGGGCCGGCTGATCGATCCCGAGCAATTCGGCGATATCGTGGTCAAACGCGGTGCCGGAACGGAGACCGTTCGCGTGAAGGACGTGGCGCGCGTCGAACTCGGCTCGCAGGATTACTCTACCATCGGCTATCTCGGCCGTTCGACGGCCTTGCCGATCCTTATCTTCCAACGACCGGGTTCGAACGCGCTGGAGACGGCGGATGTCCTGATCAAGACGATGGATGACTTGTCCCGGGAATTCCCGAGCGGGATTGCCCACGAGATCGTCTACAACCCGACCGAGTTCATCGCCGAATCCGTGGACGAGGTCTATACGACGATTGCCGAAGCGGCGCTGCTGGTCGTCCTCGTGATCCTGATCTTCCTGCAGAATTTCCGGGCGTCGCTGATCCCCATCATCGCCATTCCGGTCTCGTTGATCGGGACTTTCTTCGTCATGGCGTCGCTGGGCTTCTCGATCAACAACCTGACGCTCTTCGGTCTCGTGCTGGCCATCGGTGTCGTCGTCGACGACGCGATCGTCGTGGTCGAGAATGTCGAGCGCTATATCGCGCGGGGAATGAGTCCGCGCGAGGCGGCGCACAAGACCATGGACGAGGTCGGCAACGCCATCGTTGCGATGTCTTTGGTGCTCGTCGCGGTCTTCGTGCCGACGGCCTTCATCGAAGGTATTTCGGGTCAGTTCTACCGGCAGTTCGCGGTCACCATCGCCGCCGCGACCGTGATCTCGATGATCGTCTCGCTGACCCTGTCGCCGGCGCTCTGCGCCTTTCTCCTGAAGCCGCACGAGGCGGCCGACGCGCGCGAGGGCGGCGCGATGGGTTTTGTCTTCTGGCCGTTCCGCAAGTTCGCCGATGGTTTCAACACGGTCTTCGACCGGCTCAACGGGCTCTACGCGGGCCTGACCAGGCGTCTGGTCCGGATGACGGTGATCGTTCTGGTGGCCTATGGCGGCCTGATCGCGCTCACGGTACAGCAGTTCCAGTCGACCCCGACCGGGTTCATTCCCGAACAGGATCAGGGCTATCTGATCACCGTCGTCCAGTTGCCGCCGGGCTCCAGCCTGGACCGGACCGATGCGGTGATTCGCCGTGCGACGGATATCATCCTGCAGCATCCGGAAGTCGAGAACGCGGTCGGTTTTGCGGGGTTCGACGGTGCTACCTTCACCAACGCCAGCAACGCGGGCGCGATTTTCGTGCCGATGAAGGACTTCGCCGAACGCTCGGCGCGCGGCGCGAGTGCCGGCAAGATCTTGGGCGAGCTGCAGGCGCGCCTGTTCCAGATCGAAGAGGCCTTCGTCTTTCTGCTGCAACCGCCGCCGGTGCGCGGTGTCGGGACGGGCGGCGGGTGGAAACTCTATCTTCAGGACCGGCGCGGCCGCGGCCTGCGGGCGATGGAGGGCGTGACCCGCAACCTGATCGTCGCCGCCAACGCGGACCCTCAATTGACGCGGGTCTTCACGCTCTTCAACACCGCCACGCCGAAACTCTACGCGGATATCGACCGGACCAAGGCGGAGATGCTGGACGTGCCGGTCGAGCGTGTATTGGAGGCCTTGGAGGTGTTCCTCGGCTCCGCCTATGTCAACGACTTCAACTTCCTCGGCCGTACCTACCGGGTGACCGCGCAGGCCGACGGGCAGTACCGGGACGAGCCGGGTGACGTCGCCAAGCTGCGGGCGCGTTCCACTTCCGGAGCTATGGTGCCGATCGGATCGGTCGCGACCTTCACCGATATCACCGGGCCGCACAGGGTGCCGCGCTACAACCTCTATCCGGCGGCGGAGGTGCAGGGGGCGGTGGCGCCCAGCGTCTCCACGAGCGAGGCCATCCAGCGGGTCGAGGAACTGGCGGCGGAAATCCTGCCGGACGGTTTCGGCATCGAATGGACCGAACTGACGCTGCAGGAAAAGCTGGCCGGAAACACGGCGATGTTCGCCTTCGGCCTTGCCGTCGTCTTCGTCTTCTTGCTGTTGGCGGCGATGTACGAGAGCTGGCTGCTGCCGCTCGCCGTCATTCTGATCGTGCCGATGTGCCTGCTCGCCTCCATCGTCGGCATTGGGTTGCGCGGCATGGACAGCAACATCCTGGTGCAGATCGGATTCGTCGTCCTGATCGCGCTGGCGGCCAAGAACGCCATTCTGATCGTCGAGTTCGCCAAGCAGGCGGAGGAAGAGGGCATGGACCGCTTCGACGCCGTGGTGGAGGCGGCGCGCACGCGGCTGCGGCCGATCCTAATGACCGCCTTCGCCTTTATCCTCGGGGTCGTGCCGCTGGCGATCGCGACGGGGGCCGGGGCCGAGATGCGCCAGGCGCT
>JAYPOZ010000126.1:0-9634 GCA_038131165.1 Rickettsiales bacterium | reverse complement strand
TCCTGGGCCGGGGCGACGGTCAGGCTGTTGGCGCCACTGTCTTCCCAGGCCCGGAAGCGTTCCTTGATGCGGGCGGGCGGGCCCATCAGGCCTCGCGAATCGATCCATTCGTCGGGCACCGTCGCGATGGCTTCGTCCTTATGGCCTGCCAGGTAGAGTTCTTGAATCCGGTCCGCTTCGTCCTTGAAGCCGCGGCGCACGAAGATGTCCTTGTGGAAGTTCTTGTCCTTGTGGCCCATGCCGCCGATGTACAGTGCCTCGCGCGGCTTCAGGCGGTCGATGGAAGCGCGCACGTCGTCGTCGACATCGACGAAGACCCGGGCCTGAATGTCGAAATTGTCCCAGCCCTTGCCATTGCCGGCGCGCTTGAAGCCTTCCTCGATCCAGGGTTTGTACTCGTCCATCGTGCCTGGATAGAAACCGAGCGGTAGCCAGCCGTCGGCGATCTCCGCCGTCAGGCGCACTGTCGCCTCGTTGCCGGAGCCGATGAAGATTGGGATGTCCGGGTTCATGTGCAGGATCGATTTCAGCGGCTTGCCGACGCCGAGCGCGCCTTCGCCCGCATAGGGCAGCTTGATCTGCTTGCCGTCATGGGTGAGGCCCTCTTCCCGGCGCCAGATCTTGCGCATGATTGCGACGTAGTCCTTGAGCCAATAGTACGGGCTGCCCCAGGGCTGGCCGTACCAACCCTCGACAATTTGCGGGCCGGAGACCCCGAGCCCCGCGATGAACCGTCCACCCCCCGCCAGCGCGTCGACCGTGCCCGCGCTCATCGCGCAATTGGCCGGCGTGCGGGCCGAGACCTGAATGATCCCGGTGCCGAGCTTAATGCGCTTGGTGATCGCTGCCAGATAGGCCAGCGGAGTGATCGCATCGGAGCCGTAGGCCTCCGCCGTCCAGACCGAATCGTAGCCGAGCTTTTCCGCCCGCAGGATGCGGTCCACCGGCAAATCCATCGCGGCGCCGGAATAGCCAATCGACAATCCGAGTTTCATGGGGAATTTCCCTTATATCTTCTTTGCTGCGCGCCGCCAGGGAATTGGGTGTCCCTTACGGGTCCACCCGTGCCGTGGCATAGCCGCTGACGACGGTCTTACCATCCTGGTTCACGGTCTCAACGTCGAGGTCGACCAGCTTTTCGCCGCCTTCCTCGCGCACTTCCTTGACCGTCGCCTTCGAAGTCAGGGTATCGCCGGGCCAGACCTGATTGGTGAAGCGGACGCCGAATTTCTTCAGGCGACCGTCTCCGACATAGTTGGTCAGCATCTTGCCGGTTAACCCCATGGTCAGCATGCCATGAGCAAACACGCTCGGGTAGCCGGCGACTTCCTTGGTGTAGACGTCGTCGGTGTGCAGCGGGTTATAGTCGCCCGATGCACCGGAATACATGACAAGTTGGGTGCGGCTCAGATCGTCGACGACTATTTCTTGATGTTCGTCGCCAGGCTTCAGATCGCTTGCGCTGAGTGCCATCATTCTCTCCCTTAACTCTGCTCGACCGGTTTTTCGGTCTTGACGCCGACCGAGCGCATGGTGAGGACCAACTCGCCGTCCTGGTCGCGGAATTCGTGAACCGTCTCCGTGAATTTCAGTTTGCCGGCCCGCTTGCTTTCCTTCTCCCAGGTCTTGCCAGGATGCTGGGTGACCGAGAGCTGGTCGCCCGGTTTCAGATGGCGGTGGTATTCGTAATGTTGCTCCGCATGGAGACCGCCGGTGGACGGCGCGGGTCCGTCGAGGCCCGTGGGGTTCTTGCCGGAGCCGAACCATTTCTCGCCGGTCTTCAGGCGCAAATGGTAGTTCGGGTCGAACTGCGCGACCGAACGCCCGAATGTCGGGGGTGCAATGATATGTCCCACTTCGCTCTTGGCAGCGTATTCGGCATCGTTGTAGATCGGATTCTCGTCCAGGAGCGAGCGGGCGAACATCATGATGTGCGACCCCTCGACTGGCATTTTTATTTCATCGGCCACGGATTCTCTCCCTCAGTCTGTGCCCCATCGGCAGGAAGAGAGGATGTGATTCCCGTGCCCCCGGTCAAGCGGCGGCGGACGGCAAATCCGGTCCTCCCACGATGCCTTGTCGTGCCAGGGCGGAAATGGCGTCTGTGCCATAGCCGAGGGCGGTCAGGATTGCTCTCGTGTGCTGGCCGAGCGCCGGCGCCGTTCCGCGATCGGATCCGTTCTCCGGCGGCGTGACGCCCGCCAGATTGGGAATCGGCGCCGGGGTGGAGAGGCCGGGCTGATCGAGCCAGGAGACCGCCTTGTCCGCCGCCGCCTGAGGGTGCTCGAGGAATGCGGCATAATCATTCAGGATTTCGTGCACGATCTCCGCCTCGATTAGCCGCTTCGACCAGTACGCAGAGGGTTGTTTCGACATGGCTCCATTGATGGCGTCCGTCAGGACTACGGTGTTCGCGTGCCGGCTAATCGCGGTCGCGAAGCGCGGGTCATCCGCCAGGTCGGGCCGGTCGATGGCGTGGCATAGGGGTGCGAACTGCGCATCCCGCAGCACGACCAAGGTGATCCAGCCATCGCTCGTTCGAAAGACGCCGTGGGGCGAAGCGCCGGGAGTCATCTCGCCCCCTTCCAGGGTATTGGCGATCAAGCGCACGCTCTGCATCGCCAGGCCGGAGCGCATCAGGGAATTGTCGATATAGCAGCCCTTTTCCTCGTCGCGCTTGGCGTAAAGAGCGGAGGAAAGCGCTTGGTAGGAATAGAGGCCCGTCGCCATGTCGATCGGGATGAACATGACCCTGTGCGGGACGCCGTCTTCGCCCTTGTTGGAGTTCATCATGCCGGTGAGAGCCTGGAGTGCCGGGTCGAGCGCTGGGCGTCCCGCCAAAGGGCCTGTCTGTCCAAAGCCGGAGACGGAGAGATAGATGACTCCCGGATTCCGGGTCGAGACCGCGTCATAGCCGAAGCCGAGGCGCATGGCGACACCGGGGCGAAATCCTTCCATGAAGACATCGGCGGAATCGGCAAGCTTCCAGAGGATTTCCTTTCCGAGATCGCTCTTTAGGTCGAGCGCCAGACTCTTTTTGCCGAGATTGCCGGTAATGGAATAGGCGGTCTGTCCTTCGTAAGCGATGCCGAGGCCGCGTGCCCAATCGCCGCCGACGACAGGTTCGACCTTAATGACGTCGGCGCCTTGCTGGGCCAGCATCATGCCGCAATAGGGTCCGGCGATTCCCTGGCTGAGGTCGAGAACGGTAATTCCCGCGAAAGGTGCGTCGTATCCCATGGCGAATTCCTTTCAGAATTCGATATGGCGTGGAAATCCGCTTGGGCGACGGCTTTTCATTTCGGGAATCGTGAGTAGATTCCCCAGCGTGCCATAGAAGAGGAACGAAAATGCCCGATACCGCCGCCATACCTGCGCCGCTCGAGATTCATACGGAGACCGTCCGTCCCGAATGGATTGACCATAACGGCCATATGAATGTTGCCTATTACCTCTTGGCTTTCGATGAGGCAGCCGGGGCGATTTCAAAGTATATCGGCTATACGGGCGAATATCGGAAGGCGAACAACATCGGCACCTTCGTTGGCGATTATCACATCCATTACGTCCAAGAGGTGATGGAAGGCGATCCGCTGCGCTTCACCTACCGCATCATCGATTGCGACGAGAAGCGCTTTCATTACTGGCAGGAGATGTACCACGCGGAGAAAGGCTACCTCGCCGCACAGGCGGAGGCGATCACGCTCCACATCGACATGGCGGTGCGCAAGGTCTCGCCGTTTCCGCCGGAAATTTACGAGCGCATCCGCGCCATCTACGAAGCGCATAAGCACCTGCCGCTGCCGGAGAATCTGGGCCGTCAGATCAAGGTGAAGCGGAAGTAAGCCTCCCCCAACCCGCGCGTTCCCGCCGTGGCGGGTGTAGATATTGATTGTCTGTTGTCCGCGGATCGCTAGCTTCCTTGGAAATAACGAGGACTCAGTCATGGCGAAGAACAGACAGGTATTGCTGGCGCGGCGGCCGGAGGGAGCGCCGTCGGCGGATAGTTTCGAACTCGCGGAGACCGAGGTGCCGACGCCCGGTGCCGGGGAGTTCCTGGCCCGCACGGTCTATCTCTCGCTCGACCCCTACATGCGCGGGCGCATGAACGCGGAGAAATCCTACGCGGAGCCGGTGCCGCTCGGCGGCGTCATGGAGGGCGGCACGGTCAGCGTCGTCGAGACTTCGAACCATCCGGATTTCGCTGTCGGCGATATCCTTGTGGGGCGGACCGGCTGGCAGGACTACGCGGTCTCGGACGGCACCGGCGTCAGCAAGGTGGACCCGTCGATCGCGCCGATTTCGACGGCGCTCGGCGTCCTTGGGATGCCCGGCATGACCGCTTATTCGGGCTTGTTGCGCCTCGGCAAGCCGAAGGCGGGCGAGACCCTGGTCGTCGCGGCGGCATCCGGGGCCGTTGGCGCCAATGTCGGCCAGATCGCCAAGATCAAGGGGTGCCGTGCCGTGGGCGTCGCGGGCGGGCCCGAGAAATGCGCCTATGTCGTGGACGAACTCGGCTTCGACGCCTGCCTCGATCACCGCGCCGACGATTTCGAGGCGCAACTCGCCGCCGCCTGCCCGGAGGGCATCGACATCTATTTCGAGAACGTCGCGGGCCGGGTCCTGGAGGCCGTGATCCCGCTGTTCAACTTCTGGGCCCGCATGCCTGTCTGCGGGCTGATCGCGCAGTACAACATGACGGACCTGCCGCAAGGGCCGAACAAGCTGCCGATGCTGATGCGCGCCGTGCTCACCTATCGCCTGCACATCGAGGGCTTCATCGTCCGCGACTTCGCCGACATGCAGGCCGACTTCCGGCGCGACATGGGCGGCTGGGTGCGCGATGGCCGCGTCAAGTACAAGGAGCACCGCGTCGCCGGGTTGGAGAACGCCCCCGCCACCCTGATGGGCCTCCTGAAGGGCGAGAATTTCGGCAAGGTCGTGATCGAAGTCTCGGACGACCCGACCCGCTAGCGGCTAACCTGCGCTCCACAGCGGCACGAATTCCTCCAGCACCTTGTAGCTGTTCCGGCAGACCGTGCGCAGGTTCGCCTGGAAGTCGGTGTGGGCGCTCTCTCCCGCACCGTCCGAAATTCCCCTGATGACGACGAAGGGGACCTTGCTCAACATGCAGGTATAGCCGAGCGCCGCGCCCTCCATCTCCGTCGCCAGGGCCGAGAATTCGCGCTGCAGCCAACGCAAAGTCTCCGAATCCTTGATGAACTTGTCGCCGGAGACGACGGTGCCGATCATCAGGCCGGGCGCGTCGGCGGCGTCGGGGAAGGCGCGGTCGAAGGCGGCGCCGGCGATGCGCACCAGGCCCGGATCGGATTCGATCATCCGGTCGGCATCCGGCAGTTCGCCGTGGCGCCGCCCGAATGCGGTCAGGTCGACGTCGAACTGGATCAGGTGGCTCGCGATCACCATGTCGCCGACCGCCATGTTGCGCACCAATCCGCCGGCGACGCCGCTGAAGGCAACGGCGCTCGGATTGTAGAGATCGATCAGCATCTGCGCGCAGATCGCCGCGTTGACCTTGCCGACGCCGCATTTCGCCAGTACGAGGTCGACGCCGCGGAACCGTCCCTTGGTCACCGTGATGCTGGCGTGTACCGCCTCGTCGGTCACGTCAAGGTCGGGACGCAGCATGGCGATTTCTTCGTCGAGGGCGCCGATCAGGGCCAGCATGGTTCGCTCTCCGTCATTCCGTACGAGACCCTAAAGCTGGAGCGAGACTTTGTCCCGCACCTCCTGCAGCGCCTCGACCGTGCCGGAGACGAGGTCGGCCATGATCTCCGCCGCCGGCCGCGTTCGGGTAATCATGCCGGCGATCTGGCCGGCCGGGTTCATGTGCAGTTCCAGCTTGCCGGCCGCCGCCACGGATTCGTTGAAATCGTCGGTCAGCACCCGCTGCCAGGGCATCGGCAGTGGATCGAGGCCCGACGCCTCCCAGGCCTTGATATAGTCGTTGCCGAAGAGGCGCGACGGCTTGCCGGTGTACCATTTCTGGGGGTCGAACTGCTGGCTGTGACCGTCGATGACCTGCTGCTTGTTCTCGTCGTGGGTCTCGCCCTCGTCGGCGACGATGAAGGCGGTGCCGACCCAGACGCCGATGGCGCCGAGCGCCAGCGCCGCCGCGACGCCGCGACCGTCCGCGATGCCGCCCGCGGCCACGACCGGGATGGGGGCGACCGCGTCCACCACCTGGGGGATCAGCGGGAAATTGGCGATCTTGCCGGTATGGCCGCCGGCTTCGTAGCCCTGGGCGATGATGATGTCGCAACCTGCCGCGGCTTGCCGTTCCGCGTTGCGCGGCGAGCCCACCAGACCGGCGACCGTCATGCCTTTCTCGCGTGCCATCGGCACGACCCAGCTGGGGTCGCCGAGTCCGGCGGCGAAGACCTGCACGTCCTCCTCGAGCATCACCTCGACCTGCTTGCGGGTCTGGTCGACCGAGACGACGGTCTCGCTTTCGACCAGTACTTCCTCGACGCCGTGTTTCTCCAATTGGCCGCGCATGAAGGCGTAGTGCGCGGGGTAGTCGCGTTCGATCTGTTTGCGCAGCGCCGTGCGCGTCGGCTCCGCCTTGGCATCCAGGTTCACCGGCAGGAGCAGATCGAGGCCGATCGGCTTGTCGGTCAGCGCCCGCGTCTCGCGGATCTTCTGGCGTATTGTCTCCGGCTCCAGCCCGGCGCCGCCGATGATGCCGATTCCGCCCGCGTTCGAGACCGCGGCGACAAGGGCCGGCGGCGTCGCCTTCCCCATCGAGCCCATGCCGGCCAGCATGATCGGGTATTCGATCTCCAGCATGTCGCAGAGTTTGGTGTGGAGGGTCGGACGGGATGTGCTCATGTCTGCGGTATCCTGTTTTGGGCGATTCTCTGATTGGGGCGTATTTCCGTAGCGAGGAAACTATCCCTAAAGCGTGCGGGAACTACCTTTCCCCTCGATCCAACCGAACCGACCTGAACCTCCGGGAGAAGCATATGAGCCTCAAAGGGAAAACCGCCTTCGTCTCCGGCTCCGGCCACAACATCGGCCGCGCCATCGCGCTCGAGTTCGCGGCCAAGGGCGCCAATGTCGTCATCAACGGCCTGACCGACCGCGCGAGCGCCGACAAAGTCGCGGAGGAAGCCCGCGCGCTCGGCGTCGGCGCCCTGGTGGCGATGGGCAGCGTGGGCGACAGCGCCGCCGTGAAGGCGATGGCGGCGGCGGCACTGGCCGAATTCGGCGCCGTCGACATCATTGTTAACAACGCCGCCATCCGCCCGCACAAGCCTTTCCTCGAGATGGACGAGGCTTTCTGGCACAACGTCATCGCCATCGACATGCACTCGGCCTTTTACACCGGGCAGGCCTTCGTGCCGGGGATGGTCGAGCGGGGCTGGGGCCGGATCGTCAACATCACCGGCATGAACGCGATGCACGGCTACGACGGCCGCTGCCCGGTCTCCGCCGCCAAGCACGGGCTCTGGGGCATCACCAAGTCGATGGCGAAGGAATTCGGGCGCAAGGGCATCACCGTCAACGCGATTTCGCCGGGCCCGATCGAGGGCGACTACCGCGACAAATCCATGGACGCCCATATCCGCGAGCAGGAGAAGCTGATCCCCTTGGGCCATCTCGGCCAGCCGATGCATATCGCCGGGCTCTGCGGCTTTCTGGTCTCGGAGGCGGGCGGCTTCGTCTCGGGCCAGATGATCGCCTGCAACGGCGCCACGCAAACCTAGCCGGGATCGGCGGACAGAGAGGCTCTGTAAGTCCTTATGCATTTTCGCGGATCGACCCCATGCACCCCATAAACGCGGTATTAGTCTACCGTTTGAGTTATCTTTCAGGGGTTTTCCGTGCGGCATGTCGCGGGCTCAAACTGTTTGAGAACCGGCGGAGTCTTACCATAAATTAGACAAAATGTCACCTATCTTTGTGTATCCAAAAACAGGCTGCACGGTGCCCGTCGCCGGCCCGTCCTCGCCGAGAAAAGGTGAATTAAGTATCCAGGAGAGAAATCTAAGAGAAATTTAGAATTCAACCCCAGCGTATGGCGTTATTCAGAATGGTGATGTATTTCCTGATGCTTGGTAGAAGCTGGAAAGCTTTCGCCAAATTCAGACATGCGGCTCAATCTCTGCCAAGCGTTAAAGGAATGCGCGATCGGTCGCTGGGTTTACGGAGATTGCCAATTCTTGTGAGCGTTTGGCAATAAATCATACGGGAAGTTACGATGAGCGAAGCGGGAGATGACCGGTTAGTATCCGATGCGCTGGATCAATTGGAAGCCGGGGCATACGAAGACATTCCAGTGTCCACCGAAGGTTTCACGGGTCGCATCAAAACGATCTCTGAAACATTGCAGAACCGTGCATTGGCCAGTTTGGCCGGCATGGTGTCGATGTCGGTAAACTTGAATGAGGCTGTTACATCTTCGGCGGAAATGATCCGCGACACGAGAGAGGTAGACAGCCGAAGCCAGACGATCGCGGCGGCCGCCGAAGAGATGGTCGCATCCGTGAACGAAATTGCGCGAAATACCGAAGGCGCTGCCGATGAAGCGCGAAATGTGCGTACAACAGCGGATCAAGGTGTTGGTGCCGCAGATCAGGCGGCCGCGGCCATGGAGCGTATTGCCGAGGCGGTCGAGACCGCTGCAAGTCGCGTCGAAACCCTTGCCGATGCGTCCGAGCAAATCGGCAATATTGTCGGGCAGATTGACGATATTGCGAAACAAACGAACCTATTGGCCCTAAATGCCACAATCTAAGCGGCGAGAGCCGGAGAAGCCGGAAAAGGGTTTGCGGTCGTCGCAGCCGAAGTTAAGAACCTTTCCAATCAAACAAGCCAGGCGACGGAAGACATCCGGACGCGGATTGATCATTTGAGATCGGAGATGCAAGGCATCATCGATTCAATGGAAATTGGCGCTGCTGCTGTAACGGAAGGCCGGGAAGTCATCGATAGTGCCGGTGGCGAAATGAGAAATATGTCCACACAAGTGATCGGCATCACCGAAAAAATGGAAGAGATCGCCAACATTCTTGGCCAACAATCCGAAGCCAGCAACGAGGTGGCAGAGGGAATCTCGACGATTGCACACATGACCACTCGGAACGTCGGGCAGATTGAAGCGATCGTCGATTTCCTCGCTATGGTCGACGAGGAGTTGGTCGCCAACCTAGACGACATGTTGACGCTACAGATACCGGATATGACGATTTATCGGGCGAAGTCGGATCACATCATCTGGAAAAAGAAACTGGCGGAAATGATCGTTGGCCGTGCCCGGCTTAATCCGGATGAATTGGCCGATCAACATTCGTGCCGCTTGGGTAAATGGTACGACACCATAGAGGATTCATCCATTCGGGGGCATGCGGCGTTCATTGCGATGGAAGAACCGCATAGAGCGGTGCACCAACATGGCATTGAGGCGGCAAGACGGTATCAAAACGGCGATCTCGATGGTGCTTTAAGTGAGATTGCCTTGGTTGCCGAAGCGTCAAAGGACGTCGTGCGGTTATTGGATGAATTACTGGCGCGTTAAATTGTAGGACCAACGTCCGGCAGCGAGAGGGAAGTTCGATAGGCTGCTACGGGGCAATATTAAAGCCGGATCTAACGATTCCGACTGGTAACG
>JAYPOZ010000125.1:0-9642 GCA_038131165.1 Rickettsiales bacterium | reverse complement strand
GCAAGGTCGAGATCGTCCGCAGCGGCAGCGTCGCCATTGCGCGCGGCGCACAGCCTCTCTAACCCCTATAATTCCTCACCAAGGAACTGCCCGATGAGCTTCACTTCGAATGTGTTTGAAACCCGCACGATCAAAATGGCCGACCGCGAAGAGACCATCGTCGCCGGCGGACGTGATCTGTTCCCAATGCTGCCGAAGGCATTTGACGGAATCAAGCAGATCGGCGTCATCGGTTGGTCGTCGCAGGGTCCGGCGCAGGCGCAGAATCTGCGCGAATCCTTGGAGAATACCGACATTAAAGTAAAAGTAGGTTTGCGCGCGGGCTCCTCCTCCATGAAGGAAGCGGAGGCGGTCGGCTTCACCGAAAAGGACGGTACGCTTGGCGAGATGTACGATGTCATCCGCGAGAGCGACATGTCGTTGCTCCTTATTTCCGACGCTGCCTTCGCCGAAAACTACAAGGAAATCTTCGCCGCCTTCCGGCCACGATCGACACTTGGCCTTAGTCACGGCTTTCTGCTCTCCCATTTGCAGGCGCAGGGCGAGGAATTCCCAAAAGAGATCAATGTGATTGCGGTCTGTCCCAAAGGCATGGGTCCGTCGGTGCGCCGCCTCTACGAACAGGGCCGGGAGGTCAACGGCGCCGGCATCAACGCCAGCTTCGCCGTTCACCAGGACGTCACCGGCAAGGCCACCGACTACGCTCTCGGCTGGTCGGTGGCGCTTGGCTCGCCCTACACCTTCGAGACAACCCTGGAATCGGAGTACCGTTCAGATATTTTCGGCGAGCGCGGCATTCTGCTCGGCGCCGTGCATGGTATCGCCGAAAGCCTCTATGCACGCTATGTGGACCAGGGCATGCCCAAGGACGACGCCTATCTCAACACATCGGAATCCATTACCGGTCCGATCAGTAAATCGATATCGCGCTCCGGCCTGAAAGCGGTTTACGACGAACTCGACGATGGCGAGAAAGCGGCCTTCCGCAAGGCCTACAACGCAGCCTACCATCCGTGCCGCGAAATCCTTGAGGAGATCTACGACGACGTTGCGTCCGGTAACGAGGTGCGCAGTGTGATTCAGGCGACGCGACGGCACGGCACTTACCCAATGGGCAAGATCGACAGCACCGACATGTGGGTGGTGGGCGAGAAGGTGCGGGCCGACGAATCGCGCAATTACGCGCCGATCAACCCGGAGACCGCGGGCACCTACATGGCCTGCATGATGGCCCAGGTCGACCTGTTGAAGGACCGCGGCCATCCCTATTCGGAAATCGCCAACGAATCGATTATCGAGGCGGTCGACTCGCTAAACCCCTACATGGATTACCAGGGTGTCTCCTACATGGTCGACAATTGCTCGACCACAGCCCGTCTCGGCGCCCGCAAATGGGCCTCGCGCTTTGATTATATCCTGAAGCAACAGGCTTTTCCTTCGTTCGATGCCGATGCTGTCGAGGACGAGACACCATTCGACAAGTTCATGTCCAGCAACATCCACGAGGTGCTCAAGGTATGCGCTGAATTGCGTCCGTCGGTCGACATCTCGGTCGTGCCGACGCGTCGCGGTTGAGCCGAAGCACAAACAGGAGGACTATTTACTATGCGCGTTTATTATGATCGTGATGCCGACGTCAATCTGGTGAAATCCAAGAAGGTCGTCGTGGTCGGCTATGGCAGCCAGGGCCACGCCCATGCAATGAACATGCGGGATTCCGGCGTGAAAGAGGTAAAGATCGCCTTGCGCCCGGGTTCCGCCAGCGCCGCCAAGGCCGAAGCCGCGGGCTTCGAGGTGATGTCGCCGGCCGATGCCGCCAAATGGGGCGACATCATCATGGTATTGACGCCGGATGAGGGCCAGCGGGCGCTGTACTACAATGACCTCGAGCCGAACATGAAGGAAGGCGCGGCCCTGGCCTTCGCCCACGGCCTGAACATCCACTTCGGCCTGATCGAACCGCGCGCCGATATCGACGTGTTCATGATCGCCCCGAAAGGCCCCGGCCATACCGTCCGCTCCGAATACGAGCGCGGCGCCGGCGTCCCCTCCTTGCTCGCGGTTCATGCGAACCCGACCGGGAATTGCCACGACATCGGCCTCAGCTACGGCTCGGCCATCGGCGGCGCGCGCGCCGGCATCATCGAGACGACCTTCCGCGAGGAATGCGAAACCGACCTCTTCGGCGAGCAGGCCGTCCTCTGCGGCGGCCTCACCCGTTTGATGCAGGCCGGTTTCGACACGCTGGTCGAAGCGGGCTATGCGCCCGAGATGGCTTATTTCGAATGCATGCACGAAGTGAAGCTGATCGTCGACCTGGTGTACGAAGGCGGCATCTCGGACATGCGCTATTCGGTGTCCAACACGGCCGAGTACGGCGACCTCTCAACGGGCGACCGGATCATCGACGATCACGTCAAAGAGAATATGAGATCGCTGCTTGCCGATATCCAGTCCGGCCGTTTCGTGCGGGAGTGGATGACCGAATGCGAAGTCGGCCAACCGAGCCTTAAGGCCATGCGCCGGAGCTCCAGCGAGCACGGTAGCGAGGAAGTTGGCGCCCGCCTGCGCGCCATGATGCCGTGGCTGTCGGAGAACAAGCTCGTCGATAAGACCAAGAATTAGGCATCCCAGGACAATCTTCTGCACGGCTGGCGGCAGCCCCTTGATGCCGCCGCCAGCCGGTCGCGGGCTTTGCTCGGCGACCCGATGCAAGAAATTTTCTTGCATCCAACCGAAAAATCCTTTTAACAAAAGAATTTAAGGGACTATTCTTAAACCGGAGTCCTGCATTATAGTGCTGAAGCGTTGTGATTCAGGACTCATATGGCGTGGTACCCGGACGGGAATGAGTCTCAACCGTTGACTAAGAGAGTTATGATAACTCTTTGATTTGGCGTAGTTTATATAACTGTTTGAGCGTAAATCTTGGCGTATGGGCGTCGGTCGCCGGCCCATGGTGCGATGTACCTCGTCGGCGCGTGTACCCGTCCTGGATGATCGGGAAGGAAAAGTAAGAGAAATGTTTGCGCGATTACTTGGCATGATTTCGGCCGATATGGCGATCGACCTCGGGACAGCGAATACGCTGGTCTACGTCAAAGGTCGCGGCATTGTCTTGAACGAACCTTCCGTTGTCGCCATCGCCGAAGTGAAAGGCCGCAAGCAGGTCCTGGCGGTTGGCGACGAAGCCAAGATGATGCTTGGCCGGACACCTGGCAACATCCATGCGATACGGCCACTCCGGGATGGCGTCATCGCTGATTTCGAAGTGGCGGAGGAGATGATCAAACATTTCATCCGCAAGGTGCATAATCGGCGCAGCTTCGCGAGCCCGCAAGTCATCGTTTGTGTGCCGTCCGGCTCGACCGCGGTCGAACGCCGCGCGATCGTGGATTCTGCCGAGGCCGCGGGCGCCCGCCGCGTGTTTCTGATCGAGGAGCCTATGGCGGCGGCCATCGGGGCCGGATTACCCGTCACCGAGCCGACCGGATCTATGGTCGTCGATGTCGGCGGCGGCACGACAGAGGTCGCGGTCCTCTCTCTCGGCGGTATCGTTTATTCCCGCTCGGTCCGGGTCGGCGGCGACAAGATGGACGAGGCGATCATCGCCTATATCCGGCGAAACCATAACGTCCTTGTCGGCGAAGGCAGTTCGGAGCGGATCAAGAAAGAAATCGGCTCGGCGTGTCCACCCGACGACGGCGAAGGCCGCGTGATGGAAGTCAAAGGGCGCGACCTGATGAACGGCGTGCCGAAGCAATTGGAAATTACCGAACGTCAGATCGCCGAGAGTCTGGCCGAACCGGTCGCGGCGATCGTCGAGGCCGTCAAGGTGGCGCTTGAACACACGGCGCCGGAACTCGCGGCCGACATCGTCGACAAGGGCATCGTTTTGACGGGCGGCGGCGCGCTCCTGAGTAAACTGGACTATGTGCTCCGGCATTCCACGGGGCTGCCGGTTTCGCTGGCGGACGATCCGCTGTCCTGCGTCGCACTCGGAACGGGACGGTGTCTCGAAGCAATGAAAACCCTTAAGAACGTGTTAATAAATGGTGGTTAACATGCTGAAAATTCGCCATTTTAACTAACTTCGCGAGAGAAGCGTCGTGAAAGAGAAATCAGGATTAGTTGTTCGCGTAGCCGCGCCGATGCGCAGCCTCGCGCACCGGTTCGCCTTTCTTGTGCTGCTCAGTGCGTCAATCGGGTTACTGATGATCGGCCATACCGATCCCAAGATTTTCGATGAAACCCGTATGGCATTGATCGACACCACGACACCTGTGCTCGATGCGCTTTCTCGCCCTGTCGCGACAGCGTCGGATGCGATCGACCATATCCGGGAATTGGCCCATCTGCGTCAGGAGAACGCCGCCTTGAAGGCAGAGAATGCCCGTCTCCTGCAATGGCAACATGCCGCCCGGACGTTGTTGTCGGAAAACGACCAATTGCGGACGCTGCTGAATTTTTCCGGGGACCAGAAAGTCACCTCGGTCACCGCTCGGGTCATTGGCGATTCAAGCGGGCCCTTTATTCGCAGCCTGCTCGTCAACGCCGGCGCGCGCAATGGCGTGCGCCGCGGTCATGCCGCCGTTACCGGTAAGGGATTGTTGGGCCGCGTCGCATCGACGGGAGAACGGTCGGCGCGCGTCCTACTAATCAGCGACCTCAATAGTCGGATACCCGTCCTCGTCGAAAGCACACGTGCGCGCGCGGTTTTGGCGGGCGACAATAGCCAGCGGCCACGGCTTACTTTTGTCTCCGCCAACGCGGAAGTATCGATCGGCTCCCGTATCGTCACGTCTGGGCACGGCGGCATGTTTCCAGCGGGATTGCCCATCGGCGTCGTCGCCGAAATCGGCGATGCTGGCGTCCGGATCGAAACTTTCGCCTCACCGGATCGGCTTGAATTCGTCCGGCTCGTCGATTTCGGCCTCGAAGGCGTCATCGGCGAGAAACATACACCGATTGCACAGAGTTCCGGCCCAAGAAAATGAGAACAGCGGTCTGGCAGCACCTTGATCTTGCCGCACGGAAGCTCACGCCGTTTCTGCTGTCGGTGGTCCTGGTCATCCTGAACCTCATTCCCCTGCAATTGCCCGGTTATGCGGCCGTATCGCCGCATTTCGCCCTCATGGCGGTCTATTATTGGGCGCTGCACAGGCCCTCCCTCCTGCCGAGCGGCGCGGTATTTCTGATCGGCCTTTTGCAGGATTTTTTATCGGGCGGTCCGATCGGTCAGAATGCCGCGATCCTGATCCTCGTCTATGTCGTCGCCGTCTCTCAGGCACGATTTTTCTATGGGAAATCGTTCTTCGTGGTCTGGTGGGGTTTCATGATGGTTTCTCTCGGCGTTGCCGCCGCCGAGTGGTTGATCGCCTGCCTACTCTCCGGCTCTCTTCTGGCACCGGAACCGGCTTTCTTCGAATGCGCGATGAATATCGCCGCGTATCCGATATTAGGCTGGCTGTTTGTCCAGGTTCACCGCACGCTCCCCCGCGAGGAATAAGCCCCCATGCAACCGGAAAAGCTGCGGGTAAAGGCATTTGGCCGCCGGGCAGCTGTGCTCGCCGGCGCCAAAATCGCCCTGCTCGGCGGTCTGTGCGGACGGCTCTATTATCTTCAGGTCCTCGAATCCAAACGCTACCAGATGCTGGCCGACGAGAATCGGATCAATTTGCGTCTTCTGGCGCCGCCGCGCGGCCACATCGTGGACCGGCACGGTGCTCCTTTGGCCGTCAATGTTCAGAACTTCCGCGTCGTCATGGTCCCGGAACAAGCACTCGACGTGCAAGAGACGCTGGAACGTCTCAACACAATCATCAATGTAAGCGAATACGACCGTCGGCGAGTCCTGCGGGAAGCCCGCCGGCGCCACGCATTCGTGCCGATTACCGTACGCGAGAACTTGCGCTGGGAAGAAGTCAGCCGGATCGAAGTCAATGCGCCCGATTTGCCCGGCATCAGCATCGATGTCGGCCAATCGCGGCATTATCCCAACGGCGACATCGCCGCCCATGTTATGGGCTACGTCGCGGCCGTCTCCGAGAAGGACCAGACCGGCGATCCGTTGCTGGAGTTGCCCGGGTTCCGGATCGGCAAGAACGGCGTCGAACGGCAATATGATCTGGCGTTGCGAGGTACCGCGGGGAACAGCCAGGTCGAAGTCAACGCAATCGGCCGCGTCATCAAAGAACTGGAACGGGCCGAAGGGCGGCCAGGCCGGCGGGTCGTTCTCACCCTTGATGCCGACCTGCAACGTTTCGTCACGGAGAGATTGTCTTCGCATCGGCGCGCCGCATCGGTCGTCATTGACGTCCGGTCCGGCGAAGTGCTCTCGATGGTCTCGGTTCCCAGCTTCGACCCCAACGGCTTCAATGAAGGGCTGGACGCAAAAACCTGGCGGTCTCTGATCGAGAATCCCGACACGCCCCTCAGCAACAAGGCCATTTCCGGTCAATACGCGCCGGGCTCGACGTTTAAGCCGGCCGTTATGCTGGCGGCGCTCGAGAACGGCATTTCGCCGGATCATTCCGTCTTCTGCAGCGGGTTTATGGAGCTTGGCGACCAGCGATTCCATTGCTGGCACAAGCATGGCCATGGCCTGGTCAACATGGTCGATGCCATGCGCGAGTCCTGCGATGTCTACTTCTACGAACTGGCGCTGAAACTGGGCGTCGACCGGATCGCCGCCGTTTCGCGCCAACTGGGCTTGGGAACCCTCTTGGACATCGATCTCCCGGGTGAAAGCGCAGGCCTCATTCCGACACGGGCCTGGAAGCGCGAACAGTATGGAAAACCCTGGCTGAAGGGGGAGACGCTTGTGGCCGCGATCGGCCAGGGGTACGTGCTGACGACACCTCTGCAACTCGCCGTCATGACCGCGCGCGCCGTGAATGGCGGTTACGCCGTCCTACCCCGGTTGACGCGCGAGACGATCGACGATGGAAACGACCTGATCGACGTCGCTGAATTCCCGCATACAGGCATTTCCAAACGCTCGCGGCAACTCCTGATGCATGCCTTGGACGAAGCCGTCAATCATCCGCGCGGCACCGCATATCAATCTCGGCTCACGGAAACCGGTCACGCCATCGGCGGCAAGACCGGTACCGCCCAAGTGCGGCGCATCACCATGGTCGAGCGGGAATCCGAATCGGGCGTGCGCAAGAACCGCGAAAAGCCCTGGCGCGAGCGGGACCATTCGCTGTTCGTCGGTTATGCGCCCGTCGACCGGCCCGTCTATGCGGTATCCGTGGTCGTCGAACACGGCGGCGGCGGATCCAAGACGGCGGCGCCGATTGCCCGCGATATTCTGCGTGAAGCCCAACGCCGACGCGCGCCGGGGCAATTGGCCCTCGAGGGGAAGACCCAATGAGCACCCGCGATCGGCTGACCCCCGCCACGATGACGCTCGGCCAACGATTCTGGCATCTGAATTGGCTTCTTATCCTGATGATCTGTTGTCTCGCCGCGGTTGGTTTCGCGATGCTCTATTCCGCCGGCAACGGCAGTTTCTCGCCCTGGGCGGAACGGCAGATCGTGCGGTTTGGCATGGGCATTATTGTCATGTTGACGATTGCGCTGACGGATATCCGCATTTGGCTGCGCTATGCCTACGCCTTCTATGCAATTGCCTTTGTCCTGCTTGTCTCGGTCGAGTTCGCGGGCACTGTCGGGATGGGTGCGCAACGTTGGATCGGATTGAAATTTTTCCACCTTCAGCCCTCGGAATTGATGAAAATCGCCCTGGTGCTGGCCCTGGCACGGTACTTCCATCGCCTTAGTCTCGACGACGTCATGCGCCCGACCCATTTACTGTTTCCGATCCTGCTCGTGGTGGCGCCAACCGCGCTGGTCTTGCGTCAACCCGACCTCGGCACTGCATTGCTGCTGTTGATGGGCAGCGCCGCTATTTTCTTCCTTGCGGGCGTTAGATTGTGGAAATTCGTGCTCGTCGGGCTGATTGGGCTGACATCCATTCCCGTTGTATGGTCAATGCTCCATACCTACCAGAAGAATCGGATCATGACGTTCCTGGCGCCCGAAAGCGACCCGCTGGGCGCCGGATATCATATCCTGCAGTCGAAGATCGCACTCGGCTCCGGCGGGGTCTTCGGCAAGGGCTTCATGAAGGGCACCCAAAGCCACTTGTCCTTCCTCCCGGAGATGCAGACAGATTTTATCTTCACAATGTACGCGGAGGAGTTCGGGCTTGTCGGAGGCTTGCTGCTGATCGCGCTTTATGCCGCCATCGTGATCTACGGTTTTGCCATCGCGATGCGGTCGCGCAGCCATTTTGGCCGATTGGTGGCCATGGGCGTCTCCACGACCTTCTTTCTGTATGTCTTCATGAACATCGCGATGGTCATGGGCCTCATACCGGTCGTCGGCGTTCCCTTGCCGCTGATCTCATATGGCGGCACCGCCATGATGACGGTATTGATTGGTTTCGGTCTGTTGATGAACGTCTATGTCCACCGCGACATGCGGATCAGCCGATACGGCGAAGACTCCGATTCCTGAACCGGATACGGGCGAATTTTTACCGTGCCCGCCGCTCTATTCGCCCTATCTCAATTTTTTCGCACTCCCACAAACTGCCGGAAAAAGTAACATGCCTAACGATGCACCGACGACCGAAAATCTCGTGACTTACGAATCCAAGGATCGGATCGCGACGATCACGATCAATCGGCCGGAGAAAATGAACGCTTTGTCGAACGGCGTTGTGGTCGCGATGCGCGAGGCGATGTTGCGGCTGCAGGCAAGCGACGATATGTGCGGCATCCTCACGGCCGCCGGCGATCGCGCGTTTTCCGTCGGCGCGGATCTCAAGGACCCGCCCCGCGATCCCCAACTCTGGGAATGCATGCCGGGCGTCGGTGTCGACGTGGACAAGCCGCTGGTGGCGGCCGTCTCCGGATATTGCGTCGGCGGGGCGTTTTGCCTCGTCCAGTTCTGCGATTTCGCCGTCGCCTCGGAAAGCGCCGACTTTTTCTATCCGGAAGCCCAGATCGGCTTTTGTGGCGGCTTGATTGCCGGCCTCGCCGCGCGCCTGCCTCACAAGATCGCCATGGAGTTCATGCTGACCGGCAAGCATTTCAGCGCCCAGCGCGCCTATGAGGTCGGCATGGTCAACAAGGTCGTGCCGGTCGGCCAACAGGTCGAGGCGGCGATGGAATACGCCGAGATCATGCGCGACAGCTCGCCGATGGTGGTGCGCACCCTCAAGCGGTTCGTGCGCAATACGGTCGTCGAGCGCGGTCCCTCGGAATTGAGCGCGCTCGCCCAACGGGAATTGCTGAGTGTCAGCCGCGGCGAGGACCAACAGGAAGGCGGGCGAGCGTTCAAGGAGAAGCGCAAGCCGGTCTTCAAGGAAGACTGGAACAAGCCGCCGCTCAGCTAGAGCGGAGAGGTCAATCGGTCGACAAGCTATCGACAAGCGGGCGGGGCTTTGCTATACCCCCGCCCTCGCAAGACGGCGGGCTGTTAGCTCAGTTGGTAGAGCAGCTGACTCTTAATCAGCGGGTCGCAGGTTCGAGCCCTGCACAGCCCACCAATATTTTCAATGCCTTAACAATAAATGCGAATTGTAGTTTTTGAGATAGCAACCAATTAGCAACCAATATCGCTTCAAAA
>JAYPOZ010000124.1:0-10202 GCA_038131165.1 Rickettsiales bacterium | reverse complement strand
CGGAGCCTTGCCCGAAGATAATGTCCGGGTCGTCATAGGGATGGACGAACACCAAGCCTTCGCGTTCCGCGATTTCGTCGGCGAAGGGTTTTGCGTCGTTGACCGATGCGCCTTCGAGGATCACGCGAGCACCGAAATCGCGGGTCCGCACGACTTTGGTAAAAGGGGTTGCTTTCGGCATCACGATGGTAGCCGGAATGCCGAGCCGTTGAGCATGGTAGGCGGCCCCTTGGGCGTGATTGCCCGCGGAGATCGCGATGACGCCGTTGTTGGAGGTTTTCGCAACGGACTTTAGCTTGACCAGGGCGCCCCGATCTTTGAAGGAACCGGTTCTCTGAAGCGTTTCGAGTTTCAGGAAAACCTCGGCGCCCAGGAAATCCGAAAGTCCGCCCGACCGCACGGTCGGCGTGCGGACAACTTCTCCCGCGATGAGTTCGGCGGCGGCGCGGATGTCTTCAAGGGAGATGGTCATTGCGATTCCGTTTGCTCTCTATCGACGCGGGGGCGGAGGGTCAGTCGTTCTCCGCCGCGTGTTTCCAACTCGTCCCGCGAGCCAGCGATATGGATATAGCGGCCATCGCGCCACGGTGCCAAGAATTCCATGTACCGGTCGGAAAGCGGATTCCGGATTGTCCCGTGGCGAGGCTATAGCGGCTGTTCTCCAGGTTCGATAAATCGTAGACGGCCCTGAATCCAGCGCCGTGGCTGTGGCGATAGGGATCGTCTACGCCGCCGCCGGTTTGCCCCCGGTTCAGCGTATGATCGCCGCCGTCGGTCGCAATTCGGCCTTCGGTCCATTGACCCAGCAGCGGGATCCGGCGGAATATCTTGTGGGGGAAGACCGCCTCGTGAGCCGCACCCCAGTTCCAATCCTTCGGATCGCCGCCGAATCTCGCTTTAAGCTCGGACAATGCCCGGTCGAGCGCGAGGGCGGTGCGCACACCGCAATCTTCCTTCTGCGGTGTGGAAACATCGTCGCACCACACGGTGTCTTCGCGCAAAATCCGCTCGATCACGCGAGGGCGGGCTCTTTGAAACCCCGCGAAGGCGGCGCCGAGTTCGTCTTCGAGCAGAGTCACCATCAGATGGCGGGTCCAGGCGGCGTAGAGCAGGGGCTCCGGCCTGCGCCGGTCCATCTCGTAGTTCCAATCTCTTAGTAAACTGATGGCTTCGGCATGGGCGTCGTTGCCGGATTGAAGACCGATCAGGATCGGCAGAAGCGACCGGGCCGCGAGCGAGCGGTTGTCCATTTGAAGATGGAGGCTGTCTTCGATCGTGTGCGACTTCGGAACGCGGAAGAATTCCTTTATCCGCGCAGCACGGTGCGATTCCGGCCAGTACCAGGCATATTGATACGCTCGCCCTGCGTCCGACGGGCGTAGCCGGTTATTGGCGTTTGCGAGAACTCCCTCCGGCGGATTCCAGGATTGTGGCCAGTGGCGCTCGGCGACGAAGCCTTTCCAGTCGCCGCGTCCATCGAGGCCTGATTCCGGAAGATGCCCGTGGCCCATCCGGCGTAGGGGCATGCGCCCGGCTGTAATGAAACCGATGCCGCCAGAGATGTCGGCGACGAAAAGGTTTTGCATCGGCGCGGAGAACAAGCGGGCGGCGTCACGGAATTCGGTGACGCTCTTTGCCAGATTAATGCGGGCGATCGCCTCCACGCTCGTATCGTCGTCTCGCAGAACTGTTGCCGCGAGCGCCACGACCTTCTCGTCGATTGCGAGATGTTTAAGGGCGGGGAGGACATCCGATAGAACCGGGCCATGTTGCGTCTCGCGGACGGTAATCGTGATCGGATCGTCGCCTTTAATCGAAATTGTCTCGGTTCGGGTTCGAAAGGCTTTGGGGCCGTCCGGCGTCAAGTAGCGCGTGGGATCGTCCTGCAGCGCCGTTTCGATGAAAAGGTCGCTCGTATCGCCACCGGTCGTGGTCATGCCCCAGGCGATATGCCCATTTCTCCCCAGCACCACCAAAGGCACGCCCGGAGCCGTGGCCCCTGTGGCCGTCCATTCAGGCGTCGTAAGCCGTGCCAGATACCAGAGCCCTGGTGCCGCGAAGCCGAGATGAGGATCGTTGGCGAGAATCGGCTTTCCGGTGCCCGAGCGCGCGCCGGAGACCACCCACGCATTCGACGCGCTCTGCGCGTCCAGCATGTCCGGAATGCGGGCGGCGAGATCGTCCAGGCGAAGTCCCTTCATTTGAGAAAGCGTTGTCGGTGCGTCTGGACCGTCGACCGGGAACAAGTCGCGGAGCCGAGTCACCCCGATTCTCGCGGCGAGGTTCGCGCGGAGCAGATCGCCCCGCCATCCGGACGAAAGCTGCAGGCCCATCAGTTTCGCCCAAACCAGCGAATCGGCGCGCTGCCAAGGTTCGGGCGTGTGCCCGAGCAGGACGAATTCGAGTGGCCAGGCACCTGTATGGTTGGCGAGGAACGCGTTTACCCCCGCCACATAGCCGTTCAGCGCTTCTCGTGTCTCGCCGTCGAGACGGGCCGCCTGCGACTCCGCGAGTCGGTAGAGGCCGAGGGTGCGCAGAAACTTGTCCGTTCCCAAGGTCTCCCGCCCCAAAATTTCCGACAAGCGTCCCGCGCCGACACGTCGGGTAAACTCCATTTGCCAAAGCCGGTCCTGTGCGTGGACGAAGCCGAGCGCGAAATGGGCATCGCGTTTGGTCTGCGCGAAGATATGCGGAATGCCGTTCTCGTCCCGAATGATCTCGACGGGCTGCTTCAGGTCCGCGACGTCGACCGTGCCCGTCGTTTGCGGCTGCGATGTTTGGAGCCAGAGTGCGGCGGCGCCGGCACCGATCAGTATCAGCGCGAGGAGGGCTAGGAGAGTTTTGCGGATTGTGGGTTTCATCACGCCGCGAGCTTAGGGGGCGGCACGGACAACTCAATGCTTTTCGCAGTTCCGTTTGCATCCGCGGCCTTGCGGAAGTCCCGCCTCTAAATCTACAAGGGAAGAAAGGGCGGAGGGTCCCCGGACGATAATGGAGGAATGCGGCGATGATCACGTATCTGAAACGAGGCAAGAGCGATGCCGATGTCGCCGAGGCGGATGCCAAGGTCCGGGAAATCGTCGAAGATATCCTGGCGCAGATCGATGCGTGCGGCGACGCGGCGGTACGGGAACTCTCGGAGAAGTTCGACGGCTATAAGCCGGAACGCTTCCGCCTGACCGAGGACGACATCCGCGCCGCCATCTCGAAAGTGCCGCAAACCGATATCGAGGATATCGAGTTCGCGCAGAAACAGATCCGAAATTTCGCGGAGAAACAGAAGGAATGCCTGCGGGATCTGGAAGTCGAGACCATGCCGGGGGTGATCCTCGGGCATCGCAACATTCCCGTGAACTCGGTCGGCTGCTACGTGCCGGGCGGCAAGTACCCGATGGTCGCCTCCGCCCATATGAGCGTGCTGACCGCGTCCGTCGCCGGGGTGAAGCGCATCGTCGCCTCGGCGCCGCCGCAGGATGGTGAGCCGCATCCGGCCATCGTCGCCGCCATGCATATGGGGGGCGCGGACGAGATTTTGGTGCTGGGCGGGGTGCAGGCCGTGGGGGCGATGGCCATCGGCACGGAGTCCATAGCCGGCGTCGATATGCTGGTCGGGCCCGGCAATATGTTCGTCGCCGAGGCGAAACGGCAACTCTTCGGGCGGGTCGGAATCGACCTCTTCGCCGGGCCGACCGAGACCCTGGTCATCGCCGACGAGAGCGTGGACGCGGAACTCTGCGCGGTCGATCTGCTGGGCCAGGCGGAGCACGGACCGACCTCGCCGGCGGCGCTATTGACCAATTCACGCAAGCTGGCCGAGGCCACGCTGGCAGAGATCGAGCGCCAGCTTGCGATTCTGCCGACGGCGGAAATCGCGCGCGAATCCTGGGCCGAATACGGCTCCGTCATCCTCTGCGATAGTCTGGAGGAGATGCTCGAAGAGGCGGACAGGCTGGCCTACGAACACGTGCAGGTGATGACCGAGGATCCGGACTATTTTGCTAAGAACATGACCAATTACGGCGCGCTGTTTCTTGGTCCCCGCACCAACGTTTCCTACGGCGACAAGACCATCGGCACCAACCATACCCTGCCGACGAAGCGGGCCGCGCGGTATACGGGCGGGCTCTGGGTCGGCAAGTTTATGAAGACCTGCACCTATCAGAAAGTCTTGACGGACGAGGCGTCCGCCATGGTCGGCGAATATTGCTCGCGGCTCTGCGCGCTCGAAGGATTTGCCGGGCATGGGGAGCAGGCCAACATTAGGGTGAGACGCTATGGCGGCCGCAACGTCGCCCCCTACGGCGTCGCAGAGAAACTCTGACCCGGAGCGAAGGATGAACGGCGAGATCGAAGTTACTCCGATCGCGGGGGCCTGCGGGGCCGAGATATCCGGTGTCGATCTGGCGCAGCCGCTCGGCAACGAAGGTTTCGCGACGGTCCATCAGGCGTTGCTCGACCACGGCGTCATCTTCTTCCGCGATCAGGTACTGACCCCCGAGCAGCAGATTGCCTTCAGCCGGCGGTTCGGCGACTTGCGGATCAGCGAGCAGTACGAATCGCTGGAAGGCTATCCCGAGATTATCGAGATCGTGAAGGAGCCGGACAGCACCGGCATCGTCGGTAATCTCTGGCACAGCGACGAGAGTTTCCTCCCGCAACCGGCGTTGGGGTCGTTGCTCTACATGATCGAGTGCCCCGAGGTCGGCGGCGACACCATGTTCGCGAACCAGTATGCGGCCTATGAGGCCCTGTCGCCGGGCATGCGGGAGATGCTGTCGGGCCTCAACGCGGTGTATTCGGACGCCAGCCTGCAACAGCGCAATGCGGGCCGGGCGCTGAAGGTAAAGCCCGGCTCCCAGGACCGCGATATCTACGAGTCCGTCCATCCAGTCGTGCGCACCCATCCGGAGACCGGCCGCAAGAGCCTTTTCGTCCACAAACCCTATACCATCCGGTTCGAGAACATGACCGAGGAGGAGAGCAAACCACTGCTCGACTTCCTCTACGCGCATTCGGCGCGCCCGGAATTCACCTGCCGGTTCCGCTGGCGGAAAGGCTCTCTCGCCTTCTGGGACAATCGCTGTCTCGTGCACTATGCGTTGAACGACTATGCCGGGGTCCGCCGTTACGCGCACCGGGTGACCGTGGTGGGCGACGAGCCGCGTTAGCCGGCCGGCGCAGCGCATTGAAGATCAACACGTAACGAAATACAGGGGGATACGTCCATGGCCGAAATGAAAGTCGCGGTGCTCGACGATTATATGAAGATCGCGGGCGAGGTCGCCGACTGGACCAGCCTGCCGGATCACGTAAAGACGGATTTCTTTTACGAGAAACTGCCGGAGGGCAACGACGCGCGGGTGAGGGCACTGGCGGACTACGACGTGCTGGTGGTGACGCGGGAGCGCACGCCGCTGCCGAAGGAACTGCTGGAGCGGCTTCCGAAGCTGAAATTCGTCGCCTCTCCGGAAATGCACAACCGGGTCATCGATTTCGACTATTGCCGCGAGCGCGGCATCCCCGTCTGCGGCACGACGCCTCGTCCCTCGCCGACCTGCGAGCTGACCTGGGCGCTGATCCTGGCGCTGGCGAAGAACGTGACCATCGACGACCGGGCGATGCGGGACGGTAAATGGCAGACGGTCGTCGGCACCGAGATCCGGGGCAAGACCCTCGGCGTCATCGGCCTCGGGCGGATCGGCTCGGAGATATCCAAGATCGGCAATGCCTTCGGCATGGAAGTGATCGCCTGGAGCGAGAACATGACCGCCGAGACGGCGGCGCAGCACGGCGCGGCGCTGGTCTCCAAAGACGATCTCTTCCGCCGTTCCGATTACGTCGTCGTCATGGTGATCCAGAGCGACCGGACCATCGGCTTGGTGGGCGCGCATGAGATCGGCCTGATGAAGCCGACGGCATGCCTGATCAACCCTGCGCGCGGCCCCATCGTCGACGAAGCGGCATTGATCGATGCCTTGCAGAACAACCGCATCGCCGGTGCCGGGCTGGACGTCTATGACGTGGAGCCGCTCCCCGCCGCCCATCCGTTGCGCGGCCTGCCCAATACCGTGTTGATGCCGCATGTCGCCGGCTTCACTCGCGAGCATTACGCCCATTGGTACAACGGCATGCTTGAGGACGTGCGGAGCTGGCTCGACGGCACCGTGATCAACGAGATCCACGGCAGCGGGATTGTCGCCGCCCGGGTGTAGTCGCAAGACTCCGCTGGCGCTCTCTGTATTCGGCATTATCATGTCGCTCTCATAAAAATTATCTGCCAGCGGAGCGAGTTCATGCCGGATACGGGAGCGACACCAGCGAAGGGCGCGGGAACCTACAGGTTGCCGGATTCAGACTATGTCGGCGAGGGTTGGCCCTCCGTCCAGCCAGGCGCCGACCCGGTTCTCTACGGCCATGTCGACCTCACGCCGAAGGGGCAGTTCGAGGTCCGCAGCTACCAGACCTTCACGCTGACCTACACGGTCGGGCGCTTCGGTCTCGACGATACGGGCGCGATCCGCGTCGTCTTCCGCGCCATGGGCGATACCGGACGGCTGCAGACCACCGACCCGGCGGCGGACAACTACGTCAGCGCCACCGCCAGCAACGGCGCCACCCTCTCCGTCGTCTACGCGCCGCGCGGCGCGAGTGCGCGGCCGCGCTGGAAGTCGCTGACCGTCAATGTCACCGGCGGCTACATGCGCGAGGGCGACACCATCACCCTCGTCTTCGGCGACACGTCGCACGGCTCCAACGGCCTCAAGCTGCAGACCATGGTCGAGACCGATTTCGAGTTCAAGTTTCTGGCCGACGTTTGCGCCACCGGCCATTTCGTGCCGATCCCGAACACGCCGACCATCGATATCGTGCCGGGCCGCCCCGCCGTCTGGCGGGCCGTGCTCTCCAGCCTGCGCCGCCCGGGGGAGACGTTCCACTTCGGCCTCAAGGCGGAGGACGCCTGGGGCAACCCGACGGAGCATGCCGAGGGCAGCTTCACCTTCGAGACCACCCTGCCGGTCAACAATCTGCCCGCGACCTTCGACTATCCGCTCGGCGAGCGGGCGGTGATGTTCGAGGGGCTGAGCTGCGACCAGCCGGGCGAGCTGCGCATCACGGTCAAGGACACGGCGACGGGCGAGGTGGCGGCGGAGTCCCATCCGATGCAAATCCGCGAGGGGCAGTACGGCGGCTATTGGGGCGACCTACACGGGCAGTCCGGCGAGTCCATCGGCATCGGCACCTCGCGCAGCTATTTCGACTTTGCCCGCAACAAGGCCTTCCTCGACCTCACCAGCCATCAGGCGAACGACTTTCAGGTCAACAACAAGTTCTGGGCCTACCTGAACGAGCTGGCGGCGGAATTCCTGGAGGAAGGCCGTTTTGTCACCTTCCCGGGCTACGAGTGGTCCGGCAATACGGCGGTCGGCGGCGACCGCAACGTCTATTTTCGCACCGAGGGGCGGCAGATTCACCGCTCGTCACATGCCCTGCTGCCGGAGCGCCACGACCTCGACACCGACGCCAACAACGCCAACCTGCTGTTCGAGGCGCTCAAGGACGAGGACTGCGTGATCTACGCCCATGTCGGTGGCCGCTATGCGGACATCAAATACGCACACGATCCGAAGCTAGAACGTTCGATGGAAATCCACTCCGCCTGGGGTACTTTCGAGTGGCTGTTGACCGATGGCTTCCCCTTGGGCCACAGGAGCGGCGTCGTCTGCAACAGCGACGGCCACAAGGGCCGCCCCGGGGCGAGCTATCCCGGCGCCTCGATGTTCGGCGCCTATGGCGGGCTCACCTGTTTTTACGCGGAGGAGTTGACCCGCGACGGCATCTTCGAATGCCTGCGCAAGCGCCATCACTACGGCACTACCGGAACGCGCCTCCATCTCGACGTGCGCGCCGCCCTGGCGGGGGGCGGGCGGCTCTTCGACGAGGACCCGAAGGCGTTCCCCGATACGGGTTCGCGGACCGTCAACGAGGTGATGATGGGCGACATCGTCCAGACTTCCGACGCCAGCGTTACCTTGAAGGTCGAGGTTTCGGCCCAGACTCCGATCGAACGGATCGAGATCAGGAATGGCATGGACGTTCTGAAGACGGTGCGCGGTTTCGGCGCGGGCGAGCTTGGCGAGCGCATCCGGGTCGTCTGGTCCGGGGCCGAGTATCGGGGCCGCGGGCGCGAGACCAACTGGAAGGGGCGCGCCAGTTTCGGCGGCGCCGCGATCCGCCGGATGGCCAAGATCAATGCCTGGAACCACGAACGGACCCTGGAACAGCACGGCACAGATACCGTCGTCTTCGACGCCATCACCACCGGCAATTTCGGCGGCTTCGACGTTTGGCTCGACCATACGGAGGGGCGGACCCTCGACGTCTCCACCAATCTCGGCACCTTGCGGGTGCCGCTCGCCGAGATCGGCCTCGAAGACACGGTGATGGAGGCCGGCGGTCTGGAGCGCAAGATCCGCGTCTTCCGCCTGCCGGAGGAGAATCCGCGTCGCACGATCTCAACGGAGCTCGAAATCCCGCTGAAGGCCGACGGCGACAACCCGCTCTGGGTGTGCGTGACCACCGAAGACGGCTTCCAGGCCTGGAGCAGCCCGATCTACGCCTTCAAGTAGGGGCCACCCAGTCCGCCATTCCGGGACGCGAAGCGGACCCGGAATGAGGGCCTAAGAGCCAGTGCCGTTGCCCCGAAAGAGGTGTGCGAAACGCCATTAGCAAATTTCGCGGGACGGCCCCATGCGCCCGCCGATTGCGGTAATAGCATACCGCTATTGCGGGGCGTGACGCGCCTGCCTCTGTCGCACTGAGAATTCACATTGTCCAAGAACGCGGGCGCAGCTTATCACATAATCGACAAAATGTCGATATCGGATGGAATCGACCATTCGCCCGATGGACTTCCGCGCCTTCGGTGCCATCATCATCCTCATCGCGGTCACCGCCGGAGGGCTGAAGCAATGGACATCAAGGTATCGCTGTCGGGCGCCGCAGGACGCATGGGCCGCCGCGTCGGCGAGGCGCTGGCCGCCATGGAGGGGGTCGATTTCGTCTCCGGCCTGGTGCGGCCGTCGCAAATATCGGCGGCGGACTGCAGGGCGCCGTTGACGGACGACGCGGGTGCCGCGCTCGACGCCTGCCATGTGCTGGTCGACTTCACCGATTTCGAGCGTACCCTGGCCCTGGCGGCGCTGTGCGCGGCGGCGGGACGGCCCCTCATGGTGGGCACGACCGCACGGACGGACGGCGACCTCGAGGCCCTCGCGGGCTGTGCCGCCACGGTGCCCATCCTCTACGCGCCGAACGTGAGCCGCGGCGCCTCGGTCCTGTTCGGCGTTCTGGAGACGCTCGCCGGCCGTCTCGGCCCCGCCTACGACGCCAAGGTGATCGGCGTGCATCACCGCCTGAAGAAGGACACGCCGAGCGGCACCGCCGCCGAAATCGCGCGCCGCATCCAGGCCGGGCGGGGCGAGGACACGCCGCCCGAAATCGTCTCGCTCAGGGCGGGCGGCGCTTACAGCAACCACGAAATCCTCTTCGCCGGCCACAACGACGAGATCCGCATCAGCCACAACGTGACACGGCCCGAGATCGACCGCGACGTCCTCCTCGCGGCGCTGCGGTGGCTGGCGACGAAAGGGCCAGGTTTCTACGGCCTTCCGGAGGTGCTGGCGGGGTAGGGACAGGAAGTTTTGCACCGTCCTTCCAGAATGTCGGCGCAGGCGTGGGCGCCACCACAGTGTCATTCCGGGGCGCAAAGCGGACCCGGAATTATGGCCTGAGACTCGGTGCGTGCCGGATTGCCGCTGCGTGACGCTCGGGAAGTAATTCCGGGTTCGGACTCTGCCCGCCCCGGAATGACGGGCGATGGAGAGCGCTTCGCGCTTCCGGGAAACGTGCTGCCGAGCCGCTGCTCGTCCGTCAACGCGCCAGTCCGGCTATTTCACGGTGAGGGTCTGCTCGAAGCCGTAGATCAGGAGCGCGGCGACGACGAAACCGACGCCACCCGCCAGGATCGTGCTGGCGATCAAGCGCTGCGGATTTAGGGGATGGACCTCGGTCTCGGGCGAATCCGCGTCGCTCGACTTTCTTTTGTGCATGCCCATCCCGAAATACGCCAAACCCGAGACGGCGAACCAAACGGCAAAGAACGTAATCGACATTCGAACCCGACCTGAGCGATGTGCGCACGG